>NZ_JAMYNZ010000004.1:0-544626 GCF_040319465.1 Mesorhizobium sp. M0910
CCCCCCCCCCCCCCCCCCCCCCCCCCCCCCCCCCCCCCCCCCCCCACCCCACCCCCCCCCCCCCCCCCCCCCCCCCGCGCGCCCCCCCCCCCCCCCCCCCCCCCCCCGGCACTCGACATCCTGATTGCCAAGCGCCTGGGGAGGGCCGATGGACGGTGCGGTTCCGCTCTTCCGCATGGAAGGCATATCCAAGCGCTATGGCGGCGTGCGCGCGCTGGAGAAGGCCGAACTGTCGGTCACTCCAGGCAGCATCCACGCCATCCTCGGCGAGAACGGCGCCGGCAAATCGACGCTGATCAAGGTCATGGCGGGGGTCGTCGCGCCCGACGAGGGCCGCATGATGCTGGACGGGAACGAAGTGAGCTTCGCTTCGCCGGCCGCTGCCAACCAGGCCGGCATCGTCTGCATCTTCCAGGAACTGTCGCTCGTCCCCGAACTCAGCGTTGCCGACAACATCGTCATTTCCGATCCGCCGAAGCGTTTCGGCATGATCGACCGCAAGGCGCAGCGCCGCATCGCCGAAGAAGCCCTGGCTCGCGCCGGCGCTTCCGATATCCATCCGCTGGCGCTGGTCAAGGATCTTCCTCTTTCACGAAGGCAGATGGTCGAGATCGCCAAGGCACTGGCGCGCAAGCCACGCATCCTGATCCTCGACGAGGCGACCTCGGCGCTGACCGCGGCCGACGTCGCCAGGGTTTTCGCCGTGTTGAAGCGGCTGCGTTCGGAAGGGCTGGCGCTGCTCTACATCTCGCACCGCATGAACGAGATCGCCGAGCTGGCCGACCAGTGCACGGTGTTCCGCAATGGCCGCAATGTCGCCAGCTACGCGGCCGGCACCAAGAGCGACAACGAGGTCGTCGAACTGATGATCGGGCGCGAATACAGCCACATCTTTCCGCCCAAACCCGCGCGGGCGGCTGCCGCAGCCACGCCGGTTCTAGAGGCGCGCAACCTGTCCTGGACGGATCGGCTGCACGATGTCTCGCTATCGGTCGGGGCGGGCGAGGTGGTCGGGCTCGGCGGCCTCGACGGCCAGGGCCAGCGCGAATTGCTGCTCGCCTTCTTCGGTGTGCTGCGTGGCCTGTCGGGCCAGATCCTGATCGACGGCAGGCCGGTGGCGATCGCCAGTCCGGCCGCGGCGCGTGACGACCGGATCGGCATGGCGCTGATCCCGGAGGATCGCAAGACGGAAGGGTTGATGCTGCCGATGACGGTGCGCGAAAATCTCTCCTTCGCCGCCCTCGACCGGCTGTCCAGGGCCGGCATCATCGATCGAGCCGCCGAGCAGCGGCTGATCGACGACATGGTCGGTCTCCTGGCGATCAAGACCGCCGGCCTCGACATTCCGGTCGGCGCGCTATCCGGCGGCAACCAGCAGAAGGTCGTCATCGCCAAATGGCTGATGCGGCAGCCGCGCATCATCCTGCTCAACGACCCGACGCGCGGCATCGATGTCGGCACCAAGCAGGAGCTGTACCAGTTGATGCGCAAGCTTGCCGATCAGGGTGCGGCGATCCTGTTCTATTCGACCGACTATGACGAGCTGATCGGTTGCTGCGACCGAGTGCTGGTGCTCTATGACGGCGCGGTCAAGCGCGAACTGGTCGGCGCCGAAATCACCGAGAGGGCCCTGATTGCCAGCGCGCTCAACATTCACGAAGAGATGCCAAGGCAAGGAGCGAACGCGTGAAGGATTGGCGCTATTGGCTCGCCGAACAGCGCGGAACGCTGCTGGCGTTCGGCATCTTCGTTGTCATGTTCATCATTTACACCTCGAACCATCCGGCGGGCTTCACCGCCAATGTCGTGCAGACGGCGTCGAACAAGGGCGTGCTGCTCGCCTTCGTTGCGATGGCGCAGACGCTGGTCGTGATCACCGCCGGCATCGACCTCTCCGTCGGCATGATCTTCACCCTGACCAATTGCCTGGCCTCGTGGCTGGTCGTCGGCACCGGCCTCGAGACCGCCTTCGGCGTCATCGCCGTGCTCGGCACCGGGCTGCTGTGCGGGGCAATCAACGGCGCCATCGTCATCTATGGACGCCTGCAGCCGATCGTCGCCACCATTGCCACCGGTGCGGTCTATTTCGGCATCGCCCTGCTGCTTCGGCCGTTTCCGGGCGGCTCGGTCAATGAAGGGCTCGCCGATGCACTGACCGGGCGCCTGTTTGGTATTGTGCCGGCGAGCCTGGTGACGCTGCTGGCGGTCGTGCTCGTTGTCTGGGTGCCGTTCAGCCAGTCGGTGCTCGGCCGCGCCGCTTATGCGGCCGGCTCCTCGGAGATGGCGGCCTACATGTCCGGCGTGCCGATCCGGCGTGGAAAGTTCGCCGCCTATACGCTTGCTGGGCTGCTGGCCGCGATCGGCGGGCTGTTCCTGACGTTCTTCACCTATACCGGCGATGCGGCCTATGCCAGCGGCAATGCCTATACGCTGTTTTCGATTGCCGCGGTCGTGCTTGGCGGCGTGTCGCTGTTCGGCGGCAAGGGCAGCGCCATCGGCGCGATCTTCGGCGCGCTTGCCTTCCGCACCATCGGCGACCTGCTGTTCGTCTTCGATTTCGATCCGCTCTGGCAGCCTCTATTCCAGGGCGTCATCCTGCTGATCGCGGTCAGCCTCGGCGCCTTCGCCCTGTTTCGGGTCCGCAACCGGCTGGAGTGGTTCCTGTGAGCGAAACGACTGTGAGCGGTCTCGCAGGCCGCATGCCGAAATTCCTCCGCCGCGCCGACCCTGCGGTGCTGACGGCGTTCGCCTGTATCGTGCTGCTGCTGTTCCTCGGCAGCCTCTATTCGCGCAGCTTCCTGTCGCCTGAATACCTTTTGCAGCAGCTCAAGGTGGCGTCGTTTCTCGGCGTCATCGCCACCGGCATGATGCTGGTCATCCTGCTCGGCCAGATCGACCTGTCGGTACCCTGGTCGGTGGCGGCCGGCGCGATGATGGCCTGCGCCGCGGCCGCTTATGGGCCGGTCGGTGTGGCGCTTGCCATTCCGTTCGGCATCTTCTGCGGTGTTCTGATCGGCATCGTCAACGGCATCGGCGTCGCCTATCTGCGCATTCCCTCGATGATCATCACGCTTGCCACCAACGCCGTCGCGCAGGGGCTGATGGTGGTCTACACGGGCGGTTTCTCGCCGCAGGATTCGGCGACCGGTGCGATGCGCTATCTGGCGACCGGCTTTGCCGTTCCTGGCGTGCCCAACGCCGTGCTCATCTGGGCACTGATCGGCGCCGCAATGGTGTTCGTGCTGACCCGCACCGGCTTCGGCCGCACCGTCTATGGCATCGGCAACCGCGAGCGTGCCGCATATCTTTCCGGCATCGACACAAGGCGCGTTGTGATGATCGCCTTTGCGGTTTCGGGCGGGCTCTCCGCCTTCGGCGGCGTGCTTTTGGCCGGCTATGCGTCCAAGGCGGCACAGTCGATGGGCGACGCCTACCTTCTGCCGTCGATAGCAGCGGTGGTGCTCGGCGGCACCTCGATCCTCGGTGGGCGCGGTTCCTATCTCGGCACCGTCGCCGGCGTGATCCTGATCACGCTTTTGCAATCCATTCTTTCCGTCATGCAGATGCCGGAGGCGGGACGGCAGATCATCTATGGCGTCGTCATCGTCGCCATGCTGCTGCTCTATGGCCGCGCGCCGGCAAGCCGCTGACCTGCATGACCGGGAAAGACGTGGCATATAAGCCGGCGAGCACTGTTCGAGCGACACCCGCCATCGTGGTGATGGGCGTTGCCGGCTGCGGCAAGTCGGTCGTCGGCGAAGCGCTTGCAGCGGCATTGGGCGCGCTCTTTATCGAAGGCGACAGGCTGCATCCGCCCGAAAACGTCGCGCGCATGGCGAGCGGGCAGCCGCTTACCGACGTGCTGCGCGAGGGCTGGCTCGACGCGATCGGCCAGCGCATGGCAGCATCGGTCGCAAGCGGGCGAGGTGTGGTCGCCGCCTGCTCGGCGCTGAAGCGCAGTTATCGCGATCGCCTGCGCGGCTTTTGCGCGGATATCGTTTTCGTTTACCTTGAGATCGACCCGGCAACGGCCAAACAGCGCGTAGGCAGTCGCAAGGGTCATTTCATGCCGGCAAGCCTGGTCGACAGCCAGTTCGCCACGCTTGAGGCGCCAGCGGCGGACGAAGCGGCAATGACCTTAGATAGCACGCGTCCGGTTGCCGACACCGTCGCGACCGCCTTGAGCCTGCTCGCGCGCTAGATCTGCGACGTCAGTTCGACCGGGAAATCGTCATTGTCGGCGTCGCGCATGGCGGCAAGGCTGCGGTTGTCGAGCACCTCGGCGATCGCCTGACGCACCTCCAGCATCATGTGCCGGACCTGGCAGGTCGCCTCGTCGCAATCCTCGCAACGCTGGTATTGCGTGCGGCTGGCGCAGGGGATCGGCGCCAGCGGCCCGTCGAGGACGCGCACGACATGGCCGATCTTGATCTCGGAAGCCGGCCGGGCGAGGCGGTAACCGCCTTCCTTGCCCTTGCGGCTCTGGACGAAGCCGGCGTTGCGCAACTCGCCCAGGATGGCATCGAGGAATTTCTTCGGGATGTTGTTGGCGACCGCGATGTCATTGACGAATGCGAGCTGGCCGACCGGCAGGCCCGACAGATGCACGAGGGCCTTGAGGCCGTATTTGCCTTTTTTGGTAAGCATGCCCGAACCAACCCATAAAGCCCCAACCACCCGCATCTGGCGGCTGTTTGTGTGCAAATAATGACAGTTTGGCCGTGCGATGCCGTTCGCAGACAGGCCGCCCGACGACATATTGCGCGCAAACGCGTTGATTCTTCGTAACGCTTTGGCGGACGGGCGGTCCGGAAGGTGCGGAAGCTGCAATTTCGGCGGGCAAAATGAAGGAAAAGCCGCCAAGCGCCGGCTTTCAGTCGTTGGCGACGTCAGCGGCTGCCATAAGTCTGGTCGAGCAGGCCGCCCGCTGCAAAATGCTCGGCCTGGACCTTGGCCCAGCCGCCGAAGACCTCCTCCACCGTCAGCAGCCGGACGTCGGGAAACTCAGCCTTGTATTTGGCGGCGACCGCCGGGTCGAGGGCCCGCAGGCCGTTGCGGGCGGCGATGTCCTGGCCCTCCGGCGTATAGAGGAAGTCGAGATAAGTCTTGGCGAGATCTCGCGTGCCATGCTCGTCGGCGACCGTATCGACGATCGCCACCGGGAATTCGGCCAACAGGCTGACCGAAGGCGTCACCTGTTCGAACTTGTCCTCGCCATACTCCTTGCGGACGCCGCGCGTTTCCGACTCGAAGGTGATCAGCACGTCGCCGATTTCGCGCTGCACGAAAGTGGTGGTCGCGGCGCGTCCGCCGGTGTCGAAGATCGGCACGTTGTTGAACAGCTTCGTCACAAACTCCTTCACCTTGGCATCGTCGCCCTTGAAGGCTTCCTTGGCGTAGGCGGTGGCCGCGAGATAGGTGTAGCGCGCATTGCCGGAGGTTTTCGGATTGGGGAAGATCACCTGGACGTCGTCGCGGACGAGATCGTTCCAATCCTTGATGTGCTTCGGATTGCCGGCGCGCACCAGGAAGGAGGGCAGCGAATAGAAAGGCGAGGCGTTGTCGGGAAAGTCCTTCTGCCAGTCGGCGGAGATAAGACCCTTCTTGACCAGGAAGTCGATGTCGATGACCTGGTTGAACGTGACCACGTCGGCGCCGAGGCCTTCGGCGATGGCGCGTGCTTGTGCCGAGGTTCCGGCATGCGACTGATCGATGGTGACGCCAGGGTGGCCGGCGACGAACGCCTTGTTGACCTGCGCAAACAGTTCGCGACCGACATCGTAAGAGGCGTTCAGCAATCTGTCGGCCGGCCAGGCTTGGGAGGATGCGAGGACCAGGCCGGCCAATGTGGCGACGCCAAGCAAAAATCGCTTCATGAAAATAGGGCTCCAATGCGGTACGCTTATTGCCGGACCATAGCGGCAAGGCCTCGTGCGCGACGAGGCACGCAGAGCGGCCCCTCGACGTTATCGCGAGAAAAAGTAGTCCCGCTGTGGGCGATTTCTAGTTTTTTCTTTCAAGCAGAGTCTCAGGACAGCCTGGCAGCGGTGCCGATGTCGTCGGCGTGTACGATGGTTCCCGGCCGGCCAACGCTGTGCAATGCGATTGCATCGCCGCGCTGTCTGGCATATACAAATAGTATATACAAGGAGCTGTTGTCATGCCTCAACACCGCCATTCAACAACCCCGCCGAAAGAGGCAAAGCTGTTTCGTAACAATCGCAGCCAGGCGGTGCGCATTCCTGTCGAGTTCGAACTTCCCGGCGAAAAGGTCTTGATCAGCCGTGAAGGCGACCGCCTGATCATCGAGCCGGTCCGCAAGCCTGGTCTCACCGCACTGCTCGCCCAATGGGCGAAAGAGCCACCGCCCGGTGCCGAGGAAGACTTTCCCGATGTCGCGGATATGCCTGTCAAATCCGAGGAATTTTTTTGATGCGGTTCATGCTGGACGCGAACATTGTCAGCGACATGATCCGAAATCCGGCCGGGAAAGCCGCAAGCGCTGTCCTGCGCGTGGGAGACGCCGCCGTGTGTACCAGCATCGTGGTCGCGTCGGAACTGCGATATGGCTGCGTCAAGAACAGATCGGCGAAACTGCACAAGAAGGTCGAGGAATTGCTGGCTGAGATTCCCGTCTTGCCGCTCGATGTGCCAGTGGATGCCGAGTACGGCGCGATTCGCGCAGAACTGGAAGGCGGGGGCCAGACCATCGGCCAAAACGACCTTTTTATTGCTGCTCACGCCCGTGCGTTGGGAACTACCCTGGTGACGGCCAACACCGGGGAGTTCAACCGGATCAAAGGCCTGAAGGTCGAGAACTGGCTGGTGTAGCGCCTGATAGAAGATCAAGCAGCCGGAAAAAGCTTCCAGCGCCGCGGCCGAAAAGCCACGCGGCTTTTCTGCGCCGCGGGATGGTCGACGGGCAATTCGATCTCGACCCGCTGGCGCTCGCCGCCGATTTCGAGTTCTACCCTTCGGGTGCCGGCGACGCGGCGGCTGGCGGCGACCGTGCCGGCGATGCATCCGTTGCATTCTTCCACCAGATCGACGTCGTGCGGGCGGAAGAACAGCGTCGCTTCGCCTTGCGGTGCGTGCGGCGCGGAAAGCCCGATCGGCCGGTCGGCGATCCAGACCTGGCCGTCCTCGACCTTGACCGGAATCGAGCTCGATTCGCCGATGAAGCCGTAGACGAAGGGCGAGTTCGGCGTGTCGTAGATCTCGTCGGCGGTGCCGACCTGCTCGATGCGGCCCTGGCTCATCACCACGACGCGGTCGGCAAGCTCCAGCGCCTCTTCCTGGTCATGGGTGACGAAGACCGTGGTGTGGCCGGTGGCGTCGTGGATGTCGCGCAGCCAGCGGCGCAGTTCGCGGCGCACCTGGGCATCGAGCGCGCCGAACGGCTCGTCGAGCAAAAGCACGGCCGGTTCGATCGCCATGGCGCGGGCCAGCGCCACGCGCTGGCGCTGGCCGCCCGAAAGCTGTGCCGGATAGCGTTTTTCCAGACCGGAGAGCTGAACGAGGTTGAGGAGTTCCGAGGCGCGGCGGCGGATTTCCTTTGCCGACGGGCGCGACGGCCCGTGCCGGACCTTGAGTCCGAAGCCGATATTGTCGGCGACCGTCATATGGCGAAACAGCGCATAGTGCTGGAAGACGAAGCCGACATTGCGCTCCTGGATCGACTTTTGCGAGGCATCCTCTTCGCCGAAGAAGATCTTTCCGCGGGTCGGCCGCTCCAATCCGGCAATCAGCCTGAGCAGCGTCGTCTTGCCGGAACCGGACGGTCCCAGCAGAGCGATCAGTTCTCCCGACTTGATGTCGAGCGAAACGTCGCGGAGGGCCGGAAACCGCTCAAACTCCTTGCGCACGTTGGCAACGCGAACTTCCATGCAAATCCCTTTTGTAGTTGATGCATGTCGTTATCCCAAAACCGGTTCCCACTTTTGGGCGACATGCATTTTGTCAGTGTCCGCGCGTCGCGGCGATCTCGGCGCCGTAGCGCATCTCGAGAAGTGTTTTCAAGACCAGCGTGACGAGCGCCAGGCCGGCAAGCAGCGAAGCGACGGCAAAGGCGGCGGCGGCATTGTACTCGTTATAAAGGATTTCGACATGCAGCGGCATGGTGTTGGTCAATCCGCGTATGTGGCCGGACACCACCGAGACCGCGCCGAACTCGCCCATGGCGCGGGCATTGCACAGCAGCACGCCGTAGAGCAATCCCCATTTGACGTTGGGCAACGTCACGTACCAGAACGCCTGCCAGCCATTGGCCCCGAGCGACAGGGCCGCCTCCTCATCGCCATTGCCCTGTTCCTGCATCAGCGGGATCAATTCTCGGGCGACGAAGGGGAAGGTGACGAAGATCGTGGCCAGCACGATGCCTGGCACCGCAAACAGGATGACGATGCCATGCGCCCTGAGCCAGGCGCCGAGCAGGCCTTGCGCGCCGAACAAGAGCACGTAGACAAGCCCCGAAATGACCGGCGAGACGGAAAAGGGCAGGTCGATCAGCGTGGTCAGGAACGCCTTGCCCTTGAATTCGAACTTGGCGATGGCCCAGGCGGCGGAAATGCCGAAGACGATGTTGAGCGGCACCGAGATCGCCGCGACCAGAAGCGTCAGGCGGATCGCCGAGCGCGTATCCGGTTCGCCTAGCGCCTGTGTGTAGGCCTCGATGCCCTTGGCGAAAGCTTCCTTGAAGACGATGATCAGCGGCAAGAGCAGGAAGATGGCAAGGAACGCAAACGTTAGGGCCATCAGCACGGTTCTCGCCGTGCGGCTTTCCGTCACCGCCGGCGACTGGCTTTCATGGTGCGGCGCGTAGGATTTGATCTCCGGGTCAGCCATAGCGCTTGCGGCTCCAGGTCTGCACCAGGTTGATGACCAGCAGCATCACGAAGGACAGCGCCAGCATGATCGCCGCGATCGCGGTCGCCGCCGCATAATTATATTCCTCCAGCCGGATGACGATCAGAAGCGGTGCGATTTCGGATTTATAGGGCAGATTGCCGGCGATGAAGATGACGGAACCGTACTCGCCGACGCCGCGCGCGAAGGCCAGCGCGAAACCGGTGACGATGGCCGGCGCCAGTCCGGGAAGCAGAACGCGGCTGATGATCTGGAAGCGATTGGCGCCGAGCGTGGCGGCCACTTCCTCTACCTCCTTGTCGATCTCCTCCATGATCGGCTGGACGGTGCGTACGACGAAGGGCAGGCCGATGAAGATCAGCGCAATTACGATGCCAAGCGGCGTGTAGGCGACCTTAATGCCGAGCGGCGTCAGAAGGCTTCCGATCCAGCCGTTCGGTGCGTAGAGCGTGGTCAGCGCAATGCCGGCGACCGCTGTCGGCAGCGCGAAGGGCAGGTCGACCATGGCATCGACGATGCGGCGGCCGGGAAAGCTGTAGCGCACCAGTACCCACGCGACGATCGTGCCGAAGACGACGTTGACAGCGGCGGCAATGAAGGCGGTGCCGAAGCTGATCTCAAGCGCGTTGATGGTGCGGCGGTCGGTGACGATCGCCCAAAAGTCGGTCCAGCCGAGCGCCGCCGAGCGCCAGATCAGCCCGGACAGGGGAATGAGGATGATGAGGGTGAGGTAGGCAAGCGAGAAGCCGAGCGTCAATCCGAAACCCGGAATGACGCTCGGCTGTCTGAACCGCCACCCCGCCTTGGCGGGTGCTGTGGTCATGTCGTCCTGATCTAAATGCTACTGGGCCGGCTTGTAGATCTGGTCGAATATACCACCATCGCCGAAATGATAAGGCTGTGCCTTCTTCCAGCCGCCAAAAAGCGGGTCGTCGATGGTGATCAGCTTGATCTCAGGCAGCTTGGCAAGGTCCTCCGCCGGCACCAGGTCGGGTTTCGAAGGGCGATAATGGTTCTTGGCGATGATCGTCTGGCCCTCCTTGGAATAGAGATAGCTCAGATAGGCTTCGGCAACTTTGCGTGTACCTTTGGCGTCGACATTGGCGTCGACCACGGCGACCGGCGGCTCGGCCAGGATCGAGGTCGGCGGGTAGACGATATCGAAATTGTCGGCGCCGAACTCATCGAGCGCCAGATAAGCCTCGTTTTCCCAGGCGAGCAGCACGTCGCCCAGCCCTTTTTGCGCGAAGGTCACGGTGGCGCCGCGCGCACCGGTGTCGAGAACCGGGACATGCGCATAGAGATTGCCGACGAATTCCTTGGTCTTGGCCTCGTCGCCGCCATCCTTGGAGCTGGCATAGGCCCAGGCGGCGAGATAGTTCCAGCGCGCGCCACCGGAGGTCTTGGGATTCGGCGTGATCACCTGGACGTCCTCCTTGACCAGATCGCCCCAGTCATGGATGCCCTTGGGGTTTCCCTTGCGGACGAGAAAGATGATGGTCGAGGTGTAGGGCGCCGAATTGTTTTCGAATTTCGTCCGCCAGTCTGGATTGATCTTCTTCGCTTTCGAAACGATGGCGTTGATATCGCCTTCGAGCGCCAGCGTCACCACGTCGGCGTCGAGGCCGTCGATCACGGCGCGAGCCTGCGCGCCGGATCCGCCATGTGACTGCTGGACGGTGACCGTCTCGCCTGTCTCTGCCTTCCAGTGGGCAATGAAGGCCTCATCGAATTGCTTATAGAGCTCACGCGTCGGATCATAGGACACGTTGAGAATGGTGGTGTCGGCAAACGCGAAACCGAGCGTGCCGAACTGGACGGATGTGGCGACCAGTGCGCCGAGCAGTTTCCTGAAATGAGGTTTGGTCATTTCCGCCTCCGTTGAACTCGCGCCAAATCTACCGAATTGATAGAATTTAGATGCAATCAATGTTGCCTTTTTTGGCTCATTGAAGCAATTTTTCGCCTGGTTTGGGCGATGCGAGGAACTATTTTCCCGCATGGACCATGATCGCGCTCCCGACGCGATTAACTAGAGACGGCCAGCTCTTCGGCAATGGCTGCGTGTCGTCTGAACGAGGTTTCGGCAGCTTATTCGCCGGTAACGGGAAAGTTGAAGCGCTCTCTTGGAAACGGCTCGTTTTCCAGCGTGAAGTGCCACCATTCGCGTGGGTAATTCTTGAAGCCGCCGGCGCGCATCGCCTCGACAAGTCTTTTGCGGTTAGCCGCGGCTTCATCGTCTATCGCTCGGTGAGCCGTTTCGCTCGCCGGATCGAAACAGTCGAAACCGGTGCCGAAATCGAGCGTGTCGGCATCGGTCGCGCCGCAGGCCGGTTTCGGAGCGCTCGTGCGGCCGGCCTGTTTTTTATGGTTGACCCCGGCGATCGCGACATCGACCGTCGATCCGCGCGAATGGGTGGACAGTTCGCCGATATAACCCTTGGCGATGAGATCCTTGCGCTTGACCTTTGGATACCATTGCGGGTCCGGTGGCCCGCCCGTTTTTGTCCATTCACTCATGTCGGAGACAGCCCGCGCAGGGCGGTAGCAGTCGAACACGACCAGCGTCAGCCCTTCGGCAGCAATCGCTTTCTGCACTGCCGAAAGCGCTTGCGCCGCTTGCCTGGTGAGGACGCATACCGGCGCATCGTAGCCGCTTACCTTGCGATGCAGGAAATTTTCGAGGCCGGCATAGCGGATATCCTGCCGGATACTGGGATCGATGTCGGCCAGCCGAACAAAGCCGGCGGGGAGGGTGTCAGCAAAGGCCGAGGAAATACCGGCGGCCGAAAGCAAGGCGTAAAACCCAATCTCCTGAATCACCTGCCGAAATCTATTCAAGGGAAATTTTCACTCGACAAAAACCTTTACGCTAGCCGCGCGTCCCGCCGCGTCGATCACGGTCAGGGTCGAATAGCCGGCGCCGTCCGGCTGCCAGGTTGCGGTGCGCCGCCGGTCGATGCCGACCAGCGGCTTGCCGTTGGCCAGCCAGCGGAATGGTGCGCGGCCGCCCTGCAGCTTGAGGACCAGCGGCGAGGCGTCGGCCGAGGAAGTGCCGAGATCGACGCGGGCGCCGTCGGGCGGAAAGATGATGGTTGGCGCAGGTTCGGTCGGCGTCGCCTGCACCAGCCCATCGGTGCCGGCGCCGAAGCGCGTCAGCGTCACCGGCAGCTCCTCGCGTTTGGGACGCCGGACGCCGGACGGCTGGCTTGGCAGTGGTACGGCGGCCAGGCCGGAACGGACAAAGCCTTCGAACAAGATGGGCGCCGCCGAGATGTAGCCGGACAGGCCGGGCACCGCGCCGGCGTCGGGGCGGCCGACCCATACGCCGAGCACATAGCGGCCGTCAAAGCCGACCGACCAGGCGTCGCGATAGCCGTAGGAGGTGCCGGTCTTGTAAGCGATGCCGCGTTGGGCGGCACCCGGAGGCGGCTTGACGCCTGACAGGATGTCGGTGATCTGCCAGGTCGCCTGTCCGTCGAGGATGGTGGTGGTCGAGCGTTCGGCATTCTCCGGCTCGGTGCCGTCACGCAGCGTGTGTGCCTTGCCGCCATTGGCAAGGCCTGCATAGAGCTGAACCAGGTCGCGCAGTGTCATCCCGACGCCACCGAGGCCGATTGCCAGGCCAGGCGCCTCGTTGACGGGCAGTACAGGGGTCACATCGGCCTGGCGAAAGCGCGCCATCAGCCGGGCCGGGCCGACCGCGTCGAGCACGCGGATCGCCGGAACGTTGAGCGACAATTGCAGCGCCTGCCTGATGCTGACATCGCCCTGATAGCCCATGTCGAAGTTCTTCGGCCGGTAGCCGGAGAAATCGGCTGGGCTGTCCTCGATCAGCATCTCCTGCGCCACCAGGCCTTGTTCGAAGGCGAGACCATAGATGAACGGCTTCAGCGTCGAGCCAGGCGAGCGAACGACTTTGGTCATGTCGATCCAGCCCGAACGAGTGGCATCGAAGAAATCGGCAGAGCCGACCTCGCCAAGGATATCGCCGGTGCGGGCATCGGCCAGCACCATGGCCACCGAGAGGCGAGGGCCGAGCCTGGCGGCTGCATCTTTCGCCACCTCCTCCAGCCCTTCCTGGACACTCTTGCGGATCGTCAGTTGCAGCTTCTGGCCGGGGATGGCCTTGGGCAGCATTGCATAGGCCGCATGGGCAGCGAGCGCCGGCAAAGTGCGCCGCAGCCCCGACACATCGTCGAGCGCGGCACGCGCGGCCTCACGTTCGCCGAGCAGGCCTGCCGAGACCATGCGGGTCAGCACCCTGTCGCGGGCAGCGTGGGCAATCTCGAGATTGCGATCAGGGCGTCGCTTTTCCGGCAATTGCGGCAAGGCGACGAGCAGGGCGGCCTCCGAGACCGTCAGCCGTTTCGGCTCCTTGCCGAAATAGGCGAGCGAAGCGGCGCGCACACTTTCGAGATTGCCGCCATAGGGCGCCAGCGTCAGATAGCGTTCGAGGATCTCGCGCTTGGAAAGCCGCCGTTCGATTTGCAGGGCGCGCAGCATCTGCTTGATCTTCGAGCCGAGGCTGCGGCTGTCGCGTGGCTCGATCAGGCGGGCGAGCTGCATCGAGAGCGTCGAACCGCCGGAGACGATATGGCCGCTGGTCGCGAACTGGCCGGCGGCACGCGCCAGTGCCAGCACGTCGATGCCTTGATGACCCCAGAAACGCTTGTCCTCATAGGTGACCAGCATGTCGACGAACTGCTTGTCGACCTGGTCCAGGCTGGTAGCGAGCCGCCAGTAGCCGTCCGGCGTAGCGAAGGCGCGCAGCAGTTGGCCGTCTCGGTCCTGCACCTCGGTCGAGACCGTCAAAGCAGCCGGCAGCGGCGGCGGAAATGCGCGGTCGAGCTGCCAGAGGGCGATGGCGGTGATTGCAGCGAGACCGGCCAAGGAAATGCCCGTGATGGCCGCTCGGCGCAGGAACTTTCTGGAGAGCATGGCGCCGCCTCTCATCCGCCTGCTGGCACCTTCTCCCCGTTTAGTGATGGGGAGAAGGGGGCTGTCGCGACCCTTGGCGCCTTTTCTGCGGCGTCAAAGTTCGGCGAAAACTTCGGCGCATGGCTCTTCCTCCCCGTCTCTATATGGGAAGAAATGCCCGGCAGGGCAATGAGGGGCAGCGCCATCGCCATATTCCTATCCGCCTTTTTTGCCTTACGGCGCCTTGACCTCCATCATGCCGGTGGCGGTGCGGGCCGAATATTGCGGCCGGTACATGTCCTCGATCGTTGCCGCCGGGTGGGCATAGGTGCCCGGCGTCACCGCGCGCACGACGTAGGCGAGCGTGATGTTGCGGTCGCCGTCGCCGTCGTTGGGATTGAACGCCGCGACGAAACGGTCGTCGCGGAATTCGAGATGGGCGGCATCGGTCTGAGCCAGCCAGGAGAAGTTCGTCAACTGAGCGCTGGAGACCAGGCCCGGATTGTCGATCTCGAAGCCGGCCGGCAGCAGGTCGGTGATCAGCAGCCGCGAAGGCCAGGTGTTCTGCTCGTAAACCTTGAGCACGACGACATAGCGTTCGTTCTGCTTGACCTCCGTCACGTTGGCCTCTGTGCCGTCGAGCTTGTAGTAGGTACGGCTGATGGTAAAGCCGTTGCCGCCGGCCGGCAGAGGCTGGATCGGCGAGGCCACAGTGGTGACGACCGCCTGCAGCGGATTTCTGCCGGTATTAACGATGGTCAGCGGACTGTCGGCCAGGTCGCCACCGGCGATCTGGTCCGAATAGCCGCCGGCATGCGGTGCGCCGTTGACGGTCAGCGCGATCGAATCATTGCCGGCCTTCAGCGCCCGGGCCGCCAGCAGCATCCAGGACTCGTCCTGCGTGCTGGTCCACCTAGCGTCGGCGCGTTCCCTGGTCACCAACTGGATCAGCGCCGGCACGATGGTCGGCACCGGCTTGCTTTCCGCGGCAAGCGCCAGGATCGCCGCGCCGTCACGCAGCGGCGAGCCATAGTCGGATCGGTAATAGTCATATTCGGGTGTCGACTTGGCCAGTTGCAGCGCGGCCTGGAAGGTTGCCTCCGAGCGCTGCGTGTCACCGTAGAGCGCGAGAGACGCCGCCAGCTGGGCGACGGCCATCGGGCTGGTAAAGGCCTCGAGCTGGGTGTCGGCATAATAACGCAGATCGCCGGCCGAGGCCTTCTTGTTGCGGGCAAGCACATAGAGCGCGTAGGCGATCTCGCTGCCACGATCCTGGACGTCCTGATCGTAGCCGATCGCGTTCTGCAGATTGCTCAGCGCCTGGTTCATCGCCAAGGCCGGCACGTCGTACTTCTGCTCGCGCGCCCGGGTCAGGAAATCGGTGACATAGGCGTCGAGCCACAGATCGCCGGAACCCGGACCCCACAGGCCGAAGCTGCCGGCCGATGCCTGGTAGCTCAGCACCTTGTAGATGGCGTCCTGGACGCGGCCATGCAGATCGGGGTCGCTGGCCATGCCGATGCCGGAAGCCATGTCGTTGACGTAGAGAAGCGGCATGGCGCGGCTGGTGGTCTGTTCAGCGCAACCATAGGGATAGCGGTCGAGCGTCATCAGCAGCGACGGCACGTCGAAGGCAGCCGCCTGCGAAACGCCGACGCTGACCGAAGCGCCATCGAGCAGGCTTGCCGCCAGCAGTTCCTTGTCGACGCGCAGCGCGCCGCCATTGCCCTTGAGGTCAACGACCATGCGGGTGGTCACCGGCAGTTGCGCCGGGCGCACCGGCACATAGAGCGTCTGCTCGACGGCGGTGCCGTCGGCATGCGCAAGCCTGATGGTGATCGAGGCGTTGCCTGCGGTCTGCGCAATCAACGGCACGGTCAGTGTCTGCCGCTTGCCTTTGGCGAGCGTCAGCTTTTCAGGCAAGGCGGCATTGCCGGTTGACAGGTCGCCTGTCGTGTTGACGGTCAGCTTGTAGTCGCCTGCGGGGCCGTCGGTGTCGGCGACGTCGAGCCGCATGACGGCGGAATCGCCGGGCGCCAGGAAGCGCGGCAGGCCGGCGGTGATTACCACCGGATCACGCACGATGACGTCGGACTGGGCATGGCCGACCGCTTCCTTGGTCCAGGCGACGGTCATGACGCGCACGGTGCCGTTGAACTGCGGAATGTCGAAGTCGATCCGCGCCTTGCCGTCGGCGTCGAGCTGGACCGGGCCGGAGAAGAAGGCGACCAGCTTTTCGGTCGGCGGACTGCCTTGCGATTGCATGTTGGCGCCGTCGCCGCCGGTGCGCAGCTTACCGGTTGTGCCCAGCGAGCCGTCGATCAGCCGGCCATAGATGTCGCGAACCTCGAGACCGAGCATGCGCTGCCCGAAGAACCAGTTCTCCGGATCCGGTACCTTGTAGTTGGTCAGGTTGAGGATGCCGACGTCGACGGCCGCGACCATGACATAGGCGTTGGTGCCGGGCTGCACGCCGGCAACGGCAACCGGGATCGACAGCTGCTGGCGCGGCATGGTCTTGTCCGGCGTCGCCAAGCTGACAGCAAGCTTCCGCGAGCCGGGATCGAGCTTCAGCCATTTGACGCCGATGGCGCGCGCCGGCATGCGTGTCTCTTGCGCATCGCCCGGCCTGAACAGCGTTGCCGTGACGTAGGCGCCGGCACCCCAGTCGTCGCCGATCGGGATGTCGACAGTGCTGCCGCCGGCCGGCACGCTGGCGGTGACGGTCTTCAGGAGCTTGTCGGCGCCGATGGTGACGAGCAGCTCGCCGGCAAAGTGCGGCGACACTTTGAGCTTGGCCACTTCACCCGCCGCATAGGTATTCTTGTCGAGGGCAATCTCGAGGCCGTCGGGCGTTTCGGTGGTGGTGGAACTGACATACCAGCCGGCGTCGAACTCGTAGCTGGTGGCCGGGCCCTCCGGATCCGCTGTCTCGATCTCGAGCCGGTAGCGGCCCCAGTCGACCGGCAGCGACACCGTAGCCTCGCCATCGGCGCTCAGGTCGACCTGGCCGTTGGCCACCGCCTTGGTGAAGGTGACCGGCTCATAGTTCCAGGAGTTGCTCGAGCGGTACCACTGGTAGCTACGCTCGACCTTGACCAGCGACCATTGCGCGCCCTTCAGCGCCTCACGCTTGCCGTCTGGGTCGACGGCGATCAGGCTGAACTTGGCCGTGCCGCCTTGCGGCACCTCGTCTCCATCGAAATCCGGGCGGATGCCAATCATGTGGCCCTGCGGGCGGATGCCGATATCCAGCGAGCGCTCGACGGCACGGCCGCCGGTTTCACGCATCCTGACCGTGATCTTGGCATCGACCAGCTTGGTGGTGGATGGCAATTGATCGACGGAGACCGGGAAGGTCGCCTTCCCGTCCTCGCCGACCACCGGCAGGCCGATGAAGGGCGTCACTGTCGGTTCAGCCGACTGTTCGTCGGCGAGACCGAAGGAATAGCCTTTGAAGCGGTCCCAGTCGCGGGCGGTCGACAGCGTCAATTCGCCTTCGAGCGCGAGGCCTGCGGCCGGCGCGCCGTAGAGAAAGCGGCCGTCGACGGTAATGTTGGCGGTCTCGCCCTGGGCGATCTCCTGCTTGTCGGAGGACAGGTCGAACTCGATGCGGTCCGGTACGAAGTCCTCGACCAGGAACATCTGGCTGGCGACCGCCGCCTGCTTGGGATCGGTATGGATCGCCACCGTCCAGGTGCCGCGCATGGCGTTAGGTTCCAGCGGCAGGTCGACCGCGTGACCGCCGGCCGACGCGCCGTCGCTGACGATGCGGCGGTCCTCGACGCCGTCGGGCCGCGAGAAGATGAAGGTCAGCGGCAGGTTCTCGACCGCCCTGGCGGCACTATCGCGGGCAAGCGCCGCGACATGGACATCTTCGCCGGCGCGGTAGATGCCGCGCTCGGTCCAGGCATAGACGTCGAGCGCGCCAGGTGCCGGCCGTCCGGCGACGCCACGGTCGGACAGGTCGAAGCCGGCGCGGCCCATATCGAGGAAGACGAAATCGTCGTCGCCCTGTTTGGCCATCAGCACGGCCGGTGCCATGCCGCTGTCGCCGCGCGTCAGGCCGGGATTGAACACCGCCCGCCCTTCCGCGTCGGTGGTCGCGATGCCGAGGATTTCATTGTTCCTGGCAAGCAGCGTCAGCTCGGCGCCGGCAATCGGCTTGGCGGTTGCGAGCGAACGCGCAAAGACGTTCAGTCCATCCTGTCCGGTATAGGTCGACAGGCCGATATCGGAGACGACGAACCATTGCGTGGCGTGCGAATCATAGTCGTCGCTGCGATCGTCGACGGCTTGTGCGGTCAGCACATAGACGCCGGGCTTGCGCTTCGGCAGCGCCTGGTCGATTGGGAAGGAGGTGGTGACTTCCTTGTTGAGGTCGTTGGCGATGTCGAGCTGGCCCTGCCAGACCGGCTCGCCCATCTGTTCGGAGATGTTCGAAATGTCGTAGCCGTCAAGCTGGCGCAGGAACTGATATCCCGACAGAAGTTGGGCCAGCGAGCGGTCGCCGATGCGGAAGAGTTTCATTTCGGCGGCATTCATGTTGACGGTGACGACCGGTATGCCGCGGCGTGCGCCGGCGGGCAGCACGAAGCTGTCGCCGGTGAAGCGGGCCGAAGGCGCGCGGTCCTGCACGTAGATCGACAGAACCACCGGTGCCGCGGTGACCTCGCCAATGGCCGCCGGCAGGCCGGCGCGGAAGGTCACGTCATAATGCTGGCCGTGCTCGAGCCCTTCGACGCAGATCTGCTTGTCCTTGGCTTCGACGCCCTTTGGAGCGGCATTGTCGACAGTAACGAACTGCGAGTAGTCGACGCCGGTCTTGACCAGCTCCTCGGAGAACTGCGCGCAGATGCGTGGCGCGCTGGTGTCGGCATCGACGGTATGATCGATGACGCGGAAGCCCTTGCGGGCCTTGAGATCCTGGTAGGCGGCCCTGACTGCCGGCGAATTGACGAGAGCGAGGCTCGCCTCGTAGGCCTGCAGGGCCGGCCTGTAGAGATCGCGGCGATCAAGGCCGTCCCCGAGCAGCGCCAGCACGTCGGCGCGCGTGCTGGTGGTGCGCAGCAATTTGTAGGCATTGAAGGCGGCGGAAGTGGCGTTCGCCGGCAGCGTCGACGGCTCCGAACTGTTGGCAGTCGGATGAACGGCAAGCGTTTCGCGCGCCAGCTCGAGCCAAAGCTGGCCATCGTCAGGCAACACCGAAACCGCCGCCTCGTATTTGTGCATGGCCGAGCGATGATCGCCCGTCAGCGCCGACTGTTCGGCGGCGGCGCTCAGCGCCGTCAGCCCCTCGGTCGGCTTGGTGTAGGTCGGGCCAGTGAGCCTGTTGCGGTATTGCTGGGCCTGGTCTGCCATCCAGTTCGGGAAGAAGGCCAGTTCGGGTGGCGCGCCGATGTCGGGATCGCCATCGATGTTGACGACCTTGCCGGCGACGGCGCCGCTGAAGGGTTTCAACGAGTTGTAATCGGATTTAAGGAAGCACCATTTGGCCTTGAGATTGTAGGTGAAGGCGCGGCAGGCCGGGTCGCCGAGGCAGGTGGTCTTGCACTGGTCGAGGCTGACATTCTGGTCGGATCTGAGATCGAAACCAAAATAGTCGGAATTGTTCGACGTCACCACCCGCCGGGCTTCGGCCGCTTGCGCGACACCGCTCCAGGCAAAAAAGAGAAGGAAAAGAATCGATAGACCACGAGCCGCGCGCATTGCCATAAACCCCTCCAGACAAGTGCTGACGTCCAGAAATCTTCAAGCTTCAGTCGCGCTTGTCAACATCAGGACGCGGCAGGATCCGCCTGCCAACGGTTTGCTTTCCGGCCGATGACCGGTAGTAGCTCCATAGGACAGGGGATCACGCTTTCTTGCGGCGACGCAGAAGGTGTGAGTTTCAAGCCCCGTCTATTTCAGCAATTGGATTGTGGCCCCTTTACGAGTGCTTCAGAACTTCATTCCAATTTTAGGTTTGCGAGCTAGGCTAGGAGCGTAATGCCGGCGTATAAAAGGCAGATGTCGGGAGGAACCGCGCCACGGCGCGCGCTTTCGCGCGCCCTGCTTTTCGCCTTGCTGTGCTCGGCGGCACTTATTGTCGAGACCGGAAATGCGGCAGCCTTCGAGATTTTCGGCATCAAGCTATGGGGATCGTCGAAGGACGAAGATGCCGACATCGTCGACCCGCTGCGTTATGCCGTGACGATCGAGACGCCCGACGCTGACAAGGATCTCGCCGAGAAGCTCGAAAACGCCTCGGCGCTGAAAGCCGACGAGGAACACCCGGTATCAGGTTCGCTGGGTCTTTTGGCCAAGGCGCGCAGCGACCGTGAGCAACTTGTCGCCGCGCTCTACGCGGACGCCCGCTACGAGGGTGTCGTCACCATCACTATTCAGGGCAAGCCGCTCGACGATCTGCCGCCCGATGCCGAGTTTTCCGGCCCGCAGCCGATTCCGGTGGTGATAAGCATAGCGGCCGGGCCGAAATTCACGCTTGGCAACATCAGACTGAAAGGCGATGCAGCGGGGCTGGCAAGTGCCGATTTCGGTCTGATCGCCGGCGGTGACGCCAGTTCGGGCGCCGTGCTCAAAGCCGAGGCGGCGATCGTGCGGGCACTCAAGCAAGAAGGCAGGCCGCTGGCCAAGGTGACGGGCCGCGAGATCGTGGCCGAGCACGCCGGTTCGACGCTCGACGTGACGCTCACCGTCGCGGCCGGCCCGGTCGCCGGCTATGGCGACACCACTGTCGAGGGCACCGAAAAGGTCGACCGCGACTTCACCGAATATATGACCGGCCTGAAGCGTGGCCGCCAGTATTCGCCCGATGAGATCGACGATGCACGCGACCGGCTGCTCGGCCTCGAGGTCTTCAACAGCGTGACGGTGAAGGAAGCCGACGCCCTCGACGCCGAGGGCAACGTCCCGATCGGTGTCCAGGTCAGCGAACGCAAGCCGCGCTATTTCGGCATTGGCGGCAGCTTCTCAAACACCGAAGGGCTGGGCCTCGAAGGCTATTGGGGGCATCGCAATCTGTTTGGCCGCGCCGAAAAGCTGCGCATCGACGGCAAGATCAGCGGCATCGGCAGCAACGACTTGACCCAGCTCAATTACAATGCCGGCGTCATGTTCGAGAAGCCGGGCGTGGTCGGGCCGGCGTCGAAATTCATTGCCAGCGTCAATGCCGTGCTGGAGCACCCCGACGCCTATGACCATTTCTCGGTCAAGGGCAGCACCGGCCTATCCTACGAACTGGACAAGAAGCAGACGGTTTCCGCGCAAGTCGCGCTTGATTATTCGAGAATCCACGACGCTTTCGGCAAGCACACCTATCTGATCGCCAGCATTCCGCTGCAATATGTCTACGACAATCGCGACAGCAAGCTCAATCCGACCCGGGGCTTCAGGGTGCTGGCCTATGCCGAGCCGAGCTACGACATTTTGAGCGGGGCTGCCTTCGTCAAGCTGAAGGGCGAGGGGTCGGCCTACCAGTCGCTCGATTCGGCCTCGAAATTCGTTTTCGCCGAACGTGTCGCCATCGGCTCGATCATCGGCGCCAGTCTTCAAGATGTTCCGGCGGATCGACGCTTCTACTCAGGCGGCGGCGGTTCGGTGCGCGGCTATGCCTATCAAGGCATCGGCCCGAAGGACAGCAATGGAGAGCCGATCGGCGGGCTTTCCTTCTTCGAGACCTCGGTCGAGATGCGCATCGCCGTCACCGACAAGATCGGCGTTGTGCCGTTCGTCGATGCCGGCACGGTGTCGACCAGGCAAGTCCCCGATTTTTCGGACATAAAGGTCGGCGCGGGTGTAGGCTTGCGCTATCTGACGGCGTTCGGGCCGCTGCGCATCGACGCGGCAGTGCCGCTCAACCGCGGCCCCGACGATCCTCATTTCGGCATTTATGCCGGCATCGGCCAGGCATTCTGATGGCAATATTCAGGCGCATCCTTCGTATCCTTTTCTACACGCTGCTCATCGTTGTGGCAGCGGCGGTGGGGGCGCTCGTCGTGCTGACCAAAACCGAGCGCGGCCGCGAAAACCTTGCCGGCATCATCTCGACCATGGCCTCGACCGGTGATCGCAAGGTCACTGTCGTCGGCATCGACGGTATCTGGTCGGGCGCGCTGAGGGTCGATCATGTCGTTCTGGAGGATCGCGAAGGCGCCTGGATGGTGGCGCGCAAGGTGGCCGTCGACTGGTCGCCGCTGGCACTCCTGTCGAAGAGCTTCAGCGCCGATCGCATTGGGGCCGAGCGTATCGAGTTGGCAAGGCTGCCGGTGGCCAATACACAGCCGCGCCAAAGCGGGGCGACCACGCTGCCGGTTTCCATCGATGTCAAGCAGCTCGACCTTCCCGAAATCGCACTCGGGCAGGCTCTGGCCGGCAGCGGTGTTGCCGAGCTCGCAGCCAAGGGAGCGCTCAAGGCGGATGCCTCGCCGTTGGCTATCGAGACCAATCTCAACATCGTTCGCCATGACGGCAAGCAAGGCACGGTCGACGCCAAAGCCCAATTCGCGCCGGCCGACAACAAGCTCGACCTCGACTTGAGGGCATCCGAGCCGGCCGGCGGCATCATCGCCAACCTGCTCAAGCTGCCGGGCGCGCCGCCGGTCGAGATTGTCGTTTCCGGCACCGGACCGCTCGCCAACTGGAATGGCATCGGGACCTTTGTCGTCGATCGCCGGATCGTCACCCAGCTTACCGGTCGTCATCAGCTCACGAACAAGGGTCATTATGTCGAGGCCAAGGGTGACGGCGAGTTCGAGCGCTTCCTGCCCGAAAATCTGAAGCCGCTGTTTGCCGGCAAGACCAGCTTCGACCTCGCCGGCACAGCGACCGCGGCCGGCGGCGTCGACGTGGAGCGCGCTAATATCGACAGCGATGCCGTGCACGCGACGGCCGCCGGCACTGTCGATCCGAACGGTGCCAGCGATCTTTCCGTTAAGCTCGCCGCAAAGGGGCCGCCGATCGTGCTTAGTCTCGGCAGCGAGGCGCAGCCGATAACCGTGGCGATCAAGGACGCCACGGCCCGCGCTTTCGGCGATGGCAAGGCGCCGATGGTCGATATCGGCGCGTCGCTGGTCTCGGTGGTGGCGGGCGGCACGCGGGTGGACGACCTGATCGGGCAAGTGCATTCGGATGGTTTCGACATCCAGAACCGTAGCGGGCCTGTCACCATCAAGCTGACGGCGGCCGGCCTGAACACCGACGTTGCGACGTTGGCGCCGCTGATAACGGGCAGGGTCAGCGCCGGTCTCGCCGGCTCCGTCAGCAAGGACCAGGTCGTCGTCGACCAAGGCACGCTGCGCAGCGACGCGCTCAATGCGTCCGTAACGGCCACCGTGGTGCTGGCCGATCTGTCGATGACGCTCAAGATGAATGCCGACGCGGCTTCGACGGCGCTGCCGCCGCAGATCAGTTCGGTTCTCGGCCAGCGCGTGCAGTTTTCCGCAACCGCGACCCGCGACCCGGACGGTGCGTTTGCCGCCAATGCATTGCAGCTCACCTCCGGCACGCTCAAAGCCAGCGGCACCGCCAGCGCGAAGGGCACCGATATCCGAGCCGATATCAAAGGAACGCTCGGCGACGTGTCGGTGCTGTCGCCGCTGGTTGGCGCGAAGGTCGGCGGCGCAGTCGATTTCGCGCTGACCGCAAGCGGTGCGCGCACCGCGCCTGACTTCTCGGTTTCGGCCAGCAGCGACAGCCTGACGGCGTCCGGCCATGCGGTGAAGCAGATCAAGCTGAGCGCGCGCGGCAAGGCCGATATCGCCAGTCCCGCCGCCGATGTCTCGCTGACCGGCTCGGTCGACGACCAGCCGCTCGACCTCAAGGCATCGCTGGTCACGACCGACGGAAAGCGCTCCATCAATGGACTTGCCGTCTCGCTGGCCGACAACAAGGTCTCCGGCGACCTCGGGCTCGACGACAACCTGCTGCCGCTCGGCACGTTGGCCCTCGATGCCGCCGATATTGCCCCGCTGGCCAGACTTGCCGGCCAAACGGTTGCGGGCGACGTGCGTGGCACGATCCGCTTCGCCAACGACAATGGAGCACCGACGGTCGCGATCGATGCGACGAGCACCGCGATTTCGCGCGGCGAACTGGCGGCGAAGACAATCGCCGTCAACGCGCTGGTCGCCAATTATCTCAAAGCCCCGGCGATCGCCGGCAAGGTCAAGGCCGACACGATCACCTCGGGATCCACGGTGATCAGCGGCATCGATGTCGACCTGAAGCGCGACGGCGACTGGACCGGCTTTAGCGGCGGCGCCACGGTCGCCGGCATTCCGGCCAGCGCGGCCGGGCGGGTCAGGATCGCGAACGGCATCACCAGCATCGAGCTTGCCTCGGGCGAGGCAATCATCCGCGGCATCAAGGCAGCGATCGCACAGCCGTCGGCGCTGACAATCGCCAATGGCATCGTGAGCATTGAGAACCTGGCGCTCGGTGTCGGCGGCGGTTCGGTTGCCGTGTCGGGTACGGCTGGCCAGACGCTCGATCTCGCTGCCACCTTGTCGGCGGTGCCGGCAGCGCTTGCCAATGATTTCTCACCGGGTCTCGATGCCGTGGGCGCGCTCAGCGGCACCGCGCAGGTCACGGGATCGTCGGCTGCCCCCGACATCCGTTTCAAGGCCCGGCTCAGCGGCGCCGAAACCAACCAGACCCGGCGGGCCGGGCTCGGGCCGCTCGATCTCGATGCGGCAGGCCGCTTCTCGTCGGTCAGCGGCCTGGCCATCGAGCAGGCGACGCTTGCCGGCGAGAAAATCTCCGGCAAAGCAGCCGGCACCATCAATCCGAACGGCGCCAGCGATTTCTCGCTCGACCTCGCCTCGACCGGTCCGAGCCTGCCGCTGTCGTTCGGCAGCAAGGCAAGTCCGATCAAGCTCGAGCTGCAGGCGATATCGCTAAAGGCGGCCGGGCAGGGCACGCAGCCGAAGCTCGACATCTCCGCGACGCTGCCATCGGCCGCCACCAATCTGGCTAAGGTCGAGGGCATCACGCTTGCGCTGCACTCCGATCGCTTCGACGTGAAAGCCCGGAGCGGGCCGATCTCCGGCACCGTGACCGCTGAAAAAATCGGCATCGACAATCCGACAGTCGCACCGCTGATCGCCGGCAAGGTCACTGCCAAACTCGCCGGCAGCCTTGCCGCCGACGCTGTCATCATCGATAGCGGCACAGTGACCAGCGACGCGTTGAACAGCGGCTTCAACGGGCGGGTCTCGCTGGCCGACGGCGCCATCGATCTAAATCTCAAGGCGGATGCCGCGTCGGCGGCGCTGCCGGCGGCGGTACGTGGCGTGCTCGCCGCGCGAACACAACTCAGTGCCGCGCTGAAGCGAGACGCCAACGGCAATGTCACCGCCAACGCCGTCAGGCTGTCGTCCGGTTCGCTGACGGCAGACGGGCAGGCGAGCCTTGCCGCCAACAAGCTCAGCGCCGACGTCAAAGGCGCGCTGGGCGACGTCTCGCTGGTATCCAAGGACGCCAAAGGCGCCATCTCTTTCGCGCTGAATGCGCAAGGCGCCAGCACTGCGCCGGATCTGTCCCTGACTGTCAACAGCGACAGGCTTTCGGTCGCGGCGCGCGAGATCACTGGCCTGAAGCTCACTGCCACCGGCAAGGCTGATGCCGCCAACCCGGCTGCGAATGTGCAACTCACCGGAAACGTCGCGGGTCAACCGCTGCAGGGCAGCGCCGTGCTGGCGACATCCGACGGCAAACGCGCCATCAACGGGCTTTTGCTGTCGCTGGGCAAGAACCGTATTTCCGGCGACCTGGCGCTTGACGATGCCTTCGTCCCGGTCGGCACGGTGGCACTTGACCTGCCCGATATCGGTCCGCTTGCTGCCCTGGCACTGGAAAAGGCCGATGGCGATGTGCGCGGCACTATCGCCTTCTCCAAGGCTGGCGCCGTGCCGCAGGTCGCCGTCAAGGCGATGACGGGCTCGATCTCGCGCGGCGATGTCTCGGCCAAGGCCGTGACCATCGATGCGCTGATCGCCAACTATCTGGCGGCACCAGTGATCTCGGGCAAAATCCGTGCCGACAGCGTCACCTCCGGCGGCACGGTTATCCGTGGCGTCGACGTCGATCTGAAGCGCGACGGCGAATGGACCGGTTTTTCCGGTGGCGCCACCGTCAAGGATATTCCGCTGAAAGCCGGTGGGCGGGTCAAGGCGGTCAAGGGCACGACGACGGTCGAACTTGCCTCCGGCGAGGCGACCATCCGCGGCATCAAAGCGGCTATCGCCCAGGCCTCGACCATCAACATCGCCAATGGAGTGCCCAGTCTCGACAGGCTGGTGCTCAACCTCGGCGGCGGCACGGCGACGGTCACGGGCAAAGCTGGGCAGGCGCTCGACCTCAACGCGACGCTGGCCCGCGTCCCGATCTCGATAGCCAACAGTTTTTCGCCGGGCCTCGATGCCGCCGGTTCCATCTCGGGCACGGTGAAGGTGACGGGTGCGCCGGCCAATCCGGCCGTTGCCTTCAAGATCGATGCAGCAGGCGTTCAGACGTCGCAGACCCGTGGTGCAGGCTTCGGCGCCATGGGCGTTTCATCCTCAGGT
This sequence comes from Mesorhizobium sp. M0910, assembly GCF_040319465.1. Classification (NCBI taxonomy): domain Bacteria; kingdom Pseudomonadati; phylum Pseudomonadota; class Alphaproteobacteria; order Hyphomicrobiales; family Phyllobacteriaceae; genus Mesorhizobium; species Mesorhizobium sp. M0910. The sequence continues at coordinate 26,349 of NZ_JAMYNZ010000004.1, forward strand.
ACGTATTCGGGCAGCAGACTGACCTTCGACGCCAACATGAGCGATGCCGCCGGCCTTGGCCTCAAGGGCGGCGGCACGATGACGACATCAGGCGCGCCCACCCTTGATCTCAACTTTTCCGGCAAGGTGCCGTTCGCCTTCCTCACCAGGACACTCGCCGCACAAGGCTTGTCCTTGAGCGGCACGGCCGACGTCGATATACAGGTGCGCGGCCCGGCGACGTCGCCGGTGATCTCAGGCACGGTCCGCACGTCAGGCGCCCGCCTGCTCGACGCGCGTTCGGGGCTTGCGATCAACGACATCACTGCCGATGTCGCCGTCGGTGGCGGCGTGGCAAGGATCAATCGCCTGACCGGCACGCTGTCGACGCGCGGCAGCCTTTCGGCCAGCGGCACCGTCGGCATCGATCCGGCTAAGGGTTTTCCGGCCGATCTGTCGATCAAGCTCGTCGACGGCCGCTATACCGACGGCAAGGTGGTCACCGCCAATCTTGGCGGCGACCTGACCGTCAAGGGACCACTCACCTCCGCGCCGGTGATTTCCGGTACCATCAACCTGGCCAAGACCGTCATCACCGTACCCGAAAAGCTGCCCGGCTCGCTGGCCGAGCTCAACGTAAAGCACAAGAATGCGCCGGCCGCCGTGCGTGCGCAGGACAAGGCGTTGCGCCCGGCCGCTGCAAGCAGCGGTGGCGGCGGCAGCGGCCTCATTCTCGACGTCACGGTCAATGCGCCGAGCCAGATCTTCATCCAGGGCAGGGGCGTCGACGCCGAACTCGGCGGGTCGCTGCGGCTGACCGGCCCGGCATCGTCACCCCAGGCGGTCGGCACCTTCACCTTGCGGCGAGGGCGGCTGACGATCCTTGCCAAGCGGCTGACCTTCACCGAAGGCACGGTCGGTTTTTCCGGCTCTCTGGTGCCCTACCTCAATCTCACTGCGCAATCGAAGACGACCAGCGCCACCGTGACCATCGTGGTGTCGGGCGAGGCGACCAACCCGAAATTCACCTTCTCCTCGGTACCGGCGCTGCCGGAGGACGAGGTGCTGGCGCAGCTGATCTTCGGCCGTTCGATGTCGAACCTGTCGCCGCTGCAGATCGCTCAGCTTGCCGAGGCTGCCGGACAACTGGCCGGCATCGGCGGCTCGACCTCCCTGCTGCAGAACCTGCGCAGCGCGATCGGCGTCGACGACCTCGACGTGATCACCGACGAAGAGGGCGGCACCGCCGTCTCGGCGGGCAAATATCTCAACGACCGCACTTACGTGACGATCCAGAAGGGCGACAGGCCGGGCTCGGGCAAGGCAACCGTCGATCTCGACGTTGGGCGCGGCGTCAAGCTGCGTGGCGAGGCAACCGACGCCGGCGAAGCCAAAGGCGGTGTTTTCTACGAACGTGAATATTGAAACCGGGCGTTCGGGCAGAACAACTGGTCGCCCGAAGAACGAGCGGCGTAGCAGCGAATGTCCCGGTTTAATTGCCCGTGGAGATTTCGGGCGAAATCCCTGGCGCAGTAGCAAATTTGCGCCAAGACTGTCGCTATCGCGCGAACCGGCCTGCTTTCAAAGTTGCACATTCCTTGGCATGTTCCCAATCCGTGCCGTCTTTGACATCATGGCGCGGATGCGGAATGTTAAAAGGCAGAAAGCCAACAATGGGAGTTAGTCATGACGATCTACAAGAGTAACGGCGACCGCGTTCCCGATCACATCCTGGCCATGGCCGAAGACGCCAAGGCAGGCAAGATGGATCGTCGCGAATTTCTGGCTCTCGCCAGCGTCTTCGGAGCTTCGACGGCGATGGCCTATGGCATGCTTGGCCTTGCAGACCCGACGCCGGCCAAGGCGGAAGAGGTCCAGGGCAAGAAAGGCGGCGTGTTGAAGGTCGCGCAATGGATCAAGGATCCGAAGGATCCGCGCAAGGCCGACTGGTCGGAAATCGCCAATGCCGAGCGCCAGGCGCTCGAGCCGCTGGTCAAATATACCACCGAATACACATTCCGCCCCTATCTGCTGGAGAGCTGGGACGTGAATGACGACGCTACCGAATACACGCTGCATGTGCGCAAAGGCGTCACCTGGAACAACGGCGATCCGTTCACCGCAGACGACGTCATCTTCAACCTCAAGCGTTGGGCCGACAAGAAGGCAGAAGGCAATTCCATGCCGGGTCGCCTCGGTTCGCTGGTCAAGGACGACAAGCTGGATGAGAGCGCCGTGACCAAGGTCGACGACCACACGATCAAGCTGACGCTCAGCAAGCCGGATATCGCCCTCATTCCCAACGTGTGCGACTATCCCGGCCTCATCGTCCACAAGACGTTCGATGAAAAAGGCGGCGACTTCAAGTCTTGCCCGATCGGCACTGGGCCGTTCGAGCTGGTCTCCTACGATGTCGGCCAGAAAGTGGTCTACAAGCGCCGCGAAGATAACAAATGGTGGGATGGTGACGTCTTCCTCGACGGCATCGAGTTCATCGACTACGGCACCGATCCGGCGGCCATGGTCAGCGCCTTCGAAGCAGGCGAGGTACACACCAATTTCGAGACGTCGGCCGACTATGTGTCGATCCTCGACGGCATGGACCTGGTGAAGTCGGAGATCGTCACCGCCTCGACGATCGTCTGCCGCACCAATGTAACCAACAAGCCTTATGGCGACCAGAAGGTTCGCAACGCCCTGCAACTCGCGGTCGACAACAATGTCGTCCTCCAGCTCGGCTACGGCAATGCCGGCACGGTTGCCGAAAACCACCATGTCGCCCCGATCCATCCGGAATACTACGAACTGCCGAAGATTGCTCGCGACCCGGCAAAGGCGAAGGCGCTGATGGCGGAAGCCGGCCAGGCCGATTTCGAGCACGAGCTGATCACGGTCGACGAGGACTGGCACAAGAATACAGGCGATGCGATCGCCGCGCAGATGCGCGACGCCGGCATCAAGGTGAAGCGTACCGTGCTGCCGGGTTCGACCTTCTGGAACGACTGGACGAAGTATCCGCTGTCGATGACCAACTGGAACATGCGGCCGCTCGGCGTCCAGGTTCTGGCGATCGGCTATCGCACAGGTGAAGCCTGGAACGAGACGGCCTGGTCGAATCCGGAGTGGGATGCCAAGCTCAATGCTGCGCTCGCAGTCGCCGACGCCGCCAAGCGCAAGGAAATGATGAAGGACATCGAGCAGATCCTGCAGGATTCCGGCATTATCATCCAGCCTTATTGGCGCAAGCTCTACAGCCATTCGGTCAAGGCGGTGCAGAACTACAAGATGCACCCGACCTTCGAGCGCGACTATGGCAAGGTCTGGCTCGAGCAGGCCTGACCGGACGATCCGGAAAGGGGCGTCTCGCCCCTTTCCGTCGCTCTTTGCATGATCCATGGACCGGAAGTCGGCGCAGCAAAAAGTTGCGGACTCTTCGGCCGGGGTCTGCAATAAAAAGGGTATTGCATCTGGGACTGGTCTGAAGGCTTGTTCTGCCGTGGCGGCAGGGCGGCTTGCAAACCGGTTCCAACCCCCAACCCGACCGGCAGGGGACCGCCATGCTTTCTTTCGTTATCAGGCGTCTCGGCACCATGGCATTGACGATGCTGTGCCTGACGATGATCGTCTTCTTCCTGGTCAATCTCGGGCCCAATCTGAAGAAGCTGGCGATCAGCCAGACCGAAATGCACACATCCGCCGAGCAGCTTGAGGCCTGGCTGGTCAACCATGGCTATCGGCAGAATTTCTTTGTCCGCTACGGCCAATGGCTGGGCATCATGCCAAAGCAGCCGGTGACCGACCCGGCGACCGGCAAGCCCGCACAGCGTTTCTCCTTCTGCAACGATCCGGTCGTGCCGACATTCTCCGGCATCCTGCAAGGCGATTTCGGTTGCTCGACGAAGTTCAAGACGACGGTCGCTTCGAAACTCTTCCCGGCGCTCAGCGCCACCGGCATCCTGATGCTCTGCGTGCTGGCCGTGATGGTGCCGGTCTCGCTTTTGATCGGCATTCTCGCCGGCATGCGCGAGGGCTCACGCACCGACCGTACATTGTCGGTGGCTTCGATCGCCTCGACGGCGACGCCCGAATACGTTTCGGGCGTCATCTTCACCGTGATCTTCGCCTCCTGGCTCGGCGTGCTGAACGGTTCGGCGGCCTCGGCCAGCCAGGGCATCACCTTCTACAATTTCACCTTGCCGGTAATGACGCTGGCGATCTACGGCATCGGCTACATCGCCCGCATGACCCGCGCCTCGATGGTGGAGGTGATGACACAGCAATATATCCGAACCGCCCGGCTGAAGGGCCTCTCCTTCGGCAGCGTGGTGATAAAGCACGCTCTGCGCAATGCGCTGATCGCACCGTTCACGGTCATCATGCTGCAGTTTCCCTGGCTGCTCACCGGTGTCGTTATCGTCGAGGTGATGTTCCGCTACCAGGGTTTCGGCTACACGCTGGTCGAGGCTGCCGGCAACAACGACATCGATCTTCTGCTCGGCTGTTCACTGGTCTCGGTGTTTATCGTCCTGATCACACAGCTCATCTCCGATGTCGGCTACGCGTTCCTCAATCCGCGCATCAGAGTTCAATAGGAGACCGGGCGGATGCAGGTCGAATATCTCAGCGCCCTCAACGTCGTACTCGGCGTGCTTGCCCGCTTCTGGCCGGTCTGGATCGCTCTCGCCCTGGTGATGGGAGCGAGCTTCGGCTACAAGAAGAAACTAGGCCTTTACGGCCAGCTTTTCGACAGCGGCGTCGGCATCGTCGGCGTTGGCATCTGCCTGTTCTGGCTGTTTACGGCGATCTTCGCGTCGACCATCTCGCCCTTCGATCCGCTTGCCCAGGTGCCGATCATGAAGGACGCGCTGCCGGGCGCGATCGAGCCGGCGTCGAAACTTATATACTATTTCGGCGGCGACAAGCTCGCCCGCGACGTGTTCTCCCGCATGGTCTATGGCAGCCAGATCGTGCTGATCATCGCGCCGGCGGCGACCGGTTTTGCGCTGATGGTCGGTATTACGCTCGGCCTGCCGGCCGGCTATTATGGCGGCAGGATCGATACGGTGCTGTCCTTCCTCGCAAACCTTGTGCTGGCCTTCCCGGTGATCCTGCTGTTCTACCTGCTGGTGACGCCGGGCATCATGGACACGCCGATCCCCTACGCGATGGCAGGGCTGTTCTTCCTGTTTCCGATCATCTTCTTCAGTGTGTTGTTCTGGACGCGCTACAAGAACCGTCCCGACCGCCTCTATATCCTGCTTGGCCTGACGTTGGTGCTTGGCGGCTGGATCTATGCCGGCCTTGTCTTCGATGCCGATCCGTTCAAAATCATCCACATCGATCCCAACCAGCTCAACATCTTCGTGGCGGTGGTGTTCGCCTCCAGCCCGGGCGTGTTCCGCATCGTGCGCGGCCTGGTCATGGACATCAAAACGCGCGACTATGTTGCGGCGGCTCAAACGCGCGGTGAATCGCCCTGGTACATCATGCTGTGGGAGATATTGCCCAATGCGCGCGGGCCGCTGATCGTCGACGCCTGCCTGCGCATCGGCTACACTACGATCCTGCTCGGCACGCTCGGCTATTTCGGGCTGGGACTAGCGCCGGAAAGCCCGGACTGGGGCACGGCGATCAAGGATGCAAGCCGGCTGCTGCGCTCCTTCATCCACCCGGCGCTGCCGCCGACGATCGCGTTGATGTCGTTCGTGCTCGGCCTCAACCTCCTGGCGGATTCGCTGCGCGAACAGTCTATGAAAGATTGATGCCGGGAAAGATTGATGCCGGGAAAGATTGACGCTGGGAAGACCGATGCCGGGTTCGGCCCGACGTGCCTGAAGAACAAGGATTGGAGCGACCCATGAATGAGGCAGTTCGAAATCCCGCCAAGCCGACCAATGGCCCGACCAATGGGCCGATCATCGAGATCGAGAACCTGTCGATCTCCTTCTTCACCCGCAAGGGCGAGATCCCGGCGGTCATGGATTTTTCCTGCACGGTCATGCCCGGCGAGGCAATGGGCATTGTCGGCGAATCCGGTTGCGGCAAGTCGACCGTGTCGCTCGGCATCATGCGCGACCTCTCCAACATCGGAAAGATCGTCGGCGGAAAGATCAAGTTCCAGGGCAAGGACATGGGAGAACTGTCCGACGAGGAACTGCGCGCCATCCGCGGCAACAAGATCGCGATGATCTACCAGGAGCCGATGGCCAGTCTGAACCCGGCAATGAAGGTCGGCCAGCAGCTGATGGAAGTGCCACTGATCCACGACAAGGTGTCGAAGGACGAAGCTTATAAACGCGCCTTGGAAATGGTGCGCGCGGTGAAGCTGCCGGATCCCGAACGCATGATGCGTTCCTATCCGCACCAGCTTTCGGGCGGCCAGCAGCAGCGCATCGTCATTGCCATGGCGCTGCTGTCGAAGCCGGCGCTGCTCCTGCTCGACGAGCCGACGACAGCGCTCGACGTGACGGTGGAAGCCGGCATCGTCGACCTGGTCAAGGGGCTGGGCGAGAAGTTCGGCACCTCGATGATCTTCGTATCGCACAATCTCGGGCTGATCCTGGAGACCTGCGACCGCATTACGGTGATGTATTCGGGCGAAGCGGTGGAGACCGGCAAGATCAAGGACGTCTTCGACCGGATGCGCCATCCCTACACGCAAGGCCTGTTCCGCTCGATCCCGCTGCCCGGCGCCGACAAGAATTCGCGGCCGCTGATCTCGATCCCGGGGCAGTTGCCGCTGCCGCACGAGCGGCCGAAGGGCTGCAATTTCGGCCCGCGCTGCCACCATTTCGTCGAGGGCGTCTGCAACGCCGCCGAAATTCCGATGATCGCGGTCGAAGGCCATGACGGGCATTTCTCGCGCTGTGTGCGCTTCAACGAGATCGACTGGGAGGCGCTGCCACCCGGCGCCAAGAAGGTCAACGAGCGGGTGGTGCCCGGTGCGCCGGTGCTCCAGATCGAAGACCTCCGGAAGTACTACAAGGTCGGCGGCAGCGAAGTGTTCGGCTCGAGCGAGGGCCGTGTCGTCAAGGCCAATGAGACGATCTCGTTCATGGCGCGCGAATCCGAGACCGTCGCTATCGTCGGCGAATCCGGCTGCGGAAAATCGACCCTGGCCAAGGTGCTGCTCGGCCTCGAAACGGCAAGCTCCGGCCGCGTCAAGCTCGGCAATAAGGAGATCCAGTCGACCGGGATCGAGAAGCGCAGCGTCGACACGGTGTCATCGATCCAGATGGTGTTCCAAAATCCGTTCGACACGCTCAATCCCAGCCATTCGGTCGGTTCGCAGATCATCCGTACGCTGGAAAAGTTCAATGTCGGCGACACGGTGGCCGACCGCCGCAAGCGGATGCTGGAATTGCTCGACCTGGTGAAGCTGCCGAGGGCGTTCGAGTCGCGCAAGCCGCGCCAGCTTTCAGGCGGCCAGAAACAGCGCATCGGCGTTGCGCGTGCCTTTGCCGGCGACGCCAAGGTGGTGGTGGCCGACGAGCCGGTCTCGGCACTGGATGTGTCGGTCCAGGCCGCGGTGACCGAGCTCTTGATGGACATCCAGCGCAAGAACAGGACGACGATGCTGTTCATCAGCCACGATCTGTCGGTGGTGCGCTACATCGCCGACCGCGTCGTCGTCATGTATCTCGGCTATATCGTTGAGCAAGGCACGACCGACCAGATATTCGCGCCGCCCTATCACCCCTATACCGAGGCATTGCTGTCGGCGATCCCGATCGCCGACACAAGCGTGGTCAAGAAGCACATCGTGCTGGAGGGCGACATCCCTTCGGCGATGAACCCGCCGTCCGGCTGTCCGTTCCAGACGCGCTGCGGCTACAAGACACTGGTGCCGGACAACCTTTGCGAAACCACGGTGCCGCCAGTCAAAAATCTCGGCGACGGCCATATGAGCTTGTGCTGGCTGTCCGACGACGTGCTGGCGAAAATGGAGCCGGTGATCAAATTCGACAAGGAGCACGCCGCGAATGAGGGCGTGCCGGATGATGCAAACCACGGTGTTGGCCCGGGCTTTGCCGGAGATCCGCCCAAGCGCCCGCATGGCAAGACTGGCAGCGTTGAAGCCGATGCCGAGGGCCAGGCAGTGGAGAATGCCGAAGCGGTCGCCAAAGCCCGCCGTCACGAGGTTCGCGACGAGGTTTCAGAGACCGGCACCTCAAGCTCTGCCGACAGCCCGGTGGCACCAATCATGCCGCCGACTGTCGGCGACGGCCGCCAGGCCGAGGACGCCACGCGCAAGCCGCGCAAACCCAAGGGCGGCTGAGAGCCGTTAATAGGCTAGGGCGCGCATTGCCGTAGCTGCGCGGCGTAGTCCTGCGCCATCTGTTCGGTGGCATGCGCATAGCGCTGCACGTCGGCGTCGCCGCGATTGCCGCGCTTATAGGCATTCCAGCCGAGATAGTAGGCGAGATACAGATTGTAGGTGTCGTTGCGGGCGACGCCGAGGGTCTCGGCGGTCTTGGAATGGTACCAGCCGACGAAATCGACGGCATCGGCAAAGCGGGTGCGGCGCGCCGCCCAGCTGCCGGTCTCGTTCTGGTATTGCGCCCAGGTGCCGTCGAGCGCCTGCGAGAAGCCGGTGGCGCTGGAGATATGTTTCCAGGGAATGAAGCCCAGCAGCTTGGTGCGCGGCGGCCTGGCGTTGCTCTTGAAGCCGGACTCCTTGCGCACCGTCGCCATCAGCACGGGAACCGGCACACCGTATTTCTGCTCGGCGCGTTGTGCCGCCGCCTGCCAATTGTCGAACCAGCCGTCATTCTGGTCGAAAACGGCGCAGACATCGTTGATGTGGTTCGGCGGCGTCGCGCAGGCCGAAAGCGTCAGCGGCACGGCAATCGCTACAATTTTACTAAAACTCGACCTACGCATCGGAAGAGCATTAGGCCGAAAACATAAAAGGAATCTTGCGGCGTTTCTTAACGCTCGCCATCTCTGCCGGCCAGCGGATCAATTGTCGATATTTCGACCTGTTTCGTCGCTTTCATAGTGGATGACTGCCAAGAATGCCGCCTTGGCTAAAATCACGCCCGCAAATGGCGGATTTCTGACAGCTCGATCCTCGTGCCGGCGCTTTGATGCGCCGCATGATCGAACCAAGACGCAAGCGCGGCGCCGAGCGAACCAGCAACAGGGGACCGACCGCCATCCCGCAACTGCCGCTCAGGCGGGTGACAAACCCTTATCCGCCGATGGCGATGCTCTCGGCCGACCAGATCGAGGCGATCCACCAGGCGTCGATGCATATCTTGGAGAATTTCGGCATCGAGGTGATGAGCCCGCGGGCGCTGTCGCTGTTCGAGAAGGCCGGGGCCAAGGTCGATCATGCCACGATGAACGTCCGCATCGATCGCGGCATGGTCGAGGAAGCGCTGAAGACGACACAGTCCAGCTATATGCTTACGCCGCGCAATCCCGCCCATGCCGTCCACCTCGGCGGCAACACCATCAACTTCACCCTCGTCGCCGGGCCGCCGAATGTGCACGACATGGAGCGCGGCCGCCGTGCCGGCAATTTGCGCGATTATTCCGACCTCGTCCGGCTGGCGCAGCATTTCAACTGCATCCACATGCTAGGCAACCAGGTCTGCGCGCCGGTAGAACTGCCGGCGAATTCCCGTCATCTCGACACCTATTTCGCCAATCTGACACTGACCGACAAAAGCTTTCACGTCTCGGCCATCGGCCGCGGCAGGGCGCTCGACGGCATCGAGATGATGGCAATCGCGCGCGGACTGACGCTTGACGAGATGCGCGACGATCCCGGCGTCACCACCATCATCTCGGTCAATTCGCCGCGCCGCTTCGACGAGATGATGGCCGAGGGGCTGATGACCATGGCCGAGTTCGGCCAGTCGGTCGCGGTAACACCGTTCACACTGATGGGGGCGATGAGCCCGGTGACGCTTGCCGGCGCGCTCGCCCAGCAGAATGCCGAGGCGCTGTTCGGCGTGGTGCTGACGCAGCTCGTCCGCCCCGGCGCGCCGGTGATGTATGGCGCCTTCACCTCCAATGTCGATATGAAATCGGGAGCGCCGGCGTTCGGCACGCCTGAAAACACCAAGGCGAATATCGCGTCCGGACAGTTGGCGCGGCGTTACAACCTGCCTTATCGCACAACGCCGGGCTCGGCTTCCAATGCCGCCGACGCGCAAGGCGCCTATGAGACGCTGATGGCGCTGTGGGGCGCGGTGCTCGGCCATGGCAACCTCGTCTACCATGCCGCCGGCTGGCAAGAGGGCGGACTGACAGCGTCGTTCGAAAAGTTCATCATCGATGTCGAGATGATCCAGCACATGATGGAGTTTTTGCGCCCGATCGAGGTCAACGAGGCCGAGCTTGCTGTCGAGGCTCTGGGTGCGGTTCCGACCGGCGGCCACTTCTTCGGCGAGCCGCACACGCTGGAGCGCTACGCCACAGCCTTCTACCAGCCGATGCTGTCCAACTGGCAAAATTTCGAGGCCTGGCAGGAGGCTGGCGGGCTCGATGCCACGGCGCGGGCGACGCGGCTGTGGAAGAAGGCGCTGGAGGACTATGTCGAGCCGGTGATGGAAATCTCCAGGCGCGAAGCGCTGGAGGCATACGTGGCCAAGCGCAAGGAAGCGATCGGGCAAAGCGAGCCGTGATGATCGAAGGCTCGCGCTCGTGGGGCTCCTCCCCGAATTCATCGTTCCCATCCAACTCGTTGACGTCAGAGAGAATCCCATGAAATCGCATGCAAAGGTCGTGGTTATCGGCGGTGGCGTTGTCGGGTGCTCCGTGCTGTTCCATCTGGCCCGTCACGGCTGGACCGACATCGTGCTCCTGGAGCGCAATGAATTGACCTCCGGCTCGACCTGGCACGCCGCCGGCGGCATGCACACCATCAATGGCGATCCCAATGTCGCCAAGCTGCAGAAATACACAATCTCGCTCTACAAGGAGATCGAGGAACTGTCCGGCCAGGCGACCGGCGTGCATCTGACTGGCGGCGTCTTGCTGGCGGCGACCGAGGCGCGCCTCGACTGGCTGCGCGGCGTCGTCGCCAAGGGCCGCTATCTCGGCATCGAGCTCGAGGAGATATCGCCTGATGAGGCGGCCGAGCTGATGCCGTTGCTCGACCCCAAGCAGTTCGTCGGCGCCGTTCGCAACAAGGAGGACGGTCATCTCGACCCCTCCGGCGTCACCCACGCCTACGCCAAGGCCGCGAGGAAGCTTGGTGCCGAGGTCGAGCGTTTCACCAAGGTCGAGGACATCGTGCGGCGCGCCGACGGGTTGTGGCGTGTCATCACCAACAAGGGTGAGGTGGTGGCCGAGCATGTCGTCAACGCCGGCGGCCTGTGGGCGCGTGAGGTCGGCCGCATGGTCGGGCTGGAGCTGCCGGTGCTGGCGATGGAGCACATGTACCTGATCACCGAGGACATGCCGGAAGTCGCCGCCTGGAACCAGAAGACTGGTACGGAGATCATCCATGCAGTCGATTTCGACGGCGAGCTGTATCTGCGCCAGGAGCGCGGCGGCATGCTGATGGGCACTTACGAAAAGGCCAACAAGCCATGGTCCGAGTTCCAGACGCCATGGAGTTTCGGCCACGAACTGCTCGAACCCGACATCGACCGCATCGCACCGTCGCTGGAGGTCGGGTTCCGGCATTTCCCGGCGTTCCAGAACACCGGCATCAAGCAGATCATCAACGGACCCTTCACCTTTGCGCCGGACGGCAATCCGCTGGTCGGGCCGGTGCGCGGCCTGCCGGGGTTCTGGGTGGCCTGTGGTGTCATGGCGGGGTTCTCGCAGGGCGGCGGCGTCGGGCTGGCGCTGTCGAACTGGATGATCGAAGGCGATCCCGGCGCGGATATCTGGGCGATGGACGTTTCGCGCTACGGCGACTGGGCCACAATGGCCTACACCAACGCCAAGGTGCGCGAAAACTATTCGCGGCGGTTTTCGATCCGCTTCCCAAACGAGGAATTACCGGCCGGCCGGCCGCTCAAGACGACACCGGTCTACGATCTGTTGTCGGCGAAGGGCTCGCAATGGGGGGTCGCCTATGGGCTGGAGGTGCCGCTGTGGTACGCGCCCGAAGGGGTCAAGGACGAATTCTCCTGGCGCCGCTCGAGTGATTTCGAGCATGTCGCGAAAGAAGTGGAGACGGTTCGGCAAGGCGTTGGTCTGTCGGAAATCTCGTCATTCGCCAAATACAGGGTAACCGGCGAGGGCGCTGCGGCCTGGCTCGACCGCTTGCTTGCCTGCAAGCTGCCGAAATCCGGCCGCATGACGCTGGCGCCGATGCTGAAGGAAGACGGCAGGCTGATCGGCGATTTCACGCTGGCCAATCTCGGCAATTCTAAAAGTGACGATTGGTTCCTGGCAGGCTCCGGCGTCGCCGAGCAGTACCATATGCGCTGGTTCGAAGCGCATCTGCCGGAGGACGGCTCTGTCAGCATCGAGGCGCTGGGAGCAAAACTCACCGGCTTATCGATCGCCGGGCCGAGCGCGCGGAAGCTTCTTGAAAAGGTCACACGATCTGACGTGTCGAATACGGCCTTTCCATTCATGGCCATCAGCAGGATGGATATCGGCATGGCGCCGTGCCTGGTCGGGCGCGTCAGCTACACCGGCGACCTCGGCTACGAAATCTGGGTGGCGCCGGAATATCAGCGTGCCGCCTATCAGGCGCTGATGGCGGCGGGCGAGGAATTCGGCATCGGCCTGTTCGGCTCGCGCGCGCTCAATGCGCTGCGGCTCGAGAAGAATTACGGCTCATGGGCGCGCGAATACCGGCCGATCTATGGGCCGCTGGAGGCCGGCCTCGACCGCTTCGTCGCCTACGGCAAGCAGGCCGATTTCATCGGCAAGCAGGCGGCGCTGGCCGAGCGCAAGCAAGGCGGCAGACTGCGGCTGCGGGCCTTTGTCGTCGATGCTGCCGATGCCGACGTCATCGGCGACGAGCCAATCTGGTATGGCGGCGCCGTGCGCGGCTGGGTCACGTCCGGCGGCTACGCACATCATTCCAAAAAATCTGTCGCCATCGGTTATGTGCCGAAAGAGATCGCCGACGAGGCCTACGGTTTCGAGATTGAGCTTCTGGGCAAACGCCACGCCGCGCGCATGCAGCCGACCCCGCTGTTCGACGCGAATTTCGAACGGATGAGAGGGTGAGGAACCGGTTCGCACAGCGAATTCGCCGTGCCGGTGGCACGGCGAAAGGTTCCGAACGCCGGGGAGCTGCCGGAGGCAGCGGGCCCACGGCCGGGAGACGGTCAATTACGAAACCCGGCGGTTATCCAGCGCCAGGGCGCCGGCGCCGGCGAACACCAGATAGAGGAAGATGAAGCAGAACGATATTGCCGCATCGCCGCCATTGTTGACCGGGAAGAAGCTCTGCGGCATGTGCGCCATGAAATAGGCGATCGCCATCTCGCCGCTGAGAAGGAATGCCACCGGCCTGGTGAAAAGCCCCAATACCAGCAGGATGCCGCCTCCGAATTCCAGGATGGCCGCGGTCAGCGATAGCGCGCTCAGGGCGCCGGCATGGTCGCCGACGGGGAAATTGAACAGTTTCTGGGTGCCGTGCTCAATGAACTGCAGCGCCGTCATGATGCGCAAGGCGGCAAGGGCGAACGGTTGATATCCGGCGAGGCCTTCGAAAAGCTTCATCTACGACTCCATTTTCACCTAGCCCGGCCATAGGTCATCGCCAAAGGCCGGACCATTCACATAGTCCGGCCTTCATTCAACTGTCGGTGAGTGAGTCGTGAGGCGTGCTGCAGCCTTGGGGCCGCACGATGGCGGCCCCGCAATTGGCGCGGCCTGTTACCGCGTCGGTGCCATTAGCGCGAAATGGGCGCCTTGCGGATCCGTGCACTGTACGATCCAGCTGCCGCCGGGGACCTCCATCGGACCCATCAGGATCTTGCCGCCATTGTCGGTGACGCGCTTGGCTGCCGCGTCGATGCCGGGCACGTTGAAATAGAACTGCCAGACCGGCGCCGGGATCTGCTCGGGCTTGTTCATCATGCCGCCAACGAGCTCGCCGCCGAAGGCGAAAAGCTGGTAGACGCCCATCGGACCCATATCCATGGCGTCGCCCTTCTCCCAGCCGAACTGGCTGGAATAGAAATCGAACGCCGCCTTCCAGTCTGACGTGTAGAGCTCATGCCAGCCGATGTTGCCGGGGGTCGCCAACGGTAGCGGCGGCTGGTCGGGGCCGCTGGGCTGCAGGAAGTTGAACATCGCGCCTTGCGGGTCTGCAACGACGGCGAAGCGGCCGACGCCAGGAATGTCGTCGGGCTCGCGGTGAACCGCGCCACCAGCCTTCTTGAGGGAGGCCGTTGCGGCATCGATGTCCCTGGTGAGGATATAACCGACCCAGGCCGGCGGCATGCCCATCTTGCGCGCGTCATCGGGCAGCGTCATCATCCCGCCGACGCCGCGCTCGCCGACATTCATGACGATATAGCGCGGCATGCCCTGGGCCCCTTCGAAAGGCTGCCCCCTCCAGCCCACCACGGAGGTGTAAAACGCCTCGGCGGCGTCGAGATCGGTGGTCATCAGCTCGTACCAGAAGAAGGGCATGGGGGACTGTGGCATTGTCGTGCTCCTTGCGGTTTGTACATCGATCATGCGCGATCCATTCTAGGACGATCTTCACGACGAAAATCCGACAGCCAACCAAAAAAGATGACGGCAAATTGGAAATGTTACCGGGTTGCGCGCCCTGCGGTTTTCGACTTTGCTCGCAGTCAACGAGGGGTCGTTGATCCATGCGCCGGATGTCGCTCACTTCCGAACTTGTCGCGCTGTGCCATCGGGAGGAGGCCGATCCCGGCCCCGATGGCAGCTGGACGCAGCTGACGGACGAAGACTTCAGGGCCCTTTGCCTTCGGTGATCAAAACCAACGCTAAGCTTACCAGGCTGACCACTCAGTCCAGCAACGGCAGTGCCGCTATGGCCAAGCTTCCCTGTCGGCGGCTTTGGTAACATGAGTACACTTGTCATGTTTATTCGTGGCTTTCCAGCAGTTTGCGCCGAAAATTGACCAATTGATAAAAAAACAAAACGTGCTAGCCTTCCCCAAAACAAGAACATGGGGAACTGACGATGCCAGAAGGCCAGTTCAAGCAAGGCATTGCCGGCGGGCGGCTCTCGCCGGACCAATATGCCGACAATTTCGCCGACCTGCACCCGCCACTCGATCATCACGAGGCGCTGGTCGAGTCCGACCGCTGCTATTTCTGCTATGACGCGCCGTGCATGAATGCGTGTCCGACCTCGATCGACATCCCGCTGTTCATCCGCCAGATTTCGACCGGCAATCCGATCGGTTCGGCCAAGACGATTTTCGATCAGAACATTTTGGGCGGTATGTGCGCCCGCGTCTGCCCGACCGAGACGTTGTGCGAAGAGGTCTGCGTGCGGGAGGTGGCCGAAGGCAAGCCGGTGCAGATTGGTCGCCTTCAGCGCTACGCCACCGATGTCGCCATGGCCGAAAACAAGCAGTTCTACAACCGCTCCGAACCGACCGGCAAAACGGTCGCCGTGGTCGGCGCCGGACCGGCCGGGCTTGCCGCCGCGCATCGGCTTGCCCGCCACGGCCACGACGTGACCATCCTGGAAGCCCGCCCGAAGCCCGGCGGCCTCAATGAGTACGGTATCGCCGCCTATAAGAGCGTCGACAATTTTGCCCAGGCCGAAGTCGACTATGTCACGTCGATCGGCGGCATCGACATCCAGAACGGCAAGGCGCTCGGCCGTGATTACCAGCTGTCGGACCTGACCAGGAATTACGATGCGGTGTTCCTCGGCATGGGGCTTGCCGGCGTCAATGCCTTGCGAGCGGATGGCGAGGAGGCGCAAGGCGTCAGCAATGCCGTCGAGTTCATTGCCGAGCTTCGTCAGGCCAGCGATCTGGCCAGCCTGCCGGTCGGCCGGCGTGTTGTCGTCATCGGCGGCGGCATGACGGCGATCGACGCGGCGGTGCAGTCGAAGCTGCTCGGAGCCGAAGAGGTGACGATCTGCTATCGGCGCGGCCCGGAGCACATGAATGCCTCCGAATTCGAGCAGGATCTGGCTGCCGCCAACGGCGTCATCATCCGGCACTGGTTGCAGCCGAAGCGGGTCATTGCCGATGCCGGCAAGGTGTCGGCGATCGAGCTCGAATACACCGCGATGGACGGCGACAGGCTCGTCGGCACCGGCGAGCGGCTGACGCTCGTCTCCGATCAGGTGTTCAAGGCGATCGGCCAGAGCTTTGTCCCGGCTGCGCTCAACGGCAGCGGTGCGGAGGTCGCGCTGGAAGCCGGCCGCATCAAGGTCGATGCGGAAGGGCGCACCTCGCTGGCCAATGTCTGGGCTGGCGGCGACTGCATTTTCGGCGGCGACGACCTGACAGTCTCGGCCGTCGCACAAGGCCGCGACGCGGCGGAAAGCATTCATCGGGCACTGACCTCGAACGGGAGGGCATGAGCATGGCAGACATCCGCAACAATTTCGTCGGCATCAAGTCGCCGAACCCGTTCTGGCTGGCTTCGGCGCCGCCGACCGACAAGGCCTATAATGTCATTCGCGCCTTCAAGGCGGGCTGGGGCGGCGTGGTATGGAAGACGCTCGGCGAAGAGGGCCCGCCGGTGGTCAACGTCAACGGTCCGCGCTACGGCGCGATCTGGGGCGCCGACCGTCGTCTGCTCGGCCTCAACAACATCGAGCTGATCACCGACCGCGACCTGCAGGTCAATCTGCGCGAGATCAAGCAGGTCAAGATGGACTGGCCCGACCGGGCGATCGTCGTCTCGCTGATGGTGCCTTGCGAGGAGCATGCCTGGAAGGCCATCCTGCCGGTAGTCGAGGAGACCGGCGCTGACGGCATCGAACTCAATTTCGGCTGCCCGCATGGCATGTCGGAACGCGGCATGGGTGCGGCGGTCGGCCAGGTGCCGGAGTACATCGAATTGGTGGTGCGCTGGTGCAAGGCCAACACCCGCATGCCTGTCATCACCAAGCTGACGCCCAACATCACCGACATACGCAAGCCGGCACGAGCTGCGCTTGCCGGCGGCACCGACGCGGTGTCGCTGATCAACACCATCAATTCGATCACCGGCGTCAATCTCGACAATTTCGCACCGGAGCCGACGATTGACGGCAAAGGTTCGCATGGCGGCTATTGCGGTCCGGCGGTGAAGCCGATCGCCATGAACATGGTGGCCGAGATCGCGCGCGATCCGGAAACGCATGGCCTGCCGATCTCCGGTATCGGCGGCATCACCACCTGGCGCGACGCCGCCGAATTCATGGCGCTCGGCGCCGGCAATGTGCAGGTGTGCACGGCGGCGATGACCTACGGCTTCAAGATCGTGCAGGAGATGATCGCCGGCCTGGAAAACTGGATGGACGAGAAGGGCCATGCCACGCTCGACGACATCGTTGGCCGTGCCACGCCCAACGTCACCGACTGGCAGTATCTCAACCTCAACTACGTCGCCAAGGCGCGTATCGACCAGGATGCCTGCATCAAATGCGGCCGCTGCCACATCGCCTGCGAGGACACCTCGCACCAGGCGATCACCGCAATCGTCGACGGCGTCAGGCATTTCGAGGTGATCGAGGCCGAATGCGTCGGCTGCAATCTCTGCGTCAATGTCTGCCCGGTCGAGAACTGCATCACCATGGAGCCACTGGCGGTTGGCGCGATCGATGAGCGCACTGGTAGGCCAGTGTCGCCGATCTATGCCAACTGGACGACGCATCCCAACAATCCGATGGCCAAGGTGGCGGCGGAATAGCATTGCGAAAAAAGCGGCGTCCATGGGCGCCGCTTTTTGACTTTCCAATTGCGGATAAAAGATATCCAAGATAATCTATATCCATGAACAGGAGAGCGAAATGAAGCTGGGCGAAGGCGTCGAAGCGGCCATCCACTGCGCCGCGATGCTCGCCGGCGTTGATGGCGCCGCGACCTTGCCAGGTGCTGCCATGGCCGAAGCGTTCGGGCTGTCGCCGAGCTATCTGCTTAAGCATCTCAACGCGCTGACTGCGTCCGGCATTCTGGAATCAGTGCCGGGGCCGTCCGGCGGCTACCGGCTGGCGCGGCCGGCGGAACGCATAACGCTGCTCGATATCGTGCTGGCCGTCGAGGGGCGTGAACCGGCGTTCCGCTGCGCCGAAATCCGCCAGCGCGGCCCAGCGAAGCTCAATGCCTCGGTCTATGTCAAACCCTGCGGCATCAACGTAGCCATGCTGAAGGCCGAGCGTGCCTATCGCGCCGCGCTCGCCGACGCCCGGCTGTCCGACATCGTTGCAGAATACACCGCCGATGCCGATCCCCGTTCGGTCGCCGCGAACTGCGCCTTCGTCGAGCGCCATCGGCGGCCGCAGAAATCAGGTTCAACCAAGCAAGCATGAAAGGCTACAGACGATGAAACAGAGGCTGCAATTTTTCGGCGCGGCGCCGGAGATCATGAAGGCGGTGTCGGCGCTCAACAAGGCAGTCGACGAATGCGGGCTCGAAAAAAGCCTGTTGCATCTGATCAAGCTCAGGGCGTCGCAGATCAACGGCTGCTCGTATTGCGTCGAGATGCATAGCCGCGAAGCGCGCCGCGACGGCGAAAGCGAGCAGCGGCTCTATCTCGTCTCCGCCTGGAAGGAATCGCCGCTGTTTTCAGAGCGCGAACGCGCGGCCTTGGCCTGGACCGACGCGCTGACCAGGATTGCCGACAACGGTGTGTCGGACGAACTCTATGCAAGGACGCTCGAATATTTCTCGGAAGAGGAGCTGGTCAAGCTCTCGGTTGCGCTCGGCATGATCAACACCTGGAACCGGCTTTGCGTTCCGTTTCATGCAATCCATCCGATGCCAGCAGTCTTGGCCGCCTGAGCATGGACCAGGCGCGCGGCCTTCCGCCGCGCGCCTCTTTTCTGCCCGAGGACCCGACAGCATGTTTTCAAACTTTGATAGTGACATCCTATTCGCCGCCCGCCTGCTGCTTGGCGGCGCCTTTGTCTTTGCCGGCCTGCGCAACATTCAGAACGCGGCGTTGGTGAGCCAATTGATGACGACGCGCGGCGTGCCGCAGGCACGGCTGGTTCTTTGGCTGGGGATCGTCCTGCAAATCATTGCCGGAGCGCTGGTGATCGCGGGCATCTGGACCGCTCCGGCGGCGGCATGCCTGATCCTGTTCCTGATCGTCGCCACGCCGATGTTCCATAACTTCTGGGATCATCAGGGGCCTGAGCGCGCGTCCCGCATCAACGGCTTTGTCGGCAACGTCGCGCTGGCCGGAGGATTTCTGGCGCTGATCGCGCAGTCGCTTTGACACGCCTCGTGGAGGCAGCCGCCTTACGCCGCATACCGCAAGCCGCCGTCGCAGGTCAGCACCTGGCCGGTGACGAAGCTGTTCGAGACCAGGAACGCAATTGCCTCGGCGACGTCCTCGGCGCGGCCGATACGGCCGACCGGTGTCTTGCCGGCATAATCGGCAAACACCGCATGGCGCTGTTCATCGGGTAAAAAGTCCCACCAGGGCGTGTCGATGACGCCTGGCGCCACGACATTGACGCGTAACGGCTTCAGCTCCATTGCCAGGATCGGCACCACGGTCAGCAGCATGCCGTTGACGGCGGCGATGCCGGCGACACCCGGCGCCGACAATTGCGCCGACACTGCCGAGATGAAAGTCACCGAGCCGCTCTTGTTCAGCGTCGGCAAGGCGGCCTGCAGGCAGGAGAGCTGTGGCCGGACCTTCTCGTCGACGCCGCCGCCGATATCGGTCAAGTCAAGTGTTTCGAACGGGCCGAGCCCCTTGCCGCCGCTGGCGGCCAGCACCAGGTGATCGAAAGGCCCGAGTTCGTTGAAGAACCGGCGAACCTCGTCCGGCTTCGCGGCATCGAAGGCAGCTTTTTCGACCGCGCCGCCAAGGCTTTGCCATGCGTTGTCGAGCCTTTCCCGGTTGCGCCCGGTGATCGTCACCTTCATGCCCGGGCCAAGCAGCTTTTTCGCGGTGGCGAGGCCGATGCCGGAGGAGCCGCCGACGATCACGGCGTGCTGCGTTTTCTCGGTCATGAATTTTCTTTCTTCGATGTTGCGGAAACGGGTGCGAGCCCGACAAGGCCGAGACTCAATTCGCGCAACTGCTGCCTCGCCTTCACGTCATAGGCTTGCGCATCGGCACGGGATTCTCTCTGGCCGTCGAAATAGAGGCCGCTTCGCCCTTCGAGCGCCGGCGATGTGGCGAGATTGATGATGGCTTCGGCACCGGTTTCGACCGAACTCCAGGGTGTGACGCCCGCCTGCCGCACCATCGTGGTGTTCATGTAGCTTGCCGGATGCAGGCTGTTGACCGTGACGCCGGTGCCGTTCAGCTGCTCCGCCAGATCGATGGTGAACATGATCTGCGCCAGCTTGCTCTGGCAGTAGGCACGAACGCCGTCGTAGGAGCGGGTCAGCATGACATCCCTGAAGTCGATCGCCCGTTGCCCGGCCGAGGCGACATTGATGATGCGCGCCGGCGCGCTGGCCTTGAGCAGTGGCAGCAGCTCCGTGGTGAGCAGGAAACCGGCGAGGTAGTTGACGGCAAAGCGCAGCTCGTAGCCGTCGGCGCTGACCTGCCGTTTCGCGTTGGGGCCGGCGGTGCCAACGCCGGCATTGTTGATGAGGATATCGAGCCGCTTGGTCCTGGCGCGGACGGCTTCGGCGAGGCGGCGGACCTCGGCCAGGGAGGAGAGATCGGCGACAAGAAGCTCGGCCTTGCCGCCGGCGGCTTCGATCTCGGTCACGATCGCCTTGCCCCTTGTCGCGTCGCGGCCATGCACCAGGATGCCGGCGCCGCCGGCGCCGAGCCGTTGCGCGACAACGCGGCCGACGCCGTCGGTTGAGCCGGTAATCAGGATCGTCTTGTCTTTCAGTTCCATGTTCAGAGCCTCCATGTCATCGCTCTGAGCAGAAAGATGGGGCACCAGACGCATGCCAAACAGTTCAAACTTTATCCTGGTATCGGTACTGCTATAATAGCGCCGATGGATTCCACCACGCATTCTGCCGAAGGCAGCCGTCGCCGCGAGCTTGGCGCCTTTCTGCGTTCGCGGCGCGAAAGGCTGACGCCATCGGCCACGGGCATCTCGACCGGCCTGCGCCGGCGCACACCCGGGCTGCGCCGCGAGGAGGTGGCGATGATCGCCGGCGTTAGCACGACCTGGTACACCTGGCTGGAGCAGGGCCGCGACGTTCGGCCGTCGGTGGAAGTGCTGACGGCGCTCAGCCGGGCGCTGCGCCTGGACACGGCCGAGCAACGGCATCTGTTCATTCTTGCCGGCCGGCCGCAGCCGGAGCGTCGCGTCGACGCGCCGGAAAAAGTCGATAGCCCGTTGCTGCACATGCTGCAGAGCCTGGTCCTGCAGCCGGCCTATGTCCTTGGGCGGCGCTGGGACGTGCTGGCCTGGAATTCTGCTGCGGCAGCCGTGTTCGGCGACTATGGCCTGCTGGAGGGCGATGCCCGCAACATCGTCCATATGGTTTTCACCAGCCCGCAGCATCGGCGCCTGCTCGTTGATTGGGAGGAACTGGCACGTGCCGTGCTGGCGTCATTCCGGGCAGAAAGCGCCAGATATGTCGGCGATCCGGATTTCGAGCGGCTGATCGCGCTGATGACGCGCTCGAGCCCGGAGTTTCGCGCCTGGTGGCCGCTACGCGACGTGGCCCGTAACCTGTCGGGTGTAAAGCATGTCAGGCATCCGACAGCGGGTGCCATGGCGTTCGAGCATATGAGCCTGTCGATCGACGACGGCTCGGACATGAAGCTGATCGTCTACACGCCGCTCGCCGAGCAGAACTCGATCGCCAAGCTGCAGAAGCTGCTCGATGCGCTGCCGGCCGAGCGGCGCAGCGCGTGAGCCCAGCTTCGTCATCCTGGGGTCTGCGCTGCGTCGCTCCGCTCCTTGCTGCGCCCCAGGATGACGAAGCAATGGGGGAGGTTTGCGACAGCCGAGCTGCCTCAGCCCTTCGGCTTCAGCCCGTCGATGAACAGCTGCTCGAGAAACCTTGCGGCATCCTCGAAGCGGCCGTCGCCGCCGCGGTCGGGGCCGAGCACGGCGCGGACCTGGACGTCGAAATCGGCATAATGCTGGGTCGTCGCCCAGATCGAGAAGATCAGGTGCCAGGGGTCGGTGCGGGC
Source organism: Mesorhizobium sp. M0910 (assembly GCF_040319465.1). Lineage (NCBI taxonomy): Bacteria > Pseudomonadati > Pseudomonadota > Alphaproteobacteria > Hyphomicrobiales > Phyllobacteriaceae > Mesorhizobium > Mesorhizobium sp. M0910. The sequence goes on from NZ_JAMYNZ010000004.1 coordinate 48,486, forward strand.
AATCTTGCCGGCGCGCATCCAGCCCTTGATGACGTTGGCTTTCTCGTCGACCAACGTCTTCAACTCGCCTTCCAGCATCGGCATGATGCGCGGCGCGCCCTGCAGGATCTCGTTGGCGAACAGGCGGCTCTCGCGCGGGAAATCGCGCGCCATTTCGAGCTTGCGCCTGATGTAGCTGCGCAGTTCGGTCAAGGGGTCGCCGATATCGTCGAGTTCGCGCAGCGGCGCCAGCCAGGTGTCGAGAAGCCGCTGCATCAGCGTCTTGTGGATGTCCTCCTTGCGGCGGAAATAATAGAGCAGGTTCGGCTTCGACATGCCGGCGGCTTCAGCGATCTGGTCGATGGTCGAGCCGCGAAAACCGTTGGTCGAGAAGACTTCGAGCGCCGCCTCGAGGATGAGCTCGCGCTTTTCCAGCTGGATGCGGGTGCGGCGAGGAGCGGAGCTTTCGACCGCCCCCGTCACCCCGAAAAACTTTCGCCGCGAGGAGTGTCTGGACCAATTCTCTGGACCAGTTTTTCCTCGCCCTGTGGAGCGCACTTCGAAAGCCGCATTTCCGCTAGTAATCCCTTGACCGCTGATAAGGCGGTGCTAACGTTTGTCCAACCGGTCAAAAATTTGCGTAGCACGAAAACGTCGCGAAGACCAAGCGTTGGTAAGACCAAGCGTTAGCCGCACCGAAACAGGTTACAAGGGGAAGTCTTGGTCATGTCCAACCGGCTGAAAGTCACGCCGAACGATCTCAGCGCATTCTGGATGCCGTTCACGGCAAACCGGCAGTTCAAGCAGGCGCCGCGCATGATGGTGTCGGCCAAGGACATGCATTACACGACCAGCGACGGGCGCAAGGTTCTCGACGGCACTGCCGGCCTGTGGTGCGTCAATGCCGGCCACTGCCGCCCGAAGATCACCGAGGCGATCCAGAGCCAGGCGGCCGAGCTCGACTATGCGCCGGCGTTCCAGATGGGCCATCCGATCGTGTTCGAGCTGGCGAACCGGCTGGTCGACATCGCGCCGAAGGGCATGGACCATGTGTTCTTCACGAATTCCGGCTCGGAATCGGTCGAGACCGCGCTGAAGATGGCGATCGCCTATCACCGCGCCAAAGGCGAGGGCTCGCGCACCCGTCTGATCGGCCGCGAACGCGGCTATCACGGCGTCAATTTCGGCGGCATCTCCGTCGGCGGCATTGTCACCAACCGCAAGATGTTCGGCACGCTGCTCGGCGGCGTCGATCACATGCCCCACACGCATCTGCCGGAAAAGAACTCTTTCACCAAGGGCGTGCCGGAGCATGGCGCGGAACTGGCGAACGAGCTGGAGCGCATCGTCGCCTTGCACGACGCCTCGACCATCGCCGCCGTCATCGTCGAGCCGGTTGCCGGTTCCACCGGCGTCATCCTGCCGCCGAAGGGCTATTTGCAGAAGCTTCGCGAGATCTGCACCAAGCACGGCATCTTGCTGATCTTCGACGAAGTCATCACCGGTTTCGGCCGTCTCGGTACGCCGTTTGCCGCCGACTATTTCGGCGTCACGCCGGATATCATGACCACGGCGAAGGGCGTCTCCAACGGCGTCATCCCGATGGGCGCGGTGTTCGTGAAGAAGGAAATCCACGACGCCTTCATGACCGGCCCCGAGCACATGATCGAGTTCTTCCACGGCTACACCTATTCGGGCAATCCGATCGCCTGCGCGGCAGCGCTGGGCACGCTTGACACCTACAAGGAAGAAGGGCTGCTGACGCGCGGCGAGGAACTGGCGCCGTACTGGGAGGACGCGCTGCACTCGCTGAAGGGCGAGCCGAACGTCATCGATATCAGAAACATCGGCCTGATCGGCGCGATCGAGCTGGCGCCGATCGCCGGCCAGCCAACGAAGCGGGCCTTCTCGGCTTTCGTCAAGGCGTTCGAGCGCGGTGCATTGATCCGCACCACCGGCGACATCATCGCGCTGTCACCGCCGCTGATCATCACCAAAGGCCAGATCAACGAATTGATCGACCATGTGCGCGAAGTGCTGAGGGCGGTGGATTGAAGAACCGGGCGCGGATATCCCTCCCCCTTGAGGGGAGGGTGGCCGCGAAGCGGCCGGGTGGGGTCGGTGCGGCAGTGCGCCGACCTGATCTTTTGCTGCGAGGTCGTTTTTGATGCCCCGTACCCGTGTGAGCTTCGAAATGCGCCAAAAGGCACGGGCGCTGCGAGTTCACGCGACCAAGGGCGAATCCCTGCTTTGGTATGAACTGCGCGAGCTGAAATCGGCCGGCATCAAGTTCCGGCGCCAGTGCCCCATCGGACCGTATATCGTCGACTTCGCTTGCCTCGCTGTAAAGCTGGTGGTGGAAGTGGATGGCGACTTGCACGAACAGGAGAAGGGCAAACGGCACGACGCCGTCCGTGATGCCTATCTGCGATCGCTTGGGTTCGATATCTTTCGCGTCGATGAGCCCGATGTCATAAACAGCGCTTGGCATGTCGCACAGGTGGTCAAGGAGAAGGTCGCGCGCATGTCAGCCGACCCCACCCGACCGCTTCGCGGCCACCCTCCCCTCGAGGGGGAGGGGGAGGCTGGCGTGCCGCAACCGATGAGGTTTTAGAATATGGCCGCCCCCGGCGAGAATCTGCGGATCAATTCAGACCGTTTGTGGGATTCGATAATGGAGATGGCGAAGATCGGCCCCGGCATTGCCGGCGGCAATAATCGCCAGACTGTTACTGACGAGGACGGCGAAGGGCGGCATCTGTTCAAGCGCTGGTGCGATGAGGCGGGGCTCGAAATGGGCGTCGACGAGATGGGTACGATGTTTGCCCGTCGCGAAGGCACCGACCCCAGCCTGCCGCCGGTCTATGTCGGCAGCCATCTCGACACCCAGCCGACCGGCGGCAAGTATGACGGCGTGCTCGGCGTGCTCGGCGGCCTGGAGGTCGTGCGCTCGCTCAACGATCTCGGCATCAAGACCAAGCATCCGATCGTCGTCACCAACTGGACCAACGAGGAAGGCGCCCGCTTTGCGCCGGCGATGATGGCGTCCGGGGTATTCGCCGGCGTGCTCGACCAGGCCGACGTCTATTCACATGTCGACAAGGACGGCAAGAAATTCGGCGAGGAGCTCGAACGGATCGGCTGGAAGGGCACCGAGAAAGTCGGTGAGCGCAAGATCCACGCCTTCTTCGAATTGCATATCGAGCAGGGCCCGATCCTCGAGGACGAGGGCATCGACATCGGTGTCGTCACCCACGGCCAGGGACTGAAATGGCTGCAGGTGACGCTGACCGGCAAGGAGGCGCATACCGGCTCGACGCCGATGCCGAAGCGGCGCAATGCCGGGCTCGGCATGGCGCGGGTGATCGAATTGGTGCACGAGATCGCCATGGACTACCAACCCGACGCCGTCGGCGCGGTCGGCCATATGGAGGTCTATCCGAACTCGCGTAACATCATTGCCGGGCGCACCGTCTTCACTATCGACATCCGCTCGCCGGAAAAGGAGGTGCTGGACGCCATGGACGGCCGCATCCGCGACGGCATCGACACAATTTGCGACGCGCTCGACATCAAATATCAAATCGATCAGGTCGGCCATTTCGATCCGGTCACTTTCGACGCGGGCTGCGTCAAGGCTGTGCGGGATGCGGCGGAGCGCCTGGGATATACGCATCGCAACATCGTCTCGGGCGCCGGCCATGACGCCTGCTGGATCAACCGCGTCGCACCCACCGCAATGGTGATGTGCCCCTGTGTCGACGGGCTCAGCCACAACGAGGCCGAGGAAATCACCAAGGAATGGGCAGCGGCCGGCGCCGACGTGCTGTTTCATGCGGTGGTCGAGACGGCGGTGATTGTGGCGTGAGAGGTTTGGGCTGGACCAGATGGATTCTTGCGAAGAGGGACCCCCACCCTAACCCTCCCCACAAGGGGGAGGGAACTCCTGTCGGCGTTGATCTGCGGCAAATTACCAACGTTTCCAACGCCAAGGTCGTAAGTCGGATTGCGCGGCAGCATTCCCTCCCCCTTGTGGGGAGGGTTAGGGTGGGGGTCCCTCTTCGCAAAAAATTCTTATGCGATTTCTCTGCCTTTGCGGGAAGAGATTGAGGGTGGGGGTACTCGTCTTGGCACCGAGCGCCATCGATCCAGCCGCCATCAAGCGTGCAAGGATGCTGCGCCGGAACATGACGGAAGGCGAGCGCAAGCTCTGGTCTGAGTTGAAGGAGTTCCGTCGCCTCTATGGGCTGCATGCGAGAAAGCAGGCGCCGATCGGACCTTACGTCGCGGACTTCGTTTTGCATGAGAAGAACCTCGTGATCGAAGTGGACGGAGAGCATCACTTCACGCCTGAGCAAATGGAAAAGGATCGAATACGCGATGCATGGTTTGGCCGACAGGGCTATCGTGTGCTGCGGTTTTCGACAGGAGACTTGGCAAGTTCGTTCGATGGTTGCGTCGAGGAGATATTGCGGAAAGTTGGAGTGATGTAGAGACGGCTTCGATCCTGAACCGGTTTGATCAAGCAAGACGCTCACAAGAAGCGCGAAGAGAATAAGGGAACAAGAAAATGTCCAAAGTCATCAAGAATGGCACCATCGTCACCGCCGACCGGACGTGGAAGGCCGATGTGCTGTTCAAGCACGGCAAGATCATCGGCATCGGCTCGGATTTGCATGGCGACCATGAGTTCGACGCCAGCGGCTGCTATGTGATGCCGGGCGGCATCGACCCGCATACCCATCTCGAAATGCCGTTCATGGGCACCTATTCGGCCGACGACTTCGAATCCGGTACCCGCGCGGCCCTTGCCGGCGGCACGACCATGGTCGTCGATTTCTGCCTGCCGGCGCCGCAGCAATCACTGCTCGAGGCCCTGCAGATGTGGGACAACAAGACCTCGAAGGCGTCCTGCGACTATTCCTTCCACATGGCGATCACCTGGTGGGGCAAGCAGGTGTTCGACGAGATGGCCACCGTCGTCGACAGGGGCATTACCTCGTTCAAGCATTTCATGGCCTACAAGGGCGCGCTGATGGTCGATGACGACGAGCTCTATTCGTCGTTCCAGCGCTGTGCCGATCTTGGCGCGCTGCCGCTGGTCCATGCCGAGAATGGCGACGTGGTCGCGGCGCTGTCGCAGAAGCTGCTGGCGGCGGGCAACAGCGGCCCGGAGGGGCACGCCTATTCGCGCCCGCCTGAAGTCGAAGGCGAGGCGACCAACCGCGCCATCATGATCGCCGACATGGCCGGCGTGCCGCTCTACGTCGTGCATGTCTCCTGCGAGCAGGCGCACGAAGCCATCCGCCGGGCGCGCCAGAAAGGCATGCGGGTATTCGGCGAGCCGCTGATCCAGCACCTGACGCTGGACGAGAGCGAATATTTCAACAAGGACTGGGACCATGCGGCGCGCCGGGTGATGAGCCCGCCCTTCCGCAACAAACTGCACCAGGATTCGCTGTGGGCCGGCCTGCAGGCCGGGTCGCTGCAAGTGGTGGCGACCGACCATTGTGCCTTCACCACCAAACAGAAGCGCAACGGCGTCGGCGACTTCACCAAGATCCCGAACGGCACGGGCGGGCTCGAGGATCGTTTGCCGGTGCTGTGGACGACCGGCGTCAACACCGGCCGGCTGACGATGAACGAGTTCGTCGCGGTGACCTCGACCAACATCGCCAAGATCCTCAACATGTATCCGAAGAAGGGCGCCATCGTCGAAGGCGCGGACGCCGACATCATCGTCTGGGACCCGAAGCGCAAGAAGAAGATCACGGCCAAGAAGCAGCAGTCGGTGATCGACTACAATGTCTTCGAAGGTTTTGAGGTAACCGGCCTGCCGCGCTTCGTCTTCTCGCGCGGCGAACTGTCGATCGAGGAAAACGAGGTCAAGGCGAAGCCCGGCCATGGCGAGTTCGTCGCTCGCGAGCCGAACGCGGCGGTCAACCGGGCGCTGTCGACGTGGAAGGAAATTTCCGCGCCGCGCAAGGTGGAACGGACGGGCATTCCGGCGACGGGCGTTTGAGCTTGGCGAGCCACGGAGCGATTATCTCAATGGCCGCAGTGATCCTTGGCGCCGGGCCGGCGGCGGCTGACGTCCTTGCCGGCTCCTTTGGCAATGAGGTCGGTTGCGCTGGTGTACGGCTCGGTTATCAGGACAGCGACGATTATGTCGTGCTGACCGCCGACGGCGTCGAAACCTATGGCAGCGGCTGCCAGTTCGCACAGCGACTGACGACGGCGCCTGGCACCCTGTTGTTGAGCTCCACCTGTTTCGCCGAGGGCGAGAAGGGCACGACCACGGATGTCGTCAAGGTCATCAACAGAGGAGGGGACGGTTTCTTCGTGACCATTCCCGGCCTTGAGGAGATCGGGCCGCTGAAATCATGTTCGTGACGGTGCCGATGACGACCGCCGCCTCGATGCCGGCGTCAGGCGACCAACCCATCCAGTTCCGGCAGCAGGACGACGCTTTCCTGTTCGTTGGGATCGGTTCGGGCAATGACCGCCGAGGCGGGGCCGTCGCTCAGATTGGCCGGCAGATGCGGCACGCCGGGGGGAATATAGAAAAGATCGCCGGCCTTGACCACGATATGCTGTTCGAGCCGGTCGCCATACCAGGTATGGACTTCGCCGGAGAGCACATAGATCGCGGTTTCATGGTTTTCGTGCATATGCGCCTTGGCGCGGGCACCCGGCGGCATGGTCAGCAGATGCATGCAGATGCCGGACGAGCCGACTGTTTCGGCGGCGATACCGGCGAAATAACTCAGGCCCTGCTTGCCTTCATAAGAGCTTTCAGGGCGGATAAGATGGCAAGTCGGTTTGGGCGACATCGGGGCAACTCCGGGCGTCTATCTGATGGGACAAGGGCGCGTGGAACTGGGGCGCATAGAACTGGGGCGAGTAGGACTGGGCGAGTGGAAAGCAACATCTGGGTAAAATCAATGGGATTCCGGCCGGCGCCGCAGTGGCCGGAAGCGACAGGCTACGGCCGATGACGGGAGTATCCCCAGCCGTTGTTTCGGCAAGCAAGCTTGGCCTGACCTTCCAGACCAATGATGGTCCGGTACAGGCGCTGTCGAATGTCGACCTGACGATCGGCAAGGGGGAATTCGTGTCCTTCATCGGGCCCTCCGGCTGCGGCAAGACGACCTTGCTGCGCGTCATCGCCGATCTGGAGAAGCCGACATCGGGAGCCATCTCCGTCAACGGCATGACGCCCGAGCAGGCGCGCCAGAGCCGCGCCTATGGCTATGTCTTCCAGGCGGCCGCACTTTATCCGTGGCGCACCATCCAGCGCAATGTGGCACTGCCGCTGGAGATCATGGGCCTGTCCAGAGCGGAGCAGGCGGCGCGCATCAAGCGAACCCTCGACCTTGTCAATCTCAGCGGCTTCGAGAAGAAATACCCCTGGCAGCTTTCGGGCGGCATGCAGCAGCGCGCCTCGATCGCGCGGGCGCTCGCCTTCGACGCCGACCTTTTGTTGATGGACGAGCCGTTCGGCGCGCTGGACGAGATCGTGCGCGATCACCTCAACGAACAGCTGCTGGAGCTTTGGGAGCGCACCAACAAGACTATCTGCTTCGTCACCCATTCGATCCCCGAGGCGGTCTATCTGTCGACGCGCATCATCGTCATGTCGCCGCGCCCGGGGCGTGTCAGCGACGTCATAGAATCGACGCTGCCGAAAAAGCGACCGCTCGATATCCGCGAGACGCCGGAGTTCCTGGCCATCGCGGCACGCGTGCGCGACGGGCTGAGGGCAGGGCACAGCTATGATGATTGAGGCGGCGCGGAACGGGCTTGCGCGTTCGGAGGTGCATCGCCCTCGCGAGGGAGGCGCTAACCGTGCATTCGTCATCCTAGGGCGGAGCCGCCGCGAAGCGGCGTGCGCAGAGCCTAGGATCCATGCCGTGACGTCGGCCGAAACGCGCAAGCGGTCGAGAATAAGCGCCGGGCAAGCCAGCGCAAGCGCCGTTCCTTCCAGAGAGGGAGCTATTTTCAGCACCGCTTCGGAACGGGAAGGTAACGGAATGGATCCTTGGGTCTGCGCCGCGTCGCTTCGCTCCTCGCTGCGCCCTAGGATGACGAAGGGGTGGTTGGGGGCGCCCTTTACGCACGCCGCTTCGCGGCTGCTCCGCCCTTCGAAAGAAACGAATGCCGGGGCGAAAGTGCCCGGCCTCCGCTTCGCTCCAGCCACCCTCTCCCCGTTGGGGAGAGGAGGGCGCTTACCCGGCGAGGCCTGCTAGAATGGACTCGTTTCGCGACAAGATCGTTCCGGTGACCTCGATCCTCCTGGGCGTCGTCGTCGTCTGGTACGTTATGGCTGTCATCCTCAACACGCCGTTCCAGCGCGATCTCGACCGCCGCGCCAATCAGACACCGGGTATTGTGGAATTCATCGGCAAGACGCTGGCGCAGCCGAAGCCGACGCTGCCGGCGCCGCATCAGGTGGCAGTGAATTTTTTCGAAAACACCTTTCTGCGCAGCATCACCTCGAACCGCAGCCTTGTCTACAATGCCTGGGTGACGCTGTCGTCGACGCTGCTCGGCTTTGCCTTCGGCACGGCGCTCGGCATCGTCATCGCCGTCGGCATCGTGCATGTGGCGACGCTCGACCGCAGCCTGATGCCGTGGATCATCGCGTCGCAGACCATTCCGATCCTGGCGGTGGCACCGATGATCATCGTTGTGCTGGCGGCTGTCGGCATCACCGGGCTGATCCCGAAGGCACTGATCTCGACCTATCTGTCCTTCTTCCCGGTGGCGGTCGGCATGGTGAAGGGGCTTCGCTCGCCCGAGCTTACCCATCTCGACCTGATGCACACCTATAATGCCAGTCCTTCGCAGACCTTCTGGAAATTGCGGGTGCCGGCCTCGGTGCCGTTCCTGTTCACCTCGATGAAGGTGGCGGTGGCCGCCAGCCTGGTCGGCGCCATCGTCGGCGAGCTGCCGACCGGCGCCGTCGCCGGCATCGGCGCCAAACTGCTCGCCGGTGCCTATTACAGCCAGACCATCGACATCTGGTCGGCGCTGGTTGCCGGGTCGGTGGTCGCGGCGCTGCTGGTTATGCTGGTCGGCATTGCCGGGCGCCTTGTCGACCGCGCCATGGGCGGGAGGCCGGCATGAGCTCGCTCCTGAGCCTTTCCTCAATCACGCCTCGATCCTGGCAGGGGTATGCCGCGCTTGTCCTGTTTGTCGGCGCGCTGCTTGTTTTGCCGCTCGTCAGTGCTACGCCCGGTTACGGCATGGCGACTACGCTTTCGATTTTCATTCTGCTGCTCGTGGCAATCGAGGCCGACAACTTTCCACCGATGATCGGGGTGATGTTGCTGTTCCTTGGCGCGCATGGCGCGGCGTGGATGCTGCTCGCCGGCATAACCGGCAATGAGGGCAGCGCTCGCGCATCCTTCTATCTGCTGCTCGCCGCCGCGTGGTTTTTGGCCTGGCGCTGCGTCACGGTCTTGTCGTCGTTTCGCCCGATATCGCGCTGGGCGTCAACCGCCCTGCGCCTGATCATTCCGGCCATCTTCGGCGCCTGGATCCTGATCATCTGGGAAGCGGTGACGCGTGGTGCCGGCATTCCCTTCATCCTGCTGCCGCCGCCAAGCGCCATCGGTGCCCGCATCGTCGGCTCGCTGCCGGTGCTGGGGGCCGATGTCAGGCAGACCATCTTCAAGGCGGTCATCTTCGGCTATGTGGTGGGGAGCAGCGCCGGCTTCCTCGTTGCCATCGCCGCCGACCGCGTGCCGTTCCTGCGGCGCGGGCTTTTGCCGATCGGCAATATGGTATCGGCGCTGCCGATCATCGGCGTCGCGCCGATCATGGTCATGTGGTTCGGCTTCGACTGGCAGTCGAAGGCAGCGGTGGTCATCATCATGACCTTCTTCCCGATGCTGGTGAACACCGTCGCCGGGCTTGCCGCCTCCGGCCATATGGAGCGCGACCTGATGCGCACCTATGCCTCGAGCTATTGGCAGACGCTGTTCAAGCTGCGGCTGCCGGCGGCCGCGCCCTTCATCTTCAATGCGTTGAAGATCAATTCGACGCTGGCGCTGATCGGCGCCATCGTCGCCGAGTTCTTCGGCACCCCGGTGGTCGGCATGGGGTTCCGCATTTCGACGGAAGTCGGCCGGATGAACATCGACATGGTGTGGGCCGAAATCGCAGTTGCAGCACTTGCGGGTTCGGTCTTTTATGGCGTGGTCGCTTTTTTCGAGAGAGCAATCACGTTTTGGCATCCCTCTGTCCGTGGTGGATAGGGGCGGTGGGTTTAGGGCGCTAACTTCAGAGGGTAAAAACATGAAAAGACTAGTTGTTTCGATGCTGGCCGGCGCGATGTCGCTTGCCGCGTTCCAGGCGATGGCCGCGGACAAGGTGACGCTGCAGCTGAAATGGGTCACGCAGGCCCAGTTTGCCGGCTATTATGTCGCCAAGGACAAGGGCTTCTATGAGGCCGAAGGCCTCGACGTCGAGATCAAGCCCGGCGGTCCTGATATTGCGCCGGAGCAGGTCATCGCCGGCGGCGGTGCCGACGTTATCGTCGACTGGATGGGCGGCGCGCTGGCTGCCCGCGAAAAGGGCGTGCCGCTGGTCAACATCGCCCAGCCGTTCAAGAAAGCCGGTATGGAGCTGGTCTGCCCGAAGGACGGGCCGGTCAAGACAGAAGCCGACTTCAAGGGCCACACGCTCGGCGTCTGGTTCTTCGGCAACGAGTATCCGTTCTATGCCTGGATGAACAAGCTTGGCCTCAAGACCGATGGCGGGCCGGACGGCGTCACCGTGCTCAAGCAGAGCTTTGACGTGCAGCCGCTGATCCAGAAGCAGGCGGATTGCATTTCGGTGATGACCTATAACGAGTACTGGCAGCTCATCGACGCCGGCTACAAGCCGGAAGAGCTGACCGTCTTCAACTATTCCGCCATGGGCAACGATCTGCTCGAAGACGGGCTCTATGCCCTGGAGGACAAGCTCAAGGATCCGGCCTTCGAGGACAAGATGGTGCGTTTCGTGCGCGCTTCGATGAAGGGTTGGAAATACGCCGTCGACAATTCCGACGAAGCGGCCGGCATCGTCATGGACAATGGCGGCCAGGACGAGAATCACCAGAAACGCATGATGGGCGAAGTCGCCAAGCTGATCGACAATGCCGATGGCAAGCTCGATCCGGCGACCTACGAGCGCACCGCCAAGGCGCTGCTCGACCAGAAGATCATCAGCAAGGAGCCTACCGGCGCCTACACGACGGCGATCACCGACAAGGCGATCAAATAGGGCTGTCAAACTGGCTTGTAGCGGAAAAGGGGCGGGCGACCGCCCCTTTTTAGTGGGATGTAAAATGAACGTTACCGGCGGAAACATCCGCTCGCAAAATCGTTGTGCCGGTGCATCCGCCTCAAGGGTGTCACAACGGAGGTTTCCATGCGCATCCAGTCCTTCACGCCGATGCTTTCGGCGCTGGCCATTTCTGCAGCCATCTTCTCTGCTTCACCGGCCCTGGCCGAAACCATAAAGATGACTGCGACGCTCGATGGTGCTCAGCAGAGCCCGCCCGTCACAACGAAGGGCAAGGGCACCGCCACGCTCAGGTTCAACACCACAACCAAGAAACTCAGCTGGACAGTGAGATATTCCGGCCTCAGCGGGCCGGCGAAGGCCGCACACATTCACGGCCCGGCGGCAAAGGGCGAAAACGCCGACCCGGTGATACCGTTCGAAGGCAAGCTGAGGAGCCCGATCAAGGGCTCGGCGACGTTGACCGATGCCCAGGCGACCGATTTGGAGGCGGGCAAGTACTACGTCAACATCCACACCGCGGCCCACGCGGATGGCGAGATCCGCGGGCAGATCGAAAAGGCGCCATCGACGATGTAGCGCAGCGATCATAGCGCTGTATCAACCTGTTGAAGTTTGGGAAGGGAATTCGACCTATCCCTTTGGCGCTTAGGCCCTGTCCCGTATCTGGGTCATGGTCCGCGTCGGCGTGATTGCCTCGGGATCGAGCCTGATCTCGACGATCGACGGTTTGCCGCTCGCGCGGGCGCGTTCGAAGGCCGGCGCGAAGTCGGCGGTCTTCTCGACTGTTTCGCCATGACCGCCATAGGCACGCGCGAGCGCCGCGAAGTCGGGATTCTTCAGATCCGTGGCGACGACACGGCCGGGATATTCGCGCTCCTGGTGCATCCGGATCGTGCCGTAGATGCCGTTGTTGACGACGATGACGATGATCGGCAGTGCGTATTGCACGGCGGTGGCGAATTCCTGGCCGTTCATCAGGAAACAACCGTCACCGGCAAAGGCGATCACGTCGCGATCCGGATAGAGCTGCTTGGCGGCGACCGCCGCCGGCGTGCCGTAGCCCATCGAGCCGGATGTGGGTGCTGCCTGCGTGCCGAAACGCCGGAAGCGATGGTAACGATGCACCCAGGTGGCGTAGTTGCCGGCACCGTTGGTGAGGATGGCGTCGTCCGGCAGTATCGTTTCGAGATAATTCATGATCGGCCCCATCTGGACGGCGCCGGGGCCGCTCTCCGGAGGCGTTGACCAGTCGAGATAGGCGGAATGCAGCTTCGCTGCCTCAGCCGCCCACACCGGCGTTGCAGCCGGCTTGCTCCGGGCAAAGGCTTCGACGAAAGCGGCAGGCGAGGCATTGATCGCCAGCGCCGGCCGGTAGACGCGACCGAGCTCGCCGGCGTCGGCATGGACATGGACCAGCGTCTGGTCGGGGTAGGGGCTCTTCAGCAGCGTGTAGTCGGATGACGGCATCTCGCCCATACGGCCGCCGATGAGCAGCACAAGGTCGGCCTGCTTGATGGCGGTTGCTACCTTGGGGTTGATGCCGATGCCGACATCGCCGGCATAGTTCGGGTGGAGATGGTCGAACAGCATCTGGCGGCGGAAGGAGCAGCCGACCGGCAGCGACCAGGCTTCGGCTATCGTCCGCATCTGGGCAACAGCCTGCGCATCCCAGCGCGTGCCGCCAAGGATGACGAAGGGCCGCTTTGCCTTGTTGAGCAACACTTCCAGCGCGTCGAGCTCGACTTCGCCGGGCCGCGTCTCGACAGGGGTGTAATGCCGGGCTTGCGGTGCCTCGGCGAGGCTGGTCAGCATGTCCTCGGGCAGCGAGATGACGACCGGGCCGGGCCGGCCGGAGGTCGCCACCGAAAAGGCCCGCGTGACGAATTCAGGGATGCGTGCGGCGTCGTCGATCTCGACCACCCATTTGGCGATATCGCCGAAGAACCTGACGTAGTCGACTTCCTGGAAGGCCTCGCGCCCCTTGGCGTGGCTGGCGACCTGGCCGATGAACAGGATGAGGGGGACTGAATCCTGCATTGCGATGTGGATGCCGGCCGAAGCATTGGTGGCGCCTGGGCCGCGGGTGACGAAGCAGATGCCGGGCTTGCCGGTCAGGCGGCCGTGGCAGTCGGCCATCATCGCGGCACCGCCCTCCTGGCGGCAGACGATGGTGCGGATCGGCGAGTCGTGCAGCGCGTCGAGCACCGCCAGATAGGATTCGCCGGGCACGCAATAGATACGGTCCGTTCCGTTGGCTTCGAGCGCATCGACGATGAGTTGTCCGCCGGTCTTCATTTTCCTGACCTCTCCAGTTCGGCAAGGATTTCTTCGGTGTGTTCGCCGAGACGCGGTGACGGACGTTCATAGACCAGCGGCGTGCCGGACATGACCATCGGCGCCCGCACCGAGGGCAAGACATTGCCATGGCCGTCATCGAGGTCGAGCCGCATGCCGCGCGCGATAGTCTGCGGGTCGGCAAACATCTGGCCTATGTTGTTGATCGGGCTGGCCGGCACCCCGGCGGCTTCGAGCCTGGCCAGCAGCGGATCGCGATCGAAGGCCTTCAGCGCCTCTATCATGTGCTCGCGCAGCTTTGCCCGGTTGGCGACGCGGGCGGGATTGGTGGCGAAGTCAGGGTTCGACGCCAGCTCGTCGAGGCCGACGGCAGCGCAGAACTTTGCGAACTGGCCGTCATTGCCGACCGCCAGGATGATGTGGCCATTTTTCACCGGCACCACTTCGTAGGGCGCGATGTTCATATGCGCATTGCCCATCTGCACCGGCGATTGTCCGGAGACGAGATAGTTGAGGTTCTGGTTGCCGAGCGTCGAGATCTGGGTGTCGTAGAGCGCCATGTCGATATGCTGGCCTTCGCCGGTCTTCTCGGCATGGCGAAGCGCCGCCTGGATGGCGATGACCGAATAAAGCCCGGTGAAAACATCCGATATAGCGACGCCCGCCTTTTGCGGTTCGCGCCCGGCTTCGCCGGTGATCGACATCATGCCGGCCATGCCCTGGATGATGAAATCATAGCCGGCGCGCGGCGCGTACGGCCCCGACTGGCCAAAACCGGTGATCGAGCAATAGATCAGCCGTGGGTTGATTTTCCTCAGGCTGTCATAATCGAGGCCGTATTTCTTCAGTCCGCCGACCTTGAAGTTTTCGATCAGCACATCCGATGTCGCGACCAGCCGGCGCACCGTCTCGGCACCCTCGGGCGTCGAGAAGTCAATAGCGATGGAGCGCTTGCCGCGGTTGCAGGAATGGTAATAAGCGGCTGAAAGGTTCTCGCCGTCATGGCCGATGACGAAGGGCGGTCCCCATTTGCGGGTGTCGTCGCCGCCGTCCGGGCTCTCGACCTTGATCACGTCGGCGCCGAGGTCGGCAAGCAGCTGTCCGGCCCATGGCCCGGCGAGGATGCGTGCGAGTTCGATGACGCGGATGCCTTTGAGCGGCGGCTCAGTCATGGATCACCATGGTTGGTCGAAAGCGCAGCCTCTATCAATCCCGCGCGCCGCTGTCACGGCCCTTGCAATGGGCCAGTATCACTGTGGCCTCAGCACGCGGTCGGCCCAGGCGGCAAAATCCTCCATGATGATGTCTCGGTTGATCTCGTTCAGGCTTTCATGGCGGGTTTTGGCGTAAACCTTTGAAACGAGATTCGAAAAACCCATCATGTGCATCCGGCCGGCCAGATGGCTGACCGCCTTGCCGCCGTCCGAGGCCGGATCCTCCTCGCCTCCGACCAGATTGACGAACAGGTCGCGCCGCACGCCGGAAAAATTGCGGTCGCTGCCGCAATGCAGCGTCATCTTGACGATGTCCTGCCACATCGACACCGATGCGTCCCAGCCGCAGAGCGGGTCGGCGATGTATTTCTCGACTTCGGCGGCATCGCGCGACAGCCAGTCGAATGGCGTCCGGCGATCGGGCACTGCCTTGCCCCAGGCCCGGAACGTCAGCCGGGGCAGCATGCGCGACGGCACGTCTGAGCCAAGCCGGAACCTTTCCCAGGCAAGCATGCCCAGCGCGATTTGGCCGAGCAGTCCGGCCGAGAAATTGCCGTTCCAGATCGCGGCGGCATGGATGCGTGGCGAGTGGCGGAGGACATAGTTCAGCGCGACCGACGCGCCCAAGGAGTGGCCGAAGACGATGACCGGCAGGCCAGGTTGTTCCCTGGCGATGAGATCATGGACGGCGGCGACATCGGCGATGACCTTGGCACCGCCATCCGCATCGGCGAACCTGCCCGGTGGCGCATCGGGCGCCTTGGTGGCGCCGTGGCCACGGTGGTCGTGCGCGTAGACCTGGTAGCCGCGCTCGCCGAGGAAAGCGGCGAAGCGGGCATAGCGCGCCGCGTGCTCGGCCAGCCCGTGATTGATCTGGACAATGGCGTGCGGTAGGCCAGTGGCGTGTTTCACATAAAGGTTGAGCTCGGCGCCGGTCGGCGATGCCAGCATCCTCTGCTTGTCAAATGGCATGTCTCGCTCCCGTCGGCGACTGTTGGGCGACGCAGCGATCGACGTCAAGGGACGTAGGTGCCCATTCGACGTAATTGACAGCATGCTGTCAATGTGATTGCATGACAGCATACTGTCAAATGGTCAGCGGCAGATTGGGGGTATGACTGTGAAAACCACCGGGGCCATTTCGCGGTGTGCAATCTTGCTGGCGGGCTTCGCCTTCACGACGGCCACCCTGTTGTCAGGGATTGCTGCGTTCAGTCAGGAAACCAGGGAGATGACCATGATGACGTCCACTATTCCAGGCCCGCAAGGCCAGCTTGCCACTTATAGGATCAACGCCGGCAATGGCCTGCCGATCATGTTCCTGCATGGAGATTGCAGCCGCGCTTCCCACTGGGACCGCGTGATGCAGCTCTCCGTCGAAGGCCGCGAGGCGGTAGCCTTCGATTTTCGCGGTCATGGCGCCTCCGCGCCGGCGCAGGACGGTGACTACGGTTATGACGGTCGTGTAATGGATGTCGGTGCCGTGGCCGACGCGTTTGGCCTGAAGCGGTTTCTCATTGTCGCGCACAGCGGCGGCGGTGGCGTGGCGCTCGCTTATGCCGCCAGGCATGCCGACCGGGTCGCCGGTGTCTTGCTCGTCGACCCGGCGACCGATCCTCGTGCGCTGCCGCAGGCGATTCGTGACGGCTTTGTCCGCGATCTGGCCGGTCCGCAAGGCGGTGATGTCCTGAACGCCTATTACACGTCGATTGCCGGCCCTAACCAGGCTGTTCGCCAGCGTGTTCTGGCCGATGCGGCAATGGTCGATCCGGCGGCGAGGGCAGGTGTCGGCAAGGCGCTGGCCGAATGGAACCCGGAGCCGGCACTCGATGCGTATCGCGGGCCTATGTTCGTATTGGCTACCGAGGCCAGTGACACTCCAGCCGCGCTCCACCGGCTGCGCACGGACATTCCGCGCCAGATCGTGGCGGGCAGCGGCCATTGGGTGATGCTTGACAAGCCCGAGGTCGTAGCCGAAGCCGTTAATAATTTCGTCGCGACCATCGAGGCCGGCCAGAAATGACGACCAGGACCGAAGCGGCAAATGTGCTCACCGAACTGGTGCTTGCCGTGTTCAGGATGAACGGCAGTTTTCTGGATGCGGCCGACCGGCTGGCCGCTCCAACCGGGCTGACGGCAGCGCGCTGGCAGGTTTTGGGTGCAGTTTTGAAGGAGCCGAAATCTGTGGCCGACATCGCCCGCGACATGGGTCTCGCCCGTCAGAGTGTACAGCGGCTGGCCGACATACTGGCTGCGGAGGGGCTTGCCGTCTACGCCGACAACCCGGCGCATCGCCGCGCCAAGCTGTTGGCGATAACCGATGCCGGCCGGGCAGCGGTCAAGAATATCGGCACACGCCAGCATGTTTGGGCGAACCGCATTTCGGAGGGTATGGACGCCGACGCGCTGAAAGCCTCGCTTGATGTGCTGCGCACCCTGACGGAACGGGTGGAGGCGGGCGGATCCTGATCGACCACGCGGGAGCCTCTCAATGCGCTGGCGATTGTTTTTACGGCCGGCGAAAGAAATCGTAATTCTGACATGTCGCAAGTTTCTAGCTTGCGGCGTGAATCACGAGGAGTGCCGGAATGCGGATTTGGGCGATATGGGGGGCGGTGTTTCTTGCGTTTGGCGGCGCAAGCGCGGCGCGGGCCGATGTGAAGATGACCGGCTCTTTCGTCGCCGACGCCGCCTGTCCGGCAACGCAGGCGATCAAGAGCGGCAAGAATCCCGGCAATGTCTCGACCGCGGCTGGTCAGAGTTATGATCTGCTGGCCGGCAACAAGGACGCGCCTACTCACTATCTCATTCGCGTGCCGGGCGCCGATCCGGAGCGCCGCTGGGTCAAGATCAGCTGCGGTCACGTTTCGGGCGACAGCGCGTCGACGATGCCTGCTGCACCGGCGCCTGCCGAGCCGAACAAGCCATCGGCGTCCGGAAAGCCGGAATATGTCTTCGCGCTGAGCTGGCAGCCTGCTTTCTGTGAGACCAAATCCAGCAAGACCGAATGCCGGGCGCAGACCGCCGTCGGTTTCGATGCGACCCACTTCACCTTGCATGGATTGTGGCCGCAGCCGAACGGAAATTTCTATTGCCAGGTCGCGGCAAGCGACAAGGCGAACGACGATCCGGCACACTGGCGGGATTTGCCGCCGGTCACCCTCGACCCGAAAACGCGATCGGAACTCGACCAGGTGATGCCCGGCACCGCGTCCGCCCTCGAAAGGCATGAATGGATCAAGCACGGCACCTGCTACGGCAAGAGCCAGCAGGAGTATTTCTCCGACGCCTTGAACCTGATGCGCGCGATGAATGCTTCGCCGGTGCGCGATCTCTTCATCAAGAACATCGGCAAGCAACTGACATCCGATCAGATCCGCAGCACCTTCGACGTTACCTTCGGCAAAGGCGCGGGCGACCGGGTCCGCGTTTCCTGCGTGGTCGATCCCTCGAACGGCAGGCGGCTGATCGGCGAGCTGACGCTCGGCCTGACCGGCCCGATTGCGTCGAACGCCTCGCTCGGTGCCCTGCTGCTTGCCTCGGCGCCGACAGCCAAGGCCGGCTGCCCGAAGGGCGCGGTCGATGCCGTCGGGTTCCAGTAAACAGGCCGTACGCAACTGACGCTTTGCACCGGGGATGGTATGATCCCGGGGGGTATCATTCGCAGGGGGTGGCGATGAGTGGCGTGACGAGCGGCGCGCTGGCGCGGTTGGCGTTCTGGGCCAAGGGCATGACGGCGATCCGCGACGGCCATATGGAGTGGCCGGGCTTTTCCTACACCGAAGTGGAGTGGGCGCGCATGGCCACGCTCGCCAAACCCGTCGACGGCGGCACGTACCAATTGTTCACGCTGGTCAACGCGGCGATCTTCATCGCCATCGCCGCGCTCGGGATCTTCTGTATCTTCCTGCCGCTGGCGGCACTGCTGTTCCCGCTACCGGCCGAAACCAGTGCGCTCAAGTTTTCGCTGCTCCTGGCGGCATGCGCGTTCCTGATCATCGGCATCGGCCTGCCGATTTCGCTGCGTCTTTCGACCGCGCTGGTGGCGCCGACGTCGCTACATGCCGCGCTTGTCGCCGTGCCCGGCGATCAGGCGCTTGCGGCAAAAGTGTCATGGCAGATCAACCGGATCACGCTCGTGCTCTGCGGCCTGCTGGTACCGGGCATTCTTCTGTTCATTGCCTACGACATCGAAGCCGGCCCGATTATTGCCGCGTTGAAATGGCTGGCGATCGCGCTGATGGCGGTTTCGGTTGCGATCGGCGCATAGCGGCGGCGCAAACAATCCTGATTGAGCCAATCGCAGGCCTGGGTAGTGTTACGCGCCGGCGCTGCGCTCCGGCCCGGTCCATGTGCTGCGGGCGTCTGCTTCGTTGCCGCCCGGTTCGCCGACAACGCGATCGCGTCCCGTGGATTTGGCCTTGTAGAGACGCTGGTCGGCCAGCGCGAAGAGATCGGCAAGGCAACGGGTCGTCTCGCTGACCGTCGAGATGCCGGCGCTGACGGTAATGTCGAACCGGCTGGTGCTCGCGGAAGTCTTGACCGCTTGCCTAACGGTTTCGCCCAGCAGCCTGGCGAGCGGCTGCGGACGCCAGCCGAGGATGGCGAATTCCTCGCCGCCGATCCTGAACAATTGATCGTCGGTCCCGACAAGTTCGCCAAGCAAAATTGCCAGGGCTTTCAGCACCCTGTCGCCCTCGGCGTGGCCGAAGCGGTCGTTGATCGATTTGAAGTGGTCGACATCGATGATCAGCAGGCTGAGCGGCCTGGCGGTCCGCAGGCTGGTTGCCACGGCGGCCTCGCCGTCGCTGTCGAAGCGCCCCCTGTGCAGCAGGCCGGTGAGGCCGTCGCGACCGACATGCTCGACCAGCGCCTCATAGCGCTCGCGATAGGTCAGCGTGTCGAAAATGTCGGAAAGCCCGCGCGGCGCCGGCACCTGCCGCGCCTCGAACCACCTGATATAGGCGACCAGCATGGTGCTGTAGACCAAGGCCGCTGCCATCTTGGCGAACCAGCCGCCGAAAAACACCGCGACCGGCGCACCGGTGACGAAATGCAGCGCCGTGAAAAAGCCTGCCTGGTCGAAGGTGAGCACGCAGGCGACGGAGACCAGGATGCGGGTGAAAAGCGCCTTGCGCAGATATTTGCCGAGCTTTTCATAGAGCAGGATGATCAGGATGGCGTCGACGAACAGCAGCGTCGTGCCCCACACCATCAGCCAGCCCATCTCGTCGATGAAGCCGATGTCGGGAAGCCCGCCGCCGGGCAGCGGTGCGATGTCGTGCAGGCGCAGGATCAGCACGAGCCCGATCATCAGGGCATTGCCGAGCAGCAGGCCGTAGATCGGCTGGCGGACGGTTGCCGCGTCCTCCTTGATGTAGAGCAACAGAAGCATGACCAGCTTGCCGGAAAACAGCACAGCCGAGCCCGGCGATACCATGCCGAACGGCAGCGCGACGTAGAAGACGCTGGCGAGGTAGGTTTCCAGGAAATGCATGACGCCAAGGGCGCAGACAAAGACGCCGAGGCCGATGCGGCCTCTGAACCGGAAAAGCGTGACCATGATGCCGAAATAGAGAACCGCTTCGGCAAAAAGCAGGAAACTGTTCAGCACGGCCCGATCTCTCTCCACGAAATCGCGGCTGCCAGCGATTTCCCATCCAACACTGTTTTGACGCCGAATGGTTAACCGGAGCTTTCGCCCGGGTGCCGTCACGAAATGAAGCGGCTAAGCGTTTGTGGGTGCGACCAAATCCGCTTGGGGCCAAAACTGTTTGCCGTTCGGGGCCGCATCGCTTACATAGCCCCCAACTTCCATTCAATCCGACATCAGTCGACTTTTCAGGGAAAGCGCGCGTGGCACGCCAGTTCATCTATCACATGGCCGGCCTCAACAAGGCCTACGGCACCAAGAAGGTGCTCGAGAACATCCATCTGTCCTTCTACCCGGACGCCAAGATCGGCATCCTCGGCCCCAACGGCGCCGGCAAGTCGACGATCCTCAAGATCATGGCCGGCATCGACAAGGAGTGGAGCGGCGAGGCCTGGCTGGCCGAGGGTGCTACCGTCGGTTACCTGGCGCAGGAGCCGGCACTCGATCCGAACAAGAACGTGTTCGAAAACGTCATGGAAGGCGTCGCGGCCAAGACCGCCATCATCGAGCGCTACAACGAATTGATGATGAACTATTCCGACGAGACGGCGGACGAGTCGGCCAAGCTGCAGGACGAGATGGACCGGCTCAACCTCTGGGATCTCGAACAGCAGGTCGAGATGGCGATGGAAGCGCTCGGCTGTCCGCCCAAGGAGGCCGATGTCACCAAGCTGTCGGGCGGCGAGCGCCGCCGTGTCGCGCTCTGCCAGCTCTTGCTGCGCCAGCCCGATTTGCTGCTGCTCGACGAGCCGACCAACCATCTCGACGCCGAGACGACGGCGTGGCTGGAAAAGCATCTGCGTGCCTATCCGGGCGCGGTGATGATCATCACCCACGACCGCTACTTCCTCGACAATGTCACCGGCTGGATCCTCGAGCTCGATCGCGGCCGCGGTATCCCGTACGAAGGCAACTACACCAAATACCTCGAAGCCAAGGCCAAGCGGCTCAAGCAGGAAGGCCGCGAGGACGATGCGCGCCAGCGGGCGATCGGCCGCGAGCGCGAGTGGATCCAGTCCAGCCCGAAAGCCCGGCAGACCAAGTCGAAGGCCCGTATCCAGGCCTTCCAGGATCTGCTGGATGCAGCCGACAAGCGGCGTCCGAGCGACACGCAGATCGTCATTCCGCATGGCGAGCGGCTCGGCAATGTGGTGATCGAGGTCGAGGGCCTGTCGAAGGGCTTTGGCGACACGCTTTTGATCGACGACCTCGAATTCAAGCTGCCGCCGGGCGGCATCGTCGGCGTGATCGGCCCGAACGGCGCCGGCAAGACGACGCTGTTCCGCATGATCACCGGCCAGGAAAAGCCGGACGCCGGCACCGTTCGCGTCGGCGAGACGGTCAAGCTCGGTTATGTCGACCAGAGCCGCGACGCGCTCGACCCGACCAAGACCGTCTGGGAAGAAATCTCGGGCGGCGCCGAAGTGGTCAAGCTCGGCAAGTTCGAGGCCAACACGCGCGCCTATTGCGCGTCGTTCAACTTTCGCGGCGGCGATCAGCAGCAGAAGGTCGGCAACCTGTCCGGCGGCCAGCGCAACCGTGTGCATCTGGCCAAGATGCTGAAGACCGGCGGCAATGTGCTGCTGCTCGACGAACCGACCAACGATCTCGATACCGAAACGCTTGCCGCACTCGAAGACGCGCTAGAAAACTTCGCCGGCTGCGCCGTCATCATCTCGCACGATCGCATGTTCCTCGATCGTCTGGCGACGCACATCCTCGCCTTCGAGGGCGACAGCCATGTCGAATGGTTCGAAGGCAATTTCGAGGATTACGAGCAGGACAAGATCCGCCGCCTCGGCCCGGACGCCGTCAACCCGCACCGCATGACGTATAAGCGGCTGACGCGGTAGGGAACGGATTGGTTGCAAGCGTCCCAGGCTGCTCGTAGAATTACAGGAAGGAGACAGACATGCTTAGTGTGGAGCTTCCTACCGCGCTGGAAAAACGCCTCGAGATCGTCGCAAGGAAAACTGGCCGGACAAAACACGACGTAGTCGTTGAGGCCATTGCCGAGCAAATTCAGGATTTGGAGGACGGACTAATCGCCCTTGAGCGCCTTAACGATGGTAAAGGTGAATGGCTTTCTCTGGCCGAAGTTAAGGAACGACTGGGATTGGACGATGCAAGCGACCGCAGTGACGGCTGATCGTGTGGACAATTCGTGTCGAGAAGCGTGCACTGAAGGAGATCTCCAGATTGCAAAGGTCCGATCAGCGTCGGATTGTGGACTTCCTGGAAAACAGGCTCGCCCCGCGCGATAATCCACGCGAACTTGGCGAAGCGCTAACAGGACCGCTGGCAGGTCTCTGGAAATATCGTGTGGGCTCATTCCGAATTCTGACAAGGATCGACGATAGCGCCGTCGCAATTTGGGTGGTTCAAATCGGCGACCGTCGCGAGGTCTATCGATGACTCCAGTCGCGAAGGTGAGACCCGACTGGTCCGCCGCCCTCTACCTGAAATTCGAGGATGAGCGCACGCGGCCGGCGCGCGATCTCGTTGCGCAGGTGCCGGTGCCAGAACCGCGCCGGGTGGTCGATATTGGCTGCGGACCGGGCAATTCGACCGAATTGCTGGTCGGGCGCTGGCCGCAGGCGCAAATCAGCGGCTTCGATACCTCGCCCGACATGATCGAGAAGGCCAAAGTGCGTCTGCCCGGCGTCAGCTTTGCGCTGGCGGATGCGGCGGCGTGGCAGCCGACCGAACCCGTCGACGTGATCTTTGCCAATGCGGTGTTTCAATGGCTGCCGGAGCATCCGGCAGTCTTCCAGCGGCTGATGGGATTTTTGGCGCCCGGCGGCGCGCTTGCCGTGCAGATGCCGGACAACATGGCTGAGCCCTCGCACCGGCTGATGCGCGAGACCGCGGCCGAGATGCCGTTCACCGAAAAGCTCGAGCGCGCGGCTCGCGCGCCGCTGCTGCCGGTCTCGTTCTATTACGACCTTCTGTCGCCGTTCTCGGATCGGCTCGATATCTGGCACACGATTTACAACCATCCGCTGGCCGATGCCGAGGCGATCGTCGAATGGGTGAAGTCGACGGGGCTGAAGCCGTTCCTCGATCCGCTCGACGAAGACGAGCGGCAGCTTTTCCTGAAGCGCTACGCGGCCAGGATCAGCGAAGCCTATCCGAAAACGGCAAGCGGCAAGGTGTTGCTGCGCTTTCCCCGTCTCTTCATCGTGGCGCGGCGCGCTGCTTAGGAACTTTTAGACCCTTTCCAGGGACTTGATTTAAGCCGGCATAAACTGGCTAGGTGCAAAAGAGGTTGCGCCGAGCTTTTTGCGGCGCCGACATGAAGCCGCAACGCCTGCGCACGGGACGAACTGAAAATGCATCGCGTCATCATCAGCGGCATCGGCGTTGAAATCCCCGAGGCTTCGATCACCAATGAGGAACTCGTCGCCAGCTTCAACAGCTGGGTGGACATGGAGAACGTCCGCCGCGAGGTGTCCGGCGAGCCGCTGCTGCAGAAATCGGACAGTGCCTTCATCGTCCATGCCTCGGGCGTCCAGACCCGCCATGTCATCGAACGGGAGGGCATCCTCGACCCGACCCGCATGGCGCCGCGCTTCCCGGCGCGGCCCGACGATGCGCTGTCGCTGGAGGCCGAATTCGGCATCGCCTCGGCCAGCAAGGCGCTCGATCATGCCGGGCTGAAGCCAGGGGATATCGACCTGGTGATCTGCTCGGCCTCGCACCATCAGCGGCCCTATCCGGCGATCGCCATCGAGATGCAGCAGGCACTGGGTACGAAAGGCGCCGGTTTCGATATGGGGCTTGGCTGCTCGTCGGCGGCGGCCGCGTTGCACATCGCCGTCAACCTGGTGCGGGCAGGGGCGCACAAACGCGTGCTGGTGTCGACGCCGGAGATCATCACCGGCCATCTCAATTTTCGCGACCGGCAGACGCATTTCATCTTTGGCGACGCTTCCGTGTCGATGGTCGTCGAAGGGCTCGCCCAGGGCGAGAAGCGGCCGGGCCGATTCGAGGTGCTGGATACGCGTACCTGGACGCAGATGTCGAACAGCATCCGCACCAATCTCGGTTATTATACCCGCGCCACCCAGGACGATCCGTACATGATCGATCTGGAAGGCAATCTGATCAAGCAGATCGGCAACAAGGTGTTCAAGGAAGTCACCGTTGCCGGCCACAAATTCATCGTCGAGTTTCTGGCCGAGCACGGGCTGACGCCGCAAGCGATCCGGCGTTTCTGGCTGCATCAGGCCAATGCGCGGATGAACGCCATGATCCTGAAACTATCTTTCGGTCATGAGGTCGACCATGACCGCGCGCCGATGGTGCTGGAGCGCCTCGGCAACACCGCCGCCGCCGGCGCCATCATCGCCCTGTCGGAGAACCATGCCGACATGAAGGCCGGCGACTACGGCCTGCTCTGCGCGTTCGGCGCCGGCTACTCGATCGGCGGCGCGCTGTTGCGCATGCTCTGACTATTTCGGCACGGACGGCACCGGCATCGGAGCGCGCCTGGCAAATCGCATCAGTCCGCTTGATCGGAGCATCAGCGCTTTCGACTGGACCTGATGAGCTGACCGCGGCTAATTGCGCGTATCACGCGAGGCACGAACCCATGCTGGATCTTTTTCCCGAAGCCGAAACTCCGGTCGAGATCGTGGCCGCGCGAAAACTCGCCGCCAGGGTGGCAGCGCTTTACCTCGCACCGTTCGATCATTTCGAGACACGGGCAGTGGATACGTTGCAGCTCGGCTTCGACGGCATCGATGGCGATTTCCACGCCGGCACGACGCGGCGCTCCGGCGGGCGCGAGCCCTGGTATCCGCGCGGCACCGAGATGCGCAACGAGCGGCAATTGTCGATCGTGGCGGCGGACGAACTGGCAATCGTCGCCGAACGGATGGGCATCGCCGAGATCAAGCCGGAATGGATCGGCGCCAATCTCGTGATCGAAGGCCTGCCGCACCTCTCGATGCTGCCATCCGGCACGCTGCTGTTCTTCAAAGGCGGCGCAACCGTCAAGGTCGACGCGCAGAACGGGCCTTGCCGGATCGCGGGCAGGTCGGTCGCCGAGTATGCCGGGATGGCCGACGTCGAGGCCGGCGCGCTGCTGTTCCCGAAAGCGGCGAAGCGGTTGCGCGGGCTCGTCGCCTGGGTCGAGAAACCCGGCACGATCACTGCCGGCGAGGAGATTTCGGTGCGTGTGCCGGAGCAGTGGATTTACCGGGCCTGATTGTTTGCTAGGCAAGCCGGCAAAGCCAGTCAAAGCCGCGCGCGGCGTATTTTGTTCTTGCTTTGTGCCGGCAGCTATGCTACTAATTTCGGTATGGTGCTAATTGGCTCCAACGATCCGCCCTCCGAGGCGGTTTTTTTGTTTCTGGCTTTGAAAGTTCCGATCTTGCCGGCCTGACGTCGGCAGGACAGAGGGGGGCGCCGTAGAACTCGACGCGTGTGTCTGCCATCGCTCTATTCCTCGTCCTCATCATCGAGCAGACGGGTGGCACGCCAGCGGGTTAGCACGATGTTGGTTTGCTCGATGACGAAGAAGCGCGCGGAATCGCGGTCATATCCTTCGGCCAGCAGCTTTTCGTAGTCGGTATGGGCATGGCGAATATGCGCTATCGTCGCCAGCCACACGGCAATGCTCGGTGGCAAGGTCTTCATGTGCACGGCGCCGGCATCGGCACGGATCTTTTCCATGTCGGCATAGGGCGCCAGCGGCAGGAGCGCTGTCAGTGCCTTGGCGATGGCGCGGCGGCGGCCGGTCGGGGCGCTCACTGCCCGTCCGATCTGGACAACTCGTCCCGCCCGGCCATGGTCGCCGCGGCGAAGGCATCGGTCGAGGCGAAGTAGGGCTTGATGTCGATGACCGGCGTGCCGTCGAGCACGTCGATGGCATCGAGATCGATGCGGCCGGTATCGATATCGACGGCAACCAGCCTGGCGACATGCAGCCCAATTGGGTTCGGCCGGGCAGGGGAGCGCAGCGAAAAGACGCCTTTCGGCTCCATGGCATGGCGGGGTTTCTGGATAATCAGTTGCCGCGGCGCATGGTGCAGCCAGGACAGGACGATCACGTGGCTGGCGCGTTCCAGCCCAAGCAGGCTCTCACGATAAAGCGGGTCGATGGCCAAGTGCGCCGGCTGTCCCGTCTCCCGCGCGGCCTTCATGTTTTTGGGGCAAGTCTCCCGCGTGATCCAAGGCGAAGCGATGCGGCCGATGAAGTCGACATGGCCATCCGGCGGCATCGTTGCCGGGTCGGTTTCCAGGAGCTTTTCGCCGCTGCGCGTTTCGACCATGGGCCTCGCCTCGATGCATCCGGCTTTGCGCGATCCGCTGCGCATGCGTCATTTTCTTGTCCGGAAGCGACATAGCGCTTGCAAGCCTATCAAAACCGACATAAACATATGTTTATATCTTTTCAAAGAGAATGCTCGCATGCATGTCGCTCTCGACACGATGGTAGATACATTGAAGGCGGCTGCCGAATCCAGCCGGCTGCGTATATTGGCGCTGCTGTCGCGCGGCGATCTGACCGTTTCAGATCTCACCGAAATCCTCGGCCAGTCGCAGCCGCGCGTCTCGCGGCATTTGAAATTGCTGCTGGAGGCAGGGCTGATCGGCCGCTACCAGGAGGGCTCGTGGGCTTTCTTCCGGCTTTCGGATTCCGACACGTCGCGCGATTTTGTGCTCAGGCTGGTCTCCGGCATCCGCGGCGCCGATCCGCAGGTCGAGCGTGATCTCGAAC
Organism: Mesorhizobium sp. M0910; assembly: GCF_040319465.1. Lineage (NCBI taxonomy): Bacteria > Pseudomonadati > Pseudomonadota > Alphaproteobacteria > Hyphomicrobiales > Phyllobacteriaceae > Mesorhizobium > Mesorhizobium sp. M0910. The sequence goes on from NZ_JAMYNZ010000004.1 coordinate 75,652, forward strand.
GGCTGGCCGCGGTCAAGCGCAAGCGGCAGGACCGGGCTGCCGAATATTTCTCGGTCAACGCCGCAAGCTGGGACCATATCCGCTCGCTGCATGTGCCGGACCGCGCCGTCGAAGCAGCCCTCATCAAGCTCGTCGGCAAGCGGCCGTTCCAGTCGATGCTCGATCTCGGCACCGGCACCGGACGGCTGCTCGAGATCTTTTCGCCGCTCTATCGGCGCGGTATCGGCATCGACATGTCGCGCGAAATGCTGACGGTGGCGCGCGCCAATCTCGACAAGGCCGGCATTTCGAATGCGCAGGTGCGGCAGGGCGACATTTTCGCGCCGCCGGTCGAACGCGACGCCTTCGATCTCGTTACCATCCATCAGGTGCTGCACTATCTCGACGATCCTGCCCGCGCCATCCGAGAGGCGGCGCGTCTGTTGCGCCCGGCTGGCAGGCTGGTGATCGTCGATTTCGCGCCGCACACGCTGGAGTTCTTGCGCGAGGAGCACGCGCATATGCGCCTCGGCTTTTCCGACCGGCAAATCGCCGACTGGTTTTCCGAGGCCGGCCTCGAGCTCGAGGACAGCCAGGAATTCGAACCGCGCGGTAGCAACGAGGCCAAGCTCACCGTCAAACTCTGGCTCGGCCGCGATCGGCGCATGCTGATTGCCGAGCCTTCCAACGACAGACAACCGGCCAATGCGTATCCGATAGGGGAAACCGCCTGATGAACCAGTTCCGCTTCTCCCGCCGTCCCGACATCGGCGACAAGGTCAGGGTGTCGTTCGAGTTCTTTCCGCCGAAAAACGACGAGATGGAAGCAAGGCTGTGGGACACGGTCACCCGGCTGGAGCCGCTCAAGCCGAAATTCGTCTCGGTCACCTATGGCGCCGGTGGTTCGACCCGCGAGCGCACGGCCCGCACCGTCAAGCGCATCCTCAACGAAACGTCGCTGACGCCGGCGGCGCACATGACCTGCGTCGACGCGGCGCGCCACGAGGTCGATGCGGTGATCCGGGAGTTCGCCGATATGGGCGTCAAGCGTTTCGTCGCCCTGCGCGGCGATCCGGCCGAGGGCGTCGGCGCGGCTTACCGGCCGCATCCGGAAGGCTATGCCAATGGCGCCGAACTGGTCGATGCGCTGAAGGGCGCCGGCGATTTCGACATATCGGTCTCGGCCTATCCGGAAAAACATCCGGAGAGTCCGGATTTCGCCACCGATTTCGACATGCTGAAGCGCAAGGCCGACAATGGGGCGACGCGGGCGATCACCCAGTTCTTCTTCGACAACGATCTCTATGAGCGCTATGTCGAGCGGGCACGGCGGGCCGGCATCTACATACCGATCGTGCCGGGCATATTGCCGGTGCACAATTTCACCCAGGTCGCCAACTTCTCGGCGCGGTGCGGCGCCTTGGTGCCGGCATGGCTGGCCGAGCGTTTCGATGGGCTGCAGAACGATCCGCAAACGCATGCGCTGGTGGCATCTGCCGTGGCCGCCGAGCAGGTGCTGGACCTTGTCGAGCGCGGCGTCGGCGATTTCCACTTCTACACGATGAACCGGGCCGATCTGGTCTTCGCCATCTGCCACATGATCGGCATCAGGTCGCACGAAGTCGAGGCTGCGGGATCCGCCGCGGCGTAAGGCGGCAAGCTCCTTTTTGAAATGTCAAAGATCGGGGGAATGCAAAGGCCGGGCAAAATGCCCGGCCTTTTCAATGGTTTGTAATATTCGGTGCTGGTCTTCCCCCGCTCAGCGGCCTTATGGAAGGACGCCCATAATGAGGGCGCCGATGAATGCAAACGCAGCACAAATCATCAATGCGTTGATCGGCCTCGTCAGTCCCATGTCATAGCCTCCTCTTAAGAGCTATGGCGAGAGTCTAGGGTCATTTGTGCCACAGGCAAGCAGAAACTTTGCTGCAATGCGACGAGATTGTGGAATTTGCGACCTGCCGTTTGCCGTTAGGTATTGAAACTCTTGGTCAAAAGCCGGCGTTGGACCTGTGAATAATTTGTGGCGAAGCCGGGGCAGCAACGAGCATGGCAGCGCTACCGCGGCGGAAATCGGAATCGATTTCGAGCTGAGAGTCGGGGAACATGCTCTAACGCCGCCCGAACAAGCGACCGTCGATGGTGACGAGGCCGAGCGCAATCAGCGCCATGCCCGCCAATTCGAACAGTTCGAGCCGCTCGCCCAGGAACAGCAAGCCGAGCAGGATGGCACTGGCCGGCACGATGAGCGTGACCAGCGAGGCGTTGGTGGCGCCGGCCGAGGCGACGAGGTTGAAATAGAGGATGTAGGCGAAGGCGGTCGACAGCAGCGCCAGCGCCAGCACCGCCGCCCATACCGGCGGCGAGGCCGAAAACAGAGTGGCAGCGTCATAGGTGAACAGAACGACCGGGATCATGATGATGGTCGAGCAGGTCAATTGTCCGGCGGCAATGACCGGTGACGGCACACCCTTGAAGCGGCGGGCGATCATCAGCGCAACCGCATAGGAGACCGAGGCACCGATGAGCGCGAATTTCGCCCAGACCGGCCCGCCGAGCCCGGCGACAAGGCCAGGACCGATCATCACCGCCGTCCCCGCGATACCGAGGGCGATGCCGGCAAGCTTGTTCCACGACAGTTTTTCGTCGCTGGTCAGGGCGTTGGCGAGGATCAGCGTCCAGAACGGCGTGGTCGAATTAAGCACCGAGGCGACACCGGCGCCGAGCTCGGTCTGGCCGGCAAAGATCAGCGAGAAAGGGATGACATTGTTGGCGAGCGCCAGCAGGAAAAACAGTCCGGCATGCGGCAAGGCGAGGCGAAACGACGGACCGCGAACCGCAAGGTAGAGCTGCAACGCGGTCGCCGCGATGGCGACGCGAAACAGCACCAGCACCAGCGGAGGGAGTTCCGACACCGCAATGCGGGCAAAGAAGAACGAACCGCCCCAGATGGCGCCGAGCAGCAGAAGCTGGGCCCAGTCCTTGAGCACCATCGGCCCGCGCATCGTGGTGGTGGCAGCTATCGCCATTGGTCGTCCTCCCAGACGAGATGCCTTGCTCTCTTCAGGCATCTGTTCACGCTCTACCGGTCCGGCGGCAAGGGCCACCCGAAACCTGAGTGATGGCCTAGCTCGCTCATAACCGGCGCACAGAACGGCGTAGCGCCGCGAAGCCAGGGCGGCGAGACATAGAATTGTTTTCATTAGCCGCTAGCTTGGATTAATTGTGCGCAGCCTCAGTCAAGGGATTCGTCCATGCAGCGATTCGAAAATGCCCGCGAGGCAGCGCTGGCGCTTCGCCCGGACGATCCGATCTATTGCTTCCGCCCGCAGGTGCTGAAGGCGGACGCCAAACAGTTCATGGGCATGTTTCCCGGCAAGACCGCCTATGCGGTCAAGACCAATGGCGAGCAGATCGTGCTCAACGCGCTGGTCGAGGCCGGCGTCAGCGCCTTTGATGTGGCCTCGCCCGGCGAATTCGCCGCCGTGCGCGCCGTCTCGCCGGACGCCGAGATGCTCTACATGCACCCGGTGAAGGCGCAGTCGGACATCAGGCTGGCGCTGGAAAAATACGCCATTCGCGTCATTTCGCTCGACCATGAGGACGAGATCACCAAGCTGACCAGGGTGGTGCGGGCTCTCGACATCGATCCGGGCGCCATCACCGTGTTCGTGCGCATCCAGACGAAAGGCTCGGCGGCCTACGAACTGTCGAAGAAGTTCGGCGCCGGACCGGCCAATGCGGTCGAACTGGCCGAACGGCTGAACCGAACCGGCTACAAGGTCGGGCTGTGCTTTCACGTCGGCAGCCAGATCGAGGATCCCGACACCTACGAGCGGGCGCTGGCCTCCGCCGACTGGGTGCGCAACCGCGTCGGCTTCGACATTGCCGGGCTCGATGTCGGCGGCGGCTTTCCCGCCGAATACGGTCATGATCCGAACAGCCGCAAGCCGGAAATGCCGTCGCTCGGCCAGATCATGTCGCGGCTGTCGGGCGACCTCCAGGAGTACCAATTCGACCAGATGCAGCTGGTGGCCGAGCCCGGCCGCGTGATCGTGGCGCGCTGCCTGTCGCTGATCGTGCGCGTGCTGCTGCGCAAGGGCAAAAGGCTCTACATCAATGACGGCATCTGGGCGTCGCTGTCGGATTCATGGACCGGCAAGATCACGCTGCCGGCACGCTTCATCCCCGATCCGGCGATCCGCTCGCGCAATGGCGAGGACAGGACCATCGTGCCGTTCAAGGTCTGTGGCGCGACCTGCGATTCCGTGGATATACTGTCGCGGCCGTTCTGGCTGCCCGAAACCGTCGATACCGGTGACTGGATCGAGATCGGCCATATCGGCGCCTATTCGCTGTCACTCCGGACACGGTTCAACGGCTTCTATCCCGATACTTTCGTCGAGGTGGCGACGCCATTCGACGAAGGCGATGCACCGCAGGGGTTTGCCAGCCTGGAGACGATGGCCGATTAGTTGATGGTGAATGGAAGCAGTTCTTGCGTTCCGTCCGCTTCGGTGAATCGTCACCACCATTCATATTCACCTCCCCGTAGTCAGGCTACTCCGCCGCCGGCCTGGATGTTCTCGCCGGTCAGCCAGCGAGCTTCGTCCGAAGCCAGGAAAACCGCGACATCGGCGACGTCGCGCGGTGCTCCGATCCGGCCGAAGGGCGACATGCCTGCGGCCACGGCCCGGTCCCGCTCCGGAAGCAGGTCGGTGTCGGTGAAGCCTGGCGACAGCGCATTCACGGTAACGGCGCGCGGGCCGAGTTCGCGCGAGAGGACGCGGACGAACTGCTCGACGGCTCCCTTGCTGCCGAGATAGAGCGCCGTCTGCGTGAAAAACATCTTGGTTCCACCAGTGGAGACGGCAATGATGCGGCCACCGTCGCGAACGCGGCGCGCGGCCTCCTGAAGCGTGAAGAAGGTACCCTTGGCATTGGTGCCGAACACATGGTCGAAGTCTGCTTCGGTAGCCTCGACGAGCGGCTTTATGACGGCGACGCCGACATTGGCGACGACGATGTCAATCGGCCCCATCTGCCTTTCGGTTTCGTCGAACAGCCTGCGAATGTCGGGAATGCTGGAGACGTCCGCCTGGATAGCGACGGCTTTTCCGCCATTCCCTTCAATGGCGGCAACGACTTCCCTAGCGGCTTTCTCGTTGCCGACATAGTTGACGACCACGGCAGCACCCTTGGTTGCGAGCCCCTCCGCGATGGCGCGTCCGATGCCGCGCGAACTGCCGGTCACAAGTGCGGTTTTGCCTTCGAGTGGACGATGCATGGCTGTTCCTTCCGTCTGGATACGGCCGCCCCGATCGAGCGGCGTTCCAGCGATAGCTAGGGGCATGCTATTGCTCAGAGAATAGCCTATTATCTAACTGACTTATTAAGCCTGGGGTACATAATGCGCGGAACCGAGTTTTCCGAACTCACGGCATTTGCAACAATCATCGAAGAGGGCAGCTTTGTCCGCGCCGCGGCCAAGCTCAGAATTTCGCCTCCAGCACTCAGCCAGACGATACGCGGGCTGGAAGAGCGTCTCGGTGTCCGCCTGCTCAACCGTACCACGCGCAGCATGTCGCCGACCGCTGAGGGTGAGAAGCTGTTTGCCCGCATCGCGCCGGCGTTCAGCGAACTGGAAGGGGCCGTCGCCGACGCGCATGCATCACGCGGCCGGCCGGCAGGCTCGCTGCGCATCAATGTTCCGCGCATCGCCGCCACGCGTTTCATCGCGCCGATCCTCGGCGACTTCCGCCGCGCCTATCCCGATATCGCCCTCACCATCGTCGTTGACGACATGCTCACCGACATCGTCGAAAGTCGCTTCGATGCCGGAATCAGACTGGGTGAGCGGCTGCACAAGGACATGGTGGCGGTGAAGCTCAGCGAGGAACTCGAGATGGCCGCAGTGGCGGCGCCGAGCTATCTGGAGCATCGCCCGATACCCCGCCATCCCGCGGACCTGCATCAGCACCAGTGCATCAATTTCCAGTGGCCGAGCGGCGGCAATCTCTACCGCTGGGAGTTCGCCCGAGGCCAGCGTGCCTTGGAAGTGGCCGTCAGCGGCGGCCTGACGGTAAACGATACGGACCTGATGATGGGGGCGGTTCTGGATGGGGTCGGGGTGGCGTACATGCTGGAATATCAGGTCCGGCCGTGGATCGAAGCGGGAAAGCTCATCCGCTTTCTCGAAGCCTGGTCGCCGAGATTTCCGGGCTTTTATCTATATCACGCGAGTTCCCGGCAGGTTCCCGCGCCGCTGCGAGCGTTTATCGATTTCCTGCTGGCGAGGCGGTGAATAGTGAATAGTGAATAGTGAATAGTGAATAGTGAATAGTGGTAGCTCTGGTGCTCAATGCGGCTCCGGTGCCATTCTTTTTACCATTCACCACCCTCACAGCCTGGCCAGCAGCTCCGGCGTCGGCCAGCCGTCGACCGGAAAGCCCAGCCGCATCTGCTCCTTGCGGATTGCTTCGCGAGTGTTGGTGCCGAGGATGCCGTCGACGGTGCCGACGTCATAGCCTCTCGCCTCGAGCTTGGTCTGTAGCGCCTTCATCTGCTCGCCGTCGAGGCCGGGGTCGGGGTTGCGCGGATCGAATCGCGGAGCGCCCCCCAGCCGGGCGGCAAGATTTGCCGCGGTCAGGGCATAGGTAAAGGACTGGTTCCACTCGAGATAGACGTCGAAATTGTCGTAGGTCAGGAAGGCTGGCCCCTTGCGACCCATGGGTAGCGCCAGGCCGGCCTTCAGGCCGTTGTCGAGAAGCGGCGTGCCGTCGGGCCTGGTAACGCCCCACTGGCTCCATTGCGTCAACGGCAGCTTGTTGGTGCGTCCCGTCTGCTCCCACGGCAAGTTGTCGGGCACACGGACTTCCTCGATCCAGGGCTGGTCACGCTTCCAGCCGCGCGATTGGATCTTGCTGGCCGTGCTCATGATCACGTCCGGCGCGCTGCCGCGCAGGTCGACCCGGCCATCGCCGTCGCCGTCGACGCCGTGGCCGAGATAGTCGGAAGGCAACATCTGCGTCTGGCCGATCTCGCCGGCCCAGGCACCGGTCACGTCGGCCGGCACCACGCCGCGATTGATCAAGATCAGCAGCGGAACGATCTGCGGCCGGAACAACTGCGGGCGGCGGCAGTCATACGAGAGGCTCACCAGCGCATTCAGTGTGTGAAAATCGCCTTGCACGGCGCCAAAATCGGTTTCAAGGGCCCAGAAAGCGGCAATGACCGGCGCCTGGACGCCGTATTCGCGATCCGCGCGGGCAAAGACCTCGGCATATTTTTGCAGATTGGCCGCACCTTGCTTCAGCCGATGGGACGAGATCATGCGGTTCGAGAATTCGATGAAGGTCTGGGTGAAGACGCCCTGGGCGCGGTCGCGTGCCAACGCCTTCTCATCGAGGGTGGCGTTTTCCAGCGCGTCAAGGCCGGCAGCGCCGACGCCGGCCGCCCTGGCCTCCACCGCCACGCCCTGCTTCCATGCCTTGAAATCGCCGCCGCATTGCTGTGCCGCGGCCGGCACGGCGCTCAGGAGCAGCGCCGCGAGAAGTCCAAAGCGCAATCGCATCGCCATCCTTCCGAAAAGATTACCAGCGGTTGCAGGCATTCGTTATTGGCTGTGTCGAAAAGCAGGCGGCAGGCCCGGTGTCAACGGGTGTTCTGCCGCAACCACTTCTTCCACGCGGCTTCGGAGCCGTTGAAGACGTTGATGTCGGCGTTTCCGGCCATGCCCGGCACGACGCCCGTTCCGGTATACTGCCAGAAGGTGAAGGGATGGCTGCCGTATTTCTGGCGCGGATGCCCGGCGACGGAGCGCAGCCAATAGGGGTAGCTGCGGAAACCCGACAAACCATTATCTTCGAAGAAGTCGACCGACGTGTAGATGATCGGCTTCTTGCCGTAGTGTTTTTCGACGATTTCGAGGAACGTGCTCATCTCGCTGCGTACCGTGGCGGGATCGGGCCGCAGCTTGCACGTCGGCGATTTCGGGTTCCATTCCATGTCGAGAACTGGCGGCATCGCCGAGCTGTCTTTGGGCACGTTCTGGATGAACCAGCGCGCCTGGGTCGCGGCCGGCGTGCAAAAGTAGAAGAAGTGATAGGCGGCGCGGGGGATGCCCGAGGCCTTGGTGCGGCTCCAATGCTCGTTGAAAGCTTCATCGAACCGGTCTCCGCCTTCGGTTGCCTTGATGAAAGCGAAAGAGATGCCGCTGGCCCTGGCCGCCGGCCAGTCGATCGATGTCTGGTATTTGGAAACGTCGGTGCCGTGGACGGCATAGCTCCACGGTGCGCCGCTATCCCATTCATGCGGGTCGGAATCGGCAAAACGGGGCGCGCGTACCGCAACCGTCGCGGCACTGGACGACGATGGCGTCAGATCCTCGACCGTCGAGCAGGCACCAAGCAGCATCAGCGTGATGAGGACCGCGAAACGGCGCATCGCTACTTCCCGAGCCGGTTTCAGCCGGCCGCTGATGGGTCTTTCCGCGGGTGGCCCCTCGACCGGGCGCAGCGTGTCGGAAACCGACTTACGCGACGCGCCTGGATCTTCGTTTCATGCATTTCCCAAACCGTTGCGCAGTTTTGGGACGCATGCATTCAAGCCCCGCCGGACGGTCACCCCACAGGATCGCCCGGTCTGTCCCAAGCGCGTCGCTTCGACGCGCTTGGCTCTTTTGTCTGTGCATGTCGTGGTCCCAAAACCGCTGCGCGCTTTCGGGCGACATGCACCTGTGATCGCCGATCATGGTTGATATTCGGTTGACGGCGCTCGACAAGAGCCGCGATTTTGCCGAAACAATGGCGGCAAATCGATGACATAGATCGAGCGCGCCGGGGGAACTCAAAATGCAGATCCTTTTGAAGTTCGTCAAATGGCTGCTCGGCCTGGCTGTGCTGGCCGCCGCGATACTCGCCGGCTGGCTGTATTTCGCGCCGCCGGAACTGATCCGCGTCGGTTCCGGCTATGCGGCCAAGATCGTCTGCTCGAACGTCTTCATCGCCGGGCGCGACGCCAACGACGTGCTCGCCGTCGATGTGCAGGCGCCGGGTCATCCGCTGCTGAAGCTGATGAGAGTGTCGGTGGACAAGGAGAAGGGAACGGTTTCGGCGGGCCTGTTCGGCGCGCTCGGCAAAAGTGTCGCGGTCGCTCGCGAGGGGCTCGGCTGCGCCTCGGTTCCCGATGGGGATATTGCCGCCGCCAAGGCTATCGCCGGCGCTCCACCGACGCCGGCGCCGCTGCCCGATGCGATGTGGCCGGAAGGCGACGATGTCGGTGCCTCGCAGGATTCCGAGGTCGTGAAGGTCCTCGACGATCCAGCAATGACCGGCGCCGGCATGCGGGCGGTGGTGGTGGTCAAGAGCGGCCGCATCGTCGCTGAGCGCTATGGCGACGGCTTTTCCGAAAAGACGCCACTATTGGGCTGGTCGATGACCAAGACGGTGAATGCGGCGATCGTCGGCACGCTGGTGAAGGACGGCAAGCTGGCGATGACCAACCAGGGCCTGTTCGGTCCCTGGAAGGGAGATGGCCGCGCCGTGATCAGCCTCGCCGACATGATGGCGATGTCGAGCGGGCTGGAATTCAACGAGGATTATGGCGACGTCGCCGATGTGACGCGCATGCTCTATCTCGAACCGGACATGGCGGGCTTTGCCGGATCCAAGGCGCTGACCGGCGAGGTCGGCAAGGTGTTTTCCTATTCGAGCGGCACGGCGGTGATGCTGTCCCGATTATGGCAGGACGCGATCGGCGACAAGGACAAGGCGCTGGCCTGGCCGAGGACCGCGCTGTTCGATCCGCTCGGCATGCACAGCGCGGTGCTTGAAGCCGACGAGCACGGCACCTTCGTCGGCTCGTCCTATCTCTATGCCACGGCACGCGATTGGGCGCGCTTCGGCCAGTTCCTGCTGCAGGGCGGCGTCTGGAACGGCAAAGAGATACTGCCCGCTGGCTTCGTCGACTGGATGCGGGAACCGGCAACTGCCTCGAAGGTCTACGGCAAGGGGCAATTATGGATCGAAGGACCGGGCGACGAAGAAAACCCGGGTGCCGGCCTTGCCGCCGGCCTGCCCAAGGACACCTATTGGATGGAGGGGCATGACGGGCAAACGGTCGCCATCGTCCCCTCGGAGCAGCTGGTTGTGGTGCGGCTCGGCCTGACGCCGGCCAGGCTCGGCTACCGGCCCCAGGCGATGGTGGCGGCGCTGATCAAGGCGCTGCATTAGGCTGTATCGATACTAAGGTGATGCCGGCCTGCAAACGGCGGTTTCCTGCGCTCCGGCCTTCGCCGGGCCAAAGCACTCATGAGCGGTCGTGGCAGTTAAGGCTACGGCCGGCGTAGGCCGGTGCTCACGTACCCTAAAGGACGCTCCGCTCGGTTCTCGGAACCCCCCGTTTTCGACTCGGCCTGACCTGAATCTCAACACGTCCTGGCTATCGAACTGGGCCGATCACGGCGAGCCACGCATAGCCGCGACAAAGCGTTTGGAAACGGAAGCTTGCGCCGGTTCTTGCAGATTCCGAATCCAGAACCGCGTGCAACGATTCACGCGGCTCGACGTGGAATTTTTTCAGCCAGCCGCGCAACAGCGTGCGGAACCAGCTGGGCAAGGCTTCCTGCTGGCCAAAATCGACGACGTGCAGCGAGCCGCCCGGTGACAGGGCAGCAAGTGCCGCAGACACCGTCTTCTCCCAGCCGGGGATCATCGACAGCGAATACGAGACAAAGACGCGGTCGAAACTTTTGACGCCGAACAGCGCCTTTGCGTCGAAATCAGTGGCGTCGCCGCGCGCCAGGGTGACGCGGCCGGAGAGGCCTTCGCGAGCGAGGGCGGCAGCGGCCGTCTCCAGCATCTCGGCCGAAATATCGAGGCCGAAAAAGCGCGCGCCGGGATAGCGGCGGGCAGCCAGGACAATGTTGCGGCCGGTGCCGCAGCCAAGCTCGAGCACCGTGCCGCCGGCCGGCACATCCAGTCCGGCGATAAGCCGGTCACGGCCGAGCAGATAATATTTGCGGGTCAGGTCGTAGATATGACGCTGCCAGCGGTAGACACCGTCCATCAGTTCGGCATGGCTGGCCGGCAATTCGGTCGTGCTCATGCGGACCGCTTCACATAGAGATGGAAGCCGCCATAGATGGCCGAGCGATCGCAGGCCGAAAACTCGCGCGAGGCGTCGTTCTCGTAGCGCCACTGGTCGAGCAGCGAATTCGAGACGCGGCCGGGCAGCAGGCTGGGTTCCGCTGCGGTGCGGAAGATGACGCGGGCGCCTGTGGAGGCGGTTCGGGTGATCTCGGCCCACAACCCGTTGAGCTGGCCGTCGGTCATCCAGTCCTGTGCATCGAGCAGCACGAAGCGGTCGACCGAGCCGGCATCCTTGCCGGCAAGGAACTCGATCAGATTGGCGTGGTGGACGGCAACGCGATCGACATTGTTGCGGATCGTCTTGTAGTTGCGTTCTTCGAGGTAGGCGGGCAGGGCGGCTTCGCCCGGATTAGGGTAGCGGCGGGCGAAAGCCTGCCAGGCGAAATAATTGGTCTTCAGCGGAAAATCGCAGGCGAGCTTTTCCAGTCGTGCCTTCAGCACGCTGGCCATGGTGCCGTCACCCGAGGTGATCAGCGAATCGTACTGGGCCGGCGGAATGCCGAGGCCGAACAGCGAGGCTTTTCGCGACGTCGCCCATTTCAGCAGCGGTTTTTCGAAGACCGGCGCCAGCTCTTCGTCGAAGAAGCGGCGCTGATCGGCGATGCTCTCGGCGTCCATGATGCCGGCCGGGTCGACGCCGAAAAATTTTGCGGTGCGGTGGCCCATGGCGATGAACAGGCCAAGCAGGCCGGTCTGGTAGAAATTGCGGTCGAAGACGGCGATGCGGCGACGACCACGCCAGTTGCGGCGCTCCCAATAATGGCGGCTGACGGGGTCGAGATGCGGTGCGATGAAGCGATCGTAGGCCTGCGAATTGTGCCCCGTCCCAGCCGCGCCGAAGAAACGGAACAGGTCGCCCTGCGACGGCAGGTGACGCACCGCTGCGAGCTTCATGCGGTTCAGCGCAATATGCGCGGCGTTGAGATCGACGGCATCGATCCTTTCTGGCGACCGGGTGAGATAGGCGAGAATGTTACAGCCGCCGGAGGCAATGGTGACGATGCGGTGGCCCTTGCCGAGTTGCATCGCGTCCATGTCGATTTCGGGGTCTTCCCAGATCTGCGGGTAGACAAGGCCGGAGAACAGGAAGGCGAACAAGCGCTCGGAGATGCCGGCTTTCGACAGCGGGCGGTTCTGGTAGACGGCCTTGCCGACTTCCTTGCCGCGGCGAAAAACCAGTTCCCCAGAAATGTCTGTCATGGCAAGGCGATTCCCCGTTTGCTTGCCGCAAGCGGGTAACGCAGGTGGATGACAGGCCGGTGACAACCTGTTGAAGCGAGTTCAGGCCTCGCCAAGTCCGCCTGCGGTGGGTGTCGTCACAATGACTGCCTCGCCGGCGTCGAGCACCGTTTGATCGCAGGCTTTCAGCGTCTCGATCGCGCCGGTCTTGCGGCGGACCTTGGTCGAACCGGCCTCGCCATCACCGCCGCCGTCCAGCCCCCGCGGCGGGCGGTTGCGGTGCGAGGACAGGATCGCGCACTCCATCTTTTCGAGGAAGCGGATGGTGCGCTTGGTGCCGTCGCCGGCACTCCATTTGCCCTTGCCGCCGGAGCCCTCGCGGATGTGGAAATCCTCGAGCAGTACCGGGAAACGCAGTTCCAGCACTTCCGGATCGGTCAGGCGCGAATTGGTCATATGGGTGTGGACGCCGGAGGTGCCGGCAAAGCCGCGGCCGTCGTTCATCCGGCCGGCCGGCGAGCCCGAGCAGATCGTCTCGTAATACTGGTACTGCTTGTTGCCGAAGGTGAGATTGTTCATCGTGCCTTGCGCATTGGCCATCGCCTTCATGGCGCCGAACAGCGCGTTGGTGACATGTTGCGAGGTCTCGACATTACCGGCCACGACTGCCGCGGGATAGGTGGGCCTAAGCATCGAGCCGTCGGGAATGATGATGTTGATCGGCCGCAGACATCCGGCATTCATCGGGATGTTGTCTTCGACCATGACGCGGAAGGCATAAAGCACCGCGGCTCGGGCGACCGGCTCTGGCGCATTGAAATTGTTCTTCATGACCGGCGACGTGCCGGTGAAGTCGACGGTGGCTTCGCGCTTCCGCCGGTCGATAGTGATCTTCACTGTGATCTTTTGCCCGGTGTCGGTCGGATATTCGTATTCGGAACTGTCGGGCAGCCGCTCCAGCACGCGGCGCACGCTTTCGGCGGCATTGTCCTGAACATGGCCCATGTAGGCTTCGACCGCATCGAGGCCGAAATGCGCGACCATCTTGCGCAGCTCGGCGACGCCCTTTTCGTTCGCGGCGATCTGCGCCTTGAGGTCGGCGATGTTCTGGTGCGGATTGCGCGCCGGGTAGGGGTGGTCGGTGAGCAGCGTCTCCAGGTCCTTCTCGCGGAACCGGCCGCGATCGACGATGCGGAAATTGTCAAACAGCACGCCTTCCTCGTCGACGGTGGTGGCAAGCGGCGTCATCGACCCGGGCGCGGTGCCCCCGATGTCGGCGTGGTGGCCACGCGAGGCGACGTAGAAGAGGATGAGGGGTTCCTCCCCCCTTGAGGGGGAGGTGCCGCCGAAGGCGGCGGAGGGGGTCGCCGCGGCAGTGCTCGACACTCTTGGGGTGCCTTCTGACCCCTCTGGCCGCTTCGCGGCCATCTCCCCCTCAAGGGGGGAGATCAGGTCGAGCGCTGCTCCAGCGACCCCACTGGGCCGCTCCGCGGCCACCCTCCCCTCAAGGGGGAGGGAAAAAACAGGCGTCACCACGGTGATATCAGGCAGATGCGTGCCGCCATTGTAAGGCGCGTTCAGCGCAAAGACATCGCCGGGGTGAATGTCGCCGGAATTGAGCCGGATGATGGTCTCCACCGAGCGATCCATGGAGCCGAGATGCACCGGCATGTGCGGTGCATTGGCGACCAGCGCGCCGTTCCGGTCGAAGACGGCGCAGGAGAAATCAAGCCGCTCCTTGATGTTGACGGAATAGGCAGTGTTTTGCAGCGTTACGCCCATCTGTTCGGCGATCGACATGAACAGGTTGTTGAAGACCTCCAGCATCACTGGATCGGCTTCGGTGCCGAGTGCGGCGTGCCGGCGCTTCTTCTCGACGCGCCGCATCAATACGTGGTCCTTGGCGGTGATCTCGGCCTGCCAGCCCGGCTCGACGACAATGGTCTGGTTCGGCTCGATGATCAAAGCAGGGCCGGCGATCTTGTTACCAGGCTTCAGCGTTTCGCGAGGGAAGATGCCAGCGTCGCGCCAGACGCCGTCGACAAAGATTTTCCGGTTCCCGGAAGGACTTGCGGCCATATCTGCAACAACTGAATCGCTTTCATCGCGGCCGGTGCCGCCGGTATCGGTACCTTCGACGCCGATCGATTCGACGATCATCGGCTTGTCGTCGTAGACAAAGCCGAACTGCGCCTTGTGCGCCGATTCGAAGTCCGTCTTGGCTTGCGCGATCGAGCCGTGACCAAAGTTCACAGGCAGCGCGGTATCGGTGCCGTCATAGCGGACCTGCAGCACCGGCTTCGAGGCGACCGCGTCTTCGGCGATGCCTTGTGCGGCGAGTTCGTCGATGACGGCTTTGCGCAGCGTTGCGATGAGTTCATCGATCGCCGCCCCGGAGTCCTCCACCAGCGGCTTCAGCAGCGCCTGCTGGCGTGACGCAAATACAGAGGACAGGCCGATGCCGTATGCCGATAGCAGGCCGGAGAACGGATGGATCAGCACCGCCTCCATGCCCAGCGCATCGGCAACCAGGCAAGCGTGCTGGCCGCCGGCGCCGCCGAAACAGTTCAGGAGGTATTCGGTGACGTCGTAGCCGCGCTGCACGGAAATCTTCTTGATGGCGTTGGCCATGTTTTCGACGGCGACGGTGACGAACCCCTCCGCGACGGCTTCCGGCGAGCGGCCGTCGCCGATCTCGGCGGCAAGCGCGGTGAATTTTTCGCGAACCGTCTGCACGTCGAGCGGTTCGTCCTGCCCTGGTCCAAAAATAGCCGGGAAGAACTCGGGCTGCAGCTTGCCCAGCATGACATTGGCGTCAGTGACGGCCAACGGGCCCCCGCGCCTATAGGCGGCCGGGCCGGGGTTGGCGCCGGCCGAATCCGGCCCGGCGCGAAAGCGGCCGGCCTCGTAATGCAGGATCGAGCCGCCGCCGGCGGCGACGGTGTGGATGCGCATCATCGGCGCACGGATGCGCACGCCGGCGACCTCGGTGTCGAAGGCGCGCTCGTAGTCGCCATCATAGTGGGCGACATCGGTGGAGGTGCCGCCCATGTCGAAGCCGATGACCTTGCCGAAACCGGCGAGTTTTGCCGTCTCGACCATGCCGACGACGCCGCCGGCCGGGCCGGATAACAGCGCGTCCTTGCCTTGGAACATGTCGGCGGCGGTGAGGCCGCCCGACGACATCATGAACATGAGGCGAGGGCTTTCCCTCCCCCCCGAGGGGAGGGTGGCGGCGAAGCCGCCGGGTGGGGTCGTTGCGGCAGTGCTCAACGTTCTGGCGGTGCCTTCTGAGATGACCCCCTCTGGCCGCTGCGCGGCCATCTCCCCCTCGAGGGGGGAGAGGACGCCGAGCTCCTTCGCCACCTTCTGCACATATCTTGACAGAATGGGCGACAGGTAGGCGTCGACCACCGTGGTGTCGCCGCGGCCGACCAGCTTGATCAGCGGCGAGACCTCGTGGCTGACCGAGACCTGGGAGAATCCGAGCTTTCGACAGACTTTGGCGACGGCCTTTTCGTGCTCGGGGTGTTTCCAGGCATGCATGAAGACGATCGCGACCGCATCGATGCCGTCCGCCTTGGCTTGCTCAATAGCCGGGCGTACGGAAGCAATGTCGAGCAGGCGCTCGATACTGCCGTCGGCGCGAACCCGTTCGTCGATTTCGACGACACGCTCATAGAGCTGTTCGGGAAGGATGATCTGCTTGGCAAAGATATCGGGCCTGGCCTGATAGGCGATCCTCAGCGCATCGCGGAAGCCTTTGGTGATGAGCAGCAGCACGCGGTCGCCCTTGCGCTCGAGAAGCGCATTGGTGGCGACCGTGGTGCCCATCTTGACATCGCCGATCAGCGCGGAGGGGATCGGGGCGCCGGGCTGGACGCCGAGCAGTTCGCGAATGCCCTGGATGGCTGCATCGGCATAGGCTTCGGGATTTTCCGAAAGGAGTTTCCTTGGATGCAGCCCGCCTTGCGGGTCACGGCCGATGACATCGGTGAAGGTACCGCCGCGGTCGATCCAGAAATCCCATTTTGCGGTCATGGCAGCGCCTCCGGGCATTTTCATTTAGGCATCCTGTTAGTGCTCAACGCTTTGTACGGCCAAGCGCTTGATGTTACACGCGGAAACGCAACGTTACGAAACTCATCATGCGCTGATGCATTGTGCCCTCGATCGTCGCCGGTAACGGTGGCGTGATTAGAGGAGAGATATATCATGAAGAAACTCATTCTTGCGTCGGTCTCGGCGCTTGCCTTGCTTGGCGTTGCGGCCTGCAGCGATAGCGGCACCGACAACACCACGACGCAGAGCACCAACCCGCCGGCATCCGACCAGACGATGAAGCCGGCTACTCCTGACGCCAACAAGCCTGCCGAGCCGGCTCCGGCGCCTGCGCCGGCTGCCCCGGCGCAGTAGTCGCAGTAGTCAACGTGACAACCAAGAAAGGCCGGCCTCACACGCCGGCCTTTCTGCTGCCTACGATACCCGCGCATTGTGGCCGAGTGCGACGACGCGGGTTTGCGTGCAGCGGTTTCCGTCTGCCGATTTCCATGGGCAAGCACTAGCGCCAGCCGCCTTAGGCATTCCACCAAATCGATTGGGCCAGCCCCTGCGGCACTGTCTTGGCTTGATAGCGATGGGTGGTTGGTCCTATGAAGCCCCCATGTCGATTTGGGACCGCCTCGGCGACTTCGTCACACGCGTTTCATCTTCAGCGTCGTCAGGCGTCGCCGAAGTGGTCGAAGCCGTGCGTACGGTTTTCTCCGGCGATGCCGATTTGCGCCGGCGTGTCGCCTTCTCGGTGGCGATGATCGCGCTTTCGGCCAAGATGGCCAAGGCAGACGGCATCGTCACGCAAGACGAGGTGCGCGCCTTCCAGGAAATATTCGAGGTGCCGAAGGAACAGAGGCGCAATGTGGCGCGGCTCTACGATTTGGCCAAACGCGACATTGCCGGTTTCGAGACCTATGCCGAGCGGATGGCGCAGCTTTGCGGTTCGGGCCATACCAACTGCCTGATGCTCGAGGATATACTCGACGGGCTGTTCCACATTGCCAAGGCGGACGGGCTGGTGCATGAGCGCGAGGGCCAATTCCTGCACCGGATCGCCGAGATCTTCCGCATCGATGAGGCGCATTACCAGAGCATCCTGGCGCGGCATGTCGATCTGGGTGCCGCCGACCCCTATGTCGTGCTCGGCATCGAGCGTGGGAAGCCGTTCGAGGAGGTCCGCAGGCGCTACCGCAAGCTGGTTTCCGACAATCATCCGGACCGGCTGATCGCACGCGGCCTGCCGCAGGAATTCATCAAGATCGCGACGACCAGGCTGGCGGCGATCAACGCGGCCTATGAAATGATCGAGCGAGGCCTGCGGCACGCATGAGCGGCTTTCCGCCCGACGAGCCGAGCGCCGAGGTCAGGGTATCGCCGAATTTCGGGCCGCGGCGCGGGACGCCCGGACCCGATATGATCGTGCTGCACTACACCGGCATGGCAACCGGGGCCGCTGCCGAGGCATGGTTGTGCGATCCGGCAAGCGAGGTGTCGTCGCACTATCTGGTCCATGAGGACGGCCGCATTGTTCAGATGGTAAGGGAAAGCGACCGCGCCTGGCATGCCGGCAAGAGCTCGTGGTTCGGACAGAGCGACATCAACTCCTGCTCGATCGGCATCGAGATCGTCAATCCGGGACATACGCTCGGCTATCGCAACTTTCCAAAACCGCAGATCGACGCGGTGATCGGCCTGTGTGCCGGCATCGTCAAGCGCCATTCCGTTCCGGCGCAGCGGGTGCTCGCCCACTCCGACGTGGCACCGGGGCGCAAGGTCGATCCGGGCGAGAAGTTTCCATGGAAGGCCTTGTTTGCCGCCGGCATCGGCCATGTTGTGCCGGCAGCACCGATCCGGCGCGGCGCCGTGCTGAGGCCAGGCGATACCGGCGCCGATGTTGAGGCACTGCAGTCGATGCTGGCGCTTTATGGTTATGGCGTCGAGATCACCGGCGCTTTCGACCGGCAGACCGAAATCGTGGTCGAGGCATTTCAACGGCATTTCCGGCAGCGCTTGGTCGACGGCGTGGCTGACGGATCGACGATCCGCACGCTGGAAAGGCTGCTCGCTTCCGTAAGGATAGCCTCTCTCAAATAACCTTTTGCCAGATTAAAAGTTACAATCTGTTACTCAAAGTGACTTGCGTCGCCTTCTTTGGCGCCAATTCCGTCGTCAAAGGCGATCCGTACAGATTGTCGGACGTCTATCCCCCCAGATGTTCCGATGTTGATTGAGGGTATCTGCGCGAAGTTCTTTGTGCGGATCAAACAGAACAGGATCACATGCAGAAATTGACCGTTTTAACGGCAGCCATTGCTGCCGGCGTAATGACTTTTGCCTTCAGTGCGGCAAACAGCGCACCGCTGAGCCAGCGGGCCGATCAGGGCTTCAGTGCCGCAGCCGGCAAAACCGCCATGCCGAAGGGTGGTGCAAAAGTAGAGAAGACCGCCATCGCGAAAGTGGAAAAAGCGGCCGCGGTAAGGACGAAAAAGCCAGTCTCCGCGAAAAGGCCAACCGCTGCGAGAAAGACAATCGCCAAACAGCATGTGAAGCGTAACCGCAAACGCATCGACCGCATGGCAACGGCGTCAGTCGCTCCGAAGAGCAGGCCAGCGCCCCAGGCGGCGGTTGTCGGCGACAGCGGACAGTATTCGGCGATCATTGCGCGTTATGCCGCGAGCTATGGCGTGCCGGTGTCGCTCGCCAATGCCGTCATCAAGATCGAAAGCAACTACCAGCCGAACCAGGTCGGCAGCGCTGGCGAGATCGGCCTGATGCAGATCAAGCCGGCGACGGCAAGAATGATGGGCTATAGCGGTTCGGTTCAGGGTCTCTACGATCCCGATACCAACATCAAATACGGCATGAAGTACCTTGCCATGGCGCGGGATCTCGGCGGCGGCACGACCTGCGGCACGATCCTGAAATACAATGCCGGCCACGCCGCCACACGGATGAACCCGGTGTCCGCAGCCTATTGCGGCAAGGTCAAGGTGCAACTGGCAGCGCTTGGAGCGCCCGCCTGACAAGGGATAACTTGCTTTTTCGTTTGCGTTTTTGGGCCCGAACCCCTTTATACGCCTTGCCAGCTGGCCGGGCGGCCGCACCCGCGAAGCCGAAAGGCTGCGGGTGAGGAAAGTCCGGGCTCCATGGAGACACGGTGCCGGTTAATGGCCGGCGGGGGCGACCCCAGGGAAAGTGCCACAGAAAGCAAACCGCCACGATCCAATCGTGGCAAGGGTGAAAGGGTGGGGTAAGAGCCCACCGCGCGACTGGCAACAGGAGCGGCACGGTAAACCCCACCGGGAGCAAGACCGAATAGGGACGGTGCGAGGGGAAACCCTCGAGGGCTGTTTCCGGCTCACCGTCCGGGTAGGTTGCGTGAGGCGCATGGCAACATGCGCCCAAGATGAATGGCCGCCGCGTTCTCGCCCCGCAAGGGGCGAGGGCCATACAGAACCCGGCTTACAGGCCAGCTGGCAGTTTTCTACCCATGTCGCGCAAGACAGCGAGGCTGCGGCCGATCGGTTGCTCGATCAAATCGAAGCCCGCTGGCAGCAAGTGGCCACTTATCCCTTCTCAGCTGCGCCGCGCGAAGACATCGCGCCCGGCATCCGTCACCTGATCGTCGGCGAATACCTCACCCTGTATCGTGTCGTCGAAGAGGCGACCGAAATCGTTCGCATCCTCCACGGCCGGCGCAAGATCGACGCCGGCTCAGCCACCGATTGCATCTAGCGACGCCTCGATCGCTTGCCAAAGCTCTTCCACCGGCTCGCAGCCGACCGACAGGCGAACGAAGCCGGGCGGAACGGCATCTCCCCTTTTTGATCGCCGTTCGGCCGAGGTGTGCACGCCGCCGAACGATGTCGCGGCCTGCATCAAGGCGCAATTGTTGATGAAATCCTCGGCCTTGTCCTCCGAGGCGAGCACGAACGAGATGAGAAAGCCGAAGCGCTCCATCTGGGCGCGGGCAAGATTGTGCGATGGGTCGCTCTCCAGTCCCGGAAAGCGCAAGCCGCTGATCGCGCGATGGTTTTTCAGCTGTCGCGCTATCATTTCGGCGGAAGTGCACATGCGGTCGAAGCGCACGTCCAGCGTTTCGAGACCGCGATGCACCAGCCATGCCTCGAACGGCCCGGGGATGGCGCCCGACGTCTCGCGCCAGTCTGTCACCCTCGAGATAATGTCCGCGTCGCGGCTGGCGACATGGCCGAACAGCACATCGGAATGGCCGTTTGGTGCCTTGGTGTCGGCAGCAATGACGATATCGGCGCCGAGATCGAGCGGGCGCTGGCCGAAAGGTGTCATCGTCGTGTTGTCGACCACAAGCACCGCACCCGCTCTATGCACGGCTTCGGCGACGGCTGCGATGTCGCATATGTCCAGGCCTGGGTTGGCGGGTGTTTCGACGAAGGCAAGCCGATAGCCGTCGAAGCCGCCTTCGAGGAAGCTCGACGTCGGCCGGACATCGTAGGCAACGCCGAAGGATTTCAGAAAACGGTCTGCCAGCGCTCGCGTCGTATGATAACCGTCGGACGGCAGCAGGATACGGTCGCCGGCTTTGAGCAGGCCGAAAAATACCGCCGAGATGGCAGCCATTCCCGAGGGAAAGGCGACGCATGGGGCGTCTTCCAAATGCGCCAGCATCTGCTCGACCGCATCCCAGGTCGGATTGCTGAAGCGGCCATATTGATCGAAGCCGGTGGCGTCGCCGGGCGCATGAAAGATGGCGGCCATGGTCAGGGGCAAGGGGATCGGGTCGCCCTTGGCCAGCCCGCCGCGGCGCAGATGGGGAAGTGCTGCGGCGCGTGACTTGGCTGTATCGGACATGATTTCAAACCTCGTAACTGACCGGAAAAGGAGATGCCGAGGCTATGCGCGGCAGCGATCCGCAGCAAGTCGGCTCCGGTGGGCCACACGGCTCTAAACGCTTCGTTAGGCTTAATAGACGATAAAGACGGGAGTGCCGTCAAAGCTGCTCTCCCCAGTTGTGGCAGGCGCGTTTTGAAGACTGTTCCCGTTGACGCCCATAACACCCCATGATATCCCATTCCGATACTCAAGCCTTCGTTCCGTGTCAGGGTGAAGCGTACGCCAATCGGGCAGCCGCGGCGGCTGCGCGTTTGCCTGCGTTCGCCCGTCATAACGAAGTGGGTTTTGGACGCCGACCGGGCTGGGGCGGCGCGGACAGGAAGATGCAGAGGGGTGCGGCGGCGCAAGCGGCCGTAACGCGTAATGGACCGGTTTCTGTCGAACGCGGTGAACAGGATCGATGCGAAGGGACGGGTGTCCGTGCCGGCGCATTTCCGTGCCGTTGTGCAGAAACGCGGCTATTCGGAACTTTATGCGCTACGCTGCCTGGATCGCCCGGCGATGGATGTCGGTGGGCTCGACCTGCTCGATCGCTACGAGCAGCGCATCGCCCAGGAAGACCCGTTCCTGCAGACGGCGGACGACATGTCGTTCTTCTGCCATGGCGATGGAACGTTTCTGAAGCTCGACCAGGACGGCCGTATCACGATGACCGATTTCATTCGCGAGCATACCGGCATTTCAGCGGAAGTGGCCTTCGTTGGCCGCGGCAATTTCTTTCAGATCTGGGAGCCCGGACGGCTCAGCGCCTATGGGACGGAAACACGCGCCCGGCTTTTGCGGCTTCGGCAGGGGACGAAGCCCGGGGAGCGGCCGGAATGATGGCGGGCGACGGCGATGAAGTTCATGCCGCTGGCGGACCAGCCCGCCACATTCCGGTCCTCCTTGCCGAAGTTCTGGAGGTGCTGGCCCCGACAAAAGGCGAGGTGATCGTCGACGGCACGTTCGGTGCCGGCGGCTACACCAAGGCCATTCTGGCAAGCGGAGCCTCGGTCGTCGCCATCGACCGCGATCCGGATGCGATCGCGGCGGGGCGGGCCCTTGAACAGCAGTCCGGCGGCAAGCTCAGGCTTGTCCAGGCACCGTTCTCGACGCTCGACGAGCAGGTTGAAAGTGCCGATGGCGTCGTGCTCGACATCGGCATCTCCTCCATGCAGATCGACCAGCCGGAGCGCGGCTTTTCGTTCCGGGCCGATGGACCGCTCGACATGCGCATGGCGCAGGCGGGCCTGAGCGCCGCCGACGTCGTCAACACCTTCAAGGTGGGCGATCTCGCCCGCATCTTCGGTTTTCTTGGCGAGGAACGCCATGCCGGGCGCATCGCCCGCATGATCGAAAGCCGTCGCGAAAAACGCCCCTTCGAGCGCACGCTCGACCTTGCCGATGCCATCGAGACGCATATCGGTCGCGCGCCGAAAGACAAGATCCATCCGGCCACCCGCGTTTTCCAGGCGCTGCGCATCTTCGTCAATGACGAACTCGGCGAACTGGCCAAGGCGCTGTTTGCCGCCGAGCGCGTGCTGAAACCGGGCGGGCGGCTTGCCGTGGTGACCTTCCATTCCCTGGAGGACCGCATTGTCAAGCGCTTCATCGCCGACAGAGCCGATTCAGCGACCGGATCGCGGCATCTGCCCGAGGCCCAGGCGCGCACCGCCACCTTCACCAAGAAGGGCGGCGGCGTGACGCCTGGCGATGCCGAGATATCAGCAAATCCGCGGGCGCGCTCGGCAAGGCTGCGCGCTGCGATCCGTACAGAGGCGCCGGCGCGTGCCGGCGATTTTTCGATTTTCGGCCTGCCAAAACTGCCTGGCCCAAAGCTTCCCGGCGCCGATCGACCGGGAGAGAGGTGAGCACGTGTTTCGTACCAGCGACATAGTCCTGATCGCCGTCATGGTTTCGGCGGCTGCCCTGACCTACAAGACCAAGCGCGAGGCCGAGGAGCAACTGGCGGCAGTGCACAAGATCCAGGCGCAGATCCGTTATGAAGAGGACACGATCGACCTGCTCAAGGCGGACTGGAGCCTGCTTACCCAGCCGTCGCGCCTGCAAAAGCTCACCGAAATCTACAAATCGCAACTCGGACTCGAGCCGGTCAATGCGCGGCAGATCGTCGGGCTGGACGATCTGCCGGCGAAGCCCGTCAACATCGAGGACCTTTCATCGCAGCGGCTGGGCGGCATGGCCGATGTCGGCGGCAAGGATCCCGTGGTGACCGGAGGCATCATCCAATGATCAGTGGATTTCCAATCGCCGCCAGATTTCCAAAGGTTGGGAGGCTGCTGAAGCGCGGTTCGAAGCCCGGTGCGGGCGGATCGATCGTGGTCGAAGGCGCCCGCAAGGCGACCGGTGGCAAGGGAAGGACCCGCATCGTCATGACGATGGCGGTGTTCTTCGGCATCTATTCTACCATTGCCGGGCGGTTGGTCTATCTGGGTTTCCAGAATCCCGACCTGTCGGGCGGCCCGCAGAGCCGGGTGACGGCATCGCGACCCGACATCGTCGACCGTAACGGCGAAGTGCTGGCGACCGACATCAAGACGGCGTCGCTGTTTGCTGAGCCGCGCCGCATCGTCGATGCCGACGAGGCGATCGAAAAACTGTCGACGGTGCTTCCCGAGATCGACTACGAGCAGACATACAACAAGCTGAAGAGCGGCGCCGGCTTCGTCTGGCTGCAGCGGCAACTGACGCCGAAGCAGCAGGCCGACATCATGCAGCTCGGCATCCCCGGCTTCGGCTTCCGCACCGAAAAGCGCCGGTTCTATCCGGCCGGCGAAACCTCGTCCTACATTGTCGGCCTCACCAACATCGACAATCAGGGCATCTCCGGCATGGAGAAATACATAGACGAACAAGGCTTGAGCGACCTTCAGGCGTCGGGCCTGGCGGTGGCCAAGGATTTGAAACCGGTGCAGCTCTCGATCGACCTGCGCGTCCAGCATGTCGTGCGCGACGAGGTCGCCACCGGCATGGAAAAGTACGACGCGATCGCGGCGGGCGCCGTCGTGCTCAACGTCAAGACCGGCGAGGTGCTGGCGATGGCCTCCGTTCCGGATTTCGATCCGAACAACCCCTATAATGCGCAGGACAAGGACCGGCTCAACCGAATGTCCGCAGGCCTCTACGAAATGGGGTCGACCTTCAAGAGCTTCACCACCGCCATGGCGCTCGATTCCGGCAAGATAACGCTGCAAAGCCGCTTCGACGCGTCGCGCCCGATCAGGATCGGCCATCAAACCATCCATGATTTCCATGCCAAGGGCCGGATACTGTCAGTTCCGGAAGTGTTCATCTACTCGTCCAATATCGGTTCTGCCAAGGAAGCCGAAGCGGTTGGCATCGACGGACACCGCGAATTCCTGCATCGCCTGGGAATCCTCGAGAAGATGCAGACCGAACTGCCGGAAGTCGCTCGGCCGACCGAGCCCAAGGTCTGGAAGCAGGTCAATTCGATCACCATCGCCTTCGGCCACGGCGTGTCGACGACTCCGCTACAGACAGCGGTCGGCTGCGCCGCGCTGATGAATGGCGGCTATCTGATGGACCCAACCTTCCTGCCTCGCACGCAGGAGCAGGCGATGGCGGTGGCCAAGAAAGTGGTCAGCGACAAGACGGTCGAGGGCATGCGCTATCTCTATGCACTCAATGCCGAAAAGGGATCCGGTCGCAATGCACGGGTGCCAGGATACCGGGTGGGCGGCAAGACGGGAACGGCGGAGAAGGTCGTCAACGGCCGCTACTCGAAGGAAAAGAATTTCAACGCCTTCGTTGCAGCTTTCCCGATGGACGATCCGCAATACATAGTGCTTACGATCGCCGACGAACCGAAGCCGGAAAAGCCCGGCATGGGTGCTACGGCCGCCTCGAACGCGGGCATCATGGCTGCAAACATCATCCGACGTGCGGCTTCCATGCTTGGCGTGAAGCCAGATTTCAGCCATGAAAATGGTGCAACGCTGGTTTCCTATCAGTGATTCTTCGGGCGCGCCGGCAACTGCGCGCTATTTTGTTGCGATGAACGGGGTTCGATGAAGCTGAAAAATCTAGCCGGTATCCTGCCTGTCGATGGGACAGCTCCCTTCGACATGGAGGTTACAGGGATTTCGTCGGATTCCCGCCAGGTAACAGAGGGCATCGTCTTTTTCGCGCTCACCGGCTCCAAGGCGGATGGCGCAGCCTATGCAGCCGACGCCGCAAGCCGCGGCGCTGCAGCGATCGTGGTCGGCAAGGGGAGTGCGGTCGCCGGGCTGCCAGTTCCGGTTCTTGTCGTAGACGATCCGCGCCTTGCGCTGGCGCAGAGTGCGGCCCGTTATTTCGGCAAGCAACCGCAAACCATGGTCGCGGTGACCGGAACCAGCGGCAAGACCTCGGTCGCCGCATTCACCCGGCAGATATGGGAGCAGGCGGGTTTCGCCGCCGCCTCGATCGGCACGACCGGCGTGGTGGCGCCGGGCCGCAACGAATATGGCTCGCTGACCACGCCGGATCCGGTGGCATTGCACAGGCTGCTCAAGGAGCTGGCGGAGGCCGGCGTCACCCACGCCGCGATGGAAGCGTCCAGCCATGGCCTCGACCAGCGCCGGCTCGACGGCGTCAAGCTTACGGCCGGCGGCTTCACCAATCTCGGCCGCGACCATATGGACTATCATCCGACGGTCGAGGACTATCATCGCGCCAAATTGCGTCTGTTCGACGCGCTGCTGCCGAAGGGCGCGCCGGCCGTCATCTTTGCCGACGACCCGTGGTCGGAGCCGACGATCAAAGCGGCGCATGCAGCGGGACTGAACGTGCTGACGGTCGGACGCCACGGCGATTTCCTGCGGCTGAAGCGGGTCGAGCACGAGCGCCACCGCCAGCGCGCCGAGGTTGAAGCGGACGGCGTTCTCCATGAAGTCGACTTGCCGCTGGCTGGCGACTTCCAGATTGCAAATGCGCTGGTGTCGGCCGGCCTCGCCATTTCGACTGGAACATCTGTTGCCAAAGCCTTGATGGCGCTGGAGAAATTGAAGGGCGCGCCGGGACGGCTCGACCTTGTCGGGACGGCCGCCAACGGGGCGCCCGTCTATGTCGACTATGCTCATAAGCCGGATGCACTGGAAAACGTGCTGGCTTCGGTGCGCCCCTTTACCACCGGCCGCGTCATCGTCGTATTCGGTTGCGGCGGCGACCGCGACCGGGGCAAGCGGCCGATCATGGGCGAGATCGCCACGAGGCTGGCCGATGTCGTCATCGTCACCGACGACAATCCCCGCTCGGAAGTCCCCGAGACGATCCGCGCCGCGATCCTGGCGGCTGCACCGGGGGCGATCGAGATCGGCGACCGGCGCAAGGCCATCCACCAGGCAGTCGGGATGCTTCACGCCGGCGATACGCTGATCGTGGCCGGCAAGGGCCATGAGGAAGGCCAGACCATCGGTGCCGAGACGCTGCATTTTTCCGATCACGAGGAAGTTCGCTCGGCGCTCAGGGAGCAAGCGGCGTGAGCTATCTGTGGACCTCCGAGGCGCTGGTTGCCGCCATGGATGGCCGGCCGCTCGGTCCGATGCCTGAAGGCATCGCCGGCATTTCCATCGACAGCCGCAGCCTGCAGCCGGGAGACGCCTTCTTCGCCGTCAAGGGCGAGGCCATGGACGGCCATGATTTCGTCACCGCCGCCATCAAGGCGGGCGCCGGCGTGCTGGTCGTCGCCGAGGGCAAGCTGCCGTCGCTGGGGCGGCTGACGGCACCGATGATCGTCGTGGAGGATGTGCTCGTCGCGCTGGAAAAGCTCGGCGTTGCGGCGCGCGCACGCTCAAAGGCGAGGGTGATTGCCGTGACCGGATCGGCGGGCAAGACCACCACCAAGGAAGCCCTGCGCCACGCTCTCTCCGCGGTCGGTACCGTGCATGCATCGGCCCAGTCGTTTAACAATCACTGGGGTGTGCCGCTGACGCTGGCGCGCATGCCGCAGGTTTGCGATTTTGCCGTCTTCGAGATCGGCATGAACCATCCGGACGAGATCCGGCCTCTGGTCAAGATGGTCCGGCCGCATGTCGCCATCATTACGCTGATCGCGGCCGCTCACCTCGGCTTCTTCCGCAACCTGGATGAGATCGCCAAGGCCAAGGCAGAGGTTTTCGAGGGACTGGAACCCGGCGGTGCCGCCCTTCTCAACCGCGACGATGCGCGCTGGAAGCTGCTGGAGAAGATGGCGAAAGAGGCCGGCGTCGAGCATGTTTACGGATTCGGCGAGAATGCCCGGGCGACCTTCAAACTGATCAAATGCGAACTCGATGCCGATCATTCCGTGGTAACCGCCAAGATTGGCGGGCATGAGATCGTCGCCAGGATCGGCGCGCCGGGCCGCCATATGGTGCAGAATGTGCTGGCGGTGCTGGGTGCAGCGCATCTGGTCGGAGCCGACGTCACCAGGGTTGCGCAGGCGCTGGCCGATCTTTCGCCCGAACGCGGACGCGGCAAACGCTATATGTTGCGCCACCCCAAGGGGCCGATCACGCTGATCGACGAGAGCTACAACGCCAATCCGGCGTCGATGAGCGCTGCAATGGCGCTGCTCAACACGACGCCGGTGTCGGGCGAGGGCAGGCGCATTGCCGTGCTCGGCGATATGCTCGAGCTCGGCGGCCATTCGGCGAAATTGCATGCCGCCCTTGCGAACCTGATCGTCGGCACCGACACGCGCACAGTTTTTCTCGGCGGCCCGGAAATGCGGGCGCTGGCCGACGTTTTGCCCGGCGAGATCAGGACGGAGTACCGCGCCGGCGCGGAAGATCTGAAACCGGTGCTTCTGTCGGAGTTGAGGCCGGGCGACGTGGTTATGATCAAATCGTCGAAAGGCATCGGTTTTTCAAAACTGGTCGAGGCATTGCTCGGCAAGTTTCCGGCGGAAGCCACAAACAGCAGACAGACCTAGGATCGGTCCGGGGACGCAAGCGCATGTTAACACTGCTCGTCGAATTTGCGGACAAGATCTCGGTCTTCAACGTCTTCCGCTACATAACTTTCCGCACCGGCGGGGCACTGATCACGGCGGCGCTGATCGTGTTCATCTTCGGACCGACAATCATCAATTCGCTGAGGCTGCGGCAAGGCAAGGGACAGCCGATCCGCGCCGATGGGCCACAGACGCATTTCAAAAAGGCGGGAACGCCGACCATGGGCGGGCTGATGATCCTGTCCGGCATCATCGGTTCGTCACTGCTGTGGGCGAACCTGTCGAGCATCTACGTCTGGGTGGTGATGCTGGTGACGCTGGGGTTCGGCTCGATCGGCTTTTACGACGACTACCTCAAGGTGACGAAGCAATCGCATCTCGGCTTTTCCGGCAAAGCGCGGCTGGGGCTCGAATTTGCCATCGCAGGCATCGCCGCCTGGGTGATTATGCATAACGGCCAGGCGCCGTTCTCGTCATCGTTGACATTCCCTTTCGCCAAGGAGTTTCTCGTCAATCTCGGCTGGTTCTTCATCCCGTTCTCGTGCTTCGTCATCGTCGGCGCCGGCAATGCGGTGAACCTGACCGACGGCCTCGACGGACTGGCGATTGTGCCGATCATGATCGCGGCCGCGTCCTTCGGCGTCATCGCCTATCTCTCCGGCAACGCGGTATTCGCCGAATATCTTCAGATCCATTTCGTGCCCGGTACCGGCGAACTGGCGGTGGTCCTTGGAGCGGTGATCGGCGCCGGACTCGGCTTCCTGTGGTTCAATGCGCCGCCGGCGGCCATCTTCATGGGCGATACCGGCTCGCTGGCGCTGGGCGGGCTGATCGGCACGGTCGCGGTGGCGACCAAGCACGAGATCGTGCTGGTCATCGTCGGAGGCCTGTTCGTTGTCGAGATATTCTCGGTCATCATCCAGGTCGGCTATTTCAAGATGACCGGCAAGCGCGTCTTCCTGATGGCGCCGATCCACCATCATTTCGAAAAGCTCGGCTGGACCGAAAGCCAGGTGGTGATCCGCTTCTGGATCATCGCCGTCATCCTGGCGCTGGTCGGCCTGTCGACCCTGAAGCTCAGATAGGAGGCCGCTTGATCCCCGCCGCATCCTTTTCAGGCAAGCGCGTTTCGCTCTTCGGGCTCGGCGGCTCGGGGATCGCCACGGCGCGCGCGCTGATCGAAGGCGGCGCAGATGTGCTGGCCTGGGACGACAATCCCGACAGCGTCGCCAAGGCTGGCGCGGTCGGTATTGCAACCGCGGACCTGCGCGGCGCGGACTGGGCGAGGTTTTCCGCCTTCGTGCTGTCGCCCGGCGTGCCGCTGACGCACCCGAAGCCGCACTGGACTGTCGAGCTCGCGCGGGGCTCCGGCGTCGAGATCATAGGCGATATCGAGCTTTTCTGCCGCGAGCGGACGGCGCGGGCGCCGGAAGCACCTTTCATTGCGATCACCGGCACCAACGGCAAGTCGACGACCACGGCATTGACGGCGCACATACTCAAGTCGGCCGGGCGCGACACGCAGATGGGCGGCAATATCGGCCGTGCGGTGATGACGCTCGATCCGCCGCAGCCCGAGCGGCACTATGTGGTTGAGTGCTCTTCCTACCAGATCGACCTTGCCCCCTCGATCAATCCGACGGCCGGCGTCCTGCTCAATCTGACGCCGGACCATCTCGACCGCCATGGCACGATGCAACACTACGCCTCGATCAAGGAGCGGCTGGTGGCCGGCAGCGAGACGGCAATCATCGGCGTCGACGATTCCTGGTGCGCCCAGATCGCCGACCGGCTGGAGCGGGCCGGCCGGCAGGTCATTCGGATTTCCAAGCGCCTGCCACTGACCGACGGTTATTTTGCCGACGGTACGAATTTAATGGAAGCCGTGCACGGCCGCTACAGCCGGGTCGCCTTCCTCGAAGGCATCGGCTCCTTGCGCGGCCAGCACAATGCGCAGAATGCGCTTGCCGCCGCCGCCGCCTGCCTCAAGGTCGGGCTCGAGCTCGGCGAAATCCAATCCGGACTGGAGAGTTTCCCGGGGCTGGCGCACCGCATGGAGCAGGTCGGCCGCAAAGGGCATGTGCTGTTCGTCAACGATTCTAAGGCGACCAATGCCGATGCCGCTGCACCGGCGCTGTCGAGCTTTGCGCGTATCCATTGGATTGCCGGCGGCCTGCCAAAGGAGGGTGGCATCGAGCCCTTGCGCGGCTTCTTCCCGCGCATCGCCAAGGCCTATCTGATCGGCGAAGCTGCACCGGCCTTTTCGGCGACGCTGGGCGAAGCGGTGCCTTACGAGATCTCAGGCACGTTGGCCGCGGCAGTCGAACACGCCGCCCGCGATGCGGCCAGGGATAGTAGCGGCGAAGCGGTGGTGCTGCTGTCGCCGGCCTGCGCCAGTTTCGACCAGTTCAAGAATTTCGAAGTGCGCGGCGAGGCGTTCAGGCAAGCCGCAACCGCCATTGATGGCGTGAAGCCCATCGGAGGGACACGATAATGCAAAGCCGTCTCGACAAAAGCCCGGTTGCGACCTGGTGGTGGACGATCGATCGCTGGTTCCTGGCGGCGTTCCTGTCGCTGATGGGGCTCGGCATCGTTTTGTCCTTCGCCGCAAGCCCGGCGGTGGCCGAGCGCATCGGGCTCGACAGTTTCCACTTCGCGACACGCCAGATTATCTTCACCATTCCGGCGCTTGGGGTAATGCTGGCCGTCTCATTCCTTGAATCCAGGCAGATCCGGCGCATGGCGCTGGTCATGCTGTGCATCATGCTGTTTCTGATGGTGGCGGTGCTCTATATCGGCGTCGAGGTGAAGGGCGCGCGGCGCTGGGTGTCGCTAGCCGGCCTGTCGATCCAGCCGTCCGAGTTCCTGAAACCGGCCTTCGTCATCATCTGCGCCTGGCTGTTCGCCGAGCACAAGCGCCAGCCCGACATTCCGGGCAATTTGTTCGCCATGTTGCTGCTTGCACTGGTCATCTCGCTGCTGGTGGCGCAGCCTGACCTTGGGCAGACCATGCTGGTGCTCGGCACCTGGGGGGTGATGTTCTTCATGGCCGGATTGCCGTGGCTGTGGATCGTCGCGCTGGGTGCTGCAGGCGTCGGCGGCGTGTTCGCCGCCTATGCAGTGTTCCCGCACGTTGCCGGCCGTATCGACCGCTTCATGACCGGCGAGGGCGACACGTTCCAGGTCGACATGGGCCGCGAGGCGCTGATCAATGGCGGCTGGTTCGGCGTCGGGCCGGGCGAGGGCACCGTCAAACGGGTCATCCCCGACAGCCATGCCGACTTCGTCTTCTCGGTCGCCGGCGAGGAATTCGGGCTGATCATGTGCTTCTTCATCATGTCCATCTTCGGCTTCATCGTGCTGCGCGGTCTCAACACGGCGCTCAAGGAGCAGGACGATTTCACCCGCTATGCGGTTGGCGGCCTGGTCACGGTCTTCGGCCTGCAGTCGGTCATCAACATGGCCGTCAATCTGCAGCTGATGCCGGCCAAGGGCATGACACTGCCGTTCATCTCCTACGGCGGCTCTTCGCAGATCGCGATCGCCATCTCGATGGGCATGGTGCTGGCGCTGACGCGCAAGCGCCCGGAAAAGCGCAAGCAGCTGGGCTTCATGCCGTCGCCGCGTGCGATGCCGGCGGAGTGAGATGGCGAAGGGGGTCATCCTGCTGGCGGCAGGCGGCACGGGCGGACACCTGTTCCCGGCCGAGGCGTTGGCGCACGAACTGACCAGGCGCGGCTGGACGGTGCATCTGGCGACGGACGAGCGCGCCGAGCGCTTTACCGGACAGTTCCCGGCAGCCGCCATCCATCCGATCCAGTCGGCGACGATGGGGTCGAAAAATCCTTTTGCCGTGCTCGCCGCGTTTTGGAAAATCTGGCGCGGCGTGCGGCAGGCATCGGCCGTCATCGCCAGCATCAAGCCCGCCATCGTGGTCGGCTTCGGCGGTTATCCGACACTGCCGCCGCTTTACGCGGCGACCCGGCGCAAGGTGCCGACGCTGATCCACGAGCAGAATGCGGTGATGGGCCGCGCCAACCGCGCGCTTGCCGGCCGCGTCGACGCCATTGCCGGTGGGTTCCTGCCTGAAGACAGCAGTGCCGCAGGCGCCAAGACGGTGACCACCGGCAATCCGGTCAGACCGCAAGTGCTGGAGGCGGCGAAGACACCTTATGCCGCATCGGCCGGCGAAGAGCCGTTCCGATTGCTGGTGTTTGGCGGCAGCCAAGGCGCGCAGTTCTTTTCCGACGCGGTGCCGGCGGCAATCGCCCGGCTTTCCGACGCACAGCGCAGGCGGCTGGCGATCACACAGCAGGCGCGCGCCGACGATGTGACGCGGGTGAAAGCCGCCTATGCCGCACTTGGCATTGGGGCCGAGGTGTCGCCGTTCTTCACCGACATGGCAAAGCGGCTGGCGGCGGCGCATCTGGTGATGTCGCGCTCCGGCGCATCGACCGTATCGGAAATCGCGGTGATCGGCCGGCCGGCGCTGCTGGTGCCCTATCCGCACGCGCTCGACCACGACCAGGCGGCGAATGCGGCGGCCCTTGCGGCAGCGGGCGGCGCCGAGGTGCATCCGCAATCCACGCTTTCGCCCGAGCACATTGCTGCGTTGATCGGGGCCTTGATGGATGATCCGGGCAGGGCGGCGACAATGGCCGCGGCGGCGAAATCATCCGGAAAACCGGATGCCGCGCGGTTGCTCGCCGATCTGACAGAGGCTATTGCGTCCAGGAAATCCGTTTCGGAATTCAGGAAGGAGACGCACGAATGAAGATGCCACAGACGATCGGCCTCGTGCATTTCATCGGCATTGGCGGCATCGGCATGAGCGGCATCGCCGAGGTGCTGCACAATCTCGGCTACAAGGTGCAAGGGTCCGACCAGGCCGACAGCGCCAATGTGCAGCGGCTGCGCGACAAGGGCATCGAATGCTTCGTCGGCCACCAGGCCGAAAACCTCGGCGAGGCCGAGGTGGCCGTCGTCTCCACCGCAATCAAGAAATCCAATCCGGAACTGAAGGCGGCGAGAGAGAAGTTGCTGCCGATCGTGCGGCGCGCCGAAATGCTAGCCGAGTTGATGCGGTTCCGCCAAGCGGTCGCGATCGGCGGCACGCATGGCAAGACGACGACGACTTCGATGGTGGCGACGCTACTCGAAGCCGGCGGGCTCGACCCGACGGTGATCAATGGCGGCATCATCAATGCCTATGGCACCAATGCCCGCATGGGCGACGGCGAATGGATGGTGGTCGAGGCCGACGAGAGCGACGGCACCTTCCTCAGGCTGCCGGCCGAGATTGCCGTCGTCACCAATATCGACCCCGAGCATCTCGATCATTACGGCTCCTTCGACAAAGTGCGCGAGGCGTTTCGTCAGTTCGTCGAGAATGTGCCGTTCTACGGCTTCGGCGTGATGTGCACCGACCATCCCGAGGTGCAGGCGCTGGTCGCCCGCATCGAGGACCGGCGCGTCATCACCTATGGCGAAAATGCGCAGGCCGACGTGCGCTTCACCAATCACCGCATGGACGGCCCGACCTCGGAATTCGACGTGGTGATCCGCGATCGCAAGACGCACGGCCAGATAACGATATCAGGTCTGCGGCTACCCATGCCCGGACGTCACAATGTCTCCAATGCGACGGCGGCGATTGCCGTCGCGCATGAGCTCGGCCTTTCGGCTGAGGCAATCAAGAAGGGCCTGTCGTCCTTCGCCGGCGTCAAGCGGCGTTTCACCCATACCGGTTCGTGGAACGGTGTCGATGTGTTCGACGATTACGGTCATCATCCAGTCGAGATCACGGCGGTACTGAAGGCCGCGCGCAGCGCCACCAAGGGCCGCATCATCGCCGTTACCCAACCGCATCGCTTCACCCGGCTGCGCGATCTGTTCGACGAGTTTTCCGTCTGCTTCAACGACGCCGATACGGTAATGGTGGCGCCCGTCTATGCGGCCGGCGAGGAACCGATCGACGGCGTTACGTCCGACGCACTGGTGTCGCGCATCCGCTCCGGCGGCCATCGCGACGCACGCTACATCGAAGGTCCGGCGGCGATCGGGCCGATCGTTCGCGAGGTGGCGAAGCCGGGCGATTTCGTCGTTTTCCTCGGCGCCGGCAACATCACCCAATGGGCCTATGCGCTGCCCAGGGAACTCGGCGGGACCATCTCATGATGCGCGGCCAGGCGTTGATCGAGAAGCTTGGCGACCGGCTTGCCGGACTGCGCGGCCGCATCACGCCCAATGCCGAGATGGACAAGATCACCTGGTTCCGAGCCGGCGGGCTCGCCGACGCATTGTTCCAGCCGGCCGACGAGGACGATCTTGCCGCGTTCCTGAAGGCGGTGCCCGAGGAAATACCACTGACCATCGTCGGCGTCGGCTCGAACCTGCTTGTCCGTGACGGCGGCGTTGCGGGCTTCGTCATCCGGCTTTCGGCCAAAGGCTTTGGCGAGACCGAAGTGATTGCGCCGACCATGATCAAGGCGGGCGCCGCAACGCCCGACAAGCGTCTTGCGGCCGTTGCCTACGAGGCCGGCATTGGTGGCTTTCACTTTTACCACGGCATTCCCGGCGCCATTGGCGGAGCGCTGAGGATGAACGCCGGCGCCAATGGCGTCGAGACACGCGAGCGTGTGGTCGAGGTGCGGGCACTCGACCGCAAGGGCAATGTTCATACGCTGAGCAATGCCGACATGGGCTATGCCTATCGCCATTCAGCGGCGCCGTCGGGGCTGATCTTCACATCGGCGCTGCTCGAAGGCGTTCCAGAGGATAAGGCGGCGATCAAGGCCGCGATGGATGCTGTCCAGAACCATCGCGAGACCGTGCAGCCGATCCGCGAAAAAACCGGAGGCTCGACCTTCAAGAATCCCGAGGGCACCTCGGCCTGGAAGGAAATCGACAAGGCCGGCTGCCGCGGCCTGATGGTCGGCGGGGCGCAGATGTCGCCGATGCATTGCAACTTCATGATCAACACCGGAACCGCCACCGGGTACGAGCTTGAATATCTCGGTGAGACGGTGCGTGCGCGCGTGCTCGAAAAATCGGGCATCCGGCTGCAGTGGGAGATCAAGCGCATCGGTAATTTTCGGCCGGGCCATGCGGTCCAGGAATTTCTTGGGCAGTTGCTTTAGGCAAGTCGACCGCCGTTGCTTTTCGGACTCATGAATTCACATTTTGCTGCCGTTTTTGCGGAAAGTGAATCCATCGGAATCGTAAGCACTTGCCAGCGAATCAACTCTCTGATTCTCTGCCCTGAAGCGTTTCCTGATTTGAGTCGTTTCGACGCGTTGCTCGCGTTTCCGTCTGGGGGGCAACCTGCCGGGAGACTCGGACTCAATGTTGCGGAAACACGGAGCGAAGTTGCTCGGAGTGTGAGTGTGCGCGATGTTTTTCGGGTCATGCACGATAGTGCGGGCCTGCTGTGAGAGGAAATAACGGGGAATGACAAGCAAGCACGTGGCCGTCCTTCTGGGAGGATTCTCGTCCGAGCGGCCCGTGTCCCTGTCGTCGGGCAAAGCCTGTGCCGATGCGCTCGAGGGAGAGGGCTACCAGGTCACCCGCGTCGACGTCTCGCGCGACATCGGCTCGGTGCTCAGCGCGCTCAAGCCTGACGTCGTCTTCAACGCACTGCACGGCCCTTTCGGCGAGGACGGCACCATCCAGGGCATCCTCGAGTACCTCGCCATTCCGTACACCCATTCGGGCGTGCTTGCCTCGGCGCTCGCGATGAACAAGGAACAGGCCAAGAAGGTCGCCAAGGCGGCCGGCATTCCGGTGGCGGAATCGAAGGTGGCCAATCGCTTCGCCATCCAGAACAAGCACCCGATGAAGCCGCCCTATGTGGTCAAGCCGGTCAACGAAGGGTCGAGCTTCGGTGTCGTCATCGTGCATGAAGGTCAGTCGCATCCGCCGCAGATCATCGGCTCGTCCGAGTGGAGATACGGCGATACGGTCATGGTCGAGCGTTATGTGCACGGGCGGGAATTGACCTGCGCGGTGATGGGCGATGTGGCGCTCGGTGTCTGCGAGATCATCCCGACCGGCCATTCCTTCTACGACTATGATTCAAAATACGTCGCGGGAGGATCAAAACACGAATGCCCGGCAAAACTTTCACCGAATATTTACCAAAAAATACAGACACTGGCACTCAAGGCTCATCAAGCTATCGGCTGTCGGGGCGTTTCCCGATCGGACTTCCGTTATGACGATCGTCACTCCGAAAACGGCGAAATTGTCTGGCTCGAGGTCAACACCCAGCCGGGCATGACGCCGACGTCTTTGGTGCCGGAAATCGCCGCGCAAGCGGGACACTCGTTCGGCGATTTGTTGAGTTGGATGGTGGAGGACGCTTCGTGTCTGCGTTGAAGTGGGGACAGGGCAGGGGGAAGGGCGCGGCCGGGCCGGCGCTGTTCGGCATGCCGTTGTCGTTCGACCATTTCGTGCTGCCGCGCCTGCTCCGCCGGCCGGTGCGCGTGCTGGCGCGCCTCGGCGAAGGCGACTTCGAGGCGCCGCCCTATTGCGCTGCCATGCTGTCGGCGGCACTGCTTGTTTCGAGTAGTGCCTATGGCGCCTATCTCGGCGGACATGCCGACGCCATCGTCCAGAGTGTCACCGCCCGCACCGGCTTTGCCGTCGACCAGGTCAAGGTCGTCGGCAACCGCGAAACTTCCGAGATCGATATTCTCGACAGGCTGGAACTCGACGGCTGGACCTCGCTGATCGGCTTCGATGCCGAAGCCGCGCGCGAACGCATCACCACGCTACCCTGGGTCGAAGCCGCGGCAGTGCGCAAGGTCTACCCGCATACGCTGGAAGTGCGCGTCGAGGAGCGCGAGCCGTTCGCGCTGTGGCAGCAAGGCAGCGCGCTTTCGGTCATCGAGAAATCCGGCGCCGTCATTGCGCCGTTCTCCGGCGGCAAGCAGATATTGCTGCCGCTGATCATCGGCACCGGCGCACCGGCCAAAGCGCCGGATTTCCTGGCGAAGATCAAGAACTATCCGGAGCTCGCCGCGCGGATCAAGGGCTATATCCGCATCGGCGAACGGCGCTGGGATCTCAAGCTTGAAAACGGCATCACGATCAAACTTCCCGAAGACGGCGAGGACCAGGCGATTGCCGACCTGGTCAGGATGGACCACGAGAACGGGCTTTTGACGCGCGACATCGCCGCCGTCGACATGCGCCTTTCCGATCGTCTGGTCGTCCAGCTGACGCCGGAGGCGGCGATACAGCGCCAGGCCGCGCTCAACGAAAAGCCCAAGATGCTGAAGCGCAAGCCGGAGACGAAGATATGAGCTGGCTTGGCGGCAATAGCGATGCTTCGGCGCGCCGGTCCGGCATCTTGACGGTGCTGGATGTCGGCTCCAGCAAGGTCTGCTGCGTGGTGGCCAAGCTCAAGCCGCGCGACGATGGCAAGCTGCTGCGCGGACGCTCGCATCGCGTCCAGGTCATCGGCATCGGCCACCAGAAATCGCAAGGCGTGAAATCGGGCGTCGTCATCGATCTCGACCGCGCCGAGCACGCCATCCGTCTTGCCGTCGACGCCGCCGAACGCATGGCGGGACTGACGGTCGATTCGCTGATCGTCAACATGACTGCCGGCCGGCTGAAGAGCGAGGCTTTTTCGGCGACTATCAATCTCGGCGGCCATGAGGCCGACGAGGCCGACATCAAGCGCGTGCTTGCCGCCGGCGCCAAGCAGGCGCTGCGGGCCGAGCGCGAGGTGATCCATTCGCTTCCCGTAGCCTTTTCTCTGGATGCCGAGCGCGGTGTGCGCGATCCGCGCGGCATGGTTGGCGACCAGCTTGGCGTCGACATGCACGTGCTGACGGGCGACGCGGCGCCTTTGCGCAATCTTGAGCTCTGCATCAACCGCTCGCATCTGTCGGTCGAGCGCATGGTGGCGACGCCTTATGCCAGCGGGCTTGCCGCGCTGGTCGACGACGAGCTCGAAATGGGCGCGGCCTGCATCGACATGGGCGGCGGCACGACGACGATCTCGGTATTTTCGGAAGGCAAGTTCGTCCACGGCGACGCCATCGCGATCGGCGGCAACCACGT
This sequence comes from Mesorhizobium sp. M0910, assembly GCF_040319465.1. Lineage (NCBI taxonomy): Bacteria > Pseudomonadati > Pseudomonadota > Alphaproteobacteria > Hyphomicrobiales > Phyllobacteriaceae > Mesorhizobium > Mesorhizobium sp. M0910. The sequence goes on from NZ_JAMYNZ010000004.1 coordinate 113,890, forward strand.
CACGCTGGATATGGCCAAGGGCCTGTCGACCTCGCTCGATGCCGCCGAAAGGCTGAAAGTGATGCATGGCTCGGCGCTGCCTGGCAGTGCCGACGACCGCGACCTGGTTTCCATCCATCCGATCGGCGAGGACGGCGAGGTGCCGTTGCAGATCCCGCGCTCGGTGATGACGCGCATCGTCCGCGCCCGCATCGACGAGACGCTGGAATTGCTGCGCGACCGCCTGAACAAGTCCGGCTACGGCAATGCCGTCGGCAAGCGTGTGGTGCTGACCGGCGGCGCCAGCCAGCTTGCCGGCCTGCCCGAAGCAGCACGCCGCATTCTCGGCCGCAATGTGCGCATTGGCCGCCCGCTTGGCGTGGCAGGCCTGCCCGAGGCGGCCAAGGGGCCGGCTTTTTCGACGCCCGTCGGGCTTCTGATCTACCCGCAGATGGCGAGCTTCGAGAGCCGCCCGGCGAAGGGAATTTCCGGTCTTCGGATGACCGGAACAGGCGGAAAACTGCATCGAATGAGTCAGTGGTTGAGAGACAGTTTTTAATTTGACGGGGACAGCCCCATAGGCGGCCGCGGCGGCGAAGCGGCGGGAAAGGCAAAGGACGAAGACAATGACCATCAATCTGCAGAAGCCGGACATCACCGAGCTCAAGCCGCGCATCACCGTGTTCGGTGTCGGCGGCGGCGGCGGCAATGCCGTCAACAACATGATCACCGCCGGCTTGCGCGGCGTCGAATTCGTGGTGGCCAACACCGACGCACAGGCACTGACGATGTCGAAGGCCGAGCGGCTGATCCAGCTCGGCGCGCATGTCACCGAGGGTCTCGGCGCCGGATCGCAGCCTGAAGTCGGGCGCGCGGCGGCGGAAGAGTGCATCGACGAGATCATCGATCATCTCTCCAACACGCATATGTGCTTCGTCACTGCCGGCATGGGCGGCGGCACCGGCACCGGGGCGGCTCCCGTCGTTGCCCGCGCTGCCCGCGAAAAGGGTATCCTTACCGTCGGCGTCGTCACCAAGCCGTTCCACTTCGAAGGCCAGCGCCGCATGAAGACGGCCGACATGGGTATCGAGGAACTACAGAAATGCGTCGACACCCTGATCGTCATTCCCAACCAGAACCTGTTCCGGCTGGCCAATGACAAGACCACCTTCGCCGATGCCTTCGCCATGGCCGACCAGGTGCTCTATTCGGGCGTTGCCTGCATTACCGACCTGATGGTCAAGGAAGGCCTGATCAATCTCGACTTCGCCGACGTCCGCTCGGTCATGCGCGAAATGGGCAAGGCGATGATGGGAACCGGCGAGGCTTCGGGCGAGGGCCGCGCAATGGCCGCGGCTGAAGCCGCCATCGCCAACCCGCTGCTCGACGAGACCTCGATGAAGGGCGCCAAGGGCCTGCTGATCTCGATCACCGGCGGCCGCGACCTGACCCTGTTCGAAGTCGATGAGGCCGCAACCCGCATTCGCGAAGAGGTCGATCAGGACGCCAACATCATTCTGGGCGCCACCTTCGACGAGGAACTCGAAGGCGTTATCCGCGTGTCGGTGGTCGCCACCGGCATCGACAAATCGGCGGCCGAAATCGCTGCCGCGCCGATCGCCATCCGCGCGGCTCCGCCGAAGCCGGTCAGCCGCCCGGCGGCCCAGGTCACGGAAATGCGCCCGGCGCCTGTCCAGCAACCGATCTATGAACCACGTGCTGCCGATCCGGTCGCCGAGGCCATTCAGCTCGCCGAGGCGAATGCGGCAGCGATGGCGCAGGCCCGCCCGGCACCGGTCGCCCATGCGGAAGACTTCCGTCCGCAGAGCAAGATCTTCCAGGCGCCTCCCGCTCAGCCGCAGCCAATGATGCAGCCGGCGGTTCAGCAAGCGATGCAGCCCGCTCCGCATCGTGAAATGCCGCAGCCGGTTGCCGCGGCACCCCAGCGCATGCCGCGGGTCGAGGATTTCCCGCCGCAGGTGAAGGCCGAAGTGGAAGCCAAGGCCCGCCCGGCCGACCACGAGAACAGCGGCCCGATGGGCTTGCTCAAGCGCCTGACCAACGGCTTGACCCGCCGCGAAGAGGAACCTGCAAGACTGCAGCCGGCGCAGCCTCGCGAACCGAAACTGCGCCAGGCGCCGGCGGAAGTGCGCCGCCTAGCCAGCCAGGATCCGCAGCTTTACGCACCGCGTCGCGGCCAGCTGGATGAGCAGGGCCGCCTGACGCCGCAGAGCCGGGCTGTCCAGGAAGACGATCAGTTGGAGATTCCCGCCTTCCTGCGCCGACAGGCCAATTGATCTGTTAACGGTTCGTAACAGTTGTTAACAGGCGAGCAGGAAACTGTTCGCCTGTTAATATTAAAAATACTTTTAAAACAAAGACTTATGCGGCAATCCCGCGCTGGGCCGCGGTTACAACGAGTAAGAAACCGTGATTTGGAGTCTCCCCGCGGGACCATTATCTTCGCCACCGACCAAAGTCGGTTTGCTGGGAGTCTCGGGGAAGTGGCCCTGCCTGCCGATCAATTAAGAGCCGCGCCCTCAGGGCAGATGAAGCGGACCTAGGCAGTACGGGCTATGGGGATTGTTTTGCACGACTATCAGACGACACTTAAATCGCGTGCGACGCTGACCGGCATCGGCGTTCACAGTGGCAATCCGGTCACTGTCCATTTCCTGCCGGCAGACGCCGATACGGGTGTCGTCTTCCAGCTTTCGAATGCAAACGGAAGCCACGAATTTCGCGCGCTCGTTTCCGAGGTCGGTGCCACCGACCTCTGCACCATGCTCGGCGATCCGCAAGGCGAGCACATCGCCACCGTCGAGCACCTGATGGCGACGCTTTTCGGGCTTGGGATCGACAATCTCGTCATCGAAATCGATGGCCATGAGGTGCCTATCCTCGACGGCAGCGCAGTGATGTTCGTCGAGGCCATTGACCAGGCAGGCATCGAAACGCTGCCGGTCAAGCGTCGCTACATCAGGGTGGTCAAGCCGGTTCGTATCGAGAACGGCGCCTGCTGGGCGGAGTTCCGGCCCTATGACGGCACGCGCTTCGAGATCGAGATCGATTTCGAAAGCCCGGCGATCGGGCGCCAGCTTTTTGCATCCGACATGAACGCCGACATTTTCCGGCGTGACGTCGCGCGGGCCCGCACTTTCGGTTTCATGAAGGACGTCGAGCGGCTGTGGGCGGCCGGCTATGCGCTCGGCTCCTCGTTGGAAAACTCCCTGGTGATCGGCGACGACAACCGCGTGATCAACATCGGAGGCCTGCGCTATCCGAACGAGTTCGCGCGCCACAAGACCATGGATGCGATGGGCGATCTGGCGCTCGCCGGCGCCCGGTTCATCGGCTGCTTCCGCTCCTATCGTGGTGGCCACAGGCTGAACGCCGCTGCGCTGCGCCGTCTATTGTCGGACCGTTCGGCTTTCGAGATCGTCGAGACGACGCGCCGCGAGCGCGGGCGTACCGCGGAGATGAGCGCCGTCAACGCACCCCTCTATGCGCCCTGGATGATCTGATTCTTAAGGTCTTACGGCCCACGTTGCGGTCAAGCTGTGTTGCATGGATGCATCACTGGCCGGCCAAATTACACGGCTTTCCAGGTGGCGCCAAACCGCCACAAAAATGTGCGATTGGCCGGGGATAGCGTTGCCGGGCAAGGCAATTATGGTTTATGGCTGCTGCCGTCGACTGAAATGACGCCGAAAGGGCGGAATCCAAACATGTTTTTCAAGCGAGTTGGTCAATCGAAGGCGCTGCGGCGGGCTGTTTTCCTGGCGCTTTCGGTGGTCGTTCCATCGCTGTTTCTGTCGGCCTGCATGTCGTCCGAGAAGGACGTCGACCTGTCGACCTATGTCGATCAGACCGAGCCGGCCGACGTGCTCTACAATCAGGGTCTCGCCAATCTGAATGCCGGGCGACTGCAGGAGGCAAGCCGCAAGTTCGATGCCGTCGACCGCCAGCATCCATATTCCGAATTCGCCCGCAAATCGATGGTGATGGGTGCCTTTGCCGACTACCGTCAGGGCAATTACGATGAGGCGATCGGTTCGGCCAAGCGCTACCTGACCCTCTACCCGTCGACCGACGATGCAGCCTATGCCCAATATATTATCGGGCTGAGCTACTACCGCCAGATCAAGGACGTCACCCAGGACCAGAAGGAAGCGCGTCTTACCGCGCAGACGATGCAGGACCTGGTGACGCGCTGGCCGACTTCCGAATATGTCGATGATGCCAAGGAGAAGATCCGCTTCGCCAACGATCAGCTCGCAGGCAAGGAGATGCAGATCGGCCGCTACTATCTCGAGCGCCGCGAATACATCGCGGCCGTCAAACGGTTCCGCAACGTCGTGGAGAACTATTCCAACACACGCCATGTCGAGGAAGCGCTGGCGCGTCTTACCGAGAGCTACTATGCGATGGGGCTGACGTCGGAAGCACAGACCGCTGCGGCCGTGCTCGGCACCAACTATCCCGACAGCCAGTGGTACAAGGACTCCTACAAGCTCCTGCAGAGTGGTGGGCTCGAGCCGCGCGAGAATGCCGGATCGTGGATCTCCAAGGCCGGGAAGCTGATCACCGGCGCCTGAGCGGCGCGTCACCATGCTCTCCAGACTGTCGATCCGCGATATCGTTCTGATCGAAAAGCTGGACATCGACTTCTCGTCCGGCCTTTCGGTCCTTACCGGCGAAACCGGCGCCGGAAAATCTATCCTGCTCGACGCTTTGTCGCTGGCGCTTGGCGCCCGCGGCGACGCTTCGCTGGTGCGGCATGGCGCGGCACAAGGCCAGATCATCGCCGTGTTCGACGTACCGCGCAACCACGCGGCTCGCATGCTGCTTGCCGAGAATGCCATCGAGGACGACGGCGACATCATCCTGCGCCGCGTCCAGACGGCTGACGGCCGCACGCGCGTGTTCGTCAATGACCAGCCGTCCAGCGTGACGCTGATGCGCGACATCGGCCGTGCGCTGGTCGAGATCCACGGCCAGCATGACGAGCGCGCTTTGGTCGATCCCGGCGCCCATCGCGAGTTGCTCGACAGTTTCGGCGGCCATCTCGGCGCTGCTCGGGCAACCGGCGAGGCGTGGCGGCATTGGCGTACCTGCGAGCAGGAATTTTCACGGCACCGGGCCAAAGTCGAGGCAGCTGCCCGTGAGGCCGATTATCTGCGTGCTGCGGTCGCCGAATTGACCAGGCTCGATCCGCAACCGGGCGAAGAGACCGAACTGGCCGAACTGCGCGCCTCGATGATGCGTGCCGAAAAGATCGCCTCGGAAATCCACGATGCGCAGGATGTGCTCTCGGGCCCGTCCTCGCCCTTGCCGCAACTGGCCAGCCTGCTCAGGCGGCTGCAGCGAAAGGCGACCGAAGCGCCGGGGCTGCTCGAGGACGTCGTCAAATCGCTCGACGAAGCGATGCTGTCGCTCGACGCGGCGCAGTCGGGCGTCGAAGCAGCACTTCGCGCGACCGAATATGATCCGCAGCGGCTGGAGAAGGCTGAGGAGCGGCTGTTTTCGCTGCGTGCCGCCTCGCGCAAGCACAGCGTCGCCGTGGATGACCTGGCGCAATTGCGTGACACCATGGCTGCCGACCTTGCCGATCTCGACGCCGGCGAGGAGCGCCTGCATGCGCTGGAGAAACAGGCTGCAGCGGCGCGCCAGGCCTACGACATTACGGCGGCCCAGCTGTCGTCGTTTCGCCATGCGGCGGCCGTCGGGCTGACCAAGGCGGTAATGGCCGAACTGCCGGCGCTGAAGCTCGAACGGGCCGAGTTCATCGTCGAGATCGCAAGCGATGCCGAGAGCCGCATGGAAGAAGGCATCGACCAGGTCGAGTTCTGGGTGCGCACCAATCCCGGCACCAGGCCCGGCCCAATGATGAAGGTCGCTTCCGGCGGCGAGCTTTCGCGCTTCCTGCTGGCGTTGAAAGTCGCGCTGGCCGATCGCGGGTCGGCGCCGACTTTGGTCTTTGATGAGATTGACACCGGCGTCGGCGGCGCGGTTGCCGACGCCATCGGCCAGCGGCTGGCGCGGCTGGCAAAACGCGTGCAGGTCCTTTCGGTCACGCATGCACCGCAAGTGGCCGCGCGCGCGGCGACGCATTTCCTCATCTCCAAATCAGGCGGTGCCGACCGGGTCTCGACCGGCATCGCCGAGATGGACCGGGCGGCACGGCAGGAAGAGATCGCACGCATGCTCGCCGGCGCCACCATTACAGACGAGGCGCGCGCGGCGGCCGAGCGGCTGCTGCGGGAGAACACCGCGGCAGCCTAGAGCGGTTCATCCTTCCGGAAACGCCGAACCGCTCTACCTCTTTGTTTTGCGCAATTCCGGACGGAAAACCGTTTCACAGTTTTCCTGGAATTGCTCCAGACGAGTTCGTTTCCGGCGCTCGCGACCTGAGTCAGGGTATGGCGCCATCCTGCTGTTCAGGAATGATTTTCGGCGTCTGGTCTCTCCCTGACGAGAGAATCCTGTTCTATTGTGTCGCGCCACCGTGGAGGGAGCAGTGCATGGACGAAAAACCAGTCGGTTCGCTCAGCGAAAGCGAGGCGGCAAGCGAGTTGATGCGGTTGGCGCAGGAGATCGCCGAGCACGACCGGCGCTACCATGGCGAGGACGCGCCGATAATCACGGATGCGGAATATGACGCGCTGACCCGGCGCAATCTCGCCATCGAACAGCGGTTCCCGCATCTTGTGCGCGAGGATTCGCCCTCGCGCAGGGTCGGCGCGCCGCCGGCGGAAGGTTTTGCCAAGGTGCGGCACGCGGTACCGATGCTCAGCCTGGCCAAGGCCTATACCGACCAGGACGTCGCGGACTTCATAGAACGGGGCCGGCGATTCTTTGATCGCGACAAGGATCTGAACATCGCCTTCACGGCAGAGCCGAAGATCGACGGGCTATCGGCTTCCCTGCGGTATGAAGGCGGTGTGTTCGTGCAGGGGGCAACGCGCGGCGACGGCGTCGTCGGCGAGGACATCACCGCCAATCTCAAGACCATCGCCGACATTCCCAAGACCTTGAAGGGATCGGGCTGGCCCGAGGTCATCGAAATACGCGGTGAGGTCTATATGACCTACGCGGAATTCGAGGCGCTGAAGCAACGCTCGGCGGCGATCGGCGGCCAGGATTACGTCAATCCGCGAAATACGGCGGCCGGGTCGCTCCGTCAGAAGGACCCGTCCGTTACCGCCAGCCGCAACCTCAAATTCTTTGCCTACGCCTGGGGCTATACTTCGAAGGATCCAGCTCCGACCCAATACGATTCCGTGCAAAAATTCGCGGAATGGGGGTTCAAGGTCAGTCCACTGATGGTCCGGGCAAAGTCGGTCGACGAACTGATCGCGCATTATCACCTCATCGAGGCCCAGCGCTCCTCGCTTGGCTATGACATCGACGGCGTGGTCTACAAGGTCGATCAATTGGAGCTGCAGCGCAGATGGGGCTTCGTCACCGGCGAACCACGCTGGGCCATCGCTCACAAATTTCCGGCCGAACAGGCGATGACGACCGTGCGCAGGATCGACATTCAGGTCGGCCGTACCGGTACGCTGGCGCCGGTTGCCCGGCTTGCCCCCATCACGGTCGGCGGCGTCGTGGTCGAAAATGTCACGCTTCACAACGAAGACTACATCAAGGGTCTGGACAGCAACGGCCAGCCGATCCGCGACGGCAACGACATACGTATCGGCGACACGGTGGTCATCCAGCGGGCGGGGGACGTCATTCCGCAGATCGTCAGCGTCGTCGTCGACAAGCGTCCGCCAGACGCCGTGCCCTACGAATTCCCGCACAAATGCCCGATCTGCGGCTCGCCGGCAACGCGCGAGATCAACGAGAAGACCGGCAAGGAAGATTCCCGCCGACGTTGCACCGGCGAGCTGATCTGCCCCGCCCAGGCCGTGGAAGGATTGCGTCACTTCGTGTCACGCGGCGCCATGGATATCGAAGGCCTGGGCGCTGAAAACATTGACCTGTTCTTCAATGCCGGGTTGGTCAAGACAGCAGCCGATATCTTCACTCTCCGGGATCGCCGTCCCGCCGTCATCAAGGCATTGGCGGAGCGGCGGGAGGAGCAGGCCAGACAGCGTGAGGCCGCATCGGGCAAAACGCGGAAGAATGTACGCGGTGTCGAAGAACGCAACTATGAAGGTCTCGACAAGCTCTTCGCTGCCATCGACGCTCGCCGCGAACCGGAACTCGATCGCTTCATCTTTGCGCTGGGCATCCGCCATATCGGCGAAACGACGGCCGCTGTGCTCGCCCGAACCTTCTCGACGGTCGAGGAGTTGATCCGCATTGGCAAGGAGACAGCAGCGGCAGCCGATCCACACAGCGTTTTTCCTTCGATCAACGGCATCGGCGATAGCGTGATAGGCGCTCTTCGCGATTTCTTCGGCAATGAACGCAACGACGCCGTGCTTGAAGCGCTGCTCACACAGGTCCACCCGAAGCCGTACATAGTGAACGTCTCAGCCGATAGTGCGGTCGCCGGCAAGACGATCGTGTTTACAGGCACGCTCGAAAAGATGACGCGCCCCGAGGCGAAGGCGATGGCTGAACGTCTCGGCGCGAAGGTCGCCGGCTCGGTTTCCGCGAAGACCGACCTCGTCGTCGCCGGGCCCGGTGCCGGCTCCAAGCTCAAGCTGGCTGCCGAACACGGTATCGAAGTCATCGATGAGGATGCCTGGCTCGAGCGGATCGGCAAGGGCGCGTGATGCCGGCTGAATTCAATGGTTTTGGTGACAAGGCCATTCCCTTCCTCAAGGCACTGGATTTTCATCAGAGCCGGGAGTGGTTTTTGGAAAACCGCGATCTTTTCGAGCGGGACCTGCGCAATCCCTTCGGCGATCTGGTCGAGGCGCTCTCCGAGCGCTTCACGGCATTGGGGCTCGGCCTGCGCGGCGACCGCAAGAAGTCGCTGTTCCGGATTAATCGCGATGTGCGTTTCGCCAAGGACAAACGGCCTTACAACCGGCATCTGTCGGCGATCCTTTCGCCCGACGGCACCAAGATGGAACAGGGCGTGTTTTACATCCACATCGGGCTCGAGCGCTGCTTTGCCGCTGTTGCCTGGTGGCAGCCCGGACCGGAGCTATTGCTGGCGCTGCGCAACGCCATCGCAAAGCGGCCCGCTGAGTTCCGCACGCTCGTCGCGGCGCTGAAGAAGAATGGTCTCGAGCTCGACCCCGACGGCTGTATGAAGCGCACGCCGCGCGGCTTTGAGCACGTTATCGAGCCCGATCTCGTGGCCGCCATCCGCAACCGGCATTTCGCCGTCCGGCACGCAATCGAGCCGGCGGATATCTACGGAGCTGGATTGGTCGACGAACTCGTCGACTTCGTCATGCGGGCAAAACCGCTGCTCGACTGGGGCAGGGCGATCGAAGGCAAGGCTTCGCAGCGCTAGCGGAAAAGTCAGACGGTCAGCTGCGCCGCGCAGTGTAGAGGCTGGTGGTCATGTTGCGGGTTATGGAGCCTTGGAACTCGTCGCGGACGATGCGACCCAGCTCCGCCAGGATTGCTTCGCGGTCACTGCGGATGTTGATATTGGAAAAAGTGGCATAGAGGGCGACCGTCTGGTCAGGATCGAGGACGAGCGACCAGACACTTGTCCGATGTTCGATGGCATCGAACGCGCCGGTTCGCTCCAGTGCCGCCACGCGGGCCTCGGCATCAAGGGCGAACGGAATACCATTTGAGCCCGCCGACGGGCTCGAAGGCCCGTCAAGCAGCGCCTTGGTCGCATCATGAAAGGGATCGGGGCGACTGTCGTCGCCGAATACATTCCAGACCATTGCCCACCAGCCGCCCGGCCGAAGCAGCTCTGCGACCTTGATCAGCGCCGTGTCCTCATCCAGCCAATGAAAGGCAGTGGCGCTGACACCGAGATCAAAACCGGCCTTCTCAAGGACGGCATCTTCAAACGCAGAGACGCTCACCGAGAGCGCCTTGTCCTGAATAGTCTCGCAAAGGAAAGTCGCGAGGCGGGAATCCGGCTCAATGGCGAGCAACGGGCTCGCGCCCAGTTCGAGTAAGCGGCGCGTTGCAGTTCCTGTACCTGCGCCAATCTCGAACGTCGCCGTGCCATGCGCGAGACGGCACCGCTCACATAGAATTTCGAATACCCAATCAGGATAGCCAGGTCGCGTCGCGTGATAGCTGCCGGGATCGGCGCCGAAGGCCAGGCGGCCGAATTTTGGATCGATGGAAAATTCGCTCATTGGAACCACCTGTCCGGCCCAGCAGGTTGGTCTATGGCCGTCGCTTCGGCAAGGACCGATCGTCGCCAACGGATATGCGCTCAGGTACCAAGCCTCTGATTTTGTCCCACAGTCTGGAAGCGAGCTTGCCGCGACGCTTCAGCTATCATTTCCGCTGATCGTTTGCCTCAAGCGAATTGGTGTGACAAGCCGGACCGCCCTCTCTACATACGGCCCTTCCCAAGGAGCGGTCGATGTCGGCGGAAGCAATCTCCGAAAACGGTGCGAGAAGCGATTTCTGGGACGGCGTGCGGCTGAGCATGCCCGTCGTGGTGGCGTCGGCGCCGTTTGCGTTGCTGTTCGGGGCGCTCGCCGTCGACAACGGCTTTTCCGTGATCGAGGCGTTCTTGATGAGCGCGACGGTGTTCGGCGGCGCCAGCCAGATGGTCGGCATCGAGCTGTTCGGCCAGCATGTCGCGCCGTGGCTGATCGTGCTGTCGATCTTCGCCGTGAATTTTCGCCATGTGCTCTATTCGGCCGGTATCGGCCGGCGAATCGCGCATTGGCCGCTGGTGCAGCAGGCGATAGGCTACTTCGTGCTGACCGATCCGCAGTTCGCGGTGGCCGAGCGCAAGGCGGAGGCCGGCGAGACCGTCGGCTTTGCCTGGTATATGGGGCTCGGGCTGCCGGTCTACGTGTTCTGGGTCATCGAAAGCGCGCTCGGGGCGGTGTTCGGCAAACTTATTCCCGACACCCACACGCTGGGCATCGACTTCCTGCTGCCGATCTATTTTCTCGGCCTGGTCATGAGCTTCCGCAAGCGGCCGCTGTGGCTGCCGGTGGTCGTCGCCAGCGCTGCCGCCTCCATCATTGCCTACAAGACGGTCGGCTCGCCCTGGCATGTCTCCATCGGCGCGCTGGCCGGCGTGCTGCTCGCCGTCATCCTGCCGCCCCGCCACAGCGGCGTGGAGGCACGGCCATGAGCACGACCTTGTGGATCATCGTCGCCGCTTCGATCGCGACCTATTTGACACGCATTGGCGGTCATCTGGTGATCTCACGCTTCGACCATATCCATCCGCGTGTTGAGGCCGGGCTGAACGCCGTGCCGGCGGCGGTGCTGACCACGCTGGTGGCGCCGGCAGCGCTGGGCGCCGGACCGGCGGAATGGGGGGCCTTGGTCGTCGCCGGCCTGGTCTCGCTGCGCGGCGGCCTTATGGCGATGTTCCTGGCGGGTGCTGCTGTGCTGATCCTCGCGCGGCAGGTCGTCGGCTGATCGATTTTTATCTTGGCGGCGAGAGCACACATGCGCTTTACCGCAGCGACTATTGCCGCGCCGACCCGCGACAGGCTCAGGCGGATGGTCTCCGCTCTCTCCTGGTGGGCGCAACGCACGGCGTCGCTATAGAGTGCTTCGCGCTGCTTCGGCGTCAATGCGCTTAGATCGATCGGCTGGATGCGGAAGGGCTCACGCGACATTTCCATCTCCCCTGGTTTGCCGTGTTGATCGGCAGCTACACCGGCGATTTACGGGAAGGGCATAATCAGTTAAAATGAATAATTAAGATCGTTATGTTCTCCAGGAGAGATGTATGGACTTGGCTGATCTGCGCATCTTCCGCACGGTGGTGCGCGAGGGCGGAATCACCAGGGCGGCGGAAAAACTGTTTCGCGTGCAATCGAACGTGACCACACGCATCCGGCAGCTCGAAGAGGATCTCGGCGTGCAGCTGTTTATCCGGGAGGGCAAGCGCCTGCACGTATCGCCCGCCGGTCACAAATTGGTCGGGTATGCGGATCGGTTGCTGGCGCTTGCAGAGGAGGCGCGAACGGCGATGCTTGATCCACGCCCGCGCGGCACGCTTCGCCTAGGTGCCATGGAGAGCACCGCCGCGGCACGGCTTCCAAGTCTGCTCGCCGAATATCACGCACGTCATCCCGACGTGGAGATCCAGTTGCGCACCGGCAATCCGCAGGTTCTCGCGACCGCCATGCTTGCCGGCGACCTCGATGCAGCGTTCGCCGCCGAGCCGATCGCCGACGCTCCGTTCGAAAAGCTGCCCGCATTTAACGAGCAGCTGGTCATTGTCTCGGCGGCATCGCGCGTTTCGATCGACGACCGCCTGGACATGCCCAAAACAATGATAGCCTTCGAGCACGGCTGCCCGCACCGCCGGCGGCTGGAACAATGGTATGCGCGAAGAGGGTTCATGGCCGAGAAGACCATCGAGCTTGGTTCATACCATGCCATCCTCGGTTGCGTGGTGGCTGGCATGGGCATAGCGCTGATGCCAAAAAGTGTGCTTTCGGGTTTCCCAGAGAGCCGCTGGCTAAAGCTGCACGAACTGCCCGCTGAGGAAGACAACGCCGTCACGGTGTTGTTTTGGCGCAAGGGAGCCGGTTCTCCCAACGTCACGGCTTTGCAGGGACTGCTTGCGGAGCAAAGTCTGTCACTCGGCGTTGCTGCCGCGACTATTGCTTGAAGTCGTGCGGCAGAGGGGCGGTTGCTTTTTCCAGCCAGGCCAGCGTTTCGCCGTCGAGCATCGGTCCAATCTCGGCCAGTACGCGCGCATGGTATTCGTCAAGCCAATGCAACTCGTCGCGGGTTAAAAGGTCCGACCGGACCAGCCGCTTGTCGATCGGCGCCAGCGTCAGTGTCTCGAAGCCGTGCATGGCGATGTCGCCGCCCTCGATTGCCTCGGCCGGTGTCACCAGAATCAAGTTCTCGATGCGGATGCCGTAGGAACCTTCCTTGTAATAGCCGGGCTCGTTGGAGACGATCATGCCGGCTAGCAGCTTTTCGGTGCCGGTCTTGGCGATACGCTGCGGGCCCTCATGCACGGCAAGATAGGACCCGACACCGTGCCCGGTGCCATGGGCGAAATCGCAGCCGTGTCTCCATAGCGCCAGGCGCGCCACCGCATCGATTTCGGAACCGCGCGTGCCTTGGGGAAAGCGCAGCATGGAGATGCCGATCATGCCTTTCAGCACCAGCGTGAAGCGTTCGCGCATCTCTTCGGTCGGCGCGCCGATCGGCACCGTGCGGGTGATGTCGGTGGTGCCGTCCTGGTACTGCCCGCCGGAATCGAGCAGGAACAGCTCGCCATCCCCCAGCTTGCGATTGGTGGCGCGGGAGACGCGGTAGTGCATGATGGCGCCGTTAGGGCCGGCGCCGGAGATGGTGTCGAACGATACGTCGCGCAGCGGCATCTGCGTTTCTTCGCCGGTCTGACGGCGCATCTCCTCAAGCCTGGTGACAACGGCGATTTCGTCGAGCGTGCCGGGCTTCTGGCGGTCGAGCCAGCACAGCAGCTTGGCGACCGCGGCGCCGTCGCGGCGATGTGCGGCGCGGGCGCCGGCGATCTCGGCTTTGTTCTTTGTTGCGCGTGGAATGCGGGCCGGATCGGCCGTGGCAATGACGGTGCCGCCATTATCCTCGACCAGCATTCTGAGCTTGTCCGCCGCGAGAACCGGGTCCAGCGCGATTTTTGCGCCGCCCTTGGCCCGGGTGACGATTGCCGATTCGAATTCACCTGGTTCGTGCAATTCGGCGAGCTGCGTCAGGCAGGCCGCAACGGTGCGCGAAAACTTGCGCTGGTCCATGAAAAGCAGATGCGAGCCGTCGGCGGCCAGCACGGCAAAGCCGAGCGCCAGCGGTGTGTGCGGTACGTCGCCGCCACGGATGTCGAAGGCCCAGGCAATGGAGGAGGGGTCGGTCAGCACCGCATGGGTGGCGCCGTCCTTCTCGATGGCCGCTGCCAGCCGCACCAGCTTGTCCTTAGCCAGTTCGCCGGCAAAGCCGATCGGGTGGATCTCGACCGGCGCCAGTGGCGGCCCGGGCTGGTCCTGCCAGATCGCGTCGATCGGATTCTCTTCGAGCGGCACCAGTGTCGCGCCGGATTTCTCGGCCGAGGCTTTCAGCGCCTTGACGTCGCTGATCGTATGCAGCCACGGATCGAAGCCCAATCGCACGCCCTTGCCGAGATTGTCCTTGATCCAGTTGGCCGGCGGGTTGTCGACAAGGCTCTCGATCGAAAAGATGTCGAGATCGACCTCCTGGCGCACCTGCAGCGTGTAGCGCCCGTCGACAAACATGACGGCGCGCTCGCCAAGTACAATGGCGACACCGGCCGAGCCGCTGAAGCCGGTCAGCCATTTCAGCCGTGCCGAGCGGTCGGCGACATATTCGCCCTGGTGCTCGTCGGCACGGGGCACGATGAAGCCATCCAGCCCGTTCGACGCCAACCATTGGCGCAGCATTGCCACGCGCGGCTTGCCAACGGCCGGATCGCCGGCGGAATCGAAGGTCTGGAACATGTCGGCTCTCCTCGAATGCTGGCGCGACCGTAGCGCATGACTTCGAAAATCGGAATCGATTTTCGGAACGATCATCCGCGGTCGCCGCAGTGTCTTTTTGTGCATGGAGGCCATGCAGAATCGGCGATTTCAAAAAGCGTCAGCAGAGCTTACCTTCTTAACGTGGAGGAAAAGTCCTGTTGCCCTGCAAAGGAGACCGTCATGTCCTCGATTTCAGCCAGACGTGGATTTTTCAGAAACGCTGTGAAAGCGCTGATCGAAGCTCGCCAGCGCGAAGCGAGCCGGTATGTGAGCGGCGTTCTGCTTGGCTTTGATGACGAAACGCTGAAAGCTCACGGCTACGATCGCGAACAGCTGAAGAAAGCGGCGAACTCGCGCTAGGTCCGAGCAGGTTCCGGCTTGCGTTGAAAGCGTCGCGCCTCAGCGCTTGAGGTGAATCGTCACCCAGCCCTCGCGGTGCAAGGTGCGGACGTGCCGGAATTTCTGGCCGACATAGGCCGCGATTACCGCATCGCGCTGGCGCTCGAGGATGCCCGACAAAACAATCGAGCGACCGAGCGCGATACGCCCAGCCATTTGCGGCGCCAGACGCATCAGCGGCCGCGCCAATATGTTGGCGACAATCAGGTCGAAGGGCGCACGCGCGGCAAAGATCGGATGATGAAAACCGGGCGCCGCTACCGCTTCAATGAGCCCCTTGACGTGGTTCAGCCGCGCATTGGCAGCGGCCACCTTGACGGCGACCGGGTCGATGTCCGTTGCCAGCACCGGAACATGCGCGAGCTTGGCCACCGCGATGGCGAGCACCGCGCTGCCAGTGCCAAGGTCGAGCGCGTTGCGCGGATGCTCGCGCTGTATGACCTGCTCCAGCATTTCGAGGCAGCCGGCGGTGGTGCCGTGATGGCCGGTGCCGAAGGCAAGGCCGGCCTCGATCTCGATGGCGAGTTCGCCGCTGTGGCGCTTCCTGCGGTCATGCGCGCCGTGGACGAAGAAGCGCCCGGCCCGTACCGGCTTCAATCCCTCCAGCGAGCGCGCCACCCAGTCGATGTCGGGCAGCGCTTCTCGCTCTATCGGTTTCGACAGCGACAGTCCGGCCAGGATGTCCCTAAGCCGCGCCTCGACCGCATCGACGTCGTCGTCGGCATAGAGCGATACTTCGTGGATATCGCGGTCCTCGTCGACCTCGAGCACCGCAACCGGCAGGCCCTCTTCGTCGAACGCCGCACCGAGCGCCGCGAAGATGCGATCAGCCTCGATCTTGCCCGCGGTGAAATACAAACGCGTCTGCGTCATTCCCGGATACGTCAACCTTCCGCCGCCAGCCGCTTGAGCTTGGCGATGGCGGCGTCCGGGCTTTCGCCATAGGCAATGGTGCCGGCGAAATCGCCCTTGCCGTTGAGCAGCAGCACCGAAGCGGTGTGGTCCATCGTGTAGTCGCCGTCGTTCGTGTCGACTTTCTTCCAGTAGATGCCGAAGGACTTGGCCATGGCGTGGACCTTATCGGGATCGCCGGTGATGCCGAGGATGCGATCGGAGAAATTGCTGACATACGTGTTCATGATTTCGGGCGTATCGCGCTCCGGGTCGACCGAAACGAAATATGCATGCAGGTTCTTGCCGTCGTCGCCCATCGTCTTCAGCCAGCCGGCCAACTCGAAAAGCGTGGTCGGGCAGACTTCCGGGCAATGCGTGAAGCCAAAAAAGACGACACTGGGGTGGCCACGAAAGGCGGCTTCGGTGACCGGTGCGCCCTTCTGGTCGACCAGCGTGAACGGCGCGCCGAACGGCTCGCCGCCATAATGTCCGCGGTACCAGTCGAACGTTAGCCAGCCGATGCCAGCGGCCATCAGGACGAGAATACCGACCAGAATTGAACGCATCATCAGTGAAGTCCGTCGTCATTTCCATCGGGCGCCGGATTGGCGCCATGAAGCCCTGGCTTGGCGAACACTCTTAGCGGTTCGGTCGCGCCGACGCAAAGATGTCGCGTTGCCGCAACCGGCAATGCTGTGGGAGGAGATCTGCTTGCAAAGCGCGGCCGTTCGTCCCACCTGAGGTCGGCAAAATTCGAACCGCAGGAGGCCTCTTTGCGAAAACTGATTGGCGGCGCGTTGGCCGCATGCCTTGTCATTGGCGCTGGCGCCGCCGCCGCCGAGGAAGTCGGCAAGGTCGGCGTCGATTGGCTCGGCAACGACATCATCGTCGAGGCGATCAAGGATCCGAAGGTCGAGGGGGTAACCTGCCACGTCTCCTATTTCGACCGTGGCATGATCGACCGCCTGCAGAAAGGCAACTGGTTCGAGGACCCGTCCGATTCCTCGATCTCCTGCCGCCAGACCGGGCCGATCACCATTGGGGACATCGACATGAGCGAGGCCGGCGAGGAGGTGTTCAAGCAAGGCATCAGCCTGATCTGGAAAAAGCAGGTGGTGAACCGCATCTACGACAAGGCCAACGAGACGCTGATCTACCTCTCGCATTCGCGCCAGGTGCAGGATGGCTCGGCAAAAATGTCGGTCACCACCGTGCCGCTCTACGGCCAGAATGTGGTGTGGACCAGCGGCAAGCCGAAATAGAGACTGAAGGTGCTCCGGGGTCCTTGGCGCGTCCAAACGGATGCGCGGCGCTGCACTCGGCTTGCGAGACTATGCGCGCGGGCGTAAAGCGCCCGCATGGACCGTCCCGAACACCTTGTCCTGAAAGATCCCGAGCCGCGCATCCATCCGACGGCGGAACTGAAGGCCTGCAAGCTTGGACGCTACGCATCGATCGGCGAGCGGGTCATCCTGCGCGAGGTGATGGTCGGCGACTTTTCCTACTTCGAGCGGCATGCCGAGGCGATCTATACGACGATCGGCAAATTCTGCTCGATTGCCGCCAACAGCCGCATCAATGCGCTGGAGCATCCGGTCGAGCGGCTGACGCAGCACAAAGTCAGCTATCGGCCCAACGAGTACTTCCGCTGGCTGGGTGTCGATCAGGCATTCCGCGACCGGCGGCGGGCGAGACCCGTCAGCATCGGCCATGATGTCTGGATTGGCCATGGCGCCGTGATCATGCCTGGCATGGTGATCGGCAACGGCGCGATCGTCGGTGCCAATGCGGTTGTGACGCGAGACGTGCCGGCCTATGCAATCGTCGCCGGCGTTCCGGCCAGGCCATTGCGGCAGCGCTTCAGCGCGGGAACTGCGGCCCGGATCGAACGTCTTGGCTGGTGGGACTGGCCGGTCGAGAAACTGGCCAGGGCAGTCCCCGACATGCAGGCCTTGCCCATCGAGGCTTTCCTCGACCGCTGGGAAAACGACGCTACCTGATCGTTGCGAGCGCGGCGCGTGCACGGTTTGACAGTGAATTCCTCCTCGCAGGGAACTCGAAGCAGTTGCCGATTGTTTCTCCCTGCCATGATCGAAAAGCTGTTCACCAGGATCGCCAACTATATCGCCCATCTTGCCGGTCTGCCGCCGACGTTTGCCGTCTGTTTCCTGATCATTGTGGTCTGGGCGGTAAGCGGTCCGGTCTTCGGCTTTTCCGATACCTGGCAACTCGTCATCAATACCGGCACCACGATCGTCACCTTCCTGATGGTGTTTCTCATCCAGAACACCCAGAACCGCGACAGCGCGGCGATCCAGGCCAAGCTTGACGAGCTGATCCGCGTCAGCAAAGCCAAAAATACCTTTATCGGCATCGAGCACCTGACCGAATCCGAGCTCGAGGAAATCCGCGCCAAATGTGAACGCGCGGCGAAGCGGCACGACGAACAGATCGCCGACATGGCCGCATCCAAGGCGGTGGCTAAAAAGCGCAACGCGAAGAAGCACGCGGCGGCGTGAGCGAGCTTGTTGTCCGGGTTCCTGCCCGAACGGTCGCGGGATCATTCCATGAATGCTGCAAAGGCTTCCTTGTATTCCGGGTGCCAGCGCGACAGAGCAGGACGATTCTCGATGATGTCGCCAATCGCCCACGCCATGCGTTTTTCGTCCATCGACCGGGTCGCCTCGTTATCGGGACACAGGATGTAGAAGTCGCCACGCAGCAGCGAGGCCAGCATGAAGTCGATGACCTGCTCGCCGGTCCAGGCGCCGGCCGGCTTTTCGGTGGCGCCTTCGGTCAGGCCGGTAAAAGTGAACCCCGGAATGAGCAGATGCGCCGCGACGTTTGCGCCGGGCTCATTGCGCAGCGCGTGTGCAAGGCCCTCGGTATAGGTCTTCACGCCGGCCTTGGAGACGTTGTAGGCGAGGTTTCCGGGCGGCGTGGTAATGCCTTGCTTGGAGCCGGTATTGACGATCAGGCCGGGCTTTCCAGCCGCCAGCATGCGCGGCGCGAAGGCCTCGACGCCATGCACGACACCCCAGAAATTGATGTCCAGCAGTCGCTTCCAGGCGTCACGGTTCTCCCACGGCTTGCCGGGGTTGTTGCCGACGCCGGCATTGTTCATCAGAAGCGAGACGTCGCCGAAGGTGCCGAATGTCCTTTCGGCCAGCCGTTCGAGGTCGTCGGCTTTCGAGACGTCAGTGGCGACAGCAAGCACGGCGCTCTCGCCGGCGAAGGTAGCGACGGCATGTCGGGCCTCATCGAGGCGTGCGCCGCCGATATCGGCCAGCACGATCTTCATGCCCATCGCCGCCAGCCGTTTGGCCGCGGCGAGGCCGATGCCGCTGGCCGCGCCGGTGATGACGGCGACATTACCGGAGGCAAGTGCGGGCAGGGCGGTCTGGATCTCGGCGTCGGTGGTCATGATTTTCTCCTGTTCTGGCCGCGGCGAACTTAGCGCGGAAAGAGGCTCGCGCAAGCCGGTGCGACATCTTCGGGTTGACCGCGTCGGCGGGCGCTGCGCATGCTGATATCGAAAAGGAGACTGACGATTGACCGACTGGATCGAGATCCTGAAAGAACAGACCGCAACCGGCGACCAGATGAGCCGCGAAGTGCCGCAAATGCTTGCCAACCCCGACATCAGCGAAGCGCAAGTGAAAACGCTGTTTTCGGCGCTCGAAAAACAGGCCGAATTCGTCGAAAAGCTGCGCATGGCGCTGGAAAAATTCGGCCATGATTTTTCAGTGATCAAAGCGGCCGAGCGGCTGGAGGAGCGCTACGCCGACCTTGCCGCTTCGGTAGCGGAAAAGCTCAAAGAAATGCGAGGCTAGAGCCTGTTCCATTCGATAAGATTCGGTATGGGCTCTATCTTCTCATGATCTTTTCCGAAAACCGGCATCCACTTTTCGTTGACGCGGTCCTTCGGTTCGGGATCTTGGTCTGCCTATTTCTCGATTAGCCGCTCGAAGCGCCTGTCCGGCACTAGCCAGACCATCGCCACCAGGACATAGATCGAGACACCGATCCAGTGATTGACGAAGGTCAGCGCGACGGCGGCGATATAGAGGGCCAGCGAGATTTTTCCCTTGAGGTCATTGCCCAAAGCCCTGGCGAAGAGGGTTTCGCTGCCGTGCAGCCGATGCAGGGCTATGGTGAGGATGTTGAAGCCGATGGCGCAGAGCGCCAGGTCGACGCCATAAACGGCGACCGGCACCGGCGCGAAATGGTTCTCACCCATGAAGGCTGTCGTCGCCGGCATCAGCGATAGCCAGAACAGCAGGTTGAGATTCGCCCACAGCACGCGGCCGTCGACCCGCTGCACGGTATGGAACATGTTGTGCAAATTGTTCCAGTAGATGCCGACATTGATGAAGGACAGCACATAGCTGAGGAATACCGGCCAGAGTGGCGCCAGCGCGGAAAAATCCTCGCCATGCGGCACCTTCAATTCCAGCACCATGATGGTGATGATGATGGCGACCACGCCATCGGTGAATGCCTCGACTCGTCCCTTGCCCATCAATCTCCCCTGACAATCCGCTGAAGTTAAAAGAGGATCTCGCTCAGCGCCATCGCAAAGCTGCCAAAATTGTCAGGAGCAAGTCGGGGAGGGGGGAACGGCTGACGAAAAAAAGGCGTTAGGGTGTCAGATCCCGAACAGCAAGAAGGTCCGAAAAATGACTGCTCACGCTCAAGTCATGACGCGCGATTACGAACTCGGCGGGCGCGCTGCAGCGGCCGCCGTGGCCGCCATGATCGCGGCTCTTTTCGCCGGCAGCACCGCGCTGACGCCGCTTTACATCATCTACAAGCAGGTCTTCGGCTTCTCGCAGATCACTTTGACGCTGGTCTACGCCGTCTATGTCATCGGCAATCTGGCGGCGCTGCTGATGTTGGGGCGTGTGTCAGATGTCATCGGGCGCCGTCCGATGGCGTTGGCCGGAATGGCGGTGGCCGTCGTCAGCGCGGTGGTTTTCCTGTTCGCCGAAAATGTCGCCTGGCTCGACGTCGCCCGAATTCTGAGCGGATTGGGAATCGGCGTCGGCGCGGGTACCGGCACCGCCTGGCTTGCCGAATTGCTCCCGACCGACGACAAGTCACAGGCGGCGACGATTGCCACCAGCACCAATTTCCTCGGTCTCGGCCTTGGTGCGCTGGGGGCCGGGTTGCTCGCCGAATACGCGCCTTGGCCGCTCAGGCTGACATTCGTCGTCTACCTGGCGATGCTCGCGACTGTAACCCTGCTGGTCTGGCGCACGCCGGAAACCGTTTCGCGGCCGGGGAAACTGGCTGACGTTTCGACGCGGCCGCGCCTTTCCGTGCCCGATGCCATCCGCCCAAATTTCGTTGCGCCGGCGGTGACCGGCTTTGGCGCAATGGCACTGGTCGGCTTTTATGCAGCACTCGCACCGAGCATTTTGGCGCAGCAGCTGCAGGTAACCAACCATGCCGAAGCGGGCGCTCTGTTCTTTGAATTGGCGATCGTGACGGCCGCCACCATTGTAGTGACGGCACGTCTTTCGAGCCGAGCCGCGATGTTCGCGGCGCTTGCGCTGATGATTCCAACCGTCGCGCTGATTGTTGCGGCGCAGGTCTTCGCATCGATGGCCATAATGATTGCCGGGACCGCCTTGTGCGGCGTGGCGGCAGCGCTCGGTTATCGCGGCGGCTTGCAAGTGGTGAACGAGATCGCGCCGGCGGACCGGCGCGCCGAAGTCGTCTCGGCCTTCTTCATCTGCTGTTTTTGCGGCAACGCGCTGCCGGTGATCGGCATCGGCGTCCTGTCGACCATGACAAGCGCGACCGTGGCAAGCGGGGCCTTTGCCGGCATGATCGTTATCTTTTCCCTGGTGGCGCTCGGGTTCGGCGCGAAATACGGGCACTGAACCGATCTTTCAGCCGGTCGGTGTCTCGGGCGAAAGGTGCGCGCGCTGGCGTGGTACGCCGAGGCCGGTATCCGGCGGTTCGCCGGCAGCCGGCCGGCTTTCGATCATGTGCACGCTGCGCCAACGGCCGAAGCGATAATAGGCCGTGGCCAGCACGAGCGAGGTTATCGAGCCGGCCGGAAAGCTCCACCACAACGCTTCCTCACCGATCGCACTTCGAAAGAAATAGGCGAAGCTGGTGCGCACCAGAAGTACCGAGATCACCAGGATGATCAGCGGCGGCATCACCGCGCCCGTGGCACGCACAGTGGCGAAGAGCACGATGGTGATGCCGAACAGGATGAAGGACCAGGATGCGACCTTGTTGATGTGAGTGGCGATGTCGATCGCTGCACTGTCGCTGCTGAGGAAGAGGCTGAGCACCGCGCGATCGAATACGAACAGCAGCGCGACAAGCACGCCGGTAAGCACAAGGTTGAAGCCGACGCCGGACGCGGCGATGCGGCCGATCCGGTCCCAGCGCCCGGCGCCGACATTTTGCGCCGCCATGGACGAGACCGCGGCGCCGATGGCGAGCGCCGGCATCTGGATATAGGTCCAGAGCTGGGCGGCTATGCCGTAGGCAGCCGCGACCTGCGAGCCGTAGGCATTGACCATGCCCATCACAGTCAGCGCCGCGGACGAGACGACGATCATCTGCAGGCCCATCGGCACGCCCTTGAAGACGACAATGCGCAGCAGCGCCGGGTCCGGCCGCAGCAGAGCAAGATTGGCGCCGGCCAGCCGCAGCGGGTGCTTGCGCGCATAAAGCACGATCAGGATGGCAAGCACGCTTACCGTCTGGCCGATCAGCGTCGAGGTGGCCGAGCCGGCGATGCCGAGTTCGGGGAACGGGCCGATGCCGAGAATAAGCAACGGGTTCAAAATGACGTCGAGCACGACGGCCAGCGCCATGAATAGGAAAGGCGTGCGCGAATCGCCGGCGCCGCGCAGCACCGTCATGACGAAGGACAGCAGGTTCATCATCGGTACGGCGAGAAAAATGATACGCAGATAGGAACGCGCCAGCGGCAACGCATCGGCCGGCGTGCCGAGCGCATTGAGGATTGTATCGACCCAGATCCAGCCGCAGACCGCGAACACCACCGAGACAAGGAAGAAGAAGGTGGCACTGGTGCCGACGATGCGGCGGGCTTCGGGCAGATCGCGGGCGCCGACCGATTGCGCGACCAGGATGGTCGCCGCCATGCCGATGCCGAAGACGGTGCCGAGGATGAGAAACAGCACGAGGTTGGCATTGGACGTGGCGGTCAGCGCCGCTTCGCCGAGGAAACGACCGACCCAGACGGCATTGATTGAGCCGTTGAGCGACTGCAGAACATTGGAGCCGAGCACCGGCAGGGCGAACAGCAGCAATGTACGCGGGATAGGTCCACTGGTGAGGTCGCTGGTCCGCCGGCGTGCGGGCATCTTGTCGTCCATGGCAGGCAACTCGGCGAAGGCTTATCTTGAGTCCGGTCCGCAATGATTGCCGATTTAACGAGACAGGTCGACGCAGCGTTGCGAATTCCGCCTGGCGTGCCTTGATCCAATCATGTTCTCAAAGCTTCCGGAATCGTATATTGATCCTGCACGCGTGGGGCCGCATCTTTCCTAGATCTCATGGGCAAGCCGGGGGTTCATGTCCGATATTCCGCTGTTTTTTGAGCGCCTGAACCGGCGTGCGTTTCTTGGTGCATCCGCTTTGGGCGCGGCCTCCGTGGCTCTTTCGGCGTGCACCACGACGGACGTAGCGGCGCCGCCAGTGACCGCGGCGCCAAGCGATCCGGCTTTCGGCGATGCCGCAAGTATGTATGCGGCGCGCGTCGACGAGGGCTATCAACTGCCGGCAATCCCGGTAGCCAAGGTCGATCCGAAATTCGTGCGCCAAATCGTGTCCGATCCGACCGGAGAAAAACCCGGCACGATCGTCGTCGATACCTCCGAGCACTTCCTCTATCTGGTGCACGACGGCGGCAAGGCAATTCGCTATGGCGTCAGCCTCGGCAAGGCCGGTTTCGGATGGACCGGCAGCGCCGTGGTTCAGGCGAGGAAGAAGTGGCCGGTCTGGACGCCGCCGCCGGAGATGATCCAGCGCCGGCCGGAACTGGCGAAATACAAGGACGGCATGCCGCCCGGCCCGCACAGCCCGCTGGGCGCACGCGCGCTATATCTCTTCCGCGACGGCAAGGACACGATGTACCGGCTGCACGGCACGCCGGAGTGGGATTCCATCGGGAAGAACGCTTCCTCCGGCTGTGTGCGCTTCATGAATCAGGACATTATCGACCTCTACAGCCGCGTCGACGGCGTCGCGCCGGTCTTCGTGCGCCCGAACCTGTCGGCCGCCGGGAAGATCGCCGCCGTGTCGGACAGGACGGCCGAGCCGATCGATGCGGGCGTGCCAAAGGACGCGGAGATGTTGAGGTAAGTGCCTTCGACGGATCATCAGTCTTAGGTTTTGCAAACCCACTAGAACACAATCCTTGTGCCGGCGAGCCGCAACTGAAGGGCCCGACCTTTCGATCGTGCCAGGCAGGCGGACGCGTTCGGCGCGTCCGCCTGCCTGGGGGTGTCGCTACTTCCCGGCGAGGCCTGGAAGCGTGACCTGATAGACCAGGAACATCGTGTCGACATCGGCGCCATCGTCGGCCTTGTAGGCCGCGCCGACCTGGAAGCCGTCCTGGGTGAGAAAGTCATTGTCGTTGGCGACGAACAGGAAATAGTCGTCGGGCCGTGTTGGATCGAGGACGCTCACCACCGACATCGCCTCCCACTTCTCCGAAAGGTTGTTGCGGTCATTGGGCGCGCCATTGTGCAGCCCGAAGCGGCCGAGCTCGGTCTTGTCGTTGATGTCGATGAACGGCGTCAGCTTGGCCGGCGTCACCGAGGGATCGAGCTCACCTTTGGGCGCAACCGGCTTGTCCTTGTCGAACTCGGTGCCGGCGATGTCGGTTGCCGCCGACACATCGACGACGCTGATCTCGCGATAGAGCGAGGTGTCGCCCTTCACCCCTTGGCCGTTGCCGCTGTCGCGCGCCAGCATCAGGAAGGTCTTGTCCGACAGAGCCACGATTTCGCTCTGCGCGGCAATCTTGGTCTTGCCCTTGGCATCGGTGAACACCGGCAGCGCCACAACATATTCATGCGCAAGCTTGAGTTGGGCCGGATCCGAGGCATCGTAGACCAGCGCGCGCGTGTTCTGGCGCGTCGAAGCGGAATCGCCGCCATCCTGTCTGGGGGCCGATTGCAGCACAGCGATCAGGAACTTCCCGTCCGGCGTCAGTGCCATGCCTTCGAGGCCCTGGTTGTTCTGACGGCCGGTTTCGGGATCCGTCGGATCTGGGTCTGCCGCGCCCGGTCCCGGATTGTTGGACGCGAAGTTCGGCGTTCCATGACGCATCGGGACAAGCGCCGCCGGCGACTGCGTTGCCGACATCAGACGCCCATCGGCGGAGAAGTGGTAGATGTTCGGACCATATTCGTCCGAGATGAACATGGTGCCGTCGGGCAGCCGCACGATCGCCTCGTTATCGAGCGCGAGCTTGCCGTTGGCTTCGGGCAGGATCGGCATGTCGTCGGTCGCGGCGCGCACGCCGTTGAGCGGATCGAGGCCGGTTGCGTCGGCGCCCTTGTCGTCGGTCAAAAGCATGGTGTCGGCAAGGGTTGCCTTGAGGCCCGACTGTTCCTGGCCGGCGGCTGGTGCCGCACCCGGTGCGATCGGGGCGAATTCGATGGCAATCGTGTTGATGCGCGGACGGTAATCGGTGGTGCCGACGACATTGTAGCCACGATCCGGCAGCAGCCACAGCGAGCCCTTATAGCCATCGGCGCCATGCGTCCAGCCGGCAGCGTCGATCGCCATGCCCGAGCCGGAGCCAAACGTCTCGCCGAACTTGTCCCTTTGGCTGGCCGGGATGCGACCGACACCGACCAGGCCCTTGTTGACGAAGCTGACGCCGCCGACGGTCGCTGCGTTTTCAGCCAAGGCCGGAGTCAAGGCGGTGAACATCGCCAGCGCGACCGCGAGGGACGCGTTTCGGTGCAGGTTTTTCATGGAAATCCTCTTTGTGACAAAACAGCCGAAGCGGGCGTCGCATCGACATGCCGCCAGCGCTTTCCGAAAAAGGTCTAGGACGCGAACATGATACTTGCGTGACAGAGGGCGCTTGTTCCTTCGTCCCTTGTGGGAGCAGGTGGATCGGCGCGCAGCGCCGAGACGGAAGAGGGGTGCTGGACGGAGTGCCTCGGTGCCGAGCTGGAGCACCCTCATCCGACCGAGCTGAGCCTGTCCTCTGGCTTGCCGAAGGCAAGACCCGTGGGCTCGGCCACCTTCTCCCCAAGGGGAGAAGGGAAGTGCCGCGCTCAATCGCTGTCGCGCGCGATCAGCTGCAGCGGCCAGACTTCACGGATGATGCGTGCGCCTTCGGCGCCGGCGTAAGCCGGGATCGATGCCAGCAGCATTTCGGCCAGCCGCTCGCCCATCGGCTCAAGCGCCGGGCGGAAGCCGGTCAGCGCCGGCGAAAAATAGCGGCAGAGCGGGGTGTCGACGATGACGATCACCGCGATGTCGTGGCCGGGCTTGATGCCCGCCTCGGCCAAAGCCTTGCAGCCGCCAAGCGCCATCGCGTCATTGTTGAAGATGATGGCGGTCGGCGGGTCCTTGGAGCGCATGACCTTCGGCGTCACCGCGTAGCCGCCTGCCTCGTTGATGAAGCCGTCGGCGATCAACTCGGGGTCGAATTCGATGCCGTGCCGCCGCAACGCCTTGCGATAGCCGGCGAGGAACAGATAGCCGAAATTGAGATCGAGCGACGGGCGGATGGCCGCGATGCGGCGGTGACCGCGCGCGACAAGACGATCGACCGCGTCAGCACCGGCTTTTTCGAAGTCGAGGTCGAGCGAGGGGTAGGCATCGCCGCCGGAGCGGCTGCGGCCGAGCGTCGCGAACGGGAAACCGGCCTGGGTCAGATAGTCGATGCGCTCGTCCTCGCGCCGCGTCCAGGCCAGCACCACCGCATCGGCCCGCCGGGTCTCGACGACACGGCGCAGGCGCTCCTGCTGATAGTCGCCCGGCGCGCCCATCACCACGATCAGGTCGAGTCCGCTTTCGGCGAGCTTGGCCTGCAACCCGGTCAGGAACGGAATGAAGAACGGCTCGCCATATTCCTGATCGCCCGGATGCGGCTGCAGCATGAAGGCGATCGAATGGGTGGCGCCGCGCCGCAAACTGCGGCCGGACTGGTTCGGCGAATAATTCAGCTTCTTGGCCGCATCGAGCACGCGCTGGCGTGTGTCGGCGTTGACGTCGGCGCGGCCGTTGAGCGCGCGCGACACCGTGCCGATCGAAATGTTCAGGTGACGCGCAAGGTCGTGAATGCTGGACGCCAAAGGACAGTTCTCCCCCTTGCTTGGCTAGCACCGGCTGCTGTTCAGGCCAAGCCGGCATCACGTTTTTCGCTATCGGCCGATTGACATTCTACGCCATCGGGTGTGTTCTCGTAAACGTTTACGGAAAACATTCACGGCCCTGCCGTGAACGCCGTGACGATCGGTCTGGAGGGGCCGAGAGGGAGGAGCACTGGATGATCAATGTCGTCCTGGTCGGCTGCGGCGCCATGAGCAAGGCATGGCTCGATGCAGCCAGGCAGATCGACGGGCTCGCCATTGTCGGCCTGGTCGATATCGATGTCGAACGGGCGCGGGCGAGGGCGCGCGAATACGAGCTTTCGAGCGCCATCATTGGAACCGACCTCGACGCCGTGCTCGACCAGACCAGGCCCGACGCGGTATTCGACGTGGTGGTTCCCGCCGCCCGCCGCGAGGTCGCGCTTTCCGCCTTTGCCCATAATTGCCACCTGCTGACCGAAAAGCCACTCGCCGACAGCCCGGACAATGCGCGTGCCATCGTCGAGGCCGCCCGCAGCGCCGGGCGTATCCATGCCGTCGTCCAGAACCGCCGCTATGTCGCCAATGTCAGGCGCATCCGGCGCTTTCTCGATTCCGGCGCCATTGGTGCGCCAACCAGCATCCATGCCGAGTTCTTCGTCGCGCCGCATTTCGGCGGCTTTCGCGAGGAGATGCGTCATGTGCTGCTGCTCGACATGGCGATCCACACATTCGATGCCGCCCGCTACATGGCGGCCGGCGAGCCGACCGGTGTCTATTGCCAGGAGTGGGAGCCGGCCAATTCCTGGTATCGGCAAGGGTCGTCGGCGACCGCAAGCTTCGACCTCGGCGGCGGCAAGCTGTTCACCTATGCCGGCAGCTGGTGCGCGGCCGGCTTCCGCACCAGCTGGGACAGTACATGGCGGATCGTCGCAGAGCGCGGCAGCATTGTGTGGGACGGCGAGGACGGGCTGAAGGCGGAAATCGTGCAGCCGGTCCGTGAAGGCCTGTTCGACCGCACCGAACCGATAGCCGTGCCGCCGCTCGACCCGGCCGATCGCGTCGGCGGCCATCTCGGCATCATCCAGGATTTCGTCCGCGCCGTCGAAACCGGCACCGAGCCGGAGACGCGCGGCGCCGACAACATCAAGAGCCTGGCCATGGTTTTCGCTGCGATCGAGAGCGCCGAGACCGGGCGCCGGGTCGCCATCGCTGCACAGGAAGGATCATGATGCCAAACCCGCTGCTCGACATCAGGATCGGCACAATGGTGCGGGCCAATCTCGACGACCCGGCCGCCTATGTCAGGCAGATCCTGCCGCTCGGCTTCGAGAGCATCCAGCCGTTCTTCTGGCAGACGCTGGGCGGCAAGGACATTCCGCGGCTAGCGGGCGAGATCCGCGAGGCGATCGGCGATGCCGATGTCATCGTCTCATCGATCGGCGTTTTCGGCAATCCGCTGGAGAGCGGCGAGATCGATCGCGGCGTGCTCCAGGCGTGGGAAACGATCATCGACAACGCGCATCTGTTCGGCACCAATATGGTCAGCGGCTTTACCGGCCGCATTCGCGGCAAGCCGCTGCCCGACAGCCTGCCGCGTTTCCGCGAGGTCTGGGGACCGTTGGCCAGGCGTGCCGCCGACAAGGGCGTGCGCATCGCGTTCGAGAACTGCGCCATGGACGGCAACTGGGCCAGCGGTGACTGGAACATCGCCCACAATCCGGACGCCTGGGAGTTGATGTTCAACGAGTTGCCGGACGGCAATCTCGGCCTGGAGTGGGAGCCCTGCCATCAACTGGTCTATCTGATCGATCCGATCCCGCAGATCCGCAAATGGGCGCCGCGTATCTTCCACGTCCACGGCAAGGACGCGACGGTGCGCTGGGACGTGATCCGCGAACATGGCGTGTTCGGCCGCCTGCCGTTCGTGCAGATGCGCACCCCTGGCTTCGGCGATAGCGACTGGACGCGGGTGATCAGTGAGCTGCGGCTGGCCGGCTACAAGGGCGCCATCGACATTGAGGGCTGGCACGACCCGGTCTATCGCGGCGATCTCGAGATCACCGGCCAGGCGCGTGCGCTGGACTATCTCCAACAATGCCGGGGAGGCGCGAGCTACCTGCCGAACCCGGTGTGAGGCTAATGCATGTCGCGCAAAAGTGCCCAGCGGTTTTGCGATAACGACATGCATAAAAACAGGACAAGCCGGCGGGAGGTGCCGGCCAGGGAAAGATTGCGGCGCCTTGCCGAAGCGATCGTCAAAACCCCTCGGCTAGCGAGGGAACAAAGGGAGGATAAGTGCATGAGCATTACGATGAGAAGGACAGTTCTGCGCTCGACCGTCGCGGCGGCCGCGATGGCGCTCGCCGCCGCACTCTCGACCTTGCCGGCGCAGGCGCTCGATGCCCAGTGGTGCAAGGACGTCCATATCCGCTTCTTCGTCGGCGGCGCCGAGGGCGATGCCTTCGGCACGATCGTCTATAATGGCGCAAAGCAGGCGGCGGCCGATCTCGGGCCGAAGGTCGACTACATCTTTTCCCAGTGGGATGTCGAGAAGATGGTGCAGCAATTGCGCGAGGCTGTCGCGGTCAAGCCCCAAGGCATCGCCATGATGGGCCACCCCGGCGACGCCGCGATCATGCCGCTGGCCGAACAGGCGCACAAGGACGGCATCAAGATGATGTACCAGAACGTGCCGGTGCCGACGGTCACGGCGGCGTTCGGCGGCGGCTATGTCGGTGCCCAGCAGGAGCAGCAGGGCCGCGCGCTTGGCGCCGAGGCGGTCAAGCTGGCCGGGCTCAAGGCCGGCGACAAGGCAATCATGATCGGCCCGTTCGAGAACGAGAGCCGCGGCGCGCGAGAACGCGGCACTGTCGCTGCCCTCAAGGAAGCGGGCGTCGAGGTCATACAGCTCTCCTCGCCACCGAGCGGCGAATGGGCTTCCGACCCCAATCTGGCCCTTCCGGTGATCACCGCGGCACTGCTCAACAATCCCGACGTCAAGGCGGTTGGCTATCCCGGCGGACAGATGCTGGGCAACGTCCCGACTTACATGCAGGCGGCGGGCAGGAAGCCGGGCGATATCTTCAACTTCGGCTTCGACACCAGCCCGCAGATCGTCGAGGGCTTCAAGGGCGGCTGGGTGCAGCTGACGGCCGACCAGCAGCCGTTCCTGCAGGGCTATCTGCCGATCCTCAGCCTCTGCCAGCAGGTTGTGCTGGGTCTCGCACCGATGAATGTCGATACCGGCGCCGGCTTCGTCACGCCGCAGAATTACGAGATTGTCGCCGAGCTCGCCAAGCAGGCGCTGCGCTGACCTCCCAAGCCGCCGGCCGGGATTGAGCCCGGCCGGCGGGACCGCCGGCGAAAAGGCCGGCACGCGACAATCAAGCGAGGATCGCCATGGCCGAACGCATCATCGAACTGCGCGACATCAGCAAGTCCTATGGCCAGGTCTATGCGCTTGGCGGGGTCAATCTCAGCGTCGATCGAGGCGAGGTGGTCGGCCTGATCGGCGATAATGGCGCCGGCAAGTCGACGCTGATCAAGATCCTGTCCGGCGTGGTCAAACCGACCAGCGGCGAGATTCTCGTCCGCGGCAAGCCGGTGACCGGATGGAGCCCTGCGCGCTCGCGCGACGCCGGCATCGAGACGGTGTTCCAGGACCGGGCGCTCGCCGTGCAGCAGACGATCGTGCGCAACATCTTCATGGGCCGCGAGCTCACCGGCTGGCTTGGCTGGCTGAAGGTCAACAAGGAGATCGCGGAGGCGAGCCGGCTGATGCGCGAGATCGGCTTCACCTCGAAAGTATTCACGCCACAGTCGATCGTCGGTCAGCTCTCGGGCGGCGAACGCCAGGGCGTGGCGATCGCGCGGGCCATCTATAAGAAGGCGGAGCTGATAGTCCTCGACGAACCGACGACCGCGCTATCGCTGACCGAGACCGCCAAGGTCTTCCACTTCGTGCGCCAGGTGCGGGCGAGCGGGCGCTCGATCCTGTTCATCGGCCACAACATCCACCACGTCTTCGATATCGCCGATCGCTTCGTGGTGTTGGACCGCGGCAAGGTCGCGCTCACCGCCGACCGCAGCGAGGTCAAATCGGCCGAAGACCTGATCAATTTCATGGAGGACGTCGCCCACCCCAGCGGATTGCCGGGGTTGCACGACGCGGGCGATGCGGGGAGGGCGGCACGATGAGCAAGACCATGGAACCCGATCTGCAGAGCCCCCTCGGCGGCACGCATGGCGAAACCGCCGGGAAAGAGTGGAGACACCCGTCCGACAATTGGCTGCGCGGGTTCATCCTCGACAACCGCGCCGCGCTCGGCACGCTTGCCGTGTTCATCGTCATGATGGCGGTGTTCATGATCGCCAATCCGATCGTGTTCACCACCTGGTATCTTTACAGCTCCGTGCTGACCACGCTGCCGGTGGCGCTGTTCGTGGTGGTGCCGCTGGTCTTCGTCGTCACCTGCGGCGAGATCGACCTGTCGTTTCCGGCGACGATGGGCTTTGCCTCATGGGTCTTCGCGCTGGTCGTGCAGGCCGGCTACGACCCGTTCCTCGGCATCGCCGCCGCAATGGTCACCGGCATGCTGCTCGGCTTCCTGGTCGGCTCGCTGGTCGTCTATGGCGGGCTGTCGTCGCTGATCGCCACGCTCGGCATGAATTTCCTGCTGCGCGGCCTGATCCAGATCATCAACGAGGGCAGGTCGACGGCGCTGACCGGCCTTGCCGACAGCTGGGCCCACAAGATCTTCTCCAGCCAGCTTTACGGCATTCCGGTGCAGATCTTCTGGGCCATCGGCTTCGTCGTGCTGTCGGCGCTGCTTTACAACCGCCATCGCTTCGGTGCCCAGGTCAAGGTGGTCGGCGACAATCCAGACAGCGCCCAGCAGATGGGTATCGACGTCAAGCGCGTGCGCGTAAAAGTGTTCGTCTTCGTCGGCATCGGCGCGGCGATCGCCGGCACGTTCTCGGTGATGATCAACTTCACCTGGTGGCCGACGGCGGGCGACGGATACCTGCTGCCGGTGCTGGCATCGGTGTTCGTCGGCGGCACCCCGACCTGGGGCGGCATCGGCACTGTTGTCGGCGGCGCGATCGGTGCGGTCACAGTGTCGTTCATTCAGACCGGCGTGGTGGCGGCGGGGTTGAGCGGCTTTTACGTGCAGTTCTTCAACGGGCTGATCATCATCCTGTCGCTGCTCGGCCACAAATGGAACCAGGCAAGGTATCGGTGAGGGCGCCTCATCGGTCTGCCTCGCCGCAGGGCTGGCAAAAAGAACTAGTGAATAGGCGTTGGGTCAAGCTTAAATAAGCGATTTGATGTGCTAGAAACGGCTCCTGCTTTGAGGGAGCGTTAGATGAAGATACTTGCGCCGGATATTGAGCAAGCAGTTGGAGCCAGTGAAGATATTTTCGGCCGCGACTTGTTTGGCGATGGGCTTTTAAAGGTTTTTGATCTCAGCGATGATGCATTGGTTGTCGCGCTTGACGAGCCATGGGGATCAGGAAAAACGGTCTTTGCAAGACGTTTGGCTCGTAGGGCAAGGGATCAGAAATTCAAAGTTGTCTATTTCGATGCATTTAAACGCGACTATGATTCCGACGTTTTTGTTTCGCTTGCTGCAGAGATTATTGAAGAGACGGGAATAAAACCGAAAGAAAAAAAGGCACTTAAGGCAAAAGCAAAAGACGTAGCGAAGATTGTCGGGCGGGTTGCTATAAAAGGTGCAATTCGCGGGCTAACAGCCGGTGTGGTTCGGGCTTCTGATTTCGAAGATGCAAATGAAGATATAGCCAATGAGGTGGGCAAAGAGATCGAAGCCGAACTCGACAAAATTATTGACAACCGATTGGAAAGCGCGAAAGCGGAGAAGAAAGCATTCGAGACTTTTCGCCAAACCCTTTCGGACCTTATGTCGGCAGACGACAGTCAAAAGCCTCTTATATTTATCGTAGACGAGCTTGATAGACGTAGACCAACATATGCTTTGTCGGTTTTGGAGACGATAAAACATCTATTTTCTGTCAAGAACGTTCACTTTCTCCTTGTTTGCCAGCTTGATCAGCTCTCGGCAGCGACCAGAAAAATGTACGGATCCGAGATAGATTCGAGTTTGTATCTCGAGAAATTCATTCATTTTAGAGTTACATTTCCGCAATTCGAAAAAAGAGAGAATGATCGGCTTCTAAAGAAGTTTGTCTTGAATGTCCTTAAAGAGATGCCAGACGACGACGAATCTGGCCGTTTGAAGGACGGATTCGCGGAATTTATTTCACTTGTCTGGGAAAGAGGAGAGTATTCTCTCCGTCGACTTGAGCGCCTTTGCACACTGTTTGGGTTGTGTCTGGCTTTTACAAACAAAAGAACCATCCGCCATCCAGCATTGATACATATACTTTGTGATTTGAAGCTTTCGTCGCCGGTGTTGTTTTCGAAGGCCAAAAATGGAACCCTGACGTATCGAGATGTCAAGAATCTCTATCGGTTCTCAGATGAACCAGATAAAAGGAAGAATAAAATAGATTGGTATGCGCTCAACTGGAGATATTTCTTGTCATCCAACGAGGAATTGCAAGCGATTGATGTCAGCGGGTTTGGAAACAGTTCATTTGAGTATAATATCGAACGAGAGGATGTTGTTCGTTTCCTGGCAAATAAAATTGTGGAACGATTTGCTTTCCCAACTTGAACTTCACACCGCAGCGACAAACCCGTCCAGCACGCGTTTCTGGCCGGCCTTGTCGAAGTCGATGGTCAGCTTGTTGCCTTCGATGGCCGAGATGTTGCCGTTGCCGAATTTCTGGTGGAAGACGCGGTCGCCGACGCTGAAGGGGGACGGCGTGTCGGCGACGGATTTGGCGACCAGCTCGCCGTCGATGGTGCGGCCCTTGACCGAGGTGCGGCCGGCGCCGTAGCCGGAGTCGGTTTCGCCATAGCCGATGCGCTCGACTTGATGGCCGGAGCGCGTGCCCCAATTGCGGTCGGTGGCTTCGGTGCGGTTGGCTTGAGCGCGCTGCCAGCCCGGCGTCGCATAGGTGCTGGAGAAAGCGCCGGATTTCTCGGCGCCGTTATTGCCGCCGATGTTGTCGAAGCGCGATGCTCCATAGGGGTTCTGCCTGCCCGCCCCTTGGCCGCCACGACCGGAGGCGAACGAGCCGCCACCATAGGCATTGCCGTAGCCGCCATAGGAGTTGCCGCTCTCGGAAACTTCGACATGGGCTTCCGGCAGTTCTTCCAGGAAGCGCGACGGGATGGTCGACTGCCAGAGGCCGTGGATGCGGCGGTTGGAGACGAACCAGATGTGCAGGTTCTTCTTGGCGCGGGTCAGGCCGACATAGGCGAGGCGGCGTTCCTCCTCCAGGCCGGAGCGGCCACCCTCGTCGAGGGAACGCTGATGCGGGAACAGGCCTTCCTCCCAGCCGGGCAGGAACACGGTTTCGAATTCGAGGCCCTTGGCCGAATGCAGCGTCATGATGTTGACGGCATCGAGCTCGGCGTTCTGCTCGGCGTCCATCACCAAGGCGACATGTTCGAGGAAGGAGCGCAGCGATTCATACTCCTCCATGGAGCGGATCAGTTCTTTTAAGTTCTCGAGCCGACCGGGCGCTTCAACCGAGCGGTCGTTCTTCCACATGTCGGTGTAGCCGCTCTCCTCCAGTATGGTCTCGGCGAGCTCGGTGTGCGGCGTGGTTTCCAGCGCCTTCTGCCAGCGCTCGAAATTGGCCGACACCTCGCGCAGTGCCGCGCGCGGCTTCGGCTTCAGCTCGTCGCTCTCGGCAAGTTTTGCCGCCGCCTCCAGCATCGGGATGCGCAGCGCACGTGCGGTGTCGTGGATCTGGCGGATGGTGGCCTCGCCCAAGCCGCGTTTCGGCACGTTGACGATGCGCTCGAAAGCGAGGTCGTCGGCGCCTTGCGCGACGACGCGGAAGAAGGCCAGCGCATCGCGTATCTCGAGCCGCTCATAAAAGCGCGGGCCGCCGATGACGCGGTAGTTGAGGCCGAGCGTGACGAAGCGGTCCTCGAATTCGCGCATCTGGAAGGAGGCGCGGACGAGAATCGCCATATCGTTCAAATTGTGCTTCTGGCGCTGGTAGGCCTCGATCGTCTCGCCGACGGCGCGGGCCTCCTCCTCGGAATCCCAGGCGGCGTGGACATGCACCTTCTCGTCGTCCTCGGCGATCTTTTCGGTGAACAGCGTCTTGCCGAAACGGCCCTCATTGTGGGCGATGAGGTGGGAGGCGGTGCCGAGGATGTGCGCGGTCGAGCGGTAGTTGCGCTCCAGCCTGATGATGGTGGCGCCAGGAAAATCCTTGTCGAAGCGCAGGATATTGTCGACCTCGGCGCCGCGCCAGCCATAGATCGACTGGTCGTCGTCGCCGACGCAGCAGATATTTACGGTGGACAGGCGCGGGCTTCCCTCCCCCTCGAGGGGAGGGTGGCCGGGCGAAGCCCGGTCGGGTGGGGTCCGTGCGGCAGTGCTCGACCTACCGGCGGCAGTGCTCGACGCTCTAGCGGTGCCTTCTGCGGCAACCCCCTCCGCCCGCTTCGCGGGCACCTCCCCCTCAAGGGGGGAGGATTGCGGCCGCTGCGCCAGCAGCCGCAGCCACATGTATTGCGCGGTGTTGGTGTCCTGATACTCGTCAACGAGGATGTAGCGGAAGCGCTTGTGGTATTCCTTCAGCACGTCCGGATTGGCGCGGAAGATGCGGATCGGGTGGCACAATAGATCGCCGAAGTCGCAAGCGTTCAGCGTTTGCAGCCGCTCCTGATAGGCTTTGTAGAGCTCGCGGCCCTTGCCGTTGGCGAAGGCACGGGCATCGCCCTCGGGGATGTCGGCGGGACCGAGGCCCTTGTTCTTCCAGCCGTCGATCATCTGAGCGAACTGCTTGGCCGGCCAGCGCTTGTCGTCCAGCCCTTCGGCCTGGATCAGCTGCTTGATCAGGCGCACCACGTCGTCGGTGTCGAGAATGGTGAAGTCGGATTTGAGCCCGGCCAGCTCGGCGTGCCGGCGCAGCAGTTTGACGCCGATCGAATGGAAGGTGCCGAGCCACGGCATGCCCTCGACATTGCCTTCGCCGATCAACAGGCCGATGCGCTGCTTCATCTCGCGCGCCGCCTTGTTGGTGAAGGTGACGGCGAGGATCTGCGAAGGGAAGGCTTTGCCGGTGGCAAGGATGTGGGCGATGCGGGTGGTGAGCACCCGCGTCTTGCCGGTGCCGGCGCCGGCCAGCACCAGCACCGGGCCTTCGGTGGTTTCCACCGCCAGCCGCTGCTCGGGGTTGAGGCCGTTGAGATAATCGGGCGCGTTGTTCTGGTTGCTGCGGGCAGCCATGGCGCGCGCGGCAATGCCCGACGGGGCCACGGGCCGCGCGTTCGGTTCGTCAAAAAAGGGCATGTCTTCCGAAAAGCCGGACATCTCTCCCCGAATGTAGTGATTCGGCAGCGAAAGGCCAGAAGCGTCTCCGTTTTGTTCTCTGTCCAGTCGGTAGAACTCACAATCTGAATGGGTCTGCTAACCAAAACGCCGGGCTTGCGATGGGCCGGCGCCGCAAAACGCCGAGCTTGCTTGACAGGGGAGGCGGGCCGGAGAAAGTTGTGCTCGGGGCAGGAGCGCAATGCCGGGTTGCCCATGGACGCGTCGCGGAGCGCACCAGTCGAAGGAGCACCGTCTTGGCTGTGGTCATCACCTCCCTGATCCTTTTCCTCATCGGCCTGGCGCTTGGCGGCGGCGGCATCTGGCTCGTGACGCTGGGCGGCAGCTGGTATTACGTCATCGCCGGTCTAGCTTTCCTTGTCGCGGCCTGGCTGCTCTACAGGCGCAGAACCACGGCGCTGTGGCTCTACGCGGCGATCGTGCTCGGCACGCTCGCCTGGGCGGTCTGGGAGATCGGCTTCGACTGGTGGGAACTCGGTCCGCGCGGCGGCATCATCGTGCTTGTCGCGCTATGGCTGTTGACGCCATGGGCGCGGCGCGGGCTTACCGGTCCCGACGGACGCGCACCACTTATCCTCGCCGTGCTGGCATCGCTTGCCGTCGCCGGTTATTCGATGACGGTCGATCCAAAGGATATTACGGGTGAACTCAACACCGACAAGGTGACGCCGACGGCCGATCTCGGCGGCAACGTGCCGCCCGGCGAATGGCACTATTACGGCCGTACGCCCTATGGCCAGCGCTATTCGCCGCTCGACCAGATCACCCCCGAAAACGTCGCCAATCTGCAGCCGGCCTGGACCTATCGCACCGGCGACGTGAAAGGGCCCGACGACATCGGCGAGACGACCTATCAGGTGACGCCGCTGAAAATCGCCGACACGCTCTACATCTGCACGCCGCATAATTTCGCCATCGCCATCGACGCCGCGAGCGGTAAGGAGAAGTGGCGCTTCGATCCGCAGGTCAAGCTCAACAAGGACCGCCAGCACCAGACCTGCCGCGGCGTGTCCTATTATGCCGACGCCAAGATCGCTGCCGGCCAGCCCTGCGCCACGCGCATCTACCTGCCTACATCCGACGCCCGGCTGATCGCGCTCGACGCGGCGAATGGCCAGGTCTGTCCTACATTTGCCGAAGGCGGCACGCTGAACCTGCTCGCCAACATGCCATATCCGAAGCCGGGCTATTATTATTCGACGTCGGCGCCGCTGATCGTCGCCAACAAGATCATCGTCGGCGGCGCGGTCAACGACAATTATTCGACGCAGGAGCCGTCCGGGGTCATCCGTGCCTACGATGCCGACACAGGCGCGCTGTTGTGGAACTGGGATTCCGGCAATCCAGACCAGACGACGCCGCTGCCGCCGGGCCAGACCTACACCAACAACTCGCCCAACATGTGGTCGACGGCAAGCGCCGACGAAAAGCTCGGCCTGCTTTATGTGCCGCTCGGCAACAAGACGCCGGACCAGCTCGGCGCCGGGCGCAGCGCCAATGACGAGAAATTCTCCTCGTCGATCACCGCGCTCGATCTCAACAGCGGACAATTGCGCTGGGTGCGGCAGACCGTGCATCACGATCTCTGGGACATGGACGTGCCGGCGCAGCCGACGCTGGTCGACATCACCACGGAAAGTGGCGTGGTGCCGGCGCTGGTCGGGCCGACCAAGCAGGGCGACCTCTATGTTCTCGACCGGCGCAGTGGCGAGCCGATCGTTCCGGTCAAGGAAGTGCCGGCGCCGGGCGGCGCGATCGAGGGCGATCATACCTCGCCGACACAGCCGATCTCGGACCTGAGCTTCAGTCCGAAACCGCTGACCGGCGCCGACATGTGGGGCATCACCATGTTCGACCAGCTGGCCTGCCGGATCGAGCTCCGGAAGCTGCGTTATGAGGGCCGCTATACCCCGCCATCGCTGCAGGGCTCGCTGATCTACCCCGGAAATTTCGGCACCTTCAACTGGGGCGGTGTGGCAGTCGATCCGGTCCGGCAGGTGATGTTCGGCATGCCGACATACCTGGCGTTCATCTCCAAACTGGTGCCGCGCGCCGACGTGCCGCCGCCCGGTGACACCAAGGGCAGCGAACAAGGCCTGAACCGCAATGAGGGTGCGCCTTACGCAGTGATATTGAAGCCGTTCCTGTCGCCGCTCGGCATTCCCTGCCAGGCGCCGCCCTGGGGCTATGTGGCGGGTGCCGACCTTCGGACCGGCAAGATCGTCTACAAGCATCGCAATGGCACCGTCTACGACATGACGCCGCTGCCGCTGCCGTTCAAGGTCGGCGTGCCCGGCATTGGCGGGCCGATGATCACTGCCGGCGGCGTCGCCTTCCTTAGTGCGGCGGTCGACGACTATGTGCGCGCCTATGACCTGACGACCGGCAAACAGCTCTGGCAGGCGCGGCTGCCTGCCGGCGGGCAGTCGACACCCATGACCTACACGGTAGCCGACGGACGCCAGTTCGTCGTCATCGTTGCCGGCGGCCACGGCTCGGTCGGCACCAAGCCGGGCGATTATGTGATGGCCTATACGCTGCCGAAATAGAGAAGTTCCTTCAGAGCCCGAGATGCCCTTTCAGGTCGGGTACCGATGCAAGGACCTCATTGGTCAGCTGCGGGCCGGCTGCTGCCTCGGCCTGCTGGACCAGCATCGTGCCGGCCTGGCTGATTTGTGTCAGCGTAAGGCCTGATGCCTTGAGTATGGCGACGCCGTTGATCAGCGCGCCGGTCTTTTCGCCGAGAGCGCCGCCGAGCGCGCCCTCCAGCGAGGACAGGAGGCCACCACCGGAAGCCGCGCCGGGAGCCATGACATCATATTGCTTGGCCAGGGCGTCGGCTCCCGGGATTCTGGCAAAGAAGCTGGACAGGGTCGTGCCTTCCGCCTCGTGTTCAAGCACCGAGAAAATCGTGCCGGCGATCTTTTCCGTCAAAGCCTGGTTGAGACCGGATTTCTGGGAGACGGTGTTGATGATGTCCTGAACGTCCATGATCTTTCCTCAGGCCTTGGTGTTTGCGGGCGGGTGCCGGTTGACGCGGATCTTGATCAACGATCGTTTGAAGGCGGGGAAGGCAGTGAACCGCAGCGCCAGCAAAGCCATGGCGGCGAGGGCGAACCCACTTGCCAGAAGCGGGGAGAGAAAGGTCATGGGCGTATTCCTTCGTCGTCAATCACGCATTCTTTTCCCGCCAAATGGCCATTCTCGTTCGCCAGATGGCCCGAATGAGGCATAGCCCGGTAACTTCTTTTTACATCGTGGTGCGTGCATTTAGCATTGCCACAAAGGACCAAAATTTAACGACAGTGCGGCGCCGAGCATCACGGTCGTCGTGCAGGGACTTTTGGCAGCCTCACTCAGCCGTGACTGGACCAGGCAAGCTTCGGCTCTATGTTGCCGCGGGGGCCCACGAGGAGCGCGCCATGACAACACCTGCCGGACCCACTGCCGCCAAGCCTGTCATTACCCAGGCGATGATCGATGCCTATGACGAATACACGCATCTGACGCTCGACCGGCGGCGCTTCATGGAGCAATTGACCAGGCTTGCCGGATCGGGTGCGGCAGCTGCCGCGATCGCGCCGCTGCTGGCGGCGAACTCGGCCCAGGCGGCAATCGTGGCGGAAGACGATCCGCGTGTGAAAGGCGAGGACATCAGCTATCCCGGCAGCGGCGGCGAGATGAAGGGCTATCTGGTCAGGCCGGGAGACCAGACCGGCAAGCTTGGTACCGTCATCGTCGTGCATGAGAACAGGGGTCTCAACCCGCATATTCGCGACGTGGCGCGGCGCGTTGCGCTGGAAGGGTTCGTGGCGCTCGCGCCGGACTTCATGACACCGCTCGGCGGCACGCCGGACGATGAAAACAGGGCACGTGACCTGTTTTCCCAGCTCGATCCAGCACAGGTCGCCGCCAATGCCGTGGCAACGGTCGCCTACCTCAAAGGCTACAAGGACGGCAACGGCAAGGTCGGCGCCGTCGGCTTCTGCTGGGGCGGCGGCACGGTGAACATGCTGGCCGTCAACGCGCCGGACCTCGCCGCCGCCGTCGCCTATTACGGCATGCAGCCAAAGGCCGAGGACGTGCCGAAGATCAAGGCCGCGCTCATGCTGCATTATGCCGGCCTCGACACCCGCACCAATGCCGGCATCGATGCCTTCAAGAAGGCACTCGACGCGGCTCATGTCGA
Organism: Mesorhizobium sp. M0910; assembly: GCF_040319465.1. Classification (NCBI taxonomy): domain Bacteria; kingdom Pseudomonadati; phylum Pseudomonadota; class Alphaproteobacteria; order Hyphomicrobiales; family Phyllobacteriaceae; genus Mesorhizobium; species Mesorhizobium sp. M0910. The sequence continues at coordinate 154,667 of NZ_JAMYNZ010000004.1, forward strand.
ATACTCGGTCTATGTCTATGAAGGCGCCAACCATGCCTTCAACAACGATACGTCGGCGGCCCGCTACGACAAGAAGGCGGCTGACCTCGCCTGGGGCCGGACGATCGCTTTCCTCAAGGAGAAGCTGAACTGATCAGGTGGGCGCCGGCGCCGGTTTGTGAAGGGCGACGCCGGCCACCACCAGCGCGATGCCAACGCAGTCGGTGAGGCTCGGCACCTGCCGCAGCACGATGACGCCGATCAACGTCGCGGTGACCGGCAGCAAAGACAGCATCAGCGCGAAGCTGGAGCGCGGCAGCCGCGACATGGCAAGCTGGTCGCATATATAGGGAATGACCGACGAGCAGATGCCGACGCCGACCGCCGCAAGCAGCAGCGGCGGCGCCGAGAAAGCCGGCAGAGCATCGGCGAAACCGATCGGCAGAACGACGAGAAGGGCGACCGCCATGGCGGCACCCAGCCCGACGATGCCATCGCCGGCGCCGCCGCGCGCGACGCGGTGGCCGAGCACGATGTAGCCAACGAACAGCATGCCGTTGAGGAAGGCCCAGAACAGGCCGACGGGATCGCTCGACCATTTGACGTCTATCAGCAACAGGGTGCCGGCGACAGCGATCGCGAGGGCGGCGAGATTGCGCGGGCTTCTGAGGCCAACAAGCGCAACGGCGATGGTGCCGACGAATTCGATCGCCGCCACCAGCGAGATCGGCAGCCGGTCGAGCGCCAGGTAAAACGAGCAATTCATCACCCCAAGGCAGACGCCGAAGGCCAGAAGCAACAACCGCGTCGAGCGATCGGCGCGGGCGAAGACCGCCCATGGCCGGGTCAACGGGGCAAAGACGAGTGCCGCGGTGGCGATGCGCAGCCAAGCCATGCCGAGCACGCCGACATGCGGGAACAGCAGCACCGCGAAGGCCGGTCCGAGATAGTGGAACACGGCGCTGACGCCGAACCAGAGATGCGGCGGGACCGCGTTTGCCAAGGTAAAGGCGGGGCCGGCGAGTGCCGGACTTGCTGCTGGGGCTTGCGTCCGATCTTGCATGGGATCAGTATCGCAGGCGATTTTTGCCATTGATATGGATGATGGCCGGTCATTGCGGCTATTTGCTTTCCGAAATCAAGGAGTATTCCGCTGAAACGCCTTCGAAATGAAAATAGCGATCTGGATCCGGCGGACCTGAAAATCCTGCGCCTGCTGGAAAAGGACGCGCGCACCAGCACCGCCGAACTGGCGCGGTCGGTCGGCCTGTCGGCGCCGAGCGTTGCCGAGCGCATCAAGCGGCTGCAGGAAAGCGGTGTGATCGAGGCCTATACGGTGCGTATCAATCCGGCCGCGCTCGGCATGAAGCTGTCGGCATGGCTGCGCATCAGGCCGGTGCCGGGCCAATTGGCCGTCGTGGCCGAGATCATCCGCGAGCTGCCGGAAATCGCCCAATGCGACAGGGTGACCGGCGAGGACTGTTTCATCGCTTTGGCGCATGTCGGCTCGGTGGCCGAGCTCGAACGGGTGATCGACCGCATCATCCCATTTGCGATGACCAACACGGCGATCATCCAGTCGTCGCCGGTGGTGCCGCGATCGCCGCTGGGGGCGTGAAGCGCCAGCCTTGACGCTTGGGATCGTTCGTCAGCACATCATCAGAAATGCAAACCGGACGACCGGTCTGTTTCTTCCCGCACCGTTCAGGCGTGGCCGCGTTTCATCCGCGCCTGCTTCAGGATGGCGCGCCAGCGGATCATGGCGAAGGGGATCGGCTCGTTGTTGTTGGCGATGTGGAAGATCTCGTTGTTGAGGTTCTTCAGCGAGCGCCAGAAATCATAGTCGGTGATGCGTGGGTCAGCCGCCAGCCTGTCCGCTTCGACCTTGATATCGGTTTTCATGCACGTTCCCCGAACCGCTGCTGCTCCGCCGCCCGTATCGCAATTCGATGCGGATGGTTTTCCAACGCCGCGCTGAGTCGTTCAACGTCTCAATTCGGCTTGTTCACGTTAAAACCTCGGTAAGGTTAACGGCGGTTGGCCAGTGGTTCAAGCGCTCTCTTGGTTCAAGCCGGCTTACGACGAATACCGATCGAGCGGCCGGCGCGCTCCGGCATCGGCAGGGCGGCATGGGCGGCGCGCATCGCTTCCACCCTGGCCAGGACGTCGGCGGGGAAGGGCGCTACCTTCGGGCCAGCCATGTCGACATGCAGCGACAGCGTTTCGGATGTGGCGGCAAGCCAGCCGTCGCGATGCCGGATTTCCTGATAGGCCCTCAGCCGCTTCTCGTCATGGTCGAGGAGTTGGAACGAGACCGTGACCTTGTGGTCGAGATGCAACTCCTGGACGTAGCAGACATGCACTTCCGCGGTGTAGATGGTCAGCCGTCGTTCTTTCACATAATCCGGCCCCATCCCCATCATCTCGAATGCTTCGTCGGAGCAACGATCGAACAGCACGTTGTAATAGGCCATGTTGAGATGGCCGTTGTAGTCGATCCAGGCCTCCTCGATGTCCATGGCGCGAGAGACGAAAGGGGCGGGGATGGGCATCGGAAACTTCCTTCTCGTCATGCCGGGGTGAGCGTGGACTGGACAGAGCGTGCTTGGTGAGACTACGCATCCGTAGAAGCAGAACAAGGGTGGACGCTGGTCCATTCGCGGAGGAATCGATGGCTCTAAGCGACCTCAATCCGGTCGAGCGCAACGAAGAAGGCATTGCCGCCGTGCTCGGCATCCTCAAGCAGCGGCTCGGCGAGCGATTCCAGACCGGCCAGGCGATCCGCGCCCAGCACGCGCACACCACGACCTATATTCCGACGCAGGCGCCGGACGGCGTCGCCTTTGCCGAGACCACGCAGGAGGTGCAGGAGATCGTGCGCGCATGCGCGGCGCATCGCGTGCCGGTGATCGCCTTCGGCGTCGGCTCTTCGCTGGAAGGTCACACCAACGCGCCGGGCGGCGGCATCTCGCTCGATACGTCACGCATGAGCCGCATCATTGCAGTCAATCCCCAGGACCTCGATTGCACCGTCGAGCCCGGCGTGACGCGCGAGGACCTCAACCGGCACCTGCGCGACACCGGCCTGTTCTTTCCGATCGATCCGGGCGCCAACGCCTCGCTCGGCGGCATGGCGGCGACGCGGGCCTCGGGCACCAACGCCGTGCGCTACGGCACGATGCGCGAAAACGTCCTGTCGCTGACCGCGGTGATGGCCGACGGTGAAGCAGTGACGACCGGCAAGCGCGCCAAGAAAAGCTCGGCCGGCTACGATCTGACACGGCTGCTGATCGGCTCGGAAGGCACGCTCGGCATCATCACCCAGCTGACGTTGAAGCTGCAGGGCATTCCGCAGGCGATTTCGGGCGGCGTCTGCCCGTTCGCCAGTGTCGAGGCGGCGTGCAATGCGGTGATCGCGACCATCCAGATGGGCATTCCGGTGGCGCGCATCGAATTGGTCAACGCGCTGCAGATGCGGGCGATGAAGACCTATTCGAAGCTTGATTATCCGGAGAGCCCGTGCCTGTTCGTCGAGTTCCACGGCAGCGATGCCGGCGTCGCCGAGCAGGCCGAAACCTTCGGCGTGATCGCCGAGGAAAATGGCGGCGGTCCGTTCCTGTGGACCAGCGTCGCCGAAGAGCGGACGAAATTGTGGAAGGCCAGGCACGATGCCTACTGGTCGTCGCTGACGCTGCGGCCGGGTGCCAGGGGCCTGTCGACCGATGTCTGCGTGCCGATCTCGCGCTTTGCCGAATGTGTCACCGAGACCGAGGTGGATATCGCCGAGATGGGCCTGATCGCGCCGATCGTCGGCCATGCCGGCGACGGCAATTTCCATGTGCTGGTGCTGATGGACGTGAACGATCCGAAGGAGATCGCGCTGGCGGAAAAATTCGTGGCGCGGCTCAACATGCGCGCCATCGCCATGGACGGCACCTGCACCGGCGAGCATGGCATAGGGCAAGGCAAGATCGGCTTCCTGCGGCACGAGCTTGGCCATGGCGTCGACATCATGCGCACGATCAAGAAGGCGCTCGACCCGCTGAATATAATGAACCCCGGCAAGATATTGCCTGGAAAGGACTGACCTTCAGGCCGCTGCCGTGCCCCCATTTGCCTCTTTATCGACACGCTGATGCGGGTAGAGTGCCACTGACTTTCAACCAAAACTATCCAGGAGCTGATGCTCGCACGCCTGTTCGTGATCTTCGGTGGGCTTCTTGTGCTGGTGCTGTGTGCGGCGCTGGTGGTGCCGTACTTTGTCGACTGGACGGGTTACCGTGCCGATTTCGAGCGCGAGGCCAGTGCCGTCCTCGGTCGCAAGGTGACCGTGCAAGGCGATGCGACGGCGAGGCTGCTGCCGTTCCCCTCGGTGACGTTCTCGAATGTCGCCGTTGCCGGTGGCCCCAACGGCCAGCCGGCGATGACCGTCGAAACCTTTTCGATGGATGCAGAACTCGCGCCATTCCTGCGCGGTGAAGTGCTAATCTTCGACATGCGGCTGGTGCGGCCGAAGGCGACGATCGACATCGCCGCCGACGGCACGGTCGACTGGACTATACGGCCATCCTCGCCCTTCGATCCCGGTCAGATTTCCATCGAGAAGCTGACGGTGACGGAAGGACAGATCGCGCTCAGCCACGCCGCCGGCGGGCGCAGCCATCTTATTTCCGAGATCAACTCAACGATCTCGGCCAAGTCGCTGGCCGGCCCCTGGAGGCTGGACGGCTCACTGTTGCTGGACGGGTTGCGGACCACGATCGCCGCTTCCACCGGCAAGGCCGAACCGGACGGGCAAATGCGGCTCAGGCTCAAGGCCGATCCGGATGCCTATCCGCTGGTCATCGAGACCGACGGCAATGTGGGCCTCGTTGAGGGCGCCGCCGTCTATTCGGGCCAGTTCAAGATATCGGGCGCAGACCGAACCGCGGCGCGGCCGCGCGGCACCGGCGGCGAGGCGCTGAAGGTCAGCGCCGGCAAACCGGACCCGGGCTTCAGGCTGAACGGCAAGTTTTCGCTCGACCACCAGAAGCTCGGCGTCGACGAATTCCGCTTCGAGACCGGGCCGCTCGACAATCCCTACACCGCCGACGGCAAGGCTGCGGTCGACCTTGGGCTGAAGCCGCATTTCTCTATCGAGGCCAATGGCGCGCAGGTGCAGTTCGACGAGGCCGTCGGGGCGGCGGCCGGGGCCGGATTGACGCTGTCCGAACGGGTGGCGGCGCTCGAGGAGGCGCTGCTCGATCTGCCGAAGCCGACCATACCGGGCACGGTCGAGGTGAAACTGCCGGCGGTGGTCGCAGGCGACACCACGGTTCGCGACGTGCATCTGTCCGCCGAGCCGGCCGAAGGCGGCTGGGCGGTAAAATCGCTGGCCGCCACGCTGCCCGGTCGCGCCAAGCTGGAAGCCAATGGCATGGTCAGCGTCGAGGACCATTTCGGTTTCACCGGATCGCTGCTTCTGGCGGTGGCGCAGCCCTCCGGCTTTGCCGCCTGGCTGTCGAAGGACGTCGACGAGGCGATCCGCCGTTTGCCGGCCGCCGGCTTCAAGGCCAAGGTGGATTTGAGCGAAAAACACCAGGCCTTCAGCGATCTCGAACTCATCCTCGGCAAGGCGAAGTTCTCCGGCCGCATCGATTCCAACCAGCCCGACGAAACCCGTCCATCGGTGCTGATGCAACTCGAAGGTGGCGAACTCGACGTCGATGGGCTCGCTGCCTTCGCCTCGATCTTCGTCAGCGACAAGGGCGCCAACCGCTTTTCCGATCGCGACCTCGATTTCCAAATCAAGGCCGGGCCGGTCAGCGCCGGCGGCTTGACCGCCGATAGCGTCGATACTTCACTTAGATTGCGTGAGGGGCTGCTTGAGATCGACCGCCTGTCGGTCGGCGGACTTGCCGGCGCCTCGATCAGCGCCACCGGCCGGATCAAGGATTTCCCGGCGAGCCCGACCGGCAAGCTCGACGCCTCGGTGGTCGCCGTCGACCTCAAGCCGCTGATCGACGTCGCCGTCCAGCATTATCCAGACAATGCGGTGCTGAAGTGGCTGGCGGAGCGCGCTGCTGCCTATCCCGAGCTGTTCCAGGATGCGCGTATCGACGCGGTCACGAGTGCCGCAGACAATGGCGATGGTACGACCGGACTGGCCATGAGCGCACAGGGCAAGGCCGGTGGCTCGGCCTTTTCGGCGTCGTTGTCCGGCAAAGGGGCGCTCGACCGGCCTCTCGAAGCGCCGGTGACGCTGACCTTCAACGCAAGGAACGCCGACGCCACCGCGCTTCTGGCGCTTTACGGTCTGCCGGCACTGCCGCTCGGCATGCTCGGCGAGGCGACCACCGACGTCTCGGCCAAAGGCACGCTTGGCGGCGGCCTGGCGACACGATTCAGCCTGGCCGGCAATGACTTCAAAGCTGGTTTCGACGGGACAATTGCCGACACGCCTCAGGGCGCGGCCGCCAAGGGCAAGGTCAGCCTTGAAACGGCCGACATCTCGCCATGGCTGATGACGACCGGCGTCGGCCTGCCCGGCATGGAGACCGGCATGTCGACGTCGCTTGCTGCCGATGCCGACTACGGCAATGGTCTCCTGGTGCTGAGCGGACTCAGCGGCGCCGTCAACGAAGCGGCGGTTTCCGGTGACGTAAATATCGACATCAAAGAGGGGCTGCCGCATCTTGCCGGCGCGCTGTCGCTGGACGAACTGGACCTCGATCCGATGGCGGTGATGCTGTTCGGCGACCAGGCTTTCCTTGTCAATGACAGGACCTGGCCGACGGCACCGTTCAGCCAGAAATCCAGTCTGCCATTTACCGCCGATCTCGATCTGACGGCGGCGTCGCTTGCCGCCGGCCCGCTTGCCACCGCCTATGACGCTGCGCTTTCGCTGCAGCTCGACCAGGAGGGCATCCGTGTTTCCGACCTCAAGGCAAAATTCCTCGGGGGCGAGTTGAGTGGCCTGTTCGAGCTCAAGAACAATGACGGCACCGGGCTTTTCTCCGGTCAGATGAAACTCGCCGGCTCCGATTTGACAGCTGTGCTGCCGGAGGCCGGCATCAGCGGAAGCGGCGATTTCTCGACGGCGCTTTCGACCAGCGGCAAATCGGTCGACGCGATGGTCGCGGCGCTGTCCGGTTCCGGCACGGCGACGCTGAAGGGTATGACTATTGCCGGCTTTAATCCCGATGCCTTTGGCGCACTTATTGCCAAGGCCGACCCGATCGGGCGCGATATCGACGCATCGAAGACTGCCGGTTTTGTGCCGCAGATCGCCGCGGCGGGCAGTTTTCCGGCGCAGGACACCGATATTGCCTTCACCATCGCCGGCGGCACGCTGAGAGCACCGCCGGTCAAATTGGAAAGCCCGGGCGCGACGCTGTCCGCCGACATCACCGCCGATCTGAACACCAGCACCGTCGATGCCAAGGGCGAGATCGCCTATCGACCCGGCGATGAGGCGCTGGTCGGCTCCGAACCGATTTTGAATTTCAGCGTCGACGGTCCGTTCGGCGCCACCAAACGGCAGTTCGACAGCGAGCCGCTGGCCCAGTTCCTGACCCAGCGTGCGCTGGAAAAGGAGCAGCAGCGAGTCGAAGCCATGCAAGCCGCACTGCTCGAGAAACAAAGGCTGCGGCGTGAGGTGCGCTACTACGCTGCCTTGCAAACCGAGCGTGAAAGAGCGGCGGCGGAACGGCGCAAGCAGGAGGAGGAAGCGGCGCGGCTGAAGGCTGAGGCCGACGCCAGGGCAAAGGCCGAAGCCGAGGCTCAGGCCCAAGCCGAAGCGGAGGCGAGGGCGCAGGCTGAAGCCAAGGCGAAGGCTGAAGCGGACGCCAGGGCAAAGGCCGAAGCCGAGGCGCAGGCCCAAGCCGAAGCGGAGGCCAGGGCGCAGGCCGAAGCCAAGGCGAAGGCGGATGCAGCAGCGAAGGCCGAAGCCGAGGCGAGGGCGAAAGCCGAGGCGGCTGCAAAGGCCAAAGCGGATGCTGAAGCCAAAGCCAAGGCGGCGCAACAGGCTGCCGAGGAAGCCGCGCAGGCCGAAGAACAGCAACGCCAAAGGGCGGAAGAGGCGTTGCGGATCGCCTCGGAAGAGAAGGCAAGGCTCGACGCCGAACGCAAGGCCGCGGCGGAGCGAGCGGAACGGGCGCCACCGGCCGCAAATAACGTGCCACCGCCAGTGCAGCCCCCGCCAAAGCTCAAGTTCGATCCCTCGTCGATCGACGATCTGCTAAAATCGCTGAATGGCGGGTGACGGCGTATCCTTTATATATCGGGTCCAGCAAGCAAGCGCTTCAGCATCGGCTCGATCCGCCCGAGTTCGTCGAGATGAGCGGCTGACAGATCGGCGAGACTGTCGTCGGCGCGCTCGGTCAGCCGCAGCAGCACGCGGCGGTGGTCCTCCTCGTCGTGCTCCCTCGCGACGAGCCCGGCTTCGCAAAGACGGTTGACCAATTCCACTGCGCTGTGATGGCGGATGCGCAGGCGCTCCGCGAGGTCGCCAATGGTCACCGGCCCTCCGCCGGGAAACCCTTTGATCGCAAGCAGGGCCTGATGCTGGCGTGGTGTCAGGCCGGCTTCCTGCGCCTGGATTTGGCTGAATTCGAGAAAGCGGCGGATCAGGTAACGAAATTCGGACAGCCTCTGGTAATCGGCCGGCCCGATCGTTGCGCCGCGCTTTTGTGGCTTCGAAGTGTCTGCCATCGAATCCTTTCCGACAAAGCCGCAAACGGGCCTTGAACATTTATATCGTGTTACGATACAGAACGCACCAACATGGCTCGTGCCCGCCATCATCGGTGGCACGGCCGGCGACCCATCCGCAAGTCGGCACGCCGTCAGAAAGCAAGGTTTGCAAATGAAGTCCGATCACGCCAACCCGGGCCATCTGCGGGATTTTACCACCGATGCCCGGGTGCTGCTCATTGCCGGCATAGCGGTGGTGGTGGCGACGGTGGGGCTGTTTGCCGGCATTGCCCTTTTGAAGCTGATCCGGCTTGCCACGAACATCGCCTATTTTGGCCAGTTCACGCTCGCCGACCTGAAACTGCAGGATACGCCGTTTGGCTATGCCTCGGTATTTGTTCCGGTCATCGGGGCATTGATCATCGGTGTGATGGCTCGCTTCGGAAGCGACAAGATTCGCGGCCATGGCATTCCCGAAGCCATCGAGGCGATCCTGCTCGGACGCTCGCGGCTCGACGCCAAGGTGGCAATCCTGAAGCCGTTGTCGTCGGCAGTCTCGATCGGCACCGGTGGGCCATTCGGCGCGGAAGGGCCTATCATCATGACCGGCGGCGCCATCGGCTCGCTAATCGCGCAGATGCTGCCGGTCGGCGACAATGAACGCAAGACGCTGCTGGTGGCGGGTGCGGCGGCCGGCATGACCACCGTGTTCGGAACACCGATCGCTGCCATCATGCTTGCGGTGGAATTGCTGCTCTTCGAATGGACGCCGCGCAGCTTCATTCCCGTAGCGGTCGCCGCGGTTATTGCCGAGGTCGAGCGCACCATGCTGCACCTGCCGGGGCCGATCTTCCCGTTTCAGGGCGGCATGGAGGTTTCATTTCCAGCCCTTGCCGGCTGGGTGCTGGTCGGCATGGCAGCCGGGCTGCTATCGGGGTTGCTGACCCAGATGGTCTATGCCTGCGAGGACGGTTTCCAGAAGCTGCCCATCCACTGGATGTGGTGGCCGATGCTCGGCGGCCTGGTGGTCGGCATTGGCGGGCTGATCGAGCCGCAGGCGCTCGGCGTCGGCTATGACAATATCGCCGACATGCTGGATGGCCGCACCATAGCGACCGCTGCGCTCACCCTGTTGGTGGTGAAGGCGATCATCTGGTCGGTCGCACTCGGCTCGGGAACGTCGGGAGGTGTGCTGGCGCCGCTGCTGATCATGGGCGGGGCGATGGGCGCGGTCCTCGCCGGCTTCCTACCGGCCGCCGATCCGGGCTTCTGGGCGCTGCTGGCGATGGCGGCGACGATGGGCGGCACCATGCGTGCGCCGCTGACCGCCACCTTCTTTGCGGTCGAACTGACCGGCAACACCCATGTCCTGGTGCCGCTGATCGCGGCAACTGCCACTGCGCACGCGGTGACCGTGCTGTTGATGAAGCGTTCGATCCTCACCGAAAAAATCGCACGGCGAGGGCATCACATGGTTCGCGAATACCGTGTCGATCCGTTCGCCCTGACCAGGGTGCGCGAGGTGATGACCAGCGACGTCGAGAGTGTGCCGGCGACAATGACGCTGCACGGCGCGGCAGCGTTCCTGACGGCGCCGGAGACACGACATCCGAGCTTTCCGGTCGTCGATGAAGAGCGCCACGTGCTTGGCGTCATCGACCCGCCGGCGATCCTGCGCTGGAGACGCACCGGCAAGCACCGCACGACGACGCTTGGCGAACTGCTGGCCGGCAGCAAGGTCACGCTGGCCTATCCGGATGAGTATCTCGAGGGTCTCTCCGACAAGCTGCTGATGGCGAACGTGTCCCATTTGCCGGTCGTCACACGAGAAAATGCCCGGCTGGTGGGCTATGTCGGCTGGAAGGACCTGATGCGCGTCAGATCGAAGAAACAGGCCGAAGAACGCGACCGCTCGGCTTTGCTGGGCTTCCGTATCCGGCGCAGGAAACAGGATAGCGTTGCCTGAAGGCTAAAACTTGCCGCGCTTGGCCCAATCCAGCACATAGAGCCTGAGCGCCGAGGAGAGGTTCGCATCGCGCGGGCGGCTCTCGTCGATTTCGGCGACAAGCGCGGCGAGCGTCAGTTTTCGCACGGCCGCAATAGCGATCAGGTCGTCGTAAAAAGGCTTTTCGAGCGAATAGCTGGTGCGGTGGCCGCGAATCGTGACCGAGCGCTTTTCGACCGGGCTCACGCGACGATCCTATTCACATTCAAGCATCGGATTTGTCCGAATCGCCCGATTTTTCGCGGCGATGGCCGGCGACGAACTTATCGGCCTTGTCGGCGATCAGGCGGTCGCGATCCCGGCTGGTTTTGGAACGGCCATGCAGCGCCCGGTTCTGCTCGGCCAGGCGCTCCTTCTCGGTTCGCGCCTTCTGCTTGCGTGCCTGACGGAGATTGACGATCTCGGCCATGTCACGCCGCCCGTCGGGTCATTTCTTGCGGAAGGCGTCGAGCGACACCACGTCGGCGCCCTTGGCACCGGCGTCGGCCGCGGCAGGCTTCTTTTCCACCTCAGCGTTTTTCTTCTTCGTCTCAGGCTTTTTCTCGGCGACGATGGCCAGCGGCTCGGGAGCAGGCTTGGCCTTTGTCTCCTGTTCCGCCGGGGTATCGGTCTTGACGTCGAATTCGAGCTCGAAGTTGACGGATGGATCGTAAAAGCCGCGCACTGCCGAGAACGGGATTTCCAGTTTCTCCGGCACGTCGGAAAACGACAACCCGACTTCGAAGCCCGTGTCGCTCACCTTCAGGTCCCAATACTGGAACTGGATGACGATGGTCATCTGTTCGGGATAGCGCTCGCGCAGCCGCGACGACACGCGCACGCCCGGCGCGCCGGTGAGAAAGGTGATGAAGAAGTGATGGTTGCCCGGGAGACCGGTGCGCGCGACCTCGGCCAGGACTTTGCGCATGACGCCGCGCAACGCCTCCTGGGCCAGAATGTCGTAGCGGATGTGGTCGTCGGCCATGTGGCTGTCGGGTTCCGTTGAATCGTCCTGATAGCTGTAATCAAGCTTGAGCGCGGCGTAAACCGGATATAGATCGCCTGCGTGCGGAAGCGAAGCCCATCGGCGACGATTTGATCGTCAAACGGCTTTGATCGTCAAGCGCTGGCGAGCGCGCCCTGTTTACGAGCCACAGGCTGCCGCTTGCGGAAGGCGCGCAGGAAGGTGCGCACGCCATTTGTCGCCGACTGCACCACCTCGTCCTCGGTCGGTGTGCCGCCGAGCATGAACGTCGTCTGCAACTCGGCATTGGCAAGCGCCATGAACTGGCGCGCTGCGACGTCGGGATCGTCGATATCAAGGAAGCCGGCATGAGCGAGGCGGGCGAAGCGGGCGGCGATCGCCGGCCATGTCCTGCCCGGTCCTTCTTCGCGCCATTCGGCGAACAACTCGGGATAGCGCCCGCCCTCGGTCTGGATCAGCTTGCGCAGGAATTTGCCGTCGCGATTGCAGATGCAGTTGTGATTCATGCGCACAGCAAAGGCGATGAGGTCGGCCTCGAGATCCTTCGGCTGATCGGGAAAAGTGGAAACCGTGGCAAAGATGCCGGCGTTGCAACGTTCGGTGAGGTCGCGGACGATGGCAACGAAGAGTTTTTCCTTGTCGCCGTGATGATTGTAGATGGTCTGGCGGGAGACGCCGGCCTCGGCGGCAATCATGTCGATATTGGCACCGGCGAAGCTTTCGCGGCAGAAGACCGAGGTGGCGGCATCGACAATCGACATCCGCTTGGCCTCATGGCCCCGCGGCGGGAAAATGTCAGGAGAAACGTTGGCCTTCATGCAAAACTATATAGAGGTGGTTGACGAATTAGACAAGCCTGTCTAAATTTGTGGACTGCACGAAGGGAGTTTCGTTCCGCAGAAGAGTCGGAACTCCACGGGATGGAACGTCCTAGGGTTACGCGCCGGTCCTCGGCGGCAACCAGAATTCGAAAGAGCCTGCTATCATGAACGCCAAATTCCTCCGCATTGCGGTCGTGCTCGGCCTATTGTCCGCGATCGGTCCGTTTGCCATCGACATGTATCTTCCGGCCCTGCCGTCAATAGGCGAGGATCTGCATGCCGGCACTGCCGCGGTGCAGATGAGCCTGCTGATCTTCTTTCTTTCCATGGGCTTCGGCCAGATCGTCGTCGGACCGATCTCCGACATGGTCGGCCGCAAGCTGCCGCTCTACGGCGGCCTGGCGCTGTTCATGGTCGGCGGCGTCGGCTCGGCGCTGGCTCCCTCGATCGAATGGCTGATCGCCTTCCGCTTCCTGCAAGGGCTCGGGGCCAGCGCCGGCATGGCCGTGCCGCGCGCGATCGTGCGCGACCTGCATACCGGCACCGAGGCCGCCAAGTTGATGTCGCTGCTGATGCTGGTGTTTTCGGTGTCGCCGATCCTGGCGCCGCTGACCGGTAGCCAGATCATCGAGAACTTCGGCTGGCGCGCCGTGTTCTGGACGGTGACGGGCGCGGCCGTGCTCGCCACCATCCTGCTGGCGACCTCTCTCAAGGAGACGCGGCCGGTCGAAGAGCGCGCCGGTTCGTCCTTCGGGACGGCACTTTCCGGCTACCGCTTCCTGATGGGCGACCGCAACTTCCTTGGCCTGACGGCCATCGCCGGCTTCGGCATTGCGAGCTTCTTCGTCTATCTGTCGAGCTCGTCCTTCATCCTGATCGACCATTATGGCCTGTCGCCTTCGGTTTACAGCGTGTTCTTCTCGATCAATGCGGTTGCCTTCATCGGCATGTCGCAGCTGACCGGGTTGCTATCGGAGCGGTTCGGGCTGCAGCGCGTGGTGCGCGTCGCGGTGACCGGCTATGCGACAACGATGGTGGTGCTGTTCGCGGTGATGGCATCGGGTGTCGACCGGCTCGACGTAATGGCGGCGCTGCTGTTCATCGGCTACGGCTTTCTCGGCCTGGTCATCCCGACAACGTCGGTGCTGGCCATGGAAGAGCATGGCGAGATCGCCGGCACCGCTTCGGCGCTGATGGGCACGCTGCACTTCGCCATCGGCGCGGTCGCAATGGGCGTCGCCGGCGTGTTTTTCGACGGCACGCCGCTGCCGATGGTGGCGGGCATCACGCTGTGCGCGGCGATCTCCTTCACACTGGCCAAGATAACACTCGGCCGCAGCCGGGACGTTGCGGAAGCGCCGGCGGAGTAAGCTTCACCTATCGAGACAAAAAGGCCGGGCGATGTTCCCGGCCTTTTCACGTTTGCGGTCCCGGTTCAAAGCAGCCTATGCCTATACGACGGGTTCAAGACATGCAGCTTAGACATCTCAAGACCTTCGTGGCGGTCGCCACCACCTTGAACATCACGCGCGCCTCCGAGCGGGTTCATCTTGCCCAATCGAGCGTGACCGAACAGATCCAGGCGCTGGAAGCCGATCTGGGCACGTCGCTGTTCGACAGGTCACGGCGTGGCTTGAAGCTGACGACGGCAGGACAGCGCCTGCTGGACTACGCAAACGATCTCCTCGACCTTGCGGACGAAGCCCGTTCCGCTGTCGCCGACGCGAGCGGTACGGTTGCCGGTCGCCTGACGGTCGGCGGCCTGGAGACGCTTTGCTCGACACGCTTGCCGGCTTTGCTGGGGGAATTCCATCGGCGCCATCCCGATGTGGAACTGGACCTCAGGGCGAACGATAGCAGTGGGTTGCGTGCCGGCGTGACAAGCGGGGCGCTGAACGTATCGTTCCATTTCGGAGCCGTCCCGGCGGCGGCGCCGGAGCTGCGAAGCGAGCAGATAGCCGAGGAAGAGCTCGTCGTCATAATGCCGGCAAATCACCGGTTGGCCGGATATACTGCCATAAGGTCCGACGACCTGGCTGACGAAGCCTTCCTCGTCACCCAGCCCGGTTGCGTCTATAGGCGGGTGTTCGACGAAACGTTTGCGGCAACATTGCCTGACCGTCCAAAACTCGTCGGCGAGTTCGCCAGCATGGGTGCGATACGGGGCCTTGTTGCAGCCGGCCTTGGATGCGCGCTGGTTCCTCGTCTCGTGGCTTCCGCGGCCGATGCCAATATCGTCGTGTTGCCTTGGGTCGGAAGCAGCCCGGTGACGCCGGTCACCATGGTATGGCGCCACCGGCGCATTCAAGCGCCGGTGTTGCGGCTGTTCCTCGCAATGGTTCGCGAAATTTGGCCATTGCTAGACCAGCCGCTGGCCACCATCGACATGAAGCACCGTTGCGGTGATGAAGCCGTTATGCATCAGGGACGTGATGGCGTGGGCAATGTCGGCTGCCTGCCCGATCCGGCCGACGAGCAGGCGCTTTGCCATGCCGTCCAGCGCAGCCGTCTTTCCGCTGCCGGCGACGGCATCCCAAATCGGCGTGTCGACCCAGCCCGGCGAGACGACGTTGACGCGGATCGGCGCCAGTTCGACGGCAAGCGCGTAGGCGAGTGAGCCAAGGGCCCCATTAACGGCTGCCACCACCGAACCTTTCGCCGCCGGACGATAGGCTGCGATGCCCGAGGTCAGCGTGATCGATCCCCTGGGCGTCAGACGAGGCGCGCCATGTTTGGCAAGAAGAAGCGGTCCGACGACCTTGGAATCCATCACTTTCCGCGCCAACGAGATGTCCATCTCGGGAAGCAATACATAGACGCCGGTGACGTCGGCGGCGGTCGAGACGATGTGGTCGAGCGTACCGACATCCTGGAACAGGCGTCGGACCTCGTCCTCGCTTGTGACGTCGGCTGCGATCGTCCTCAGCCTTTCCGGGTGAGGCAAGCGCTGCCGTGCGGCCGACAACCGGTCCTGGGAGCGGCCGACGATCGTAACCTCAGCGCCGGCGGCAAGCCGCTGTTCGGCCAGCGAAAGCCCCATGCCGGAACTGCCGCCAACGATCAGGATGCGTTCGTGTTTTGGTGTGGTTTCCTGGTTCATCTTGTCTCCATCAGGTAGCTCGCCGGGCATGACCACACGCGGCGAGAACCTGAGGCCTTGTCCCGCAAAGGCATGAGAGAAGGGAAACGGGAAGATACGAATGCTGCCATCGGAGATTCCGATAATGGCAAGCCCTTGGGCTTTCGCCTCAGCCTGAGACGCCTCAGCCTGAGACGTTGATGAAACATTCGCCGGTGCGATCGATGCGGTCAGCCAGGGATTGGTATAAACGCCGCGGCGCCTTGGGTCTGTCAGGGCGCATAAAAAAGCCGCCGGCCAACCTGCAGCTGCGCATATCAAAAAAGGGAGAAATGGAGGTTTCTGTTGCCAGGTACCTCCGAACCCCGCCTAGAAGTGCGAACCACTAGGGCTTGAATTGAAGCTATCGCACCGCTTACGCGGCGAGACGTGCTTCCGCATAGTTGTCGTTGGCAACTATAAGTTTAGCCCGATAACGGTGGTACAATGCCGGGCAAAAGTACGATCTTTACACCTTCGTCGATCCTATTTCGCCCCCAGCAAAAGCCGCTCCTGAGCAGCGGTTTTTGGTGGAGGCGCCGGGTACCGCCCCCGGGTCCGAACGGCTTATTTCATCGCCTGTTTATCGCCATAGTCGGTCGAGCCGACGAAGCGAATATAGGGACTGGCGGTGGAAAATGAAAGGCCGGAATGCCACTTTCGTCGGTGCCAAAGTGGATCATGAAGGGTTGACTTGCAGCCGGTCTCAACCGAAGCTTTGTGGCGGTGAGGAGACCTAGCGCATACTTGCGGCAGCGCGCCACAATCCTCATCAACCGGATCCCGTGGCGCCGACGAGGGGAAATTCGATGGCCGATTATCTTGCAGACGTAAAGAAATATGATGCGGCGGCGGATGCCGACGCGGTCGCCAAGATCGTCAAACATCTGGGCATCGCGCTCAGGAACCGCGATTCCTCGCTGGTGTCCTGCACCGACCCGGAGGAACTGAAGCGCGTCAGGAACAGCTGGGTCGCCGGCAAGCTCGGCGTCACCGACGGCGCCAAGGCAGATGCGGCTATCGAAAAGGCCTGCAAGGCGATGGCGGCCGACAACAGCAAGAGCCGGGTGACGTTCTATTACCTTGTCGCCAGGGATCTGGGCATGCTCGGCTCGCTCTGAGCAACCTCGCCGCTGATGCTGGTGAGGCTTCTGCTGGAATCGTCTCGCTTTGCTGTGTTCGGCCGACGGTCATTCGGCTATGGTGGCTGACAACCCGAATCGGACCGGAGCCGATGCGCCAGTATCTCGATCTTCTGAAGCATGTGCTGGAAAACGGCGCTGATCGCGGCGACCGTACCGGCACCGGAACGCGCTCGGTATTCGGCTACCAGATGCGCTTCGACCTGGCCCGCGGCTTTCCGGTCACCACCACCAAGAAGCTGCACCTGAAGTCGATTATCCACGAGCTTTTGTGGTTCCTGGCCGGCGACACCAACATCAAATATCTCAACGATCACGGCGTCTCGATCTGGGATGAGTGGGCCGACGAGAACGGCGATCTTGGCCCGGTCTATGGCAAACAGTGGCGGTCGTGGCCGGACGGCCATGGCGGCGCCATCGACCAGATTGCGAATCTTCTGAAGGAGATACGCAAAAATCCTAATTCGCGGCGGCTGATCGTTTCGGCGTGGAACCCGGCCGAGGTGGAGGCCATGGCGTTGCCGCCCTGCCACTGCCTGTTCCAGTTCTATGTTTCGGAAGGCAAGCTTTCCTGCCAGCTCTACCAGCGTTCGGGCGATATTTTTCTCGGTGTGCCGTTCAACATCGCTTCCTATGCGTTGCTGACGCTGATGGTGGCGCAGGTGACCGGATTGAAACCCGGCGATTTCATCCACACGCTCGGCGATGCGCATCTTTACTCGAACCATTTCGAGCAGGCGCGCGAGCAATTGCGGCGCACGCCCAAGGCGTTGCCGACGCTATGGATAAACCCCGAGGTGAAGGATCTCTTTGCTTTCCGCTTCGAGGATTTCCGGCTCGACAACTATTTCGCCGACGCGACGATCAAGGCGCCGATCGCGGTCTAGCACTATAGCTGACCGTCCATATCGAAATTGCCTACTGCGGCTACGCCCTTGGGCGTTGTCAGCATTCGACTTGCTCGCCGACGTCGACCTGACGCAATCCCTGGTCGCTGTTTTATGCAATATTTCCTTCGGCCTCGATACCGCTGTATCCGACGAAGATTATCGCAGGCCAGGAAAACCTCAGCCCAGAAGACCGCGGCCGGTAAAGAACCTTTCCTTGTTATGTTCACATGGATATATCGATAGACGGCTTCGGGCGATCCGGGACGAGGAGAGTTTCATGCTGACGCGCAAGGGTTCGACGACGATTGCCAAAGTCGGTCTCGCCGCCATGCTGATGGTCGTGGTGCCGGCGGCCTATGCCGATGACAAGGTGGTCGTGTTTGCCGCGGCGAGCCTCAAGGAAGGGCTCGACGCCGTCAACAAGGCCTGCGAGGCCGACGTCGGCGAGGTGGCAACCATTTCCTACGCGGCGAGCTCGGCGCTGGCCAGGCAGATCGAAAGCGGCGCGCCGGCAGACGTGTTCATCTCGGCCGATCTCGACTGGATGAAATATCTTTCCGACAGGAAGCTGACCAAGCCCGAAACCGAAGTGAAACTGCTCGGTAACCAGATTGTGCTGGTCGCGCCGCGGGATTCCAAGGTCGAGACCAGGATTGAAAAGGGGTTCGCTCTTGCCGGGCTCGTCGGTGACGGCAAACTTGCCATGGGCGATGTCAAGGCGGTGCCTGCCGGCAAATACGGCAAGGCAGCCCTCGAATCGCTCGGTGTCTGGTCTTCCGTCAAAGGCAAGGTGGCGCAGGCCGAGAATGTCCGCGCCGCTCTAAAACTGGTGTCGACCGGCGAGGCAGCACTCGGCATCGTCTACGCCACGGATGCGCATGCGGAGCCTGGCGTGAAGGTGGTCGGCACGTTCCCCGCGGGTACCCATCCGCCGATCATCTATCCAGTCGCCCAGCTTGCGGATTCGAAGGGCAAGGATGCCCCGGCATTCCTAAAATGCCTGCAATCCGCCAAGGCTGGCGAACTCTTTAAGGCGCAAGGTTTTACCGTGCTCGCGCCGAGCAATTAGGGCAACGCGCTGACGCATGAACTGGCTGCTGGATCTTACTCCCGACGAATGGAACGCGGTCCGGCTGTCGATCAAGGTGGCGACCGTGGCGATGATCGCCAGCCTGCCGCCGGGCGTAGCAATCGCCCTTGTGCTCGCCCGCGGCCAGTTCTGGGGCAAGACGCTGCTCAATGGTCTGGTGCATCTGCCGCTGATCCTGCCGCCGGTGGTGACCGGCTATTTGCTGCTTTTGACTTTCGGCAAGAGCGGTCCGGCCGGGGCTTTCCTGGCCGAGCATTTCGGCATCGTTTTTTCCTTTCGCTGGACGGGCGCCGCGCTCGCCTGCGGCGTGATGGGTTTTCCGCTGATGGTGAGGGCGATCCGGCTGTCGATCGAGGCCGTCGACCGCAAAATCGAGGCGGCCGCCGGCACGCTCGGCGCTAATCCGCTATGGGTATTCGGCACGATCACCCTGCCGCTTATCCTGCCCGGCCTGATCGCCGGTGCGATTCTCTCCTTCGCCAAGGCGATGGGCGAATTCGGCGCGACGATCACCTTCGTCTCCAACATCCCGAACGAGACGCAGACGCTGCCGTCGGCGATCTACACTTTCACGCAGGTTCCCGGCGGCGACGCCGGCGCGCTCAGGCTGACACTGATCTCGATCGTCATATCGATGGCGGCACTCGTGGCCTCGGAAGTGCTGGCGCGGCGTGTCGGCCGGCGGATGGACATCGAATGACGGTTCAGGTCGACATCAGCCACCGGCTTGGCGATTTCGCCGTCAATGCCCGCTTCGAGAGCGCCGGGCGGCTGACTGCGCTGTTCGGGCCTTCCGGTTCCGGAAAGACGACGCTCATCAATTTGATTGCCGGGCTGATCCGCCCCGACAAAGGCCGTGTCGCGGCCGAGGGTCGCGTGCTGGTCGATAGCGACGCCGGCGTGTTCGTGCCGAAACACAAACGGCGGATCGGCATGGTGTTCCAGGATGCGCGGCTGTTTCCGCATATGAGCGTGGGGAGCAATCTGCGCTATGGCCGTTGGTTCACGCCGGCTGCCGAGCGCTACGCGGATATCGATGGCGTGGTCGAACTGCTCGGCATCGGTCATCTGCTCGACCGGCGGCCGGCAAAACTCTCCGGTGGCGAGAAGCAGCGCGTGGCAATCGGCCGGGCGCTGCTTGCCAGTCCGAAATTGCTGCTGATGGACGAGCCGCTGGCGTCGCTCGACGAGGCGCGCAAGGCCGAGATCTTGCCTTATATCGAGCGGCTACGCGACGAGACGAAAATTCCGATCGTCTATGTCAGCCACTCGATCGCCGAAGTGGCGCGGTTGGCGAGTGACGTCGTGGTGCTGATGCAAGGCAAGGTCGCTGCTTCCGGTCCGACCGGAGCGATCATGCAGCGTCTGGATCTATTGCCGGCCGAAGAGCGCGGCGAGGGCGGTGCCGTGCTGGATACCGCGGTTCTGCGCCACGACGAAGCCTTTGGCATGACGGTGCTAGGCTCATTGGCGGGCGAGATCCGGGTGCCGCTTCTGGCAACGCCAGTCGGTGCGCCGGTGCGCGTCCGCATCCGAGCCCGCGACGTGATGATCGCCACCGAGCAGCCGGTTGGCCTCAGCGCGCTCAACATACTGCCGGGCACGATCGTGGCGATAGAGCCGGGCGAAGGGCCTACGGTCGAGATTGGCCTCGACTGCAATGGCGCAACTGTGCTTGCCCGCATCACCGAACAGTCGCGGCAGACGCTGGGGCTTCGGCTTGGTCGACAGGTCTTCGCCGTGGTCAAGACGGTGAGCTTCGACCGGGCGAATACCGGCGCCGGCTTGCCGGCCGAGGCGGATGGGTGAACGGCCGATGATTCGCTATATCGTTTGGGAATAGCGGTATCGCCGCAGAACTTGTAGAATAGCGTGACCGCGGAGGAGCAAATGCCGTCGCTGAGTTTGCGGATAAATCTCGATCCGGATGGCCGCATCGGGCCGGGCAAGATCGAGCTTCTGGAACAGATCGCCGCCTTCGGCTCGATTTCCGCCGCGGCGCGCGGCATGGAGATGTCCTACAAGCACGCATGGGATCTGGTCGAAGACATGAACCGGGTGTTCGGTAAGCCGCTGGTTGCGGCACAGACGGGCGGCAAAAAAGGCGGTGGCGCCCAGTTGACGTCGGTCGGGCTTGCTGTGGTCAGCCGCTTCCGCGCCATCGAGCGGGCTGCGTCTTCAGCAGCGGCGGCGCATATGGAGGCGCTGCAGGCCGAGATCGACGCAGCGTGAACTCGGCGGAATTCATGCCGCGCTCGATCCCTGCTACTCCTCCGGCTCGCCCGGCTTGCGCAGCAGATAGGTGTCCATGATCCAGCCTTTTTTCCGGCGGGCCTCCTCACAGGTGCTCACGATCTTGTCGCCGACGTCGCCAATCCGGCCCGAGATGACGATCTCGTCGGGGGTGCCGAGGTAGGCGCCCCAGTGGACGGTGACGTCCTTGTCGTCCAGCGTGTTGAAGGCGCATTTGCCGTCCAGCATGACGATGGTGCTGCCGGCGTTTTCGGGCAGACCTTCCTCGGTGAGCCGGCGGCCGGTGGTGATCAAAATGGCGTCGCCGATTCGGTTCAATGCCATTTTGTGACTGGCGGCGAGTGCCTGGATGGCGGTGATGCCAGGGATGACCTCCAGCTCGAACGCGATATTGCCTCTGAGGCGCACGCGATCCAGGATGCGCAGCGCGCTGTCGTAGAGCGATGGATCGCCCCAGATCAGGAAGGCGCCGCAGCCATCTTCGGGGAGTTCGTCGCGGATCAGGCCTTCGTAGATCACGGCGATCGCTTCGTGCCAGTCGTCGACGGTCGAGCGGTAGGAAGGCGCCGGTTCGGCGCGCACCGGCAACTCGAATTCGACACGGCGGGAGTTCGGATTAGTGACGAAGCGGTCGCAGATCTGGTGGCGCAATTCGGCGAGGTCGCTCTTCTTGGCGCCCTTGTCGGGAATGAACAGCACGTCGGCCCGATTGAGGCCGTTGATGGCCTGGACCGTCATGTGCTCCGGATTGCCGGCGCCGATGCCGATGACGAGAAGCTTGCGCATGGGCGAACTCCTGCCCGATCGGAACCGGCGTGTCTAGACCGACACGACATGCCGGCAGGCGCCGGCGCATTTGCCGAAAGGCTTTGAAACGCCACATTGAACAGCTAGAGTCCTGTTGGCATTCTCGCCGGGGGAGTTTCCATGTTCCGTTACGTCTTGACCGCAGCCTTGGCGCTCTCGGCTACGCCTGCGCTCGCCAATGATTCGGTCGCCGAACTCGGCACTGGTGGGCTGATCCTTTCGCGCAGCGATGCGGTGGCGATGGAAAGCGAGGATCTCTACATCTCGCCGGAAAAGGTGACGGTCGACTACGTCTTCCGCAACAACACCGACAAGGATGTCAATGCGATCGTCGCCTTTCCGATGCCCGACATCGAAGGCGACCCCGAAGAAATACCGGCAATTCCGGAGGCGCAGAGCGACAATTTCCTCGGCTTCGAAGTGACGATCGACGGGGTGCCGGCAAAGCCGCAGCTCGAGCAGAAGGTGTTCGCGCTCGGCATCGACATCGGCGCTGACCTGAAGGCGCAGGGCGTGCCGTTCTATCCGTTCGGCGATGCGGCCAAGGCAGCGCTGGCAAAGCTGCCGCAAGCGGTCACCGACGACTGGGTCAATCGCGGCATCATCATCGAGGACACCGCCGACGACGGTTCGGGCATGAAGACCGTCTATACGCCGTTCTGGCAATTGCGCTCGACCTATTGGTGGCGCTCGACCTTTCCGGCCAACAGGGCGGTCCATGTCTCGCATCGCTACAAGCCGAGCGTCGGCGGCACCTCCTCGGTCAGCTTCTTCTATGACGGCCAGTTCCAGGGCCAGTATGCCGCCTACAAGACACGCTACTGCATGGACGATGCCTTCGAGAATGCCGTGCGCAAGGCAGCCAAGGACGATCCCGACGGCTATCCCAAATATTTCGAGAACCGCATCGCCTATATCCTGACCACGGGCGGCAACTGGGCCTCGGGAAACATCGGTACGTTCAAGCTGACCGTCGACAAGGGCGATCCGAAGAACCTGGTCTCGTTTTGCGGCGAAAACGTCAGGAAGATCGGACCGACGACGTTCGAGATGAAGGCGCAGAACTTCTACCCCGAGCACGACATCGACATATTGCTGCTGGAGCCATCCGATGGCGGGAACGGCGGCTGATGGATCTCGCGATTTATGTCGCCATCGCCGAGAACGGCGTGATCGGGCGCGAGGGTGGGTTGCCGTGGCGGCTTTCCACCGATCTCAAGCGGTTCAAGGCCGATACGATGGGCAAGCCCATCATCATGGGTCGCAAGACCTATGAAGGCATCGGCCGGCCATTGCCGGGCAGGCTCAACATCGTGGTGACACGAGACAGGGCATGGCGCGCCGAGGGCGTCGAAGTCGCGCATTCGATCGAGGACGCGATCGCGCTGGCGACGGTGCGCGGGCGCTGCATGGCCGGCGCCGACGAGATCTGCGTCATCGGCGGCGGGGAGATCTACGCTCAGGCGCTGCCGTTGGCTGATCGGCTGCACGTGACCCATGTTCTAGCCGCGGTCGACGGCGATGCCCATTTCCCGCCGATCGATCCGGCGCTGTGGCGGATCGTCCGCTCGCAAGACGTGGCGGCTGGCGAAAAGGACAGCCATGCGACACGCTATTCGGTTTACGGGCGGCGCCGCGACGTGCATTGAAGACGACAAAGCGTCGCGACAGGTTTAAATGGACCCAAAAGGCGGACAGTGGCGGCAGCCGATCGCGTTGAAAGCGTGCCGTCGCATCCCTATAGAAGAATAATATTGGATTTTGCGCCGGTGAGCCGGCGCTTGAGGGAATTCCAAGCGAAAGGACATTCATGCCCTGGAACGACAAGAGCGGCGGCGGCGGCCCGTGGGGCGGCGGCAACAATCAGGGGCCTTGGGGTCAGGGACCCAAGGGACCCAGCGGCCCGCAGGGCTCGCCTCCCGATCTCGAGGATATCATTCGGCGCGGGCAGGACAGGTTGCGGCGCGCGCTGCCGGGCGGCGGTGGCGCGAGCCCGGCCGTGTTCGGGCTGATTGCCGCGGCGCTGGTGGTGCTATGGGCGTTCAAGGCGGTCTACACCGTGCAGCCCGACGAAGTTGCGGTCGAGCTCAGGTTCGGCAAGCCGAAGGCGGAGCTCTCGCAGCCTGGCCTGCATTTCCATTGGTGGCCCATTGAAACGGTCGAGACCGCCAACATCGCCGAGCAGCTTGTCAGCATCGGCGGCGGCAGTTCCAGCGGCAATGGCCTGATGCTTTCCGGCGACCAGAACATCGTCAATGTGCAGTTCTCTGTGGCCTATCAGGTCTCCGACCCTAAGGCCTATCTGTTCGACGTGTCCGACCCGGACGGCATGCTGCAGCAGGTCGCCGAAAGCGCGATGCGCGAAGCGGTCGGCCGGCGCCCGGCGCAGGACATTTTCCGCGACGACCGGCAAGGCATTGCGGCGTCGGTGCGTGAGATCATCCAGACGACGCTGGACGGCTACAAGGCCGGCCTCAACGTCAACGCAATTTCGATCGAGGACGCCGCGCCGCCGCGCGAGGTGGCAGACGCGTTCGACGAGGTGCAGCGGGCCGAACAGGACGAGGACAAGTTCGTCGAGCAGGCCAATCAGTATTCCAATCAGAAGCTCGGGCAGGCGCGCGGTGCGGCCGCGCAGATCCGGGAAGACGCGGCCGCCTACAAGAACCGGGTCGTGCAGGAGGCCGAAGGCGAGGCGCAGCGCTTCATCTCGGTCTATGACGAATATGCAAAGGCGCCGGAAGTGACGCGCAAGCGGCTCTACCTGGAGACGATGGAGAGGGTGCTGAAGGATTCGAGCAAGGTCATCGTCGAGCAGGGCAATGGGCAAGGGGTGGTTCCCTACCTGCCGCTGCCGGCATTGCAGCAGAAGGCGCCGGCACCGGCCACCGGAGGAAACCAGTGATGGCCAACCGTCTTCCCGTCATTGCGGTCATCGCCGCGGTCATCCTGTTCCTGCTCTATTCGTCGGTCTTCGTCGTCAATGCGCGCCAGCAGGCGCTGGTGCTCAGGTTCGGCGAAATCGTCGACGTCAAGAACCAGCCGGGCATCTATTTCAAGGCGCCATTCTCCTTCTTCGATGCCGACACCGTGCAGCTGATCGAAAACAGGGTGCTGCGCTTCGACCTCGACAACATCCGTGTCCAGGTTTCGGGCGGCAAGTTCTATGAGGTCGATGCCTTTATCGCCTATCGTATCTCGGACCCGCGTGTGTTCCGCGCCGCGGTCTCCGGCCAGATCGAACTGGCCGAGGCCCGGCTGAGGACGCGTCTCGACGCCGCCTTGCGCCGCGTCTATGGCCTGCGAGACTTCGAGGCGGCGCTCTCGGAAGAGCGCGCCGTGATGATGCGCGAGGTGCGCGATCAGCTGAGGCCCGATGCCACCTCGCTTGGCCTGCAGATCGAGGATGTCCGCATCCGCCGCACCGATCTCACGGCCGAAGTTTCGCAGCAGACCTTCGACCGCATGAAGGCCGAACGTCTCGCTGAAGCCGAGCGGCTGAGAGCGCGCGGCAACGAGGCAGCGCAGCGGATCAGGGCTCGCGCCGACCGCGAAGTGGTGGAAATCGTCGCCGAAGCGCAAAAAGAGTCTGAAATCCTGCGTGGTGAAGGTGAAGCCCAGCGCAGTGCCACGTTTGCCGGTGCCTATCAGCGCGATCCGGCCTTCTTCGATTTCTATCGGTCGATGAATGCCTATGGCACGGCGCTGAACAGTACCGGAACGACGATGGTGCTGTCGCCGAATTCCGAGTTCTTCCGCTTTTTCCGCGACCCGAACAGCAAGGAAACGCCTGCGGCACCGGCGGCACCACCGCCTGCCGCTCCCGCCGCACCGGCGGCACAGCCAAGCACCGGCCAGTAGGGCCGGTGCAGGGGCGGCGGCGTAACGGAGGATTTATCCTCTGGCCGTAGCCATAGCCGCAAACGTGCCTTATTTCTTGCCAACATGACGCGGACCGGCATTTTTGCCGAAGCGGTTTTTTCAGAACGCCCGGAGGCCTTTCGATGACATCCACCACCCTTCTGCGTGCAGCGAGGCGGACGTTCATCGCCGGGGCCGCCGCGCTTCTGGTCGGCGCCGTTGCCGTTCCCTCGTTCGTGGCGCCGACGATGGCAGCCGACGGGCCGCCCTCGGTTGCCGATCTCGCCGCCGGCCTGCTTGGCGCCGTGGTCAACATCTCGACGTCGCAGACTGTTAAAGGCACTGAGGGGCCGGGCGCAGTGCCGATGCCGCAGCTGCCGGAAGGCTCGCCCTTCCAGGACTTCTTCGACGATTTCTTCAAGAACCGTGGCGGCGAGAAGGGCGGCGGCGGGCAAAAGGTGCAGTCGCTGGGCTCCGGCTTCGTGGTCGACGCCGAGCAGGGCATCGTGGTGACCAACAACCACGTCATTGCCGATGCCGACGACATCGAGGTGAATTTCTCCGATGGGGTGACGCTCAAGGCGACGCTGGTCGGCACCGACACCAAGACCGACGTCGCGGTGCTGAAGGTCGATCCGAAAGGGCACAAGCTGACGGCTGTGAAGTTTGGCGATTCCAACAAGATGCGTGTCGGCGACTGGGTAATGGCGATCGGCAATCCGTTCGGTCTCGGCGGCACGGTGACGGTCGGCATCGTCTCGGCGCGCAATCGCGACATCAATTCGGGCCCGTATGACGACTTCATCCAGACCGATGCCGCGATCAACCGCGGCAATTCAGGTGGACCGCTGTTCAACAGCAGCGGCGAGGTCATCGGCATCAACACGGCAATCATCTCGCCGTCGGGCGGCTCGATCGGCATCGGCTTCTCGATCCCGTCGCAGCTTGCCTCGGGCGTCGTCGACCAGCTTCGCCAGTTCGGCGAGACGCGGCGCGGCTGGCTTGGCGTGCGCATCCAGCCGGTGACCGACGACATTGCCGAGAGCCTGGGCATGGCGACCGCCAAGGGCGCGCTGGTCGCCGGCGTCATCAAGGGCGGGCCGGTCGACAACGGCACCATCCAGGCCGGCGACGTCATCATCAAGTTCGACGGCAAGGACATCCATGAAATGCGCGACCTGCCTCGCGTCGTGGCGGAGAGCCCAGTCGGCAAGGCGGTCGACGTAATCATCGTGCGCAAAGGGGTCGAGCAGATGGTCAAGGTGACGCTCGGCCGGCTCGAAGACGGCGAAAAGCTCGCCAGCGGCGGTGAAAACGGCAACACCGACCAGGACGACGCCGACAAGGCGCCTGCGGTTTCGACGGCTTCCGTGCTCGGCATGACGATCGGCGAGCTCAACGACGAGACGCGCACGAAATTCGGCATCGCCGCCGACATCTCCGGCGTCGTCGTGACCGACGTCTCAAAGGATTCGGCGGCGGCCGAACGCGGCATCCAGCCGGGCGAGGTGATCACCGAGATCGCGCAGGAATCGGTCGCAACGCCCAAGGACGTCATGGACCGGATCGGCGCGCTGAAGGAGCAGGGGCGCAAGAACGCGCTTTTGATGCTGGCGTCGAAGACCGGCGAGCTGAGGTTTGTGACAATCCGGATGGATTGAGTCCGGAAGAGCCTGCAACACTCTGATGTTGAAAGGAAAAGGGCGGCTAGCGGGCCGCTCTTTTTCTTGCCTGCCAGTCTGTGCGTGACAGCCTGTAGAAGACATGTCGCCTGAGTGCGGTGTGGTTGTCCGGAACACCTGGATAGTTGAAGTCGGAGGCGGGGTCGGCGATCATGCCCAGGCGCCCCATGACGGCAGTGGACCGGCTGTTATCCTTGACTGCGAAGGACACGATTTCGTCGAGGCCAAGTCTTTCAAAGCCGTAGGTGAGCCAGGCTTCGGCTGCTTCGGTGACATAGAAGCGGCCCCAGAATTCGGGTGCCAGCCGCCAGCCGATCTCGATCGTGCCGGGCGGCAGGAAGGGCAAATGATCGGTTCGGGTTATGCCGACAAAGCCGATGCATTCACCTGTGGCTGCGATCTCAGCGGCCGCGAAGCCGAAGCCGTCGCGATCGATAGCCGCGCGCAATTCCTCCATCTTGGCGTCAGCCTGGGCGCGGTCGCGGCGAAACGGAAAGAATTCCATGACCAACTCGTCGGAATTGATGCGATGGAAGAGCTCGCGGTCACCATCTTCCCAGTTGCGCAGGATTAGGCGCTCGGTGCGGATCGGCGTCATTCGACAAATTCCTCCCGGCGATAACCCTGCAGATAAAGCAAGGCGGTGAGGTCGCCGTGGTCGATGCGGATCTTTGCCTCGGATGCCACGGCCGGCTTGGCATGCAAGGCGACGCCGATGCCGGCAAGACGGATCATGTCGAGATCGTTGGCGCCATCGCCGACGGCAATGGCATCGGCAGGTGTCAGGCCGAGGCGGGCGGAAATCTCGATAAGGGCTTCGGCCTTGGCGGCGCGGCCGAGGATCGGTTCGGCGACCAAGCCGGTGAAGCGGCGATCCTGCTCGATCAGGCGGTTGGCGCGATTTTCGTGAAAGCCGAGCAATCCTGCGATGCGGGTGGTGAAGATGTCGAAACCACCGGAGATCAGCGCCGTCCAGGCGCCGCTGGCCGCCATCGTCTGGACGAGCGTGCGGCCGCCGGAGGCAAGCGTCAGGCGATTGTCGATGATGCGGTCGATGATTGCGGCATCGAGACCCTTGAGCAGCGCCACGCGCTCGCGCAAGGCCGGCTCGAATGCGATCTCGCCGTTCATCGATCGCGCGGTGATGGCGGCGACACGATCCTTGACGCCGATCTCGTCGGCAAGCTCGTCGATGCATTCCTGGTCGATCATCGTCGAATCCATGTCGGCGATCAGGATCTTCTTGCGCCTGTTCTCAGCCGGCTGGACGGCCACGTCGATCGGTTCGGAAGCAAGCGCGGCATGCAGGCGTGCCGTTATTTCGGAAGCGTCGGCGGTCTCCGGCAAGTCGAGCTCGCAGGCGATGTCTTCGGCCAGCCAGCGAACAGCGCTTGCGCCGACCGACCGCGAGGCCATATTCGCTAGCGTCGGCGTCAATGCGCGGCCGGCGGGATGGGATAGAAGCGTGGCGATCAGCGGCATCGAAAATTCCAGCGGACAGGCGGGCGAAGGCCGCGTGAAGAACGCGATCCTGATAGCCGGGCCGACCGCCAGCGGCAAGTCGGCGCTTGCACTCGACCTCGCCGAGCGCAATGGCGGTGTCATCGTCAACACCGATTCCATGCAAGGCTATTCGGTGCTCGACGTGCTGACGGCGCGGCCTGGTCCTGCCGAACTCGCCCGCGTCCCCCACTTTCTTTATGGACACGTCGATCCGTCCACCGCCTATTCCACCGGCGCCTGGTTGCGTGATGTCACGAAGCTGATCGACGACGGCACGCTCTCCGAGCGGCCAGTGATTTTCGTCGGAGGTACCGGGCTTTATTTCCGGGCGCTCACGGAAGGTATCTCGGAGATGCCCGACATTCCGAAGTCGATCCGCGATCGCTGGCGCTACGAGCTCCAGGAACAGGGCGCAGTGAGATTGCACCGCATCCTGTTGCGGGAGGATTCTGCGGCCGGCATGATGCTGAAGCCGACGGATGGCCAGCGCATCGTGCGGGCGCTGGAGGTGCTCGACGCATCGGGCCGTTCCATCCTGGAATGGCAGGCCGCGCGTGGCCGGCCGTTGATCGACAGGAGCAGCGCGCGCTTTTTCGTCATCGAGCCGGAGCGAGCGGCGCTGGTGGAGCGGATCGATGCCCGCTTCGACCGCATGCTGGACAAGGGGGCACTGGACGAGGTGAAGCAGCTTTCGGCGCCCGGCCTCGATCCCGACCTGCCGGCGATGAAGGCGATCGGTGTTCGCGAGCTCCAGGCCGCGCTGGCCGGCGCCATCAGTTTTCCCGAGGCCATCGAGCGCGCGAAGATCGCGACGCGGCAATATGCCAAACGGCAGACGACCTGGTTCAGGCACCAATTGGGCCCGGAATGGCAGAGATTGCGTCCGGGTGAGGGGATGGACTCGATGCCCTCACCCCCTCCTTCGAGCGCAACCTGAAAAGTCGACACCGAGGGGCCATTTCGCGTTGAAGTTGTCCAGGTTAACTGTCCGTAAGTTCCCGCATGCCATAAGATCGATAGGAACTTTCCAACGGGGAGCAGATGCGTTTCCACAAGGCGGAATCAGCCTTTTTTGTGTTTATTTTTGTGATCCTGGCCGCCGGCCTGGTGACGCTTTACGCCTATGGGCTCCTGCAAACCCTGGCCGCCGACATTAGCAATACGCCTTCGGAACTCGATGAAATCATCTATCTCAACAAGCTGCTGTTTGCGACCGGCGTGCTGCTGGCGACTGCGCTGTTCTTCGGCATTTTCTTCATCTACCCACTGATCCGAAAGCAGGCGACGGAAGAAGGCAAGCTGCGTGCCATGACCGTTTCGCTCAGCGCGCGTTCAGAGACGCTGGAGCACGCGGCGCTCACCGACAGCCTCACCGGCATGCAGAACCGGCGCTACTTCGATGATGCGCTGAAGGAATATCTCGAAGAGTTCCGCCGCATCGAGAAACCAGTCGGGCTGATGATCCTCGACCTCGACCATTTCAAGCAGGTCAACGACAGCCACGGCCACGATGTCGGCGACGAGGTGTTGCGGGCGGTCGCAAACTGTCTCAAGGACATGACACGCTATCACGACGTGGTGGCGCGCCTCGGCGGCGAGGAGTTCGCGGTGGTCACGCCCAATATGGATGCCGAGCTGCTATCCAAATTCGCCGAGCGCATCCGCAAGGCGATCGCCAACATGTCGGTGCTGACAGGCAATGTCCGACTGAAAATCACCACCAGCGTCGGGCTTGCTGTCTGGGATCGCAAGGAAACCGCCGAGGAGTTCTATCGCCGCGCCGATCGCCAGCTCTATGAGGCGAAGAGGCAAGGGCGCAACCGCGTCTGCGCCTGAAATTCCGTCGTCAAATTCGTGATGCTGGCCGTCTGTATCATTTTCTGCGTTTCCGGTGCACGCAGACCGATGTCACCCAGTCAAGCTGAGATGCTGCCTTTGTGGGGCTTGCCGGAAATAGAGGTGTTGCCGTGACTAAATCCTACCTCTCAGATCGTTATCGGGGCTATATTGCATGTCTAAACAAGCAGGATTGGCCAAACTTGGGGCGGTTTGTCCATGATGAAGTGACCCACAACGGTCGCAAGCTCGGATTGTCCGGCTATCTCGAAATGTTGGTGAGAGACTTCGACCAAATTCCGGACCTTTACTTCGACATTCAGCTATTGGTTGCCGATCCGCCTTATGTAGCGAGCCGGCTAAGCTTCGACTGCGCGCCAAGGGGAACGTTCCTTGGGCTCGATGTGAGCGAGAAAAGAATTTCGTTTGCCGAGAACGTATTCTATGAGTTTCACAGAGGGAAAATTGGCCAGGTGTGGTCAATTATAGACAAGACAGCCATCGAAGCTCAGCTGTGATATCTGCGAGCGCTGCCTAAAAGTCGCTCGGCTCGATCATTCTGGCGGACGCAGCCCGAAGGTCGCCGGCTTGAGGCCGTATCGCAAGTCGAAATCGTCGTTCCGCTGGGTGCGTGCGGCCGACGGCTTGCGATAGTCCGAATCGCCGGCCTGCCGGCCCGGATCGACGACTTCCGCGAAAGGCATTGCCTGCTGTGATTTCGGCATGTTGCGCAGCCGTTCGACGATCGCCACTAGGTCGACCTCGTCGCCGGTTTCGGACGGCAAGGCATTCTCGCGTTTGGCGGTGCCTGGGATCAAATCCTCGGAGAGTTTTTCGAACTTCATCCGCATCGTCGTCGCCACGCCTTCTCCGAAGGCGATGGCCTCGCGCTGGCCCATGGAAGACAGGAACGCCAGCGTCGAGGCCGAGGAATCGGCGATCGCCGAGCGGATGATCGCCTGGTCCTGCTCGTTGGCGAGCCGCATGGCAAAGAACGTCGAGCACTGCGACAGGATGGTCGGGTCGAGTTCGCCCGGGCGCTGGGTGACGACGCCGAGATAACAGCCATATTTGCGGCCTTCCTTGGCGATGCGCGACAGCGCGTGCCGCGTAGGCGCGAAACCGAGGCGCGGATCGGCCGGCATATAGCGATGCGCTTCCTCGCACAGGAAGAGCAGCCGCAAGCGGCCTTCGCTCCACAATGCCAGGTCGAAGGCCAGCCGCGCCAGCACCGAGCAAACGGAATTGACCACCTCGGACGGCATGCCGGCCATTTCGAAGCAGGTTACCGGGCGGCCGTGATGCGGCACGCGGAAAATGTTGCCGATCGTCTCGTGGATGGTGTCCTCGATCAGGCGCGAGTTAAACATGAAACGGTAGCGCGGATCGGATGCCGCCGATTCGATACGTGCCTTCAGTGACTTGAGGGTCGGGCGATCGTTCTTGCTTTCCAGCAATCCCATGCGCTCATCGACCAGCTTGATGAGGTCGGCAATGCGATAGGGCACCGGCGCGTCGGCGGTCAGCGCGTCGGTGCTGCGCCGTAGATAGTTGCCGGAGTTCGGATTGCGGTAGAGGTTCTTGGCCGCGGGGATGAGATCGCGCAAGGCGTCGACCTCTTCCGGGACCGTCTCGCGGCCGCGAAACAGCACCTCGGCAAATTCCTCGAGCTTGAACATCCAGAAGGGCAGGTCGAGCGTCGTCGAATCGACCCTGACGCAATGTTCGGGCAACGACGCGGCGAACTCGTTGTGTGGATCGAGGATGAGCACGCGTAGATCGGGCCGGGCGGCGATCGACTTGCGCAAGAGCAGCGACACGGCGGTCGATTTGCCGACCCCGGTGGTGCCGACAATGGCGAAATGGCGCGCCAGCGTATCGTCGATGGCGATATTGGCGTCGATGGCCTCGTCCTGCGACAGCGTGCCGATGGTGATCGAATGACGACCGGCGAGATCGTAGACGGCCTGCAGGTCGCGGCTGCGGATACGATGGGCAATGGCGCCGATATGCGGGTAGGTTGTGATACCACGGTCGAAGATCGGCTTCGCGCCGGGTTCGGCACCGTCGCGCACCTCGCCGATCAATTCGATGCTGACCTCGATCGGATTCTGGCCCTCGCTGCTCCAGGCACGATCCGACTTGCCGATTTCATAGACAAGGCCGACGGTTCGTGATGTGCCGAGATTGATCGAGATCATCTTGCCGACGCTCCACAGGCCGGTGACCGTGCCTTCGATGTCGTCGGCATAGGCGCTGATGGTGGCGCGCGCGCCGTCGCATTGCACGACATTGCCCAGAATGCGCTTGTCGTTCTGCTCCGCCCTGCGCCGCTCCAGCAAAGTCGGTTCCCCAATGGAGGCTTCGCGTTCAACGAGCATGGACAGGCCGGTCCCTTTTTCCCAAGCGATGAGCCTAGGCGAACGGGGTTAAGGTGGGATGAGGCCGGATGGTTTAGCGGACATTAAGGAGTTTGCGAAAACTGGACGAAACGGTCGTTGCCTCGCAAAAAAATTTCGATATATTGGATTAATGGATGATATAGCGAACGATATATCCTCGACTATCGGCAGAAGGATACACACCGAAAGGGTGGCTCGCAGCTGGTCCCTGGCTGAATTGGCGGAGCGGTCCGATGTCTCGAAAGCCATGCTGAGCACGATCGAGCGCGGCATGACCAGCCCGACGGCGGCACTCCTCGTGCGCATTGCGGCCGCCTTCGGCATGACGCTGTCCACATTGATCGCAAGGGCGGAATTGCAGGGCGGTGGCCTGCTTCGCGAAGGTGACCAGCCGGTCTGGCGCGATCCGGCTACGGGTTATGTGCGGCGGCATCTTTCGCCGGTCTCCGACATGCCGCTCGAACTGATCCGGGTCCAGTTGCCGGCCGGCGCCAAGGTAAGTTTCCCGGCGGCGTCCTATGCCTTCATCAGGCAACAGATATGGCTGATCTCCGGGCGCCTCGAATTCACCGAGGGCGACATCGTTCACAAGCTCGAAACCGGCGACTGCCTGGCGCTCGGCGCGCCATCAGATTGCGTCTTCCACGCTCCGGGGCCGGACGCCGCCGACTATCTGGTTGCGTTGGCCAGGCGCTGAGGTGAAGGCACGCCGTCCGAAACGCTCCGACAATGGTGGGCCGCCGCTCGACGACTATGACGGTCCGCCCTGGGGCAAGGGCGATCCCTATGTCTTTCTTGCCTGGCGGACCGCCCATGCCCAGGCATGGAAAGCGCCGAGCCGCGAGATCATGCTGATGCGGCTGGACAAGGCCGAGCGGCTGGGCCTGACCTATGAGGAATACACGCTCGAACTGCTGGAACGCGGGCGACATCTGCAAGAGGAAGACGCCGATCGCATCGCGGAAATCCGCCGGGCCAGGAAGCGGAAGCGGACCAGTCATTTCGACTGACGGGCGGCGAAGGGGAAACCACATGAGTTCGATCGAAATCAGGCCACTCAGCAATACTGACGGAACGCAAAAAATGCTGGCGGATCTGCTGATCGGGACAGTCGCTGCCGGCGGCTCGGTCAGCTTCATGCATCCGCTAGCGCCGGAGATGGCCGCGGCCTTCTGGAGCAAGTCGCTTCAGGCGGCCGCCAAAGGCGAAAGGGCGGTGCTTGGGGCTTGGAACGGCGAGGCTCTGGTCGGTACAGTCACCTTGCTGCTCGACTGCCCTCCCAACCAGCCGCACCGGGCCGAGATCGCCAAGCTGATGACCCGCCTCGATTGCCGCGGCAAGGGCATAGCAACCCGCCTTATGGAGGCGGCGGAAGTCGTTGCCGTGGAGAAAGGCCGCACGCTGTTGGTCCTCGACACGGCAAAAGAGGAGGGGGCTTCCGGCCTCTATGAAAAGCTCGGCTTCACGCTGGCCGGCGAAATACCGGATTATGCGCTGAAGCCGCATGGCGGGCTCACAGCCACCCTCATCTACTGGAAACGCATTGGTTCAGCCTGATCCGGCCCGTGCACATTCGCCGTTGACAGCGGCGTCAAACCAATTCTATTGTCCGCCACCATGAAAAAGGCACTCATTCTCGTAGGAAAGCGCGTGGGCGAGGCGGTGTAACCGCCGGGCGATGACCTCCCATGCGCAAGACACAGGCTCCCTCGGGGGCCTTTTTTATTGCCCGAAACACGACTAAACGACGAGCAATCGCCTGATGGCGACAGTACGGGACCAGACCGATGAGCAGTGGACAGAATGAGCGGCGCGACATGCCAAGAACTGAAATGCCAAGAACTGAAATGACTGGCGCCGAAATGGTGGTGCAGGCGCTGAAGGACAATGGCGTCAAGCATGTTTTCGGCTATCCGGGCGGCGCGGTTCTGCCAATCTACGATGAAATCTTCCAGCAGGACGAGGTCGAGCACATCCTTGTCCGCCACGAGCAGGGCGCGGGCCATGCGGCGGAAGGCTATGCGCGCTCGACCGGCAAGGCCGGCGTCATGCTGGTGACCTCAGGGCCGGGCGCCACCAACGCGGTGACGCCATTGCAGGACGCGCTGATGGACTCGATCCCGCTGGTCTGCCTGACCGGCCAGGTGCCGACTTCGCTGATCGGCTCGGATGCGTTCCAGGAGTGCGACACGGTCGGCATCACGCGGCCCTGCACCAAGCACAACTGGCTGGTGAAGGACGTCAACGAGCTCGCGGCAACGATCCACGAGGCCTTCCATGTGGCAACGACAGGGCGCCCCGGTCCGGTCGTCGTCGACATTCCGAAGGACGTTCAGTTCGCCAAGGGTATCTATGTCCCGCCGCAGACGGCGCCGCGCACCAGCTACCAGCCGAAGGTCCAGGGCGACCTGGAAAAGATCAAGGCGGCGGTCGAGCTGATGGCCGGCGCCAGGAAGCCGATCATCTATTCGGGCGGCGGCGTCATCAATTCCGGCCCGGAGGCGAGCCATCTGCTGCGCGAGCTGGTCGACCTGACCGGCTTTCCCATCACCTCGACGCTGATGGGCCTCGGCGCCTATCCGGCGTCGGGCAAGAACTGGATGGGCATGCTCGGCATGCACGGCACGTATGAGGCGAACATGGCGATGCACGATTGCGACGTCATGCTCTGCATCGGCGCGCGCTTCGATGACCGCATCACCGGGCGGCTGACGGCGTTTTCGCCGAATTCGAAGAAGATCCACATCGACATCGACCCGTCGTCGATCAACAAGAACGTCCACACCGACGTGCCGATCATCGGCGATGTCGGGCGTGTGCTGGAGGATCTGGTGCGGCTGTGGCGGGCAACCGCCAAGGCCGACAAGAAAGCGCTTCACCCGTGGTGGGAGCAGATTGCCAAATGGCGCGCCCGCGATTCGCTCGCCTACAAGATGAACCACGAGGTGATCATGCCGCAATATGCCGTCCAGCGGCTCTATGCGCTGACCAAGGACCTCGACACCTACATCACCACCGAGGTCGGCCAGCACCAGATGTGGGCGGCGCAGCACTATCATTTCGAGAAACCGAACCGCTGGATGACCTCCGGCGGATTGGGCACCATGGGCTACGGCCTGCCGGCGGCGCTCGGTGTGCAGATCGCGCATCCGGATGCGCTGGTCATTGATATCGCCGGCGACGCCTCGGTGCAGATGACGATGCAGGAGATGAGCGCGGCGGTGCAGCACGAGGCGCCCATCAAGATCTTCATCCTCAACAACCAGTATATGGGCATGGTGCGGCAATGGCAGCAGCTGCTGCACGGCAACCGGCTGTCGCACTCCTACACCGAGGCGATGCCGGATTTCGTCAAGCTCGCCGAAGCCTATGGCGGCCACGGCATTCGCTGCGACAAGCCGGACGAGCTCGATGACGCCATCAAGGAGATGATCGCGGTTAAGAAGCCCGTCCTCTTCGACTGTCGCGTGGCGACGCTCGCCAACTGCTTCCCGATGATTCCGTCCGGCAAGGCGCATAACGAGATGCTGTTGCCTGACGAGGCGACCGACGAAGCTGTGGCCAACGCGATCGACGCCAAAGGCAGGGAACTGGTGTAGCCTGATTCGAGGAAGCTGTGCGGAAACAGCAGATTAGCGCAAAAGTTTGAAATCGAGATTCATGTCATGAACGCACAGCTTCAACCGACCGGCTCCGCCTATTTCATCGCCAAGGAGACGGAAAAACCAGAGAACCACACGCTTTCGGTCCTGGTTGACAATGAGCCGGGCGTGCTTGCCCGGGTCATCGGCCTGTTTTCCGGACGTGGCTACAACATCGAGAGCCTGACGGTCTCGGAAACCGAGCACGAAAAGCACCTGTCGCGCATCACCATCGTGACGTGCGGCACGCCGCACGTGCTGGAGCAGATCAAGCACCAGCTCGAGCGCATCGTGCCGGTGCACCGCGTCGTCGATCTCACCGTGCGGTCGCAGGAATTCGGACAGGAGCGGCCACTGGAGCGGGAACTCGCGCTGGTCAAGGTCGCCGGCACCGGCGAAGCCCGCGTCGAGGCGCTCCGGCTCGCCGATGCATTCCGCGCCAGCGTCATCGATGCCAACACCGAGCATTTCATCTTCGAGATCACCGGCAAGGGGTCCAAGCTCGATCAGTTCATCGCCATCATGAAACCGCTCGGGCTCGTCGAGATCTGCCGCACCGGGGTGGCGGCGATGAACCGCGGCCCGCAAGGGATGTAGTCATCCAGCTTGGCTCTATCTCGTCGCTTTGCCATCGATCGCATTGATTAGGGAAACGGCATGACATTCGACGCATTTTTCGCCTTGCTGGTTTATGCCTTCGTGACCTCGGTCACGCCGGGTCCTAACAATTTCATGCTTCTGGCCTCGGGTGTGAATTTCGGCTTGGTCAAGACCGTGCCACACATGCTCGGCATCGGCATCGGCTTCCTCGTGCTGTTGCTTGCCGTAGGCTTCGGGCTTGGCGCCGTGTTGACGGCCTTTCCGGTGCTGCATACCGGGTTGAAGATCGCCGGCGGCCTTTACCTGCTTTATCTCGCCTGGAAGATCGCCATGTCGCGGTCGCTCGGCGGCGAAGGCGAGGCGAAGGGCCAGCCAATGCGCTTCATCGAGGCTGCGGCTTTCCAGTGGGTCAATCCCAAGGCCTGGGTGATGGCGATTACCGCCATGGCCGTCTATACCAACCCGGAACGCCCGTTTGTGTCCGTGGTACTGATCGCGGCTGCGTTCGCCGTCGTCATGCTGCCGAGCATTTCGACCTGGGCCGGTTTCGGCATGGCGCTGCGCGGTTTTCTGGCAGATGCGGTGCGGCTCAAATGGTTCAACATCGCCATGGGCGTGATGCTGGCGGCGACGCTGTGGCCGATGCTGCGTTAGCTGCCGTTTTATTGTGCACTGCACATTAAATCTTCGTAATGACGGGTTTTGGCCCTTTTTCGCCTTCGGCATCCTCTATTATCTGGCAAAAGCGCGGCAATCGGCTGCGAGTTGAGCTAGACTACGGCCACCGGATAGCGGCGTGTCGGATCGAGAGGCCTTTTGTCGATGCGCGGAAAGATCGTATTTGCGGTGATCGCTGCAGCCTGCGTTGCCGCGGCGTGGCTGTATCTTTCGCCCAGCGCAATGAGCGATCTTCAGCATCTCCTGTCGGCGAAGCAGACGGCGGCGGACAAACCCGCTGCAGCGGCAAGTGCCGCGCGTTCGACTTCGGTGGTTGCCGCCACCGCCTCGACGGCCGATTTTCCGGTCCGGCGCTATGCCATCGGCTTCGTGTCCTCTCCTGCCGTGGTCAGCATCAACGCAAGGGTCTCGAGCCAGATCGTCGCAATCGCGGTCAAGGACGGACAGATGGTGAAGGCAGGCGATCTTCTGTTCTCGCTGGACGATCGCTCGTTGAAGGCGCAATTGGCACGCGATCAGGCGACGCTCGCAAAAGATCAGGCGCTGCTTGCCAGCGCCACGGCCGATCTTCTGCGGGCCAAAAATCTTGTCGCCAGGCAAGCCGGCACACAGCAGACCTACGATCAGGCTGTCGCGGCGCAGAAATCCGCAGCGGCCACCGTCGACGCCGACAAGGCAACGATCGATGCCGACCAAATCCAGCTTGGCTTCGCCACGATCAGGGCGCCGATCTCCGGCAGGCTTGGCGCGGTCAGCGTCGCCGTCGGCGATCTCGTCACCACCAGCAACAGCAGCAGCACGTCGACCCCGCTGGTGACGATCACGCAGGTCGACCCGTTGCAGGTGAATTTCAATCTCCCCGAAAGCGATCTTGGGTTACTGCACAAAGCGCTGGCGGCGCCGCAGCAAGGCGCGGTGACGCTGACCAAGGATGGCGACCCGAAGCCGATCGGCAGGGGAACCCTGGATTTCGTCGATTCCTCCGTCGATACCGCGTCCGGCACGATCGCAACGCGGGCCAGCGTGCCCAACGCCGATCTTTCGCTGTGGCCGGGCCAATATGTCAACGTCGTGCTCGATGCCGGCATTATGCCGCAAATGACGTCGGTTCCGACGGTTGCCGTCCAGCCTAGCCAGAAGGGGCCGTTCGTCTATGTGATCAAGCCGGACAACACCGTTGAAATGCGGCCGGTGCAGGTCGCGCTGACAGAAGGCGCCAACACTGCGATCAGCCAAGGATTGAAAAGCGGCGAGCGTGTCGTCGTCGAAGGCCAGACCAAGCTGAAGAACGGTGCGGCGGTGCGCGAAGGCAAGGCTTCGACCGGCACCGGCGACCAGGCGGCTCCGAAGGTCGCCGAGGCTGACCGGACGGGCGGAACACAGCCATGATTTCCGAATTCTGCATCCGCAGGCCGGTCGCAACGCTGCTCATGTCGTTCGCTCTGGTTCTGGGCGGGCTATTTGCTTACAAATTCCTGCCGGTAGCGGCACTGCCAAGCGCGGAATTTCCGGTGGTCAACGTCTCGGCCTCGCTGCCCGGGGCCTCGCCGGAAACCATGGCGACCTCGGTGGCAACGCCGCTGATCAAGCAGTTTGCCACCATCGCCGGCATCGATTCGATTTCGACGACCAACTCGCTCGGCTCGACCTCGATCGCCATTCAGTTCGTGCTCAACCGCGACATAGACGACGCCGCCGCCGACGTGCAGGCGGCGATCGCACGCACGCAGCGACAATTGCCGCCGGAGATGACCAGCCCGCCGAGCTATCGCAAGGTCAATCCAGCCGACGCGCCGATCCTGCTGATGTCGCTGGTCAGCGACACCATTCCGCTGACCGATCTCGATGCCTTTGCCGAGAATGTGATTTCGCCATCGCTGTCGACGATCGATGGCGTTGCGCAGGTTTCGATTTACGGCCAGCAAAAATATGCCGTACGCGTCCAGATCGATCCGACGGCGCTCGCCGCTCGCGGCATCTCGATCGACCAGCTGCAGGCGGCCATTGCCTCGGCCAACAGCAACACGCCGCTCGGCGTGCTCAAGAACAACAAACAGCAGCTGACGATCACCGCGAACACGCAGCTGACCAACGCGGCGGGATTCTCCAACATCATCATCGCAACAAAGAACGGCCATCCGGTGCGGCTCGGCGAGGTGACCCGCGTCATCGATTCGGTCGAGACCACGACGACGGCAAGCTGGTACGACGGCACCCGCGCCATCATCATGGCGGTGCAGCGTCAGCCGGACGCCAATACCGTCGATGTCGTCGACCGCGTCAAGGCGATGCTGCCTTCCTTCGAGGGTCAGATGCCGGCGGCGGCGAGCATCCAGTTGCTCAACGACCGCTCGACGTCGATCCGCGAGGCGGTGGATGACGTGCAGTTCACGCTGCTGCTCACCATCGCGCTGGTAGTGATGGTGATCTTCCTGTTCCTGCGCCGGGTGACGGCGACGGTCATCCCCGCCGTGGCGGTGCCAATTTCGCTCATTGCCACGCTGGGTGTGATGTACCTGTTCGGCTTTTCCATCGACAACGTCTCATTGATGGGGCTGACGCTGGCGGTCGGCCTTGTCGTCGACGATGCCATCGTCATGCTGGAAAATATTTTCCGCCATATGGAGGAGGACGGGCTCTCGGCCCTCGAGGCGTCGCTCAAGGGGGCGCGCGAGATCGGCTTCACCATCATCTCGATCTCGATCTCGCTGGTCGCCGTGTTCATTCCAGTGCTTTTGATGGGCGGCGTGATCGGGCGCATCTTCAACGAATTCGCGGTGGTGGTGACGGTCGCCATCCTGGCGTCGATGTTCGTCTCGCTGACGCTGACACCGATGCTGTGCTCGCGGCTGCTGTCATTATCGAAAGCCGAGCAGAAAGCAGCGCATGGCGGGGACCACAGACAAAACGTCTTCATACGGGGCTATGACAGGCTGCTGACATTCTGCCTGCACCACAATTTCCTTGTCTTCCTTGTCTTCCTCGTGACCGCCGGGCTGTCGGTGTGGCTGATCCAGATCTCGCCGAAGGGCTTTTTCCCGCAGGAGGATATCGGCCAGGTCTCAGTGACGACCATTGCGCGCCAGGATATTTCGTTTGACGCCATGGTGAAGCTGCAGGGGCAAGTGGCGGATGTCTTCACCCATTCGCCCTACGTCGCGCATGTCGGCTGGTCGGCGGGCAGTGGAAGCAATGCGCTCAACCAGGGCCAGCTGTTTGTGCAGCTGAAAGACAAGGACCAGCGACCGAACATCGACAAGGTGCTTTCGGATCTGCGGCGCCAACTTGCCAACGTGCCCGGCATCGAAACCTACATGCAGCCGGTGCAGAACCTGCGGCTCGGCGCGCGTTCTTCGGCGAGTGCCTACCAGCTTGCCGTGCAGGGCCTGGATACCCGCCTGACGAACGTCTGGGCGCAGAAGCTGACGGACGCGATGGCTGCCGACCATGCCGCCTTCACCGACGTCACAAATGACCTGCAGAACAATGCGCTTCAGGCGACGCTGGTGATCGACCGCGACAAGGCGGCGACGCTCGGCGTCGATACCGATACGTTGCGCTCCAGTCTCTATGGCGGTTTCGGCACCCAGCAGGTGTCGACCATCTTCGGCTCGGCCGACAGCTACGACGTGATCATGGAACTCGATCCGAAGATCGAGTGGTCGCCCGAGCGGATGCTGGCCATCAAGGTGAGAACGGCGAGCGGCAGCCTGGTGCCGCTCGGCGCGTTCGCCCGCGTCGATCGGACCGCCGGTGCTTTGACCGTCAACCAACTCGGCCAGCTTCCGGCTGTGACCATCTCCTACAATCTGCCGCAAGGCGTAGCCCTCGGTGACAGCGTGAGCCACATCAATGCCCTGAAGGAAAAGATCGGCATGCCGCCGACGATCTCGACCACTTTCTCGGGCACGGCGAAGACCTTCCAGGATTCGCTTTCCAACCAGGGACTGCTGATCGGTGGCGCGATCCTCACCATCTATATCGTTCTCGGCATGCTCTATGAGAGCTTCATTCATCCGCTTACCATCCTGACCGGGCTTCCGTCGGCGGTGCTTGGCGCGCTGGTGGCACTGCGGCTGGCGGGGATGGATTTGTCGGTGATCGCGGTGATCGGCATCCTGATGCTGATCGGCATCGTCAAGAAGAACGGCATCATGATGATCGACGTGGCGCTCGAGCTTAGGCGCGAGGGGATGTCGCCTGTCGAATCCATCCACAAGGCCTGCCTGATGCGCTTCCGACCGATCATGATGACCACGCTTGCGGCGCTGATGGGTACCATCCCGATCGCGCTCGGCACCGGTGCCAGTGCGGAACTGCGCCAGCCTCTCGGCGTGGCGGTGGTCGGCGGTCTGGTCGCCTCGCAGGCACTGACGCTGTTCGTCACGCCCGTCATCTACGTCTACATGGAGCATTTTTCCGGCTGGCTGGTCAGGCTGTGGGCGCGGCGCCGGGGCGAGCCGAGGCCGGTCGAAGCGGTCGACCAGCCGTCACTGTTCGACGAGGAGGAAGAACCAGTGCCGCAAAAGGCGGCAGCCGAATAGCGCTGGCCCAAGCCGTGGTGCTTGCGGCCGGGGGTCCGCGATCGTAATTTGACGCCATGCCGCATAATCACCACCATGACAACGAGCTTGATCCTTTTGCGGCGCGCGTGCGCGCGCTGGAGACGATTCTCACCCGCAAAGGCCTGATCGATCCGGCGGCGATCGATGTCATTGTCGACACCTACGAGACCAAGATCGGGCCGCGCAACGGCGCAAAGGTGGTGGCGAAAGCCTGGGTTGATCCCGCGTTTGCCGCATGGCTGAAGTGTGACGCGACGGCAGCAATCGAATCGCTCGGCTACACCGGCCGGCAAGGCGAGCACATGCAGGCGGTCTTCAACACGGCCGACACGCACAACCTCGTCGTCTGCACGCTATGCTCCTGCTATCCGTGGTCGGTGCTCGGCCTGCCGCCGGTCTGGTACAAGGCGCCGCCCTACCGTTCGCGCGCAGTGATCGATCCGCGCGGCGTGCTCGAGGAATTCGGGCTGATCTTGCCGGCGACGACAACAATCCGGGTGTGGGATTCGACCGCCGAGCTTCGCTATCTGGTGGTGCCTATGCAGCCAAGGGGCACCGAGGGCTGGGATGAGGCACGGCTCGCCGATCTTGTGACGCGCAATGCCATGATCGGCACCGCGTTGGCGCGGGAGCCGGCATGAACGGGCCGCAGGATCTCGGCGGCCAGATGGGTTTCGGGCCGGTCGCGCCAGAACCGGACGAACCCTATTTCCATACCGATTGGGAAAGGCGGGCGCTGGGCGTGACGTTGTGCGCCGGCGCCATGGGCGCTTGGAACATCGACGAGAGCCGGCACGCGCGGGAATCGCTGCATCCAGCGGATTATTATGCCTCCAGCTACTACCAGATATGGATCAAGGCGCTGGAGGTGCTGCTCAAGCGCCATGGTTTCGTCGGCGACCGCGACCTGGCCACGGGCGACGCAGTCGACCCTGCAGCGACACCCAAACGGGTGCTGAAGGCTAAAGATGTTCCGGCGGTGCTGGCCAAGGGCGGGCCTTGCGACCGGCCGGTCGCTACGCCGGCGCGGTTCAAGGCGGGCGACACTGTGCGTACGAAGAATTTCCATCCGACGGGCCACACCAGGCTCCCGCGCTATGCACGCGGCAAGCAAGGTGTCGTCGAGGCTGTGCGCGGCGGCTTTGTTTTTCCCGACACAAACGCGCACGGCCAGGGTGAAAACCCGCAATGGGTCTATACGGTGGCCTTCACCGGCAGCGAAATCTGGGGCGAGGGCGCCGACCCGACACTTGTCGTTTCGATCGATGCGTGGGAGAACTACCTTGAGTCGGCGTGAGACGAGCTCAATCGCCGCTATGTCGCCAGCCGGTGTCGAGGCGCCTGTGTTTGCCGAGCCGTGGCAGGCAGAGGCCTTTGCCATGACGGTAGCACTGCACGATAACGGGTTGTTTTCGTGGAGCGAATGGGCGGATGCTTTGTCGGCAGAGGTGAAGCGGCCGGGCGCCGCGCGCGACGGTCGCGATTACTACGAGCACTGGCTGGCGGCGCTGGAAAAGCTGCTGTCGGCCAAAGGCATTGCCGGCAAGAAAGACGTGGACACCATTGCCGCTGCCTGGGAACGCGCCGCGCACGCAACGCCGCATGGCAAGCCGATCCTGCTGGAGAACGATCCACAGCGGGCTCGGTAAGCTGCGGTCGCCTGGTTTGTTCTCTTTACGTTCCTGTTCGGCACTGATAATCCTGTCGCAGCGGCGCAGTTGCCGGCGGTGAAA
This sequence comes from Mesorhizobium sp. M0910, assembly GCF_040319465.1. Lineage (NCBI taxonomy): Bacteria > Pseudomonadati > Pseudomonadota > Alphaproteobacteria > Hyphomicrobiales > Phyllobacteriaceae > Mesorhizobium > Mesorhizobium sp. M0910. Next base: position 198,910 of record NZ_JAMYNZ010000004.1, read on the forward strand.
TTGATGGTGATGGCACTCACCTTGTCTTTCCCTCGCGAATCCGGTCTGTCGCGCTGATGGAATTCTCTCCTCAACAGGACGAGGCGCTGAAGGCAGTGGCCGGCTGGCTGAAAGCCGGCAAGCCGCAGCTGTTCCGGCTGTTCGGCTATGCCGGCACCGGCAAGACGACGCTGGCGCGCTATTTCGCCGAGCATGTCGACGGCCAGGTGCAGTTCGCCGCGTTTACCGGCAAGGCGGCGCAGGTGCTGCGTTCCAAGGGCGCGGTCAATGCCCGTACCATCCATTCGCTGATCTACCGGCCGAAAGGCGAGGAATCGGTAGCGGACGAGGTGACCGGCAAAACCTCGATGTCGCCGACCTTTTCGCTCAACCGGCAGAGCCCGATCTCGCGAGCCAAGCTCGTCGTCATCGACGAATGCTCGATGGTCGACGAGCAGCTTGGCCGTGACCTGATGAGCTTCGGCACGCCGATCCTGGTGCTTGGCGATCCCGGCCAGTTGCCGCCGATCTCCGGCGGCGGCTTCTTCACCGACCACGAGCCGGACATTTTGCTCACCGAAATCCACCGCCAGGCGCGCGACAACCCGATCATCAGGCTGGCGCTGGACGTGCGCGAGGGCCGCGAGTTCATGCGCGGCGACTATGGCGCGGCGCAAGTGATCGGCAAGGAAGACGTCACCCAGGAACTGGTGCTGAAGTCGGACCAGGTGCTGGTCGGTACCAACCGCACGCGCCGCCGCTATAACCAGCGGCTGCGCGAGCTGAAGGGGTTCAACGCCGATTATCCGCAAGCCGGCGACAAGCTGGTCTGCCTGCGCAACGATCCGGCCAAGGGACTGCTCAACGGCTCGCTGTGGAAGGTGATGACCTCGTCGCGCGAGACGGTCAAGCCCGGCATCAATCTGCTGGTTTCGCCGGAGGAAGACGACCCGGATCGCGGCGTCGCCAAGATCAAGCTGCTCAAGGCGGCGTTCGAAGATCCGGACGCCGACATTCCCTGGCAGCAGAAGAAGCGTTTCGACGATTTCGACTATGGCTACGCGCTGACCGTGCACAAGGCGCAAGGGTCGCAGTGGAACGAGATCGTGCTTTTCGACGAAAGCTGGGCGTTCAAGGAAACCCGGCAGCGTTGGCTCTACACCGCTATCACGCGCGCGGCCGAACGGCTGACGATCGTCCGATAGGCCGCATCAGCGCTGGGTGATCGGGTTGGCGCCAAGCCATTCCCAAGCGGCGGCCTCGTCCTTGGCCTCGAAATGCCGGAGTTCGATAGGCACAGAGGCAGGCAGAAAGGCTCTTGCCTCGGCTATCCAGTTCGGCTCACCGACCGCGGCGCAGCGGCCGATATGCTCCACTGCATGAGCTATGCCCTGTTCGATCGTCTCGTCCGATACGTCGGTCCAGTCGACACCCTCATGATCGATCAGGCGCACCAGCACGTCGATTTTCGAGTGCAGCGCGTAGGCCGCTTCCAGCAATCCGAACAGGTTTTCGGCGTCGGCCGCTGCGACATGGCCGACGACATCGATGGCGAGGAGGTCTTCGCGATCGGTATCGATGCGGCGGATCGCCGGCACGGCATCGAGAAAATTCAACAGGGAACTCCTTGCGCTCGATTTTCTTCGTTCACCTTGGAACACCTGAAACCCTCTGTCTGTTCCGCTTAAAGGCGGTATAGATGCGCGCCGAGATCAGCCTGGAACCGTGCAAATGCCTGCAAAGCTTTCCGTCAACCTCAACGCCATCGCCATGCTGCGCAACCGGCGGGACCTGCCGTGGCCAAGCGTGACCGGGCTTGGACGCATTGCCCTTGCCGCCGGCGCGCACGGGCTGACGGTGCACCCGCGACCCGACGAGCGGCACACCAGGCATTCCGACCTGCCTGAGATCAGGGCGCTGATCGACGACGAGTTCCCGAATGCGGAATTCAACATCGAGGGCTATCCGACCGCGGAGTTCCTGGCGCTTGTGGAAAAGCATCAGCCCGAGCAGGTGACGCTGGTGCCCGACGACCCGGCGCAAGCGACTTCCGATCATGGCTGGAACTTCGCCGCCGAGGCTGCGTTCCTGACACCGGTTGTCAAGCGCCTGAAGAAGGGAGGCTTTCGCGTGTCGCTGTTTTCCGATCCTGACCCCGATGGCGTGAAAGCCGCTCGCGACACCGGCGCCGACCGGATCGAACTCTATACGGGTCCGTACGGCAGCTATCATTCCGATTCGGCAAAAGCGGCGAAGGAATTGGAGAAATTGGGAAAGACGGCGGATGCCGCACTGGCCGCAGGGCTCCAGGTCAATGCCGGGCACGACCTTGTGGTGAGCAATTTGCCGGCACTGGCCAGGCGCATCCCGGCATTGGCCGAAGTGTCGATCGGGCATGGGTTGACAGCCGATGCGTTGGAGTATGGCATGGCTGGAACGGTCAGGCGGTTTCTGAAGGCTTGTGGCTGGTAGAGAGAGGCGAGCCGATAGCCCTGCGTCCCCGGCATGGCAGCGCGCCCTTTCCATCCCCGCGGCATAGAGCACCGAACGTCTATGGGAGTGTCGTCCATGGCCCTTGCCAACGCTGGTAGCGAGGCAGAACCCATCGAGCAATCCAGCCACTCCACCGTCGAGCAGCACAGCACCAAGGTGCTGATGCTGGGCGCGTTGGGCGTGGTTTACGGCGATATCGGCACCAGCCCAATTTACGCATTTCGGGAAGCACTGCACGCGTCGTCGGGACCGGTCGCGCGCAACGACGTCCTCGGCGTACTGTCGCTTATCGTCTGGGCGCTGACGATCATCGTCACGATAAAGTACGTCGCTTTCGTCCTCAGAGCCGACAACAAGGGCGAGGGCGGCACGCTGTCGCTGATGTCGCTTGCGCGTAGTGCTTATCCAAAGGGAGCCCCGTTCATTCTGGGGATCGGACTCTGCGGCGCGGCGCTTTTTTTCGGCGACGCGATAATAACGCCCGCCATCTCCGTGCTTTCGGCTGTCGAGGGCCTGGAAGTGATGGCTCCGACGCTCGAAACCTTTGTCGTTCCGATCACTCTTGTCATCCTGGCAATGCTCTTTGCCGTGCAACGGTTCGGCACCGGCAGGGTGGCGGCCGTGTTCGGGCCGGTGACGGCAGCGTGGTTCCTGGCCATCGGCGCCGCCGGGGTCTACCATCTGCTTGACGATCCGTCGGTCCTGCTGGCGGTCAATCCCTATTACGCAGTCGCTTATCTGGCCAATACGCCCACCGGCGCTTTCGTCACGGTCGGGGCGGTGTTCCTGGCGGTCACCGGGGCCGAAGCCCTCTATGTCGATCTCGGCCATTTCGGGCGCAGGCCGATCGTGCTGGCATGGTTTGCTGTCGTGTTTCCTTGTTTGCTCCTCAACTATTTCGGACAAGGCGCGTTCGTTCTTGCCAACGGCGGCAAACCCACCAATCCATTCTTCCAGATGCTGCCGGATTGGGCGCTAATGCCCATGGTTGGGCTGGCCACGGCAGCGACGGTGATCGCCAGTCAGGCGGTGATCTCCGGCGCTTTCTCACTGACCCGTCAGGCGGTGCAGCTCAATCTGCTGCCACGTATCGAGGTGCAGCACACTTCCGAGATGCAGTCCGGCCAGATCTACATGCCGCGGGTCAATCTGGTGGTCGCGCTGGGCGTGATGTTGCTGGTGGTCGGCTTTGGCAGTTCGAGTTCGCTGGCTTCCGCCTATGGCATTTCGGTGACTGGCGAAATGCTTATGACGACCATCCTGCTGTTCGTGGTGATGCGGTTCCGGTGGAAATGGCAGCTTGCACTGGCGGCCGCGCTCACACTGCTGTTCGGCACGATCGATACCGGATTTTTCCTCGCAAACGTCGTCAAGATCCTCGAAGGCGGGTGGGTGTCGATCACGGTCGCCTGCGGCATGGGGCTGATCATGTCCACATGGATCCGCGGCACCCGCTATTTGTTCGACAAGACCCGCCGGAACGAGATCCCGCTGGATTTCCTTGCCGGCAATCTGCTGAAGAAGAAGCCACATCTGGTGTCGGGCACCGCGGTGTTCCTGACCAGCGATCCGTTGAGCGCACCGACGGCGCTGATGCACAGCCTGAAGCACTACAAGGTGCTGCATGAGCAGAACGTCATCCTTTCGGTTGTGACGGCGCCGCAGCCGGTCGTGCCCGACAGCGAGCGGGTGAAGATGGAAACGGTCAACGAGCTGTTCATGCGGGTGACGCTGACCTTCGGCTACATGGAGCAGCCCAACATCCCGCGTGCGCTGGCGATCTGCCGCAAGCAAGGCTGGAAGTTCGACATCATGACGACCTCCTTCTTCCTATCGCGGCGCTCGCTCAAGGCCTCGCCCAATTCCGGCATGCCGGTCTGGCAGGACAAGCTGTTCATCGGGCTGGCGCGCTCGGCGGCCGATGCAACGGAATATTTCCAGATACCGACCGGACGCGTCGTCGAGATCGGGACGCAGGTGGCTATTTAAAAACGTTTCCGTTGCGACATTCCAGGTAGTCTGCCGATGGGACTGAGTCTGCCAAGTCGTGGAGGACTCGCAATATCGGGACGGAGCCATTACGTGACGGCACTTGATATTGCAGCGCAGCAAGCGTAGAGCACCGCGCGCTTATTGGAGTGTCGTCCATGGCCCTTACCAATGCTGGTAACGAGGCAGAACCTGTCGAACAATCCAGCCATTCTGAGGTCGAGCAGCACAGCACCAAGGTGCTGATGCTGGGCGCGCTCGGCGTGGTTTACGGCGATATCGGGACCAGCCCGATCTATGCATTCCGAGAGGCGTTGCATGCATCAGCCGGTGGCAATGTCGCCAACCGTGGCGACATCCTGGGCGTACTCTCGCTGATCATCTGGTCGCTGACGATCACCGTCACCATCAAATACATCATGTTCGTGCTCCGTGCCGACAATCGAGGCGAAGGCGGGGTGCTGTCGCTGATGGCGCTGGCGCGCAACAGTTTTCCGACGCGCTCGGCGGTGATCCTCGGCATCGGCATCGTCGGCGCGGCGCTTTTTTTCGGCGACGCGGTCATTACGCCGGCGATCTCGGTGCTATCAGCGGTCGAAGGTATGAATGTCGTCACGCCGACATTTCAGCCCTATGTGGTGCCGCTGACATTGGCCATCCTGGCGATCCTGTTTGCGGTACAGCGGTTCGGCACCGGCGGCGTAGGATTGGTGTTCGGGCCAGTCACGGCGCTATGGTTCCTGGCCATCGGCCTTTCCGGCATTAACCACATCATCGCCGATCCGGAAATCCTGCTGGCGATCAGCCCGCATTACATCGTGTCGTTCCTGGTCAACTCGCCCGACGTGGCCTTCGTCACGGTTGGTGCGGTCTTCCTCGCCGTCACCGGCGCCGAGGCGCTCTATGCCGATCTCGGCCATTTCGGCCGCAAGCCGATCGTGCTCGCCTGGCTGGCAATCGTGTTCCCTTGTCTATTGCTCAACTATGTCGGGCAAGGCGCCTTCGTGCTGGCAAATGGCGGCGTTGTCGGCCATCCCTTCTTTGAGATGAACCAGGGCTGGACGCTTATTCCGATGGTCGTGCTGGCGACGGCGGCGACCGTCATCGCCAGCCAGGCGGTGATCTCCGGCGCTTTCTCGCTGACCAGGCAGGCGGTGCAGCTCAACATGCTGCCGCGTTTCGTCATCCAGCACACGTCGGAAAAACAGTCGGGCCAGATCTATCTGCCGCGCATCAACCTGATGCTGGCGCTGGTCGTGATGTTGCTGGTGGTCGGCTTCGGCGAATCCAGCCGCCTGGCCTCGGCCTACGGTATTTCGGTGACCGGCAACATGCTGGTGACGAATGTGCTGCTTTTTGTTGTGATGACGCGCATCTGGAAATGGCCGCTTGGCGTCGCGATCGCCTTGATGGCCGTGTTCGCCTTCGTCGATACCGGCTTCTTTGCTGCCAACATAGTCAAGGTGTTTGAAGGTGGCTGGGCATCGCTTGCCATCGCCGCAGTTATCGTGATGACTATGTGGACCTGGATCCGCGGTAGCCGCTATTTGTTCGACAAGACCCGCCGGAACGAGATCCCGCTCGATTTCCTCGCCGGCAATCTGCTGAAGAAGAAGCCGCATCTGGTGTCGGGCACCGCGGTGTTCCTGACCAGCGATCCGCTGAGCGCGCCGACGGCACTGATGCACAGCCTCAAGCACTACAAGGTGCTGCACGAGCAGAACGTCATCCTTTCGGTTGTGACGGCGCCGCAGCCGGTCGTGCCCGACAGCGAGCGGGTGAAGATGGAGACCGTCAACGAGCTGTTCATGCGGGTGACGCTGACCTTCGGCTACATGGAGCAGCCCAACATCCCGCGTGCGCTGGCGATCTGCCGCAAGCAGGGCTGGAAGTTCGACATCATGACGACCTCCTTCTTCCTGTCGCGGCGCTCGCTCAAGGCCTCGCCCAATTCCGGCATGCCGGTCTGGCAGGACAAGCTGTTCATCGGGCTGGCGCGCTCGGCGGCCGATGCAACGGAATATTTCCAGATCCCGACCGGACGGGTGGTCGAGATCGGGACGCAGGTGGCTATCTGAACAAATGGCCGTGCCCTTCGAAGGGCACGGCCATTTGTCAGGCTCAGCTCACCAGAGCCGCCTTATTTACTTCAAGAAATTGCTTCAGCGGCCGCGGCCTCCTGCCAGACAGCGTCTCGATCGCGTCCGTCACCATGCTGATGCGGCCGGAGCGGGTATTGGTGTCGAAGGAAACGATGACCGGGGCGAAACCTTCGGGGACGCCGGCTGCCTTCAATCCCCCGGTCAGCGCTTCGTCGGAAAGCTGGACGACCTCGATTGGCTTGCCGGTAACTTCGGTGACGAGGGCCGCGATTTCAGCGACCGTATAGGCCTGCGGACCCGTCAGCGTGTATGTCGTGCTTTCGGTTGCCCCCGATGCGAGACCGGCGGCGATCGCCGCGGCCATATCGTCGCGCGCGCCATGGGCAATACGGCCGTCTCCGGCGGATGTGTACCACTGCCCCGAGGCGATGGCGTGCGGCAGCGCCATGAACAGGTTCTCCTGGTACCAGCCGTTGCGGAAGATGGTGTAGGAAATGCCGCTCGCCTTGATCGCCTGCTCGGTGCCGTGGTGATCGGGCGCAAACAGCACCGGCGATCCTGGCTCCGGATTGGGCATCGATGTGTAGAGCAGATGCGAAACGCCGGCGCTTTTTGCGGCGGCGACCGCAGTCTCATGTTGCTTCAGGCGCTTGCCCGGAAGGGCAAGCTCGTTTGTCGAAATGATCAGAACTCTGTCGGCGCCGGTAAATGCACTGGCCAACGATGCGGTGTCGTCGAAGTCGGCCGCCCTGACAGTGACGCCGCGCGCTGCCAGATCGGCCAGATTTTCCGGATTGCGGGTGGCGGCGATGATGCGCTGAGGGGAGATGAGCGTGTCAAGCAGATGATTGATGACGCCGCGGCCAAGCTGGCCGGAGGCGCCGGTGACAAGAAGGGTGTCGGTCATGAAGGGTCCTGACGTTGCGCCGGAGCGGCGGGTGCATATGTTAGTCTCAAAAAGAGACCAGCACTAAAATAGGAATTGACCCATCCTCGTAAAGAAGGCAGTTTTGCGGGAGGTAGGCACACCCAGGGAACCAGCCATGGACGGCAAGATCGTTAATCTGAGATCGAAGCTCGAGATATACAAGGCAGGCAGCGGGGGCGGAAACCTTGCGGATTGCCCGGTTCGCGACGTGATCCAGGGGATCAGCAACAAATGGAGTTCGCTGCTGATGGAGGCCTTGGCCGAGAAGCCGTACCGCTTCGGCGAGTTGCGGCGCCTCGTGCCCGATATTTCACAGCGCATGCTCACCCAGACGTTGCACGATCTGCAGCGCGACGGCTATGTCCATCGCCAGGTCTTCCCGACCAAGCCGCCGAGCGTCGAATATAGCCTCACCGATCTCGGGCGCTCGATGTTTGGACCCTTGCATCAGCTGATCCAATGGGCCGAGCTCAATCACGGCGCTGTACGCGAGGCGCGGAAGGTTTTCGATGCTGCCGAAGGCTGAGCCTCCAGGCCGAGACGGCGCCTAGATTTAGCGACAGCGCTGAAGGATTGTCCGGCCTGGGTTGGGGCGGGCAGATGGCCAATTCTCTGGACATCGCGATTGCCGGCGCCGGGCCGGCTGGACTTGCCGCCGCGCTCTATCTCGAGCGCGCCGGACATAGGGTCACGATCTTCGAGCGCTTCGACCGGCCAAAACCGGTCGGGTCCGGGCTGATCCTGCAGCCGACCGGGCTGACGGTGCTTGCCGATCTCGGCCTGCTTGAAGACATTCTGGCGCTGGGCTGCCGCATAGACCGCCTGCATGTTGCAGATGCCAAGACCGGCCGCACAGTGCTCGACGTCCGCTACGATGCCCGGCGTGGCGGCCGTTTCGGGCTGGCGGTACATCGCGCGGCTCTGTTCGGCGTGCTTTTCCGCGCCGCCCGGCGCCAAGCGATCCACATTGAGACAGGCATCGAGCTTGAGACGCTGGAAGCCGGCGAATGGGCAACATTGATCTGCCGCAACGGACGACGGATGGGGTCGTTCGACCTGGTAGTGGACGCCAGCGGTTCACGCTCCAAACTGCGGCGGTGCGTGAACGATCCGGGCGAACCGCGATCGCTCGCCTATGGCGCTTTCTGGGCATCGCTTGGCTGGCGCGGCGAGGGTTTCGACGAGCACGCGCTGCTGCAGCGCTACGACAGCGCAAGCGTGATGATCGGCGTGCTGCCAATCGGCCGGCCCGAGCCGGATGCCCAGAAGATGGCGGCATTCTTCTGGAGCCTCAAGCCGGCGGATGCCGAGTACGTCTGGGGGGCAGGTCTCGAGGCATGGAAGGCGAGATTGGTCGGGCTGTGGCCTGAATGCGCGGCCTTCATCGACCAGATCGACAGTTTCGAGCAGCTGTCGCTGGCGCGCTATGGCCATCACACGATGAAGACGCCAGCCGGACGGCTATTGGCTGTCATCGGCGATGCGGCCCATTCAACCAGCCCGCAGCTCGGCCAGGGCGCGAACATGGCGCTGCTCGATGCAGCCGCGCTCAACTACGCACTCATGGGAACGGACCGTGTCGATACTGCACTGGAGGCCTATGTCCGGACGCGGCGATGGCATGTGCGGGTGTTCCAGGCGCTGTCGCTGGTGCTGACGCCGTTTTATCAGTCGGATTCGATTGTGATGCCGTTCGTCCGCGACAGGCTGGTGGCGACGCTGGCAAAAGTCCCGCCGGCGCCGCAGTTTCTTGCTTCCATGGTTACAGGAACGGTGATCAATCCATTCAAGCCGATAGGGCTTGCGGAAGCGCTATGGCCGGATCGCCTTGGCGGATGATTTCCGAAAGGTGCGAACCCTTAGCCTGCAAGAATGCATGGAGGCGTTGCGGATAGTCGGGAGCGACCGCGCCCTTCACGGATGGGCGTATGCGCAACGCCTCGCGCCATACCTGGACATGCGGCTTTCCGTCCAGGATGCCGAAATCGCCGATCCGGTCGAAGACGTCGAAATAGCGGAAAATCGGGCCGTAGACCGCGTCGACCAGTGAAAAGCGCTCGCCGTCGAAGCCTGGCCCAGCCGCGCCATTGGCCCGTTCCACTTCCAGGCGATCGAACATTGCCGATAGCGTCTCGCTTTCAGCGAGCAGCGCGGCTTCCGTAGGCGCTGAATAGAAGCGGGCGACGGCATTGAGGATTGCCGAGCCGAACTCGATCCAGGCGCGATGCCGGGCACGGGCATAGGGGTCGGTGGGATGCAGTGGATTGGGCTGGGTTTCCTCGAGGAATTCGAGGATGACCGCCGATTCGAAGATCACCGTTTCCTGGCCGTCATGCTCAACGCGAAGCAGCGGCACCTTGCCGAGCGGTGATATCGCCTTGAACCAGGCAGGCTTGTTGGCGAGATCGACCGTGATGCGTTCGAACGGCACGCCCTTTTCGCGAAGTGAAATCGCCGCGCGCTGCACATAGGGACAAAGATGGTGGCTGACGAGGATGAGCTTACCGGTCATCTCACTCTCCCCAGACATAGTTCAAGGCGCCGTCCTCGATGCGGGTGGAGAGGAACATCAGGCGGGAGCCCTTCGACGCCGGGCCTTCGAGGCGATCACCGTTCGCCATGTCGAACGAGGCGCCGTGCCACTGGCAGACGAGCTTGCCGTCCTTGCAGTCGAGCGGACCACCGAAATGCAGGCAGACGTTGGCGGCAGCGCGGATACGCTCGCCGCTGCGGTAGACATGGACCTCGCGGCCGAAGAACGGAGCGATCAGGCTGCCTGTTTCCGGAACGTCGGCGATCCTGCAGATTTCATACTTTCATCGGAATTTGCCTCTCGTGATTGATGCGACTGCATCTATATAGATGCATTTGCATCGATCGTCAAGCTTGATGCAATTGCATCTATCCCCTACGATGCAATCATGACCGGGATTCCTACACCTCCAGCAATCAAAGCCTGGGCCCGCCTGATGCGGGTTTCGCGCCAGTTGTTGGAAAGAGCCGAGGACGCGCTGAAGGACAGTGGCCTGCCGCCGCTTGCCTGGTACGACGTCCTGCATGAGCTTGCCGAGGCGGGCGAGGGTGGATTGCGGCCATTCCAACTCACCGAGCGCACCCTGTTTGCGCAGTACAACATCTCCCGGCTGCTGGCGCGGCTGGAAGCCGACGGGCTGGTCGAGAAGCTTCCCGTTGCCGATGACGGCCGCGGGCAAACCGTTCGTGTCACCGACAAGGGGCGCGAGACGCGTCGCCGCATGTGGGCTGTCTACGGCCGCTCGATCGCGGAGTTGGTCGGCTCCCGGCTTTCCAATGATGAGCTCGATGCGCTGTCAGCTCTGCTTGGGCGCCTGCGAGTTCCGCCCGCCCTGGAGTGACACGCCTTCATGGCGAAGATGCGCCGATTGGCGAGGTCAGGCACTGCCCCAGAGGAATGCCAATGTCGCCAGAACGCCAAGCCCGACGCGGACCATATGCAGATTGCCCCATTTGACGATCAATGTCCGAGATTCAGGATTGATGGTGTTCGCGTCCATCGCCTCCAGCAACCTATTTGCCGGCATCATCACCAGCAGCGTCCATGGCCAGGGCAGGATGATCAGCACGGCGCCGGCCAGGTAAGCGAGACTGCCGGTCAGCCACCACGCGACGAGGCCCAGAATACAGGCGATGACGGCGATCGAAGCCTGCATGGCCGCGCCGCGCTTGTAGGAAGGCTGCCATTCCTGCAGCAATGCCTTGTCATCGAGGCGAAGCCGCGCCGGCTGCTCGGCGACGCTGACGTAGATAGCCGCGCCCGCGAACACTGCGGTAACGGTCAAGGCAAGCAATCCGGCGAGCATGATCCGTCTCCCGTGATGCCCCGCATGGAGCAAGCTATAGAAATAAAGGCTTGCGCCGGGTCGGGCAATACGCCATAAAGCCGAACCGTAACGTACGGTACGCCGTCGAGTTCGTACCTAAACTGCGGTGAGTTCGCTTCCTGAGGAAAGACCGTGTTGCACGCTGTGACCGATATAGACACCAGCGAGACGCTGACGGAGCGGCAGAAAGCCGTGCTCGACGCTGCCCTTCGCCTGCTGGTCGAAGAGGGCGATCAGTTGACCATGACCGCCGTGGCGCGGCGGGCGAGCTGCTCGAAGGAGACGCTCTACAAATGGTTCGGCGATCGCGACGGGCTGTTGACGGCAACGGTGCAATGGCAGGCGTCCAAGGTGCGGGTAGTGCCGGTTGATCGCAAGGGGCTCGACTTTGCTTCGCTGACGGGGAGCCTCGAACGCTTCGCTTCGGACTGGCTCAAGGTAATTTCGAGCGACACCTCGATCGCGCTGAACCGGGTGGCGGTCGGCCAGGCTAGTTCGGGGAAAGAGGATCTCGGCGCCATCGTGCTGGAGAACGGCCGCTTCGCACTGGCCAGGCGCCTTAAGCCGGTGCTCGAGGCAGGCAAGGAAGCTGGTTTCCTCGAGTTTTCCGATGCTGAGACGGCGTTCCGCACCTTTTTCGGGCTGGTCGCCCGTGACGTGCAGATCCGCCTGCTGCTTGGCGACCGGCTGGAATTGACTGATGCGGCGATCGGCGGCGATGCCGTCCGGGCGACGCAGCAGTTTCTCGCTCTTTACAGGGCAAAAACCGGGCCGCAAGGCCTCTGAATTCAAAACGGGAAGGAAGAAAAATGCGTGTCTATTACGATCGCGATGCCGATCTCAACCTGATCAAGGGCAAGAAGGTCGCCATCATCGGCTATGGCAGCCAGGGCAGGGCGCATGCGCTCAACCTCAAGGATTCCGGCGTCAAGGACATCGCCATCGGCCTCAAGGCCGGCTCGGCGACCGCCAAGAAGGTCGAGGCCGACGGGCTCAAGGTGATGAGCGTGGCCGATGCCGCCAAGTGGGCCGACCTGATGATGATGGCCACGCCCGACGAGCTGCAGGCCGACATCTACAAATCCGAGATCGCGCCGAACATCCGCGATGGCGCAGCGATCGCCTTTGCCCACGGCCTCAACGTTCATTTTGGCCTGATCGAGCCTAAAGCCTCGGTCGACGTCGTGATGATCGCGCCGAAGGGGCCCGGCCATACGGTGCGCGGCGAATACCAGAAGGGCGGCGGCGTGCCGTGCCTGGTCGCGGTCAACCAGGATGCTTCGGGCAATGCGCTCGATCTGGCGCTCTCCTACGCCTGCGGCGTTGGCGGCGGCCGTTCGGGCATTATCGAGACCAATTTCCGCGAGGAGTGCGAGACCGACCTGTTCGGCGAGCAGGTCGTGCTGTGCGGCGGTCTGGTCGAATTGATCCGCGCCGGCTTCGAGACACTGGTGGAAGCCGGCTACGCGCCGGAAATGGCCTATTTCGAGTGCCTGCACGAGGTCAAATTGATCGTCGACCTGATCTACGAAGGCGGCATCGCCAACATGAACTACTCGATCTCGAACACCGCCGAATGGGGCGAATACGTCTCGGGCCCGCGCATCATCACCGCCGAGACCAAGGCCGAGATGAAGCGCGTTCTGAAGGATATCCAGACCGGCAAGTTCACCTCGGAATGGATGCAGGAATACCGCGCCGGCATGTCGCGCTTCAAGGGCATCCGCCGCAACAATGACAGCCACCAGATCGAGGAAGTCGGCGCCAAGCTGCGCGCGATGATGCCGTGGATTTCCAAGAACAAGCTGGTCGACAAGGCCAAGAACTGAAGGAAATTCACATTCGTTTCGTTGCGCGTCCTCAGGCTTCGCGCTGCGGGCGCGCGGGGGATTTCCAAAACAAGCTGGTCGACAAGGCCAAGAACTGAAGGAAATCCACATTCGTTTCGTTGCGCGTCCTCAGGCTTCGCGCTGCGGGCGCGCGGGGGATTTCCAAAACAAGCTGGTCGACAAGGCCAAGAACTGAAGGAATCCACATTCGTTTCGTTGCGCGTCCTCAGGCTTCGCGCTGCGGGCGCGCGGGGGATTTCCAAAAACAAGCTGGTCGACAAGGCCAAGAACTATCGCAATTTCATTGCCGATCAAGAAAGGCCGGCGGAGCGATCCGCCGGCCTTTTCGCATAAAGATTGTGTGGTTCCCACGCTTGTGGACAGGCGCATTATCCTCATCACCGTGGTATGCCTGTGCGGGGCATGGCACAGAAGTGCCAAAGGGGGCTGAGACTTGGAACTCAAATTTCTGTTGGTCGGGTTTGCCTGCGCGGTTGCCGGCATGCTCTCCCTCGTCACGTTCCTGAAGTGGTGGGAGGTGAGGGCGGTCAGCCGCTGGTCTCCGACGCTGGGAAAGATCGTCTCGTCGCGGGTCGAGGCTCGCGAGGTGACCAGTTCGGGATCCGGTTCGGACAGCAGAGGGTCGACCGAAATGCGCAACTTCCCGGCGATCACCTTCGAATACAAGGTGAACGGCAAGACATTTCGCAGTTCGCACTACAGCGTGCAGGAGAACCTTGGAAACTTTGCCGTGGCGGAAACCCTTGCGAAATTTCCAAACGGCTCTGGCGTAACCGTCTTCTACAATCCGGCCGATCCAGCCAAGGCCGTGATCGAACGCACCATGCCCGAAGGTTCCTTCAAATTCATGGTCCAGCTTTCGGCTGGGCTGGTGGTTGGCGCGCTGGTATTGGTCTTCTCCGTCGGCGGCGCCCTGGAAGCGATCCGGCCGTTTTTGCCCAAGCCGCAGAACCTCGGCGCCGCGGCCCTGCTGCTGTTCATGGGATTGTTTGTCCTGCGCATGGGCTTCGCCCAGAAGTCACTAGCGGAACAGGCGGCGAAATGGCCCATCACGGCAGGACACATCGATGCTTCGGGCTTGCAGAAATTTGAGACCCGCGACAGGTCCGGAGGCGGCTATCGGCCCTGGCGAACAGTCTTCAAATCCCGCATCGTCTACAGCTATAGCGTCGCCGGCCAGCGCTACGCCGCCGATCGCATCGCTTTCGGCGCAAACGTGACGGCTTCGCTGCCGAGCCTCGTCAGCGGCCAATCACGGCGCTACCTCGAGGGCGACAAGGTCGAAGTCCACTACGATCCCGCCAATCCGGCTGCCGCGGTTCTCGAATGCAGGGTGAGTGGGCTTTGGCTTCTGTGGGTCTGCGCAGTTGGCTTCATAGGTGGAGCCGCGCTGCTTGTGGGGGTGATCTAAGGCTGAAGCTGCCGTCCTCGACGCTGTAGATCCAGAGGAAGGGCACTTGTCTTCAGCACCTGACAAGAACTCCGCTGTCGAAGCCAGGCCATGTCAATCTCACCGTCGCCCCGTCGACCACAATATGGATGACACGGGAGAACGGCTCTTCCGCCGACGGGTCGGATCCGTAGCATTGGCTGGCCCGCGCCACCCAACCCGTGGGTGTCTTGAGAAACATTGCGTGTTCACAGCCGAGAGCAGGGACCGACAGCGCATCGCGGTACAATGTGTAGACAGTCTGGCGTTGAACATCCGCAACGGCGGTGCAGTTCGATCTGTCCCGGGACCATGTGCCGACATAGGGTTCCGTGGCAAAGGCGCTCCCGCACGAAAATGTTGAGATCGAAATGAGCATCAAGAGATTTCGGATCATCGATTCTTTCTTTCGACCATGACATCGGCCATGCTAAAGCATCGATGCTTAGACTTCACAATGATGCTGCTCCAGGGACTTAAATGATCATCCGCAAAGCAGCAGCTATTTTTCTGGGCATGCTGAGCCTGTCGCAAGCAGCGAACGCAACAGAATGTTCGCTCAGCCATGCGACCTATCGCGAGCCGCGCTCGGGAGCGACGATACAGTTCCGGCCCACAGACAACGAGCCGGCTGCGCTGACGACCGAGGTCTTTTCGCTGATCGTACCCAACACCGACCTTCGTCTGCCGTCGGACATCACCTGGACCAATGGCAAGTACTCATTTCCTGTGGGTACGATCCGGCACACCTGCACCGACGACGATCGCGAGGCGGGTCTCGAGGACGGCACCGGACTGTGCAGAGTGTGGGATGGGCAGGTCTATGCGTTCAATGCAGGCGGTGCCGAGCAGCTGAGTTCCCGCGAAGCCTCGCCGGCACCGGCAGGGTTGCTGTTGCCTGACTTCGGCGCGATTTTTATCGAATGGCCCGATTTCGCCAAAGCCAATCCCGACGGCGTGGCTTGGGATGCCTTTACGTTGACGGGTTGCAGCGATGAATAACAAGAGTCTGCCGGCCTGTATCTGCACCCTGTCGGTCCTTGTGGCCATGGCCACGGGGGCTGGTGCCGACCAAAGCAAGCCGTCGCGTCCACCTATCGATAAATGCAGCTGGGAACGCTTGGCGGACAGGGATGTCGGGCTGGCTGCCTGGGTACAGCGCTGCGATTTCGGTTTTCGCCGGATTCATTTCGAGCTTGGCGGCAATGCTCTTGCCATCAAATACAGCGATGGCGGTTCGGCCGATCCCGTCGTCGAAGTCTTCGATATGCTGCCGGGCGAGGCCGCCGATGCTGCGTTGCGACGCATTTTTACGCAGAAGACCGAGAAAGCCATCAGCACACGTTGCGTGCTCACGCCTTACACCGACGCGGCGACGCCCGCGCGCATCCTCCGGTATGTTTTCAGTCCCGATGCCGCCTATCGTGAGGAATTGAAGACCGTCGCCAACCCTGACGAGGTCGGCGAACCGCCTTGCGGCGAATGGGGCGAAGCCCCGGACGGCATTCAGTATTTCGAGGTGCAATCACCCGAACTGCGAAAGCTTCTATTCGTTCGCGTCGGCCAGGATGAGCCGCTGTTTGACGAGCAGACACTGCAAGTCCTGCCACCCGGATAGCGCCGGTAGATATCAGCCGTAGTGCCAACTGGGCTTTGGTTCGGTGCCGATGAACATCACGCCGATGCGGTCCTCGCGGCGCCAGCGGACCACGGCCTTGTAGGCGATGCCGTCGGTCGGAACATAGAGCAGGAACTCGTCGGGCACGCGCGCGTCGATCGAGACCTTCAATTCGGCGCCGCCGGCATGCATGTTGCGCAGCGTGCATGTGACCTCGGAATTGGTCATGCCGGTCAGGATCGTCGCGCCCTTCAAGACGCGCTGCCGGTATTTGTCCCTCTGTTCGTCCTCGGCCATCGCACGCAATCCAGCCATTTTTCGCGTCTCGGGCGTTCTGATCGGGAGGATTATTAGACCTGCCTGATAAAAATAGCGTTATCAGCAGTCGGGACTGGGAGATGTTCGCGGTTCCTGGCTGGAAGAAAAAGGCGCCGCGAAGCACGGCGCCGAACGATGCTTGTTGTCGGCCTGCTTACCTATAGGGCGAGTAGCATTGCTGGCGCGGCCCGTAATAGGGCTGGAAGGTATTGTCCCAGGCGCGGTACGACCGGTAGCGATTGTAACACCATTGGACATGTGCACTGGAAAACCGCCCTGCGCGATAATAGCGGCGCGGTGGCGGCGCGTCGTAGTAGTTGTAGCTGTTGTACAGGCTGCCAAGGCCGAGCCCCAGGCCCAAGCCAAGAATCGCGGCACCCGCACCATCATCATAGTAGCCGCCGCGGTAATGGCGGCGATGGTGGCGCCAGCGCCAGCTGTCGTCCCAGCCGCCATTATCCCAGTGTCTCGAAAAATGACGGCCGCGGAAATTGTGGGACCGCCATCTCCAATCGTCGCCGCCGTGCCATTGCCGAAAGCCGCGATTGCGCCAACGCCAGATCTGCCTGTCATTGCCGCCTGCCCAATCTTCACGAATTTGCACGATGTCGGCAGCATTGCCCGCCACCGGCAGCAGAGGTTTGGGTATTGGCCCGGCAAGCGAGGGGGCCGAGAGGCCGGTGATCAGACCGAGGGCCATCAGCCCGGATCTGACAGAAGATAAAAAGAGCGGTTTCATCGCACTCTCCGAAGATTCAGGCCCCACGCCCAGAATACCCCGGGGAAGGGCCTATTGATGGAACTTTCCATCTGAACGGAAGATGAACAAAAAGGTTCCGTCAGCCATAGCGAGCGCGCGATCAAGCAGAGCCGCCTGATTTCTGCGCCCTTGTTTTCGGGCGCGCTTGCGGGCAAAGGTCAAAGCCATGTCGCTGCGCCTTGCCACTTTCAACGTCGAAAACCTGATGAACAGGTTTGATTATTCCGGATACCGCAATCAGCTCAACGAAGATCGCACGCTGGCGCTTTTCGACATCCAGAGCGAGGCCGAATACAAGATGCTCGAGCAGGCGCGGGCCATCGCGCAATCCGACGACACGCGGCAGTTGACGGCGCTGGCGATCGCGGCCACCCGCGCCGACATCATCTGCATGCAGGAGGTCGACAATATCGAGGCGCTGAAGGCCTTCGAATATGGTTATCTGTTCAAGATGGTGGGGCAAGGCTACCGGCAGAAATACACCACCGCCGGCAATGATTCGCGCGGCATCGACGTCGCCGTGATGATGCGCAACGAGACCGCGCAGGGCCAGCCGATCGAATTCGTGCGCATGACCAGCTACGCCTATGTCACGTTCGAGCAATTCGGGCTGCACACGGCGGAATTGGCGGCGCTTGGTCACCAGGCCAATGAACGCATCTTCCGGCGCGACTGCCTGGAAATCGATCTGACCGTGGCTGGCGCGCCGTTGACGCTCTATCTCGTGCATTTCAAGTCGATGGGCTCGCCCCGTAACGGCCTCGACGGCCGCGAGGCGACAATGCCGCTGCGTATCGCCGAGGCGCAGGCGGTGCGCCGGATCATCGAGGAGCGCTTCGGCAAGGACCATGCCGCCGACAAGTGCTGGGCAATCTGCGGCGACATGAACGACTACCGGCAGCGCGTGAAGATCACTGGCGATGTTTTCGACGGCTATCGCTTCGAGGTGATCGACGAGGCCCGGTCCTGCATCGACGTGCTCACTGCCGGCGGTTTTTGCGAAAACGCGGTCGAGCGGCGGCCGGAAATGGACCGCTGGACTTTCTATCACACGCGCGGACCGGAAGAGCGGCATCTCTGCCAGCTCGACTACATCCTTTTGTCGAGGGCGCTAGCCAGGCAGAACGCCACCGCCGTTCCCGATATCATCCGTAACGGGCAGCCTTGGCGCACCATATTTCCGGCAGGCCAGGAGGTCGAGCGCTTCCCACGCGCCGGGTGGGACCGGCCGAAGGCATCCGACCATTGCCCGGTAGCAATTGCCCTCGACTTGGCGTGAGACAGGCGTGAGTTTCGACCTGCCGCGCAACGTCATCCTGCCGGTCGATGCCATCGACGTCAGGCTCGATCCTGGCCCGCATCCATTCGAGCGCGATAATGCCGAGGCGATCGCGGCGAACTGGCGGCGTGAGACCGCATCCAAGCCGGCGCTTTTCGACGGCACTGTGGTGCTGCTTTCCGCACTCAGCTACCGCGACAATCGCCTCGTCGGCCGCTGCCATGCGGTGCGGTATTCGACCTTCATGCTTTGGCGCAGCAATAGACAGGTGCCTGGCGCCGAACATGCCTACGCGCACGCCTTGCTGGTCGCTGGCGACAATGCGCTGGTGGCGATCCGCATGGCGCCGCATACGGTCAATGCCGGGCGCATCTACTTCGCCGCCGGCTCGTTCGAGCCAACCGATTTCCGCGACGGCCTTGTCGACGTCGACTTCAACATGATCCGCGAGGTACGGGAGGAAACCGGCCTCGACCTATCAGGCGCGACACGCGGCAGGCGCCACTACGCCCTGTCGACGGCAAGCGGCACGGTGATCTTTCGCCGCTACCGCGAGACGGCCTCCGCCGACGACCTGGCACAGCGGATCCGCGCTTTCGTCGCGGCCGAGTCAGAGCCTGAAATCGAAGGTCCTGTGATCATCCGCAATGCAGCCGACCTGCCGGACGGATTGATGCCGCATATGAGACCGCTGATCGAATGGCACTTCGCGCAAGGATTCCGACTCTAACGTCGCGACCTGCCTTCAATAGCCTTGCGGTCGCTGCGGGCAGCGACAAAATACAGCAGCACGCCGAGACCCAGGAGTGCCCCCATCGCCGTTCCCATCGTCTGCCCAATTACCTGCTGGAAGTCAGCTGTGACGCGATCGGGATTATCCATTCCATAACGGATCAAATTCCACCAAAGCCCTGCCAATGCGGCTTCGACGATCACCATCGCCAGAGCCAGTCGCCCTCTCTTGCTCATCCATTGTTCCCCCTTAGTCCCCAACAGCATTGTTATCATTGCAGATTGTGCTGCGACAAGGGCAGGTTGCTTATAAAATTGGCAGCGTCGCGAGGCGACATTTGCCGCAACGCTCTATTCATGCCTCAGCGCGTCGATGGGGTTGAGCCGTGCGCCGCGCAGCGCCGGGAAGAAGCCGAACACCATGCCGATCAGCGCGGAAAAGCCGACCGCAAGCAGGATGACCGCCGGGCTTGGCGCAAACGGGATCGTCAGCGTCAGCGAGGCGAGGCCGGCCAATGCCAGGCCGATCAGGATGCCGATGATGCCGCCAAGCAGCGACAGCACCGTCGCCTCGACCAGGAACTGGATGAGGATGTGCTTTTCGTGGGCGCCGATGGCGAGCCTGATGCCGATCTCGCGCGTGCGCTCGGTTACCGACACCAGCATGATATTCATAATGCCGATGCCGCCGACGAGCAGGCTGACGCCGGCGACGGCGCCGAGCATGCCAGTCATGGTGGTGGTGGCGCTGGCCATGGCATCGGCGATCTGGGTCATGTCGCGGATCGAGAAATCATCGTCTCGGTCGGGCGTGATGCGGCGTGTGTCGCGCAAGATGTCCTCGACGCGCTGCTGCAGCACCGTGGTTGGCGTACGGTCGTCGGCGGCGACATAGATCGATTCGATGTCGCGATTGCCGGCAATGCGACGCTGATAGGCGGCGAGCGGCATCAGCACGACATTGTCCTGGTCCTGGCCGAAGCCGGTATAGCCCTTCGGTTCGAGCAAGCCGATGATCTTGCAGGAGGTGCGGTTAACGCGGATGATCTCGCCTTCGGGGTCACCGGCGCCGAAGAACTGCTGGCGCACCGTCTCTCCGATGAGGCAGACGCCGGTCCCCGAGCGGGTTTCCGAATCGCTGAACGGGCGGCCCGAAACCAGCTTCCAGTCGCGGGCATCGAGATAGGCGCTGTCGGTGCCGGTGACGCCCGAGGTCAGGCTTTCGGTGCCGAAAATGACGCGCACCTGCTTTTGCGACGCCGGCGCGATAGCGCGCGCGCCGTCCAGATGCGCGACAAGCGCTGCGAGATCCTTGTAGGCAAGAGGCCGGACCACCTGGTCGAGCCCTCCAGGGCCGCCAGGCCCCGCCGGACGGCCGGAACGGATGACAAGCAGATTGCTGCCGAGCTTGGAAATATCGGACTTGACCTTCTCGGTGGTGCCCGAGCCGATGGTCAGCATGGCGATGACGGCGGCAACGCCGATGACGATGCCGAGCAGCGTCAAGAACGAGCGCAGCACGTTGCGGCGGATGGAGCGGAGCGAGAGGCGGACGGTTTCCCAGATCATGGCTAGGCCATCTCGAGATTGGCGGTATCCGAGGCAACATGGCCATCGAGGAAACGGATCGTGCGCTGGGCATAGCCGGCAACATCGGCTTCGTGCGTGACCATGGCGATGGTCAGGCCGAGCTCGCTGTTCAGCTGCGTCAGGAGCTCCATGGTCTCGTGCGTGCGGGCGGTGTCGAGATTGCCGGTCGGCTCGTCGGCAACGAGCAGCGTCGGCTTGGTGACGATGGCGCGGGCGATCGCCACGCGCTGCTGCTGGCCGCCGGACAGCTCGGCTGGCGTATGATGCTCGCGGCCAACAAGGCCAACCTCGGCAAGTGCCTGCATGGCAAGGCCGCGACGCTCGCGGGCGCCAACGCCGCGGTAGATCAGCGGCAGTTCGACATTCTCCGCCGCCGTAGTGCGCGGCAAGAGATTATAGCCCTGGAAGACGAAGCCCACATAGAGATTGCGCAGCTGAGCGCGGCGGTTGCGGTCGAGACGGCCGGCATCGATGCCTTCGAAGCTGTAAGTCCCAGCGGTCGGCGTGTCGAGGCAGCCAATGATGTTCATGGCCGTCGATTTGCCGGAACCGGACGGGCCCATGATGGCGACGAATTCGCCGCGTCTGATGGCGAGGTCGACGCCGGCCAGCGCATGCACCCGGGCTTCGCCCTGGCCATAGCTTTTCCACACCTTGTCGAAGCCTATGAGCGTGGTCGCGACCGATGCCACGATCAGCTCCGCTGCTGCGAGGCGGTAATGACTTGTGCGCCTTCCTCCAGGCCGGAAACGATCTCGGTCAGTTCGCCATCTGTCGAGCCGACCCTGACGTTGACCGGATGCGGCCGGCCATTCTCCAGCACGTAAAGCGTGCGCGAGCCGTCGCTTGGCTTCGTCGCTGCCTGGCGCTGGCGGTTGCCGCCGGGGCGTCCCATGCGGCCGGTGAACACGTCGGTGAGGCTCCAGCCGCGCTCCGCCGTCTGCGCCGGCCGGTAGCGGAAGGCGATCGATGGCACGGTGAGCACGTTCTTGGCCTGCTTGGTGACGACCGAGACGGTGGCAGTCATGCCGGGCCGTAACAGAAGCTCGCTATTGTCGACATCCAGCCTTGCATCGTAAGTGACGACGCCGTCGGTGGTGACCGAGGCATAGGAAATGTCCCGGATCTCGGCGTCGAATGGCCGTTCCGGGAAGGCATCGACGGTGAAGCGCGCATGCTGGCCGGGTTTGACGGCGCCGATATCGGCCTCGTCGACCGCCGCCTTCAACTCCATGTTCTTCAGATCGGCGGCGATGACGAACAGGACCGGCGCCTGCAGCGAAGAGGCGACCGTCTGGCCGGGATCGACCGAGCGCGTCAGTATGATGCCGTCGATCGGAGCGTAGATGGTGCTCTTGGCAAGATCCGTCTGCTGCGCCTTGAGATCGGCACTGGCCATGGCGAGGTTGGCTTTGGCAATATCGAGCGCCGCCTTCGAGCGGTCGCGCGTGGCGGTTGCCGCTTCGAGCGACTGGTCCGTCGCCATGCCGCGCTTGGTGAGTTGTGCCGCGCGCACCAGCGCCTTTTCGTTTTCGGCCAGGGTCACAGTGGCGTCCTCGACGCTCGCCGTCGCTGCCTTGGCGGAGGCCTGGGCGCGCTCGATCTGCACCTCCAACTTTGCGGTGTCGAGCGCAGCCAGCACATCGCCCTTCTTCACCAGCTGGTTCTCGTTGACCGAAACCGAGCGGACGACGCCGGAGAGTTCGCTGGAAATATCGACCTGGGTGAGGGGCTGCAGCGTGCCGGTAGCCGAAACCGCGACGGTAAGGTCGGTCATGGCGGCCAGTGTCGTGGTATACTCGATCTTGGCGGGCGAGCCCGCATACCAGGGGTAGCCGACGACACCCGCGGCCACTGCGAGTAGCGCAAGCAGCGCGTAAAACCAACCGCGACGGCGTTTTGTCTTCAGGCCCTGGTGGTCGAGCCCGAGCGCCGTCTCGATGGCGGAAGCGGATTCCGTCTTTGGCAGATTGACAATCTGGTCCACGCCGGCCCCCTATGTTCAGTGATTTCCCATCAGTGCACAAATCAGGCCTTATGGTTCGAAATTCAAATTAAATTTCGCCCATGTTGGGAATGAGGCAGAGGACTTACTGAGATGCAGCCGCGGAATTACTTACTTTACGACGTATTCACCACCAACCGGCTGGCGGGCAATCCGCTGGCCGTGGTGCTCGACTGTAACGGGCTGGACCTTGCTGCGATGCAGGCGGTGGCGCGCGAGTTCAACCTGTCCGAAACCGTCTTCGTGCTGCCGCCTGATAATCCCAAGCATCGGGCCCGCATCCGTATCTTCACACCCGACTATGAAATGCCGTTCGCCGGCCACCCGACCGTCGGCTCGGCGATAGCGCTCGCCGAAATGGCGGGAGAGGCCGCCGGCATCTTCGTGCTCGAGGAGAATATCGGCCCGGTGCGCTGCGCTGTCAGCAAGCACGATGGTTCGACCTTTGCCGAGTTCGACCTGGCGAAACTGCCGGCGCAGCTGGAATTGTCGGCCGCTCCCGAGGCGATCGGCGCGGCCCTTGGCCTTGGGCCGCACGAGATCGGCTTCGAGAACCACCGCGTTTCGTTCTGGTCGGCTGGAGTGCCCTACGTGACCATCCCCGTCGCCAATCTGGAGGCGGCCGCCCGGATCAGGCTGGACAACCAGGCGTGGTCGGAGTTGGCACCACGCAAGAGCGAATGGGCCTTCGCCAGCCCCTATGTGTATTGCCGCGAGACGGTGCACCATGACAGTGCCTTCCATGTCCGCATGATGGTGCCCGGTAATCCGTCCTACGAAGACCCGGCGACCGGCTCAGCGGCGGCCGCGTTCGCCGGCGCGATCATGCATTTCGACGGCCCGACGGACGGCGTTTCACAACTCTGGATCGAGCAGGGGCTGGAGATGGGCCGGCCGTCGCGCATCCGCCTCGAATTGAATGTCGAAGGCGGCGAACTGGCGGCCTCCCGCATCGGCGGCCATGCGGTGAAGGTGGCTGAAGGCAGGCTTTTTGTTTGACGACCTCGGCACTTCGGCGATTTGTCGGGAAATGAATCCCACGGGGCTGGACATGGCGGATGGCGGCGGCTATATGCCCGCCAACGCCGGTTTTACCGGCCGAGTGGGTGCGTAGCTCAGTTGGTAGAGCAGCTGACTCTTAATCAGCGGGTCCACAGTTCAATCCTGTGCGCACCCACCAAAGATTTCAAAAATTTGGTGGAAAAGACCCTGGAATGCGAGACGCGTTGACGCGTCTCGGGCCTGTGGCGATAAGGCGCCGGTTTGATGCTCAGCTGCGAAGCAGCAGTAAATTTTTCTCTTGGCTAGACGTACGGAAAGACAGATGGCAATTTCCGAGCTTGCTGTCTTCTAGTCATTGAGAAGAGAACGCTTGGTACCTGATCACTATGCCATCGTTTATATGGAAGAGACGCGAAGAATCTTCGTGATAATTTCTGAAATTTTCGGTGATTTTGTCCTTACCAAGAGCTGTTCCGGCTCGAATTGCGGCTGCATCGGCTGCATGATGTTCTCGTCGAAAGTGCTGATTGGCGAAGCCGAATTCTCGGTCCTTGAGCTTGATGGATCGAAGGCTCTGGATGAAAATCTGATGGCTTATTCATTCACAGAGGAAGGAGAAACCTTTCTTTTCGGCCTTAGGCACAAGTACAAGGCTTACAAGGGTACGATTAACAAAGAGAAGCTTGACAAGATTTTCAGATTTCCAGATGCCGTTGTCATCATCAAACGTGAGGAGGACGGCACTTTTACCCATTCTTATGTTTCGCCGACCGTGGACGGGCGTGTCATATCACGGGGTTGCCGGGCAACACCGCACTGCCCATGCGTCGGATGCCGGATCGTAGATATGTGGTACACCAAGGCGCCCGGCCATATCACACCTGCGGTGGATATCTCAGAGGGGAGGGCTTCTGCAGAAGGAGAATTGATCCTTCCGGTCTTTGAGGGCGAAGAAATTATTTCGAAGATGCTGACGCGCGACCCGTCCGTTCGCCATGCCTTTTCTCCGAATATCTTCGATTCTCCCCTTGAGCGGATGTTCTACGAGCTCGCCTTTCTAGACCTGCATATATATCCACAGCATCCTGTCGGGAAATATCGCTTGGATTTTGCGATCCCCGACAAGCGCATAGCCATCGAACTCGATGGACATGAATATCATAAGACCAAGTACCAGCGTACCCACGATGCAAAACGAGACCGCTGGTTGTATGGCCAAGGATGGACCGTCTTACGATTTACAGGGACGGAAATTCATCAGAACTTGGACCACTGCCTTGACGAAATATGCACGTTGGTCGGCATCGAGCGTGTGAGTAAGTCCAATAGAGCGCCGTAGAATGTGCAGGCCCGGCCGGCCACAGTTGTGTTATGGGCGGGCTTGTCAAGGCCGGGCTTGAACTTGACCTTCATGGCAATCTAGCGGGTCACTGTGATCTGCGAACCAGGATCCATGCTGCGGTCCCAGAATGCCAGCCGCAACCTCTTGCGGATCAAGCTCATAGGCCGATGTTGAACTGGATCACTTCTCCGAAACACCAGCCTCCGCAAAACTTGCCATCCTGGCATGGCATTCGAGTGCCGAGCGGACGATGTTGACTGCGAGGCAGGCGCCGGAGCCTTCGCCGAGCCTCATACCGAGGTCGAGCAAGGGCGGCAGGCCGAGCGCCTCCAATAGACGACGGTGGCCGGATTCGGCCGAGACATGGGCTGCCAGCGTGTGGGCGAGGCCAGCAGGGTGCAGCGCTGCCAAGGGTGCCGCTGCGGCGGTGCAGACGAAGCCGTCGAGCAATACCGGCACGCCGAGATGACGCGCAGCCAGCGTCGCACCAAGGATCGCCGCGAGCTCGCGGCCGCCGAGGGCTGCCGCTACCTTCAGCGGATCGGCCAGCGCCGGGGCGTGGCGCTTCAGGCCGGCCTCGATGGCGACGATCTTGCGCACGAGGCCGGCATCGTCGACGCCGGTGCCGCGCCCAGTCCATCGTTCGGCGCCGCCGCCGAACAGCGCGGTTGAGATGGCCGCCGCCGGCGTGGTGTTGCCGATGCCCATTTCGCCGAAGCAGACGAGGTCGAGGTCCTTGCTGACCGCGTCGTAGCCGGCCGAGACAGCGGCGAGGAAGGCCTCGTCGTCCATCGACACCTCTTGCGTGATATCGCCGGTCGGATGATCCAGATCAAGCGGGATGACGTCTAGCTCCGCGCCGGCGATGCGGGCAAGCTGGTTGATGGCGGCGCCGCCGCCGGCGAAATTCGCCACCATCTGCACGGTGACCTCCGACGGGAAGGCCGACACGCCTTGCGCGGTGACGCCGTGATTGCCGGCGAAGACGAAGACCTTGACACGGTCGAGCTTTGGCATGTCGCGGCCCTGCCAGCGCGCCAGCCAGGCGACTATTGTCTCCAGCCGGCCAAGGCTGCCTTGCGGCTTGGTCAGCGTGTCCTGGCGGCGGGCGACGGTATTGGCCGCGGCGTCGCTGCCAATGGGCAGGCCGAGGCAGGCGGCGCGCAGTTCATCGAGCGATTTGAAAGGCATGGGGGCAAAATCTCCGAAACAGAGTCAGGAAAGGGAAATGGAAGCGACGAGCAGGATTGCGATCTCGCCCAGCTGCTGAAGGGCGCCGACGGTGTCGCCGGTCTGGCCGCCGATCTGATTGAGGCAAAGCGCGCGGAAGGCGGCGAATAACAGACCGAGCAGGATGATCGCGAAAACGGCAGCGCCGAACCCAAG
Organism: Mesorhizobium sp. M0910; assembly: GCF_040319465.1. Lineage (NCBI taxonomy): Bacteria > Pseudomonadati > Pseudomonadota > Alphaproteobacteria > Hyphomicrobiales > Phyllobacteriaceae > Mesorhizobium > Mesorhizobium sp. M0910. The sequence continues at coordinate 225,572 of NZ_JAMYNZ010000004.1, forward strand.
CGTCAGCAGTGCGACCGCACCGAGTACGGCACCGATGCCAGCTGTTTTAGCCGCGACGGTGCCCGCTTCGGCCGAAAGGCCGTCGCTGCGGGCCGGCTGCAGCAGGTGCATGAAGGCGCCGAGCAGGCCGCGCGAGGCGGCATGCGCGGCAATGAGGGCCCAGAAGACATGAGCCGGGCCGGCGAGTTCTGAGAGCGCGCTCCAGCGGATCAGCAGCGAGATGCCGAGCGCGCAGGCGCCGTAGGCACCGATGCGGCTGTCACGCATGATCTCCAATTTCCTGTCGCGGGTCTTGCCGCCGCCAAAACCATCAGCAACATCCGACAGCGCGTCCTCATGCAGGCAGCCGGTGACAAGCAAGATCGCGGCAAGGGCGAACGCTGCAGCAGGACCTCCGGCTAGGCCCAGTCTCGTGCCGACGGCGTAGGCCAGCGCACCGGCCATAGCGACGGCGAGACCGGCGACCGGTGCAGCCCAGATCGCAGCGGCAAGGCTGCGGCCACGGAAGTCGGCTCGCGGCAGCGGCAGCCGGGTAAAGAAGACGAGGCAAAGCGCGATATCATCGAGAATTTGCTGTTGCGAGGCCTTCATCCGGCCCTCGCAATGGCATGGAAGAACGTGCCGCTGACATTGCCGCGCCGGTAGCCGGAGGCGCCGAGCGGGTTGCCTTGCCCGTCGGCGAGATCGGCCAGCGGCCCGTCATTGCCGGTCGCAACCATCTGCGCGTAGTGGAATTCATGGCCGCGGATCAGCGTGCCTTGGCTGCCGAGCGGACAGCCGGACCGCAGCCGCGCCTCGCGGTAGCCGAGATTCATCTTGCGCTTGGCGAAGCTGGTCGAATGGCCGAGCAGGCCAAGCATCCGATGCGTCTCGCCCGATGCATCCTCGAGCGCCGCGCCGAGCACCATGAAGCCGCCGCACTCGCCATGCACCGGCCGCGTGGCGGCGAACCTCGCCATGCCCGCCCTGAAATTCGCAGCGGCGGCGAGGCGGCCGGCGTGGAGCTCGGGATAGCCGCCGGGCAGCCAGCAGACATCGCAATTGTCGCCGGGCGCTTCATCGGCGAGCGGCGAGAATGGGACGATCTCGGCGCCGGCCTTGCGCCAATGCGCGGCAACGTGCGGATAGAGGAAGGTAAAGGCGGCGTCCTCGGCGAGTGCAATGCGCTGGCCGGGGGGCGGCAGCGCGTCGCCGAAATTGCCCGGCGCGGGCGTGAATGGCGCCGCCAGAGCCATGATGGCGTCGAGGTCGAGCGAGTGCTCGACCATATCGGCCAGCCGGTCGAGATGCGCCATCAGATTCTCATATTCGCCGGCCTGAACGAGGCCGAGATGACGTTCGGGCAGGTTGAGCGAGGGATCGCGCAGGATAGCGCCGACGACAGGCAAGCCGAGCGCTTCGATGGCATCGCCGCACAGTCGGCGGTGGCGTTCACTGCCCAATCGGTTGAGCACGACACCGGCCATGCGCACATCGGGGTCATAAGTAGCAAAGCCCTTGGCAACGGCCGCCGCCGTGGTCGACTGGCCGGAAACGTCGAGCACCAGCAGCACCGGCAGGCCATAAAGTCGGGCAAGGTCGGCGGCCGAGCCGGTGCGGCCCGGAGCAGCCGGAATTCCATCGAACAGGCCCATGGCGCTTTCGAGGAAGATAAAATCGGCATCTTCGGTCGCTTCGCCGGCCAGTGCGTTAAGCAGGGCGGGCGGCATTGCCCAGCTGTCGAGGTTGATGCCGGACAAGCCTGTGGCGGCGGTGTGGAAGCCGGGATCGATATAGTCCGGGCCGGACTTGGCGCCGCGCACCTTCAGGCCGCGCCGGGCGAGCGCGCGCAGAATGCCGATGGTGACGCTGGTCTTGCCCGAGCCCGAGCGCGGCGCGCCGATGATGATGGCGCGGGTCATGGCTCGCCCGCCAGTGCCGCACGCATAGCGACAATACCGCCGACGACGATCAGCGCCGGCGAGGTCAGACCGGCGGCTGCTGCCTCTTCCGCAATGGTGGCGAGCGTGGCGACGACGATCCGTTCCTGCGGTGTCGTCGCAGCGACAATCACCGCGGTGGGCGTCGAAGGCGCCAGCCCGCCCTCGAGCAGCGAGGCGGCGATCAGTGGCAGATTGGCCATGCCCATATAGATGACCACCGGCTGGCCGGTACGGGCGATGGCCGCCCAGTCGAGGTCGTCATCGGTGCCGGCGGCGTGACCGGTCGCCAGGATCAGCGCCTTGTTGATGCCGCGCATGGTGCCGGGAATGCCGGTGGCGGCCAGCGCGCTGAGGCCGGACGTCAGGCCAGGCAGGATGCGGAACGGGATGGTTTTCCCGGCCAGCGCAAGCGCCTCTTCGCCGCCACGCCCGAAAATATAGGGGTCGCCGCCCTTCAGCCTGACGACGCGCCGGCCCGCGCGCGCCAGCCGAACCAGCAGAGCGGTAATGTCGTCCTGCTTCATCGATGGTTTGCCACCGCGCTTGCCGGCATAGAACAGTTCCGCGCCCTCGGCGACGGCGACGACCGCGGGCGAGACCAGCGCGTCATAAACCAGCGCGTCGCACTGTCCGAGGGCGGCCAGCACTTCCAGCGTCAGGCAGCCGGGATCGCCAGGGCCGGCACCGGCCAGCCAGACATGACCGGGCTCCAGCTGGCGCGGCTTGAAGTCCAGCCGGGTGAGCGCCTGCTCGACCGTAGTGTTTCTATTGCTGCCGCTCACAACCCGCCCCGTCCGCGAAAGCGCCGCTGGTAGTGCGCGTCATACAGTGAACTTTCGCCAAAGCCTTCCGCCGCCAGCGAGCGGCCGACGAAGATGATTGCCGTGCGCTCCATCGGATCGGCGGCCAATTGCGCCTCGATGGTGGCCAGCGTGGCGGTCAGCACGCGCTCGTCCGGCCAGGAGGCACGGAAGACGACCGCGACCGGGCAGTCGGCGCCGTAATGCGGCGTCAGCTCGGCGACGACGCGGTCGATGGCGTGGATGGCAAGGTGGATGGCCAGCGTGGCGCCGGTGCGGCCGAAGCCGGCCAGCGTTTCGCCGGGCGGCATTTTCGAGGCGCGGCCGGAGATGCGGGTCAGCACCAGGCTTTGCGCGACTTCTGGAATGGTCAGCTCGCGGCGCAGCGCTGCCGCCGCAGCGGCGAAGGACGGCACGCCCGGCGTCAGCGTATAAGGGATACCATGCTTCTCCAGCCGGCGGATCTGCTCGGCAACTGCGCTCCAGACAGACAAATCACCGGAATGCAGGCGGGCGACATCATGGCCGGCCGCGTGGGCGGCCACATATTCGGCCTCGATCTCGTCGAGTGACATCGGCGCGGTGTCGATCAACCTCGTTCCGGGCGCGCAGTGCTGCAACAGCTCCGGCGCCACGATCGATCCGGCATAGAGGCAGACGGGACAACTGCCGAGCAGGCGGCTGCCGCGCAAGGTGATGAGATCGGCAGCACCCGGGCCGGCACCGATGAAGTGAACGGTCATGCCGCATCTCCGCTGATGGCGATGGCGCAGGTGACAGCACCGAGCACCGTGCGCGGTCCGAGCAGCTTTGCGCCTTTGCCGGCGGCGGCAAGCGCCGAGGCTTCGGAAACAGACGGCGTGCTGGCATGCTCCTGTGATAGGTCGGAGTGGCTGGTCGTAGATGCAGCTTTGAGTTCGTCCTGCTCGACAACGATCACCGGGAGGCGGAGTTCACGTCCGGCGGCGAAGATTGCCGCTTCATCCTGCTTGAGAGACGCGGTCGCGAGGGCTGAAAGCGCGGGCAGGGCAAGCCCGTGCGCCTCCAGCGCGGTTTCTACCGCAGCAAGCACGTCGCGTGCGCTGACACCTTTGCGGCTGCCGATGCCCGCGACCATCATGGCTTGGCCCAACTCCATTGCGTGACCGGCATAGCCGGCCGCCAGGCCTGCATCGAACCAACCGGCGAAGCACGGGATATAGCGATCCGGGTAAGCTCGCCTCCGAGCGCAGCGTGACGGGAAAGCAGCAGTACCTCCATCTCCAGGGTCACTGCGTTGGCGACTAGGCGGCCGCCGGCAGGTAAGGCATCGATGGCTGTTTCCAGCACGCCGGCATCGCTGCCGCCGCCGCCGATGAAGATCGCTGCCGGCGTTTCCAGCCCGGCAAGAGCTTGCGGTGCCGAATCTTCAACGACGGCGAGACCGGGAACGCCGCAGGCCGCGGCGTTGCGTCGGATGCGGGCGGCGCGGGACGGATCGGCCTCAACGGCGATGGCACGCATGGAAGGATGGGCCAGCATCCATTCGATGCCGATGGAGCCCGATCCGGCGCCGATGTCCCACAGCAGTTCGCCGCGCCTTGGCGCGAGAGCGGACAGGGTGACGGCGCGCACTTCACGCTTGGTGATCTGGCCGTCATGCTCGAACAAAAGATCGGCACGTCCCGCTGTCAGCGGCAGGATGGGTGCTTGCGGAGTCGATTCAACTTCGATCGCGAGCACGTTGAGCGGATTGATCTTTGCGAGGTCGAAGGTGCCGGCGCTCGCCGAGCGCAGCCTTTCGTTCGGCCCACCCAGCGCCTCCAGCACCGTCAGCCGCGACGCGCCGAAGCCGAGCTCGGTCAGGAGACGGGCAATCGCTTCCGGTGCATCGCTGTCCGAGGTCAGCGCGAGAATGCGGGTGCAATCATGCAGCAACGGCCGGATCAGGTCGAGCGAGCGGCCATGCAGCGAGACGGTCTCGACGTCCTGCAGCGCCCAGCCCAGGCGTGAGGCGGCCAGCGAAAAGGCCGAGGGCGCGGGGATCACCCGCATATCCTCTGCCGCGACCTTGCGGGCGAGGATGACGCCGACACCGTGGTAGAAGGGATCGCCGGAGGCCAGCACGCAGACGCGTCTGCCGGAGAGCGCCAGCACGTCGCGCATCTCGGCATCGAAGGGCGTCGGCCAGGCGCGCGCTTCACCTTTGATCAGTGATGCGACAAGGGCGAGGTGGCGCTTGCCGCCGAAGACGAACTCGGCCTCAGCGATCAACCGCTTGGCCTCGTCGCCGAGACCCGCTACACCGTCCTCGCCGATGCCGACGATCGTAAGCCACTTTGAGGTGAGCTTGGCGCCGCGCGGAGCTTCAGCAGGCATAATGACCCACCGCATTCTGATCCTCGGCGGAACCACCGAAGCACGGCAACTGGCCGGCAAGCTTGCCGCGCGCGCGGATATTTCGGTCATGCTGTCGCTGGCCGGTCGTACCGAAAACCCGGCCGCGCAGGGGGTGCCGGTGCGGGTCGGCGGCTTCGGCGGTGCCGGCGGGCTGGCGGCGTATCTCCGCCAGAACAAGATCGACCTGCTGATTGACGCCACGCATCCCTATGCGGCGCAAATCTCCGCCAATGCGGCGGAAGCAGCGCGCATGACCGGCGTGCCTATCGTTGCGCTCAGGCGTCCCGGATGGGAGGCGGTCGAAGGTGATCGCTGGACGTTGGTCGACACCGTTGCCAGCGCGGTGACGGCTTTGGGATCGGTGCCGCGCCGTGTGTTCCTGGCGCTCGGGCGGCAGGAGGTCGCTGCCTTCGAGGCAGCTCCCCGGCATCATTATCTCATTCGCAGTGTCGACCCGGTCGAGCCCAGGCTCGCTGTGCCCGACGCGGCCTATCTCTTGGCGCGCGGGCCGTTTCATGAGGTCGATGAGCGCGCGCTGCTCGAAAGCCGTGGCATCGAAGTCGTTGTTTCCAAAAACAGCGGCGGCGAGGCGACCTACGGCAAGATCGCGGCGGCGCGGGCGCTCGGTGTCGAGGTGATCATGATCCGTAGGCCGGCGTTGCCGGACGTTACGTCGGCCGAAACCATCGAATCGCTTGCCGCTATGGTCGATCATTTTCTGGTCGGTCATGTTCTTGGGCCCGCTGCCGAACGCGGCGTGTAGACCAGCGCGGCCTTGTCACGCCGCTTGATGATCCTGGTTTCCGGCGAGCCGATGATGATGCAGGTGGCCATGTCAGCCTTCGCGGCATCGGCGTCGGCCAGCAGAAAAACCTCGATGCGCTCGTCGGGACGGCCGGCGGCACGGCCAAAGATCACCGGCGTGGTGCCGGGCAGGATCGCCGTCAGGCATTCGAACGCGCGGCCAAGCTGCCAGGGGCGTGCCTTGCTGATCGGATTGTAGAGCGCGATGACGAAGCCGGCGCCCGCCGCCGCAAGTAGGCGCAGCTCGATCAAATCCCACGGCTTCAGATTGTCGGACAACGAGATGGCGCAGAAATCATGGCCGAGCGGCGCGCCGATGCGGGCGGCGACGGCGAGCATGGCGGTAATGCCGGGCACGATAGCGATGTCGACCGTGCGCCATTCGGGTGGGCCCGCCTCGATCGCCTCGCAGACGGCCGCCGCCATGGCGAAGACGCCGGGATCGCCGCCCGACACGACGGCGACATCGTGGCCTTCCGCAGCCTTCAGCAGCGCGTCCCTGGCGCGCGCGAGTTCCTCGCGATTATCGGAAGCGACGCGGGTCTGCTCGGGGCGCAGATCTAGCCGGTCGAGATAAGGCTTGTAGCCATAGAAGAATTTTGCCTCGCCAACGGCGCGGCTGGCTTCCGGCGTCACCTGGTCGGCGTTGCCGGGCCCGAGGCCGATGACGGTGAGGCGGCCGCTCATGCTTCGGCTCTCAATGCGCTTGGCCGGCCCGACCAGCCGGCCACCAGAACGATGGCGAAATAGGGCGCCTGGTCGTCCTTTTTATCGGCCAGCCGCATCGAGACGCCGCCCGGCATGGTGCCGCGCTCGACGTAGACGGCCCGCGCCAGTTTGTCGGTTGCCTCCAGCGCGCGCCTGATCTTGGGCAGGTTGCGGCCGACCTTCATGATCACCGCAGCGTCGGTGTCGGCGAGGCGACGCGTCAGCTCGAATTCGCTCATCGTGCCCGGCAGCACCGTCAGCACGTCGTCGCCCTGGACGATCGGCAGGCCGGTCGCCGACCAGCAGCCGGACATGGCGGTGACGCCCGGGATGACTTCGGTCGGAAAGCGGTGCGCCAGCCGGACATGAAGATGCATGTAGGAGCCGTAGAAAAGCGGGTCGCCCTCCGAGAGCACCGCGACCATCCTGCCGGCGCTGAGGTGCTCGGCGACCTTTTCGGCCGATTGCTCATAGAAATCGGTGATCTGCGAGCGGTAATCGCTGTGATCCTTGTCGATTTCGGTTGTCACCGGATAGAGCAGCGGCAGTTCAATCAAATCGGGGCGAAAATGGGCACCGACGATGGCGCGCGCATTGCTGTTGTTGCCGCGCTTGGCGAAATGCGCAACGACATCGGCCTCGGCCAGCGCACGCACCGCCTTCAGCGTCAGCAGGTCGGGGTCGCCGGGACCGGTGCCGACGCCGACCAGTCGACCTTTTGCGATCACGTTCATAGGCCCGGCCTCGCCAATGCATTGAGGGCGGCGGCGGTCATGGCGCTGCCGCCCAGCCGGCCGCGCACGATGGCGTAAGGCACGCCATAGCAATTTTCGGCCAGCGCATCTTTCGATTCGGCGGCACCGACAAACCCGACCGGCATGCCGATAATCGCCGCCGGCCTCGGCGCGCCGTCGCGCAGCTTTTCCAGCAGATAAAACAGGGCGGTCGGCGCATTGCCGATGGCGACGACCGAACCGGCCATGCGCTCGCCCCACAGGTCGATCGCCGCGGCCGAGCGGGTGTTGCCGATCTTTTTCGCGATGTCGGCGGTCCGCGGATCGCGCAGCGTGCAGATTACCTCGTTGCCGGCAGGCAGCCGGGCGCGCGTGACGCCGTGCGAGACCATCTGCGCGTCGCAGAAGATCGGCGCGCCGGCGCCCAACGCTGTGCGCGCGGCGGCGACGAAATCGGTCGAGAAAACGAAGTGCCGCGCGGCCTCGACCTGGCCGCATGCATGGATCATGCGGATAGCGACGTCGGCCTCGGCTTCGGAAAAGCGCGACAGGTCGGCCTCGGCGCGGATGATGGCGAAGGAGCGCTCATAGATCGCCGTGCCGTCATGGATGTAGTCGTAGGCGGTCATGTTCATTCCTGTCGGTAAGCTTTGACGACGCCCGCCGTGCCGAGCCTCGCTAGGCAGGCGGCAGCGGTTTCGCCGGGATGTCTTGCGCTGCGGATCGCCGCTGCAACGCGGCCGATGCCGTGCGCGGCGTCGTAGCCCGGCCTGTATCCGGCGGGCAATGCCTTTGCCGTCCCGTCCACGACAAGCCCGGCTCCGTTTTCGCCACCGACCAGGGTCAGCTTCGCCGGACCGGGATGGGCGCAGCCCTTGGCGCAGCCGGAGATGTGCAGCGTCAGCGAGGAATCGAGGATGTCGCGGTTTTCTGTAGCGATGATCTCGGCGATGTCGCGGGTAGCGATGCGGCCGGAGGCACAGGCGGGTGCGCCAGGGCAGGCGGCGATTTTCGTGCGCGGATCGGCTGCGTCGGTGACAAAGCCGAGGGTTGCGGCGGCTTGGTGCAGCTGGGGGCAGGCGGCCGGTGGCAGGCCGATGAAAAGCAGCGCGCGGCTTGGAGCGAGACGGATTTCGGTGACGCCCAGGGCGATGGCTTCTTGCGTGAGGCCGATGAGTTTTTGCGCGGGCATGCTGCCGAAGGGCAGGCCGATGCCGAGGGCACGGCCGTTGCTCAGGTTGAAGATACCAATGGGCGGGCGAAAGCGTTCGGCGGCGCCCCCCTCTGTCCTGCCGGACATCTCCCCCTCTAGGGGGGAGATTGCGCCTTGGTCTCCGCCTTCGCTAATCGCCGAAGTCGCGCCGAATACCGAGGCAGCAGAAGTACGGCCGTCGGCGGAACTGCCGATCTCCCCCCTAGAGGGGGAGATGTCCGGCAGGACAGAGGGGGGCGCGAAGGAATGCCAGCTTGCGAGTGATCTACGCTGCCGTTCCGTCAAATCCCTTGCATGAGCTTCGCGGCCTTTTTCGGCGACCATCCTGAGAATCGCGACGGCGATATCACGGGCAGCATCTTTCTCGATCATGGCGAGAGGCCTGACATTCTGCCCGTCACCAGCAACAGCTATCCGCCAGCCGACGCCCGCGTCGGTTCTGATCGCAGCCAGTCGTACATCGGCCACTACCGCATCCATCGTCAGTTGCCCGCCGCCGTCGATGACGACTGAAACCTTCGGACCGAGCCTTGCCGTCAGACCAGCCTCTTCAATCGCCACCCGAATCCGCTCCGCCATCGGGCGCGGGTCGGCTATCTCCTCCGGGTCGAGCCCGGCCAGTGGGCCGGTCTCGACCGGCACGCCGGTGCGCACGGCGATGCCGAGCGCATCGACCTCCATCGCCAGTAGCCGGGCGCTTTCGTGCGTCAGGCCGCGTATCTGCAGGCCGCCGCGGGCGGTCACTTCCATGATGCCGTTGCCATGGCGCAAGGCGGATTCGCAGAGTCCGATCAACGACTTCGGCAACAGTCCTCCAGCGACCGGATTGAGCCGCACCAGCAGCCCGTCGCCGGTTTGCATCGGCGCGGACAAGGCAGGGCAGGCGCCACGGCGCGAGAAAGCGTTCATGCCGCCACTCCCAGAGCTTGCGCTTCGGCAATCAGTGCGGCGAGATCGTTATCGATCGAGTTGCGCAGCGGATGCCAGAGCCCGCGCCGCCGTGCTGACAGCAAACGCTCGGCAATCACCTTCGCCGCCGCCGGGTTCTCGCGCAGGATGAAGGCGCGCACCACGGGGTCGCCGAGATAGGCGTCGTGCACGGCCTCGATCAGCGTGCCTGATATGGCATGGGTAGTCTCGGCAAAGCCGACCAGCCGGTCGACCGTCTCGGCGAATTCCGAGGCGCCGCGCGGCCCGTGCCGCATCTGGCCGGCGATGAAGCGCGGGTTGACCGCGCGGGCGCGAACTACCCGGGATACGGCCTCACCAACCGAGCGCGGCTTGGGCTTTTGCGGGTCCGTGGTGTCGAGCACGATCACGTCGGCGTTCTTGCCGAGCGCGGCAAGCGCTGCCGAAAAGCCGCCGATAAAGGCGACGTCGGCCGAGCCTTCGAGGATGTCGCGGCCGGGGTCGTCGCCGGTATGAACCAGAAGGTCGGCCTCAGCGATGCGACCCTCAAACGCGCCAGGCGCCGAAATGCCTTCGCCCTCGGCGCCGCCATAGGCATGCGAAGTGGCGTCGAGATAGGCGCGGCCGATCTCTTCGCGCGCCGACCAGTCGCCGCTCGACAACATGTCCTCGACGCCGGCGCCGTAAGTGCCGGGCGAAGTGCCGAAAATGCGCGGGCTGATCTTGCCGTCGATGCGGGTCCTGGCCGCCAGCGGGTTTTCCGAATCGTGCTCGTCGCGGGTCGCCACGGCGTTGGCCGCGGCGTCGATCAGCGCGATCTGGGTCGGGAACATATCGCGGAACAGGCCCGATATGCGCCAGGTGACGTCGACGCGCGGACGGCCGAGTGTTGCCGGCGGCAGCACATCTATGCCGGTGATGCGGCCGGTGGCTGAATCCCATTGCGGCCGGCAGCCCATCAGCGCCAGGCCTTGCGCGATCTCCTCGCCGCCGGTGCGCAGTGAGGCCGACCCCCACAGGTCGATGACCAGCGAGCGCGGCCAGTCGCCATGCGATTGCATGTAGCTGCGGACCACTTCTTCCGCTGCCACCTTGCCCAGATCATGGGCGGTCGGCGTCGGCATGGTGCGTGGGTCGGCGGTGAAAAGATTGCGGCCGGTCGGCAGAACATCGCGCCGACCCGGTGCCGGCGCACCGGCCGGACCGGCAGCGACGTGGCGGCCGTCGAGGGCGGCAAGCAGCGCGGTTTTTTCAGCTGCCGCGCTTTCCCGCCGCAACGGATCAGCCTCGCCTTCCGGCGAGCGGCCGTAAATGTGCAGGCCGTCCTTGATGGCGAAATCCTTGAGATCGCAGAGCCAGGCGTCGATGCGGCGCAAAGCCTCGTCGGCTGCGTCGGTCCTGGCGACACCAGCCTCTGAGGCGAGGCCGGTCTTTTCCGCCGTTTCGACTATCAGCTTCGCCAGGCGGTCGCGGCGGCGGCGGTCGAGCCCGTCGGCCTGGGCATATTCGTCGACCAGTCGTTCAAGCCTGTGCTGGTTTTCGTCCAGCCCGGCGCCGGTCAGCGGCGGCGGCAGATGGCCAAGCGTGACGGCGGCAACGCGCCGCTTGGCTTGCGCTGCCTCGCCTGGATTGGAGACGATGAAGGGGTAGACGACGGGCAGGGCGCCGGTGACGATTTCGGGAAAGCAGTTTTCGCTGAGCGCAACGGTCTTGCCGGGCAGCCATTCCAGCGTGCCGTGGGCGCCGACATGGACAATTGCATGGATGCCGAGCGACTGGCGCAGCCAGAGGCCAAAGGCGACCAGCGCATGGCGCGGCGGCAATGTCGGGTCGTGATAGTCGGCGCGGCGGTCGACTGAGCGCCCGCGATCGGGGGCGAGCGCCACGGTGATGTTGCCGAACGTGGCCGTGCGGAAGCGGAATTTGGCGACAGCAGGCGCTTGAACACCCCCCTCTGTCCTGCCGGACATCTCCCCCGCAAGGGGGGAGATTGCGCTCTCATTGCCGGTTTCGCCAATCACTGAGGTTGCAGAACGGGTGCCGTCGGCGAAACGGCCAATCTCCCCCCTTGAGGGGGAGATGTCCGGCAGGACAGAGGGGGGCGCCTCGCGCGAACCTGTCTCATCTTCCGCCTTACCCCATGCCGCCTCCACGGCAGCGAGTGCCGCAGTCGGTAACTCTGCAGAAAGAGCGAGATAATCGTCCAGTCTCAGCCCACCATTCCCCCGTTCCAGCAAATCCAACAACTCCCTTGGCGTTTGCGGAATCCTTTCAACGGCGTAGCCCTGTTCGCTCAGATCGTGCAGCATTGCCAGCACGCTGGACGGCACGTCGAGGCCGACGGCGTAGCCGGTGCGACCGGGGGCGCTCGGATAGTCGGGGATCAGGATGGCGAGCTTGCGTTCCGCGCGCGGCGTCCGCCGCAGGCGCACGAATGCCTCGATACGGTTCGCCACTTGCGCGACGCGGTCGGGCTCTGGCCGGTTGGCGAAGGCGCGGAAGGCCAATGCGGGATCGGTTTCGCTTTCGCCCTTGAAGGAAATGGCGCCGGCCAGGATGCGGCCGTCGAGCTCGGGCAGGACGACATGCATGGCAAGGTCGGCGGGCGCCAGGCCGCGCTGATTGGTTTGCCAGATGTCGCGGCGGGTGGTTGCGACGATGACCTGGAACACCGGCACGCCGGCGCGGTCGAACAGGGTTTCAACGCCCGGCTCGGCCCCAGAGGCGAAAGCTGTGGCGGTGATGATGGCGGCAGGCTTCAGCGTTGCAAGCGCGGTTTCAACAAAGGCGAGTGAGGCCGGGTCCTTGAGGCTGGAGACGAAGATAGGCACGGGAGCCATGCCGCGCGCGCTCAGCGCTTCGAAAAGCGCGTCGATGGGCGCGACGTCGGCCGCGAGCAGCATCGAACGGTAGAAGAGGATTGGCACGACGTCCCCCTCCCTCTCGAGGGGAGGGTGGCCCGAAGGGCCGGGTGGGGTCATTGCGGCAGTGCTCGACGCCTCTTTGAGTTGGCGCGCTTCGGAGAGGACCCCATCCCCGGCCTGCGGCCGGACCCTCCCCTCGAGGGGGAGGGGGACGCCGCGTTCTACGACCCCCAGTCCCGGCTCGTAAAATCCAGCCTTTGGCACGCTAACGGGTTCGGCTACCGCCGCACCAGATCCAGCGAGACTTGCCAGCCTCTGCACCAGCGCCGTCATATTTGCCGGCCCGCTCTCGCGAAAATAGCCAAGCAGGGCGTCCAACTCCTCGCGCGGCAGCGTCGAGCCTTCGATCAGTCGCAAATCCTCGTCGTGGCTCTCGCCCGGTAGGAGCGCCAGCTTGATACCGCGATTTCGCGCGATAACGGCGAGCTGGTCGCAGCCATAGCGCCACCACTCGTAGCCGCCGAGAATGCGGACCAGAATGACCTTGGCGTGGCGGGCGACGCTCTCGGTCCAGAGGTCGACGGACATCGGATGGCGCAGGTCGCGCAAGGCGGCGAGCCGCATCGAGGGCAGGCGGTCCGCATCCGCCTTCCACGCCGCCGCCAGCCCGGCCAGGTCGCTGTCGGTGAAGGACAGGGCCACGACATCCGCAGGCGTTTGCCTGAGATCGACAGGCTCGGCGAGATCGTCGAGCGAGGCGGATGTGGTGGTGAGGATGTGCATCGCGGCTTGTACCTGGGGTCAGCCGGCGAGGATACGCTCTATCGCCGGGCGGTTCAGCCCTTTCAGACCGATGACGACAAGGCGCGAGCGGCGATCGTCTTCAGCGGTCCAGGCCCGGTCGTAATAATGGTTGACGCGCGGGCCGACGGCCTGCAGCAGGAGCCGCATCGGCTTGCCGCCAACCTCGACGAAGCCCTTGACGCGCAACACGTTTTCTTCCTCCGCCGCCGTGGCGACGCGTTGTGCGAGCTCGTCCGGGTTGGACACGGACGCGATGTCGATGACGAACGAGTCAAAATCGTCATGTTCGTGGTCGAGCTCGTCGTCGTGATGGGTCTTGCGGTTCTCGATGTCGTCCTCGACGGCGAGGCCGAGGCCGAGCAGCACCGACGGATCGACCTTGCCTTGCGAAGTCGGCACGATCTTCACCGCCCGCGCAACATGCTTGCCGATGACGGCATTGGCACGGGCCGAGCCGGCTGCGTCCATCAGGTCGCTCTTCGACAGGATGATCAGGTCGGCGCAAGCGAGCTGGTCCTCGAATACTTCCTCGACCGGATCGTCGTGTTCGAGCGTCTCGTCCTGCGCGCGCTGCGCCTGCAGGGCGTCCATGTCGTTGGCGACGCGGCCATCCGCCAGCGCCGGTCCGTCGACGACGGCGATAACGCCATCGACGGTCACCCGGCTCTTGACCGACGGCCACTGGAAGGCCTGGACCAGCGGCTTGGGCAGGGCCAGCCCGGACGTCTCGATCAGGATATGGTCGACCCTCGGCATCAGCGACAGGATCTGGTCGAGCGCCGGGACAAAATCGTCGGCGACGGTGCAGCAGATGCAGCCATTGGCCAGCTCGACGATGTTTTCCTCGGGGCAGGTGTCGATGCCGCAGCCCTTCAGGATCTCGCCGTCGATGCCGATGTCGCCGAACTCGTTGACGATGATGGCCAGCCGCTTGCCTTTGGCGTTTTCGAGCAAATGGCGGATCAATGTCGTCTTGCCGGCGCCGAGAAATCCGGTAACGACGGTGCAGGGGACGCGCGAAAGGGGGGCAGCGGTCATATCAAGTCCTTCAAAAGGTCGAGGGGAGGGATGCGGGCAACCAGACCGCGCTTCAGGCAATCGGGACGGCCGCGCCACGGAATGAGCCCATCCGTCGAGGTGGCGAACAGCTTTGCGCCGGTCACGAGATCGGCGCCGCTGGTCGCGGTCAGGTCGCCGAAGACGTAACTCCAGCAGCCGTCGCGCAGCATGGCGGCGCTGAGCCGGCGCTTGCAATTGCCGAGGCATTCGACGGTGCGGATTTTGATGTTTTCGCCGGAAGCGGCGCGGCGCGTGTCGTCGGCGAGCAGTTCGCCGGCGCGGGGATGAGCGTCCGAACCGGTCTCGTCACGGCAGGAAGAGCAGACGATGACGGTAACGCCGGCCGGGGAATCGTCAGGGCCGGACAATAAATCCGCTGTCTCAGCCGAAAAACTGCTGTCGCGTTCCAAATCAGGCTCCTTGCCCGGAAAACCCGCCAGGCGATCGGATTCTTATGTCCTAGACGGCAGGTCTCCTGGCTCGCGGGTCATCGCCTTGGTGCCGCCTTCCCGGGAATATCCCAGTGGTTTTCGGCCTTGGCTCGTCGCTTACAGTTGCGGGGACAGCCGCGGATTTGAAATCGAGATTTCGCACCGCATTCCCTCTTGGCCCCTGCCGTTGCGGGCAGGGGACCGTCTGGAACGGATTTAGGCTTGTGGAGGCAGTCGTGTCAACGCACGTCTATGACGCGGCGATATCTGCGAGCGGCCGGCCAAGGTCGCCGGCAGCCGTCACCTCGATGCGCTCAAGCCCGAGCCAGCCCTGCATCTGCTTCAATTCCTCGAAGAGTTCGGCAGCGGTTTGTGGCGGGGCGCCGGGCTCCGCATAGGCGGCATGGACGCGCAATACGCCGGCCGGACGGTCGGCCCTGAGGTCGACGCGCCCGACGATGCTGTCGCCGAGCAGGAACGGCAGCACATAATAGCCATACCGGCGCTTTTCGGCCGGCGTGTAGATCTCGATGCGGTAGTGGAAGTCGAACAATCGCTCGGTGCGCGACCGCTCGAAGACCACGGGATCGAACGGCGCAAGCAGGGCGCGCGCCTCGATCCGGCGCGGCAAACGGACGTTCTTGTGGAGATAGGCTGTTTTGCTCCAGCCGTCGACGCTCACCGGCAACAGCTCGCCAGCCTCGACCAGCTCCTCGATGCGGCCCTTGATATCGGCGGGCGAGAGGCGGAAATAGTCGCGCAGGTCGCCTGCCGTGGCGATGCCATGGGCGCGGGCGGAGATGCGCAGCAATTCGCGGTGAGCGTCCTCGGGAGCGGGCGTTGGCAGACTTAGTATCGTTGGCGGCAGCACGCGCTCCGGCAGATCGTAGAACCGCTCGAAGCCGCGGCGATGGGCGGTGGTGATGCGGCCGGCCCAGAACAGCCATTCGAAGGCGTGCTTGGCATGGCTCCAGCCCCACCAGCCGCCCGAACCCTTCTGGCCTTCGAAAGCCGACGCCGCGATCGGGCCTCGTTCGGCGACCTCGCGATAGATGTCTTCGATATAGGCGGCGTGCTCGCGGCCCCATTTGGCCAGTCCGCTGTACATTTCCTCGCCGCGCTCGGCCCGCTGCATGCGCCAGCGCATCAGCGGATAGGTCTCGACCGGCAGGAAGGAGGCTTCGTGCGCCCAATACTCAAAGACCATGCGCTTGCGCGTTATGGCGGCGTCGTCGAGCAGCGCCAGCTTGTAGGGGCCAAGCCGCGAATAGAGCGGCATGTAGTGGGCGCGCACCACGGCGCTGACGGAACCGATCTGCAGCAGGCCGGTACGGGCAAGCACGCGGGCCAGATGTCGGCGGTCGGGTGTACCGGCGGGTCGGGGGTCATTGAATCCCTGTGCCGCCAGCGCGATGCGGCGGGCCATGCGAAGTGAGATTTTTTCCTTCATCAATGCGGGTATCCTGATGATGCCGGACGGTGCAGAGAATCTGCGATTCCGCGCCATGCTAGCAGGGTTTTGGCGGTATCCATGTCAGGAGAGAAAAGTGGAGTGAAAAGTGAAAGAAATCAAACAGGAGCGGATCTGACCAGTTTTCCCGGATATGCCGCCCAGCACCGCGATTTGAACAAGGTTTGACTTGCTTCGCCGAAAGCGCTGCGCTAACCCTCGCCGCGTTGCAGCATAGAGCCCCCTTAAAACGGTTCAGTGGTTAAACTGTCACGCTTCCGCAAGTGGGTCCGGTGCTGTAATCAGAGTGGATTGGCCGCCAACGGAAACTGCAGCATGAACGCACTTTTAGGTTCGTACCTGCCCATCGTCCTGTTCATCGGCGTGGCGCTGGTGGTCGGGCTGGCGCTGCTTGCCGCACCCTTCCTGGTGGCCTACCGCAACCCCGATCCGGAAAAGCTTTCGGCCTATGAATGCGGCTTCAACTCGTTCGACGATGCGCGCATGAAGTTCGACATCCGCTTCTACCTGGTGTCGATCCTGTTCATCATCTTCGATCTGGAGGTAGCCTTCCTGTTTCCTTGGGCGGTGTCGTTCAGCCAGATCGGCATGCTCGGTTTTTGGTCGATGATGGTGTTTTTGGCGGTGCTGACCATCGGCTTTGCCTATGAATGGAAAAAAGGAGCGCTGGAATGGGATTGAACGACAGTTCCGGCACGCTCGTCGCGCCGAAGCCCAAGGGCCTCATCGACCCCAACACCGGCAGGCCGGTGGGGGAGGATGATCCGTTCTTCCTGGAGATCAACAACGAGCTCGCCGACAAGGGCTTTCTCGTCACCTCGACCGAGGCGCTGATCACCTGGGCGCGCAGCGGCTCGCTGATGTTCATGACCTTCGGTCTCGCCTGCTGCGCGGTCGAGATGATCCATACCTCGATGCCGCGCTATGACTCCGAGAGGTTCGGTGTCGCGCCGCGCGCGTCTCCGCGTCAGTCCGACATCATGATCGTTGCCGGCACGCTGACCAACAAGATGGCGCCGGCGCTGCGCAAGGTCTACGATCAGATGCCGGAGCCGCGCTACGTCATCTCGATGGGCTCCTGCGCCAATGGCGGCGGCTATTATCATTATTCCTATTCGGTGGTGCGCGGCTGCGACCGCATCGTGCCGGTCGACATCTACGTGCCCGGCTGCCCGCCGAGCGCCGAAGCGCTGCTCTACGGCATCCTTCTCCTGCAGAAGAAGATCCGCCGCACCGGCACGATCGAGCGGTGAGCGGCATGACCCAGGCGTTGAATGACCTCTCGACCTATCTCGGCGAGAAGCTGGCCGGCCGGATCGGCGAGGTGGTGTTTGCCTACGGCGAACTCACCATCTCGGTCGAACCGCGCGACCTGATCGAGGTAGTGACCTTCCTGCGCGACGACCCGAAATGCCAGTTCATCTCGATCATTGATGTCTGCGGCGCCGATTATCCGTCGCGGGCAAAGCGCTTCGACGTCGTCTATCATTTGCTGTCGCCGAGGCAGAATATCCGCATCCGCATCAAGGTCCAGGCCGGCGAAGAGACGCTGGTGCCGTCAATCACGGGCATATATCCCGGCGCCGACTGGTTCGAACGCGAAACCTACGATCTCTACGGCGTGCTGTTTTCGGGTCATCCCGATCTGCGGCGGATTCTGACCGACTACGGCTTCGAAGGCCATCCGCTGCGCAAGGACTTTCCGCTGACCGGCTTCGTCGAGGTGCGCTACGACGACGAAGCCAAGCGCGTCATCTACGAGCCGGTGGAGCTCAAGCAGGAATTCCGCAATTTCGATTTTCTGTCCCCATGGGAAGGCACGGATTATGTTCTGCCGGGGGACGAGAAGGCGAAACAGTGAGTAGTGAGTAGTGAGTAGTGAGTAGGAATTGGAAAAAAGGATCGAATCTTATCGCGACCTGAAGGTGTGGCAATCGGCGATGGTGCTTGCTGAAGACTGTTACCGCATCAGTAAAGGGTTTCCGAAGGAGGAGATCTACGGCATGACCTCGCAGATGCGCCGATCGGCGGTTTCGATCGCAGCCAACGTCGCGGAGGGATACGGTCGAGAAAACAGAGGTTCGTTCGTTCAATTTTTGCGCATGGCGCAAGGTTCGTTGAAGGAACTGGAAACGCACATTTTGCTGGCATGCCGGGTTGGGCTGCTACGAAAAGACGATGAGATTGAACTGCTACTGCGATGCGAAGAGATTGGAAAAATGACGAGATCTCTTATCCGGACGGTGCAGGCCAAGCAGGCGGAATGAAGCAGGCATTGAGGTTGATGATCACTACTCACTACTCACTACTGACTCTTCGCCAGAGGCGCCTCCATGGCTGAAACCTCCGTCCGCAACTTCAACATCAATTTCGGCCCGCAACACCCTGCGGCGCACGGCGTTTTGCGCCTCGTGCTGGAGCTCGACGGCGAGGTCGTCGACCGGGTCGATCCGCATATCGGACTGTTGCATCGCGGCACGGAAAAGCTGATCGAGCACAAGACTTATCTGCAGGCGGTGCCTTATCTCGACCGGCTCGACTATTGCGCGCCGATGAACCAGGAGCATGCCTTTGCGCTCGCAGCCGAGCGGCTGCTCGGCATCGAGGTGCCGAAGCGCGGGCAGCTTATTCGAGTTCTCTACTCTGAGATCGGCCGCATCATGTCGCACATCCTCAATGTGACGACGCAGGCGATGGATGTCGGCGCGCTGACGCCGCCGCTGTGGGGCTTCGTCGAGCGCGAAAAGCTGATGGTTTTTTACGAGCGTGCCAGCGGCTCGCGCATGCATGCGGCCTATTTCCGGCCGGGCGGCGTGCATCAGGACCTGCCGCAGAAGCTGATCGAGGACATCGGCAAGTGGATCGACCCGTTCCTGAAGTCGATCGACGACCTCGACGCGCTTTTGACCGGCAATCGCATCTTCAAACAGCGAAATGTCGACATTGCCACCGTCTCCCTGGCGGACGCCTGGGCCTGGGGCTTTTCCGGCGTCATGGTGCGCGGCTCGGGTGCGCCGTGGGACCTGCGCAAATCGCAACCTTACGAATGCTATGCCGAGCTGGATTTCGACATTCCGGTCGGCAAGAACGGCGACTGTTTCGACCGCTATCTGGTGCGCATGGAAGAGATGCGGCAGTCGGCGAAAATCATGCGCCAGTGCGTCGATCTGTTGCTCGGCAAGGAGGGCGGCGGGCCGGTGTCGAACCTCGACGGCAAGGTGGTGCCGCCGAAGCGTGCGGCGATGAAGCGCTCGATGGAAGCGCTGATCCATCACTTCAAGCTCTACACCGAAGGCTACCGCGTTCCGGCCGGCGAGGTCTATGCCGCGGTCGAGGCTCCGAAGGGCGAGTTCGGCGTCTATCTCGTCTCCGACGGCACCAACAAGCCCTACCGCTGCAAGCTGCGCGCGCCGGGCTTTGCGCATCTGCAAGCCATGGACTTTTTGTGCCGCGGCCACATGCTGGCCGACGTCACCGCCGTTCTCGGCTCCCTCGACATCGTGTTTGGTGAGGTCGATCGCTAAATGCCAGTCCGCCGTCTCGCAGAAGCCAGCCTCCAGCCAGCCTCCTTCGCCTTCAACCGGGCGAATGCGGCAGCGGCGAAGCAGTGGATCAAGAAATATCCGAAGGGGCGCGAGCAATCCGCGATCATCCCGTTGCTCATGCTGGCGCAGGAGCAGGAAGGCTGGGTGACCAAGGCGGCGATCGAGGCGATCGCCGACATGCTCGGCATGCCCTATATCAGAGGGCTGGAAGTCGCCACCTTCTATACGCAATACCAGCTCAATCCGGTCGGCAGCCGCGCCCATATCCAGGTCTGCGGCACCACGCCCTGCATGCTGCGCGGCTCGGAAGCGCTGATGGATGTGTGCCGCTCGAAGATCCATCACGACCAGTTCCACACCAACGACAAAGGCACGCTGTCGTGGGAGGAGGTCGAATGCCTCGGCGCCTGCGTCAACGCGCCGATGGTGATGATATTCAAGGACACCTATGAGGATTTGACGCCGGAGCGGCTTGCCGAGATCATCGACCTCTATGACGCAGGCAAGGGCGCCGCGGTGAAACCGGGACCGCAAAACGGCCGCATCACCTCTGAGCCGGCCAGTGGCCTGACGACCCTTAAGAGTGAAAAGGCGATCCTCAAGGCGACCCGCGACCGGGAAGCCAGGGCGGCAACCAAGGCCGCCAAGGAAACGGCGCCGGTGGCCGCCGCCGCAGCGCCGGTTCCGCCTGCTGCCGCGCCTGCACCGGCGCCAGTTGCGCCCTCGAATGCCAGCAAGCCGAAGACCGATGCGGTCGAGACCAGCCCGGCGCTGAAATCGCCGTCGGCGACAAAAGTCGCGCCCGCGGCGGAGAACGCCGCGAGCGTTGCTGCGCCTCTGCATTCGGCCGCCAATGCCAACAAGGCCGAGCCGCAGGTCGAGGACGTCTCGAAACAGCGCAAAGGCTCCAAGAACAAGGCCGAGCCGGCGTCTGCTTTCAAAGCGCCGGAGGCCAAGGTTAAACCGGCGAAGGCTGCCGCCGAAGCGGCCAAGCCGTCGCCCGGAAACAAGAGCCGGCCGACCGGCAAGAAGCCGGTCTGAGGAACGAGCAATGCTTCAGGACAGAGACCGCATCTTCAACAATATCTACGGCCGCTTCGACAAGTCGCTGGCCGGCGCCATGGCGCGCGGCGCCTGGGACAACACGCCCGGCATCATCGCCAAGGGGCGCGAGTGGATCGTCAACGAGATGAAGGCATCGGGCCTGCGCGGCCGCGGCGGCGCCGGCTTCCCGACCGGGCTGAAATGGTCGTTCATGCCCAAGCAGAGCGACGGCCGGCCGAGTTATCTCGTTGTCAATGCCGACGAGTCCGAACCCGGCACCTGCAAGGACCGCGATATATTGCGCCACGATCCGCATACGCTGGTCGAGGGCTGCCTGATCGCCGGCTTCGCCATGGGCGCGGTCGCCGCCTACATCTATGTGCGCGGCGAGTTCATCCGCGAGCGCGAGGCGCTGCAACGCGCCATCGATGAGGCCTATGCGGCCAAGCTGATCGGCAAGAACAATACCTCCGGCTACGATTTCGACATCTACATGCACCATGGCGCCGGCGCCTATATCTGTGGCGAGGAAACGGCGCTGCTCGAAAGCCTCGAAGGCAAGAAAGGCCAGCCGCGGCTGAAGCCGCCGTTTCCGGCCAATGTCGGCCTCTATGGCTGCCCGACGACGGTCAACAATGTCGAGTCCATCGCCGTGGCGCCAACCATTCTGCGCCGCGGTGCGGCCTGGTTCTCGTCCTTCGGCCGGCCCAACAATGCCGGCACCAAGCTGTTCTGCATCTCCGGCCACGTCAACAATCCGTGCACCGTCGAAGAGGCGATGTCGATCCCGTTCCGCGAACTGATCGAGACGCATTGCGGCGGCATCCGCGGCGGCTGGGACAATCTGCTGGCGGTCATTCCGGGCGGCGCCTCGGTGCCGTTGGTGCCGGCCGAGCAGATCATCGACGCGCCGATGGATTTCGATGCGCTGCGCGACCTGAAATCGGGCCTAGGCACCGCGGCTGTCATCGTCATGGACAAATCGACCGATGTCGTGAAGGCGATCGCGCGGCTGTCCTATTTCTACAAGCACGAGAGCTGCGGCCAGTGCACGCCCTGCCGTGAGGGCACGGGCTGGATGTGGCGGGTGATGGAACGGCTGGTGCGCGGCGAGGCGCAGAAGCGCGAGATCGACATGCTGCTCGACGTGACCAAGCAGGTCGAGGGCCACACGATCTGTGCTCTGGGCGATGCGGCGGCATGGCCGATCCAGGGCCTGATGCGGCATTTCCGCGGCGAGGTGGAGCGGCGCATCGACGAGTTCTCGCGCAACGCACACCGAGCCGAACCGGTGCTGGCGGCGGCGGAATAGAAGAATTCAAAAAAATGCGGGCGAATGCCCGAAACGAGGAAACGAGCGCGGGGCAGACGGAAACGACCAGGAGACCACCTATGTCGCTGTTTTCGATACCCGACGATTTGACGCCCGATGGGGACCCGTTCTTGAAGATGAACCAGGACCTGACCAGGACAATGCCGAAGGAGATGGCCAGCGCCGTCAATCTCCTGGCGCATCCTGTCGCCGGCGCGGCGGCGATGACGGCACTCGGCATCGGGCTTGCCAACCACGCCTTTGGCGTCTGGATGGGCGTGCTTTCAGGCGTGGCCGAGACCTCGCAGCGGCTTTGGCAGCCGGTCACCGAGGATTTCGAGGCCCGGACCGAACGCGTTTCCGCGACCGGCAAAAGCTCCTCGACCAAGGCGCGCGCAGCCACCAAAACCCTGATTGCCGAGGCGCAGTCCTTCGCTAATGACGTGACCGACATTGCAACAAGCACTGCGGCGCGGAGCGTGGCGAATGCCAGCACCGTTGCAGCGGACGCGTCGGCCGGACTGATGCCGGAGGATTTCAAGCAGCCCAAGCCGATGGACCGGCCAGCCGTGCCCGTCGACCTCAAGGCGATATCGGGCATCGGACCGAAACTGGAAAAGGTGCTTAATGGCCTTGGCATCTGGACATACGCCCAGATTGCCGCGTGGACGCCGCAAGAGATCGCCTGGGTCGAAGATTACCTGTCGTTGAAGGGCCGTATCGGCCGTGACGGCTGGATCGGTCAGGCGGCCGCATTGGCCGAGGCCAAAAATTGAATTCAATACCGTGCGCGGTGTCGGCTGCGCCCGGAAGGAAAGATTGCGGAACGTCCGCAGGGGTTTGAGGCGAAATGGCAAAGCTCAAGGTCGACGGGAAAGAGATCACTGTACCCGACCACTACACGCTGCTGCAGGCGGCCGAGGACGCCGGTGCGGAAGTGCCGCGCTTCTGCTTCCACGAGCGGCTGTCGATCGCCGGCAATTGCCGCATGTGCCTGATCGAGGTGAAGGGCGGCCCGCCCAAGCCGCAGGCGTCCTGCGCCATGGGCGTGCGCGACCTGCGCCCCGGTCCGAACGGCGAGCCGCCGGAAATCTTCACCAACAGGCCGATGGTCAAGAAGGCCCGCGAAGGCGTGATGGAATTCCTGCTGATCAACCATCCGCTGGACTGCCCGATCTGCGATCAGGGCGGCGAGTGCGACCTGCAGGACCAGGCGATGGCGTTCGGCGTCGATTCCTCACGCTACCACGAGAACAAGCGGGCGGTCGAAGACAAGTATATCGGGCCGCTGGTCAAGACGATCATGAACCGCTGCATCCATTGCACGCGCTGCGTCCGCTTTACCACCGAGATTGCGGGCATATCCGAGCTCGGCCTGATCGGCCGCGGCGAGGATGCCGAGATCACCACCTATCTCGAAAGCGCGATGACTTCGGAACTGCAGGGCAATGTCATCGACCTTTGCCCGGTCGGTGCGCTGACCTCCAAACCCTACGCCTTCCAGGCACGGCCGTGGGAACTGACCAAGACAGAATCCATCGACGTGATGGACGCCGTCGGCTCGGCAATCCGCGTCGATAGCCGGGGCCGCGAAGTGATGCGCATCCTGCCGCGTACCAACGAGGCGGTGAACGAGGAGTGGATTTCCGACAAGACCCGCTTCATCTGGGACGGCCTGCGCACGCAGCGCCTCGACCGGCCCTATGTGCGCAAGGACGGCAGACTGGCCCCGGCAAGCTGGGCGGAGGCTTTTGCCGCGATCAAGGAAGCGGTGTCGAATGCGGCACCCGAAAAGATCGGTGCCATTGCCGGCGATCTCGCAGCCGTCGAGGAGATCTACGCGCTGAAGCTTCTGATGGCTTCGCTCGGCTCGAGGAACACCGACTGCCGCCAGGACGGCGCCGCACTCGATCCGTCGCTCGGCCGGGCGAGCTATGTCTTCAACCCGACCATCGAAGGCATCGAACAGGCCGATGCGGTGCTGATCATCGGCGCCAATCCGCGCTTCGAGGCATCCCTGCTCAACGCCCGCATCCGCAAGCGCTGGCGGGCCGGCAATCTGCCGGTCGGCGTCATCGGCGATGTCGGCGATACGCGCTATGATTACGAGCAGCTCGGCGCCGGGCCGGAATCGCTGAAGGATCTGGCCGACGGCAACGGCAAGTTCTTCCAGCTGCTGAAGAAGGCGACGCATCCGCTGATCATCGTCGGACAGGGTGCGCTGGCGCGTCCAGACGGGACGGCCGTGGTTGGCCAGGCGGCGAAGCTCGCCGTCGCAGTCAACGCCGCTAGAGCCGACTGGAACGGCTTTGCCGTGCTGCACACCGCCGCGGCGCGTGTCGGCGGCCTCGATGTCGGCTTCGTACCGGGCGAGGGCGGCAGGAATGTCGCCGGCATGCTGGGCGAGACCGACGTGCTGTTCCTGCTCGGCGCCGACGAGATCGACATGGCCAAGACCGGCGGCGCTTTCGTCGTCTATATCGGCACGCATGGCGACAAGGGCGCGCATCGCGCTAACGTCATCCTGCCGGGTGCCGCCTATACCGAGAAGTCGGGCACCTTCGTCAACACCGAGGGCCGCGTGCAGCAGACCAACCGGGCCGGCTTTGCGCCCGGCGAAGCGCGCGAGGACTGGGCGATTCTCAGAGCTCTGTCGGATGTGCTCGGCAAGAAGCTGCCGTTCGATTCGCTGACGCAGCTACGCGCAAAGCTCTATGCGGAATACCCGCATCTTGCCCGCATCGACCATGTCGCGACCGGCGACCCGGCCGACATCGCCAGGGTTGCCAAGCTAGGCGGGCGGCTGAACAAGGGCACCTTCACCTCGCCGGTCAAGGATTTCTACCTGACCAATCCGATCGCGCGGGCTTCCGCGGTGATGGCCGAATGCTCGGCTTTGGCGAAAAACGGCTTCAGGCAGGCGGCGGAGTAGATATGGACACCTTCTTCTCCTTCTACGTGCTGCCGGCGCTGCTGATCCTTTTGAAGTCGGTCGTGCTGATCGTCGTTCTGTTGATCTTCGTCGCCTATGTGCTTTATGCCGACCGCAAGATCTGGGCGGCGGTGCAATTGCGCCGCGGACCGAACGTCGTCGGCCCGTGGGGCACGCTGCAGGCCTTCGCCGACCTGCTGAAATTCGTGTTCAAGGAGCCGGTGATCCCGTCCGGCGCCAACAAGGGCGTTTTCCTGCTGGCGCCCTTGGTGTCGGCGGTGCTGGCGATCTCGGCCTGGGCGGTCATACCGGTCAATGAAGGCTGGGCGATCGCCAACGTCAATGTCGGCATCCTCTACGTCTTCGCCATCTCCTCGCTCGAGGTCTATGGCGTGATCATGGGCGGCTGGGCGTCGAACTCAAAATACCCATTCCTCGGCGCGCTGCGCTCGGCGGCGCAGATGGTGTCCTACGAAGTCTCGATCGGTTTCGTCATCGTCACCGTGCTGCTTTGCGTCGGCTCGCTCAACCTGTCCGACATCGTCTTGTCGCAGCAGGACGGGCTGGGCACGCGGCTCGGCCTGCCCAACACCTTCCTCGACTGGCATTGGCTGTCGCTGTTCCCGATGTTCATCGTCTTCTTCATCTCGGCGTTGGCCGAGACCAACCGTCCGCCCTTCGACCTCGTGGAAGCCGAATCGGAACTCGTCGCCGGCCACATGGTCGAATATTCCTCGACGCCGTTCCTGTTGTTCTTCCTCGGCGAATATGTCGCCGTCGTCCTGATGTGCGCGCTGGCCACCATCCTGTTCCTTGGCGGCTGGCTGCCGCCCTTCAACTTCGCGCCGTTCACCTGGGTGCCGGGGCTGATCTGGTTCGTGCTCAAGGTCTGCCTGGTGTTCTTCATGTTCTCGATGGTGAAGGCGTTCGTGCCGCGCTACCGCTACGACCAGTTGATGCGGCTCGGCTGGAAGGTCTTCCTGCCGATCTCGCTGTTCATGGTGGTCGCCACCGCCGCTTTCCTAAAAATCACGGGGTTTGCCTGATGTCTGCATTATCCCAGGCCGCCAAGTCACTGCTTTTGCAGGATTTCGTCGGCGCTTTCTTCCTATCGATGCGCCAGTTCTTCGCGCCGAAGGAGACGATCAACTATCCGCATGAGAAGGGACCGGTCAGCCCGCGCTTCCGCGGCGAACATGCGCTGCGCCGTTATCCGAACGGCGAGGAACGCTGCATCGCCTGCAAATTGTGCGAGGCGATCTGCCCGGCGCAGGCCATCACCATCGAAGCCGGCCCGCGCCGCAATGACGGCACGCGGCGCACCGTGCGCTACGACATCGATATGGTGAAATGCATCTATTGCGGCTTCTGCCAGGAAGCCTGCCCGGTCGACGCCATCGTCGAGGGGCCGAATTTCGAGTTCGCGACGGAGACGCGCGAGGAACTTTATTACGACAAGGACAGGCTTCTGGCCAATGGCGACCGCTGGGAGCGTGAGCTGGCGCGCAACATCTCGCTGGATGCGCCTTACCGCTGATATTTGATGCATGAACGGGGCGAGGGCCTCGTTCAGAGGATGATCCCGAAAAGTTGCAGACTTTTCGGACAAGATCATCCTCCGGAATGAAAGAGTGTCGCATGTTTTCTTTTCGATCGGGTCTTTCAACCCGATCGGAACATGCGATAGGAACACGCAACTTGCCGACCGGAGGCGGTGGCAAAAAACAGGACGAACGTCCTGTTTGGACAGGAAACCCGGGGGAACCCATGCTGAGTGGACTAGAGGCGGCCTTTTTCTACCTCTTCGCCTTTGTCGCGGTGGCATCGGCGTTCATGGTCATTTCGGCGCGCAATCCCGTGCATTCGGTGCTGTTCCTGATCCTGACCTTCTTCAACGCCGCCGGCCTGTTCATGCTGACCGGCGCCGAGTTCCTGGCGATGATCCTGCTCGTCGTCTATGTCGGCGCGGTGCTGGTGCTGTTCCTGTTCGTGGTCATGATGCTCGACGTCGACTTCGCCGAAATGAAGGAAGGCGCCCTGCAATATGCACCGATCGGCGCGCTGGTCGGGCTGATCCTGGCGGCGGAGCTTATCGTGGTGCTCGGCGGCTATACATTCGCGCCGAAACTGGCGGCGACGGTCGCCAAGCCCATTCCGGACCTGGCCGCGCGCTCGAACACGGCAGCGCTTGGCGACATCCTCTATACGGATTACGTCTATTACTTCCAGGTAGCTGGCCTGGTGCTGCTGGTCGCCATGATCGGCGCCATCGTGCTGACGCTGCGCCACAAGCCGGGCGTCAAGCGGCAGTCGATCGCCGCCCAGGTCGGCCGCACGGCAGCAACCGGAGTGGAAATCCGCAAGGTCAAGACGGGCGAAGGAGTCTGAGATGGTCGTCGGCATCGCGCACTACCTGACCGTATCGGCGATCCTGTTCACGCTCGGCGTGTTCGGCATCTTCCTGAACCGCAGGAACGTCATCGTCATCTTGATGTCGATCGAGCTGATCCTGCTTGCGGTCAACATCAATTTCGTCGCCTTTTCGGCGGCGCTCGGCGATTTGGTCGGCCAGGTTTTCGCACTGTTCGTGCTGACGGTCGCGGCGGCCGAAGCGGCGATCGGCCTTGCCATTCTCGTCGTCTTCTTCCGCAACCGCGGCTCGATCGCGGTCGAAGACGTGAACATGATGAAGGGTTGACGGAACCACCATGTATCAGGCCATCGTCTTCCTTCCGCTGCTCGGCTTCCTGATCGTCGGCCTGTTCGGCACTTCGCTCGGCGCCAAGGCTTCTGAATACATCACCTCCGGCTTCCTGGTGATCGCGGCTGTGCTGTCGTGGGTTGCCTTCTTCTCGGTCGGCTTCGGCGGCGGGGAGGTGTTCACCGTGCCGGTGCTGCGCTGGATCCAGTCAGGCGGCCTCGAAGCGTCGTGGGCGCTGCGGATCGATACGCTGACCGTGGTGATGCTGGTCGTCGTCAATACGGTGTCGGCGCTGGTCCATGTCTACTCGATCGGCTACATGCATCACGACCCGGACCGGCCGCGCTTCTTCGCCTATCTGTCGCTGTTCACCTTCGCCATGCTGATGCTGGTGACGGCCGACAACCTCGTGCAGATGTTCTTCGGCTGGGAAGGCGTCGGCCTTGCCTCGTATCTGCTGATCGGCTTCTGGTACAAGAAGCCGTCGGCCAATGCGGCTGCGATCAAGGCCTTCGTCGTCAACCGC
Source organism: Mesorhizobium sp. M0910 (assembly GCF_040319465.1). Taxonomy (NCBI): domain Bacteria; kingdom Pseudomonadati; phylum Pseudomonadota; class Alphaproteobacteria; order Hyphomicrobiales; family Phyllobacteriaceae; genus Mesorhizobium; species Mesorhizobium sp. M0910. The sequence goes on from NZ_JAMYNZ010000004.1 coordinate 253,730, forward strand.
GTCGGCGATTTCGGCTTTGCGCTCGGCATATTCGGCGTGTTCGTGCTGTTCGGCTCGGTCAATCTCGGCACCATCTTCGCCAATGCGGCGACGTTCATTCCGGCGGAAGGCGCGCCGCAAGGCGCGGCCGTACTGACCTTCCTCGGCTATGCGCTTGATAAGCAGGCCGCGATGACGGTCGTCTGCCTGCTCCTGTTCATGGGCGCGATGGGCAAGTCGGCGCAGGTGCCGCTGCACACCTGGCTGCCGGATGCCATGGAAGGCCCGACGCCGGTCTCGGCACTGATCCATGCCGCCACCATGGTGACGGCAGGCGTGTTCATGCTGGCGCGGCTGTCGCCGCTGTTCGAGCTGTCGCATTCGGCACTGACGGTGGTCACCTTCATCGGCGCCTTCACCGCCTTCTTCGCGGCGACAGTCGGTCTTGTCCAGAACGACATCAAGCGCGTCATCGCCTATTCGACCTGTTCGCAGCTCGGCTACATGTTCGTGGCGCTCGGCGTCGGCGCATATGGCGCGGCGATTTTCCATCTGTTCACCCACGCCTTCTTCAAGGCGCTGCTGTTCCTCGGCTCGGGCTCGGTCATCCACGCCGTCTCCGACGAGCAGGACATGCGCAAAATGGGTGGCCTAAGGACGCTGATCCCGACGACTTACTGGATGATGGTGATCGGCACGCTGGCGCTGACCGGTGTCGGCATTCCGGTAACGATCATCGGCACGGCCGGCTTCTTTTCCAAGGACGCCATCATCGAAGCGGCCTTCGCCGGCCACAATGCGGTCGCCGCATTTGCCTTCATATTGCTGGTCATTGCTGCCTGCTTCACCTCCTTCTACTCCTGGCGGCTGATCTTCATGACCTTCCACGGCGAGCCGCGGGCCAGCCACGAGGTCATGCACCATGTCCATGAATCGCCGCCGGTCATGCTGGTGCCGCTGTTCATCCTGGCGGCTGGCGCGCTGCTCGCCGGTGTGATCTTCCACGGCGCCTTCATCGGCGAGGGCTATGCCGAATTCTGGAAGGCGTCGCTGTTCACGCTGCCGGACAACCAGATCCTGCACGAAATCCACGAAGTGCCATTATGGGTCGAGCTGTCGCCGTTCATCGCCATGCTGATCGGCTTCGCGATAGCCTGGCAGTTCTATATTCGCGCGCCGGAAATGCCTCGAAGCGTCGCCGCCAACCATCGCCTGCTCTACGCCTTCCTGCTCAACAAATGGTATTTTGACGAGCTCTACGACTTCCTGTTCGTGCGGCCGGCAAAGCGCCTCGGCAGCTTCCTGTGGAAGACCGGCGATGGCACCGTCATCGACGGGCTCGGGCCGGACGGCATTTCGGCGCGCGTCGTCGACGTCACCAACCGGGTCGTGAAACTGCAGACCGGCTATCTCTACCACTATGCCTTCGCCATGCTGATCGGCGTTGCCGCACTCGTCACCTGGATGATGCTCTGATGACCGCCTGGCCGATCCTATCGCTGGTCACCTTCCTGCCGCTGGTTGGTGTGCTGCTCATCCTTTTCGTGCGTGACGACAGCGACAACGCGCGCCGCAACATCCGCGCCATCGCGCTGTTCACGACTGCATTCACGTTTGTGATTTCGCTGTTTATCTGGACCGGCTTCGACAATTCGCAACCCGGCTTCCAGTTCGTCGAGAAGTTTGCCTGGCTGGATTCCGGCATCTCCTACCATATGGGCGTAGACGGCATCTCCATGCTGTTCGTCATCCTGACCACCTTCCTGATGCCGCTCTGCATTCTCGCCTCGTGGGAATCGATCGAGAAGCGCGTCAAAGCCTATATGATCGCCTTCCTGCTGCTCGAGACGCTGATGATCGGCGTGTTCTGTGCGCTGGACATCGTCTTGTTCTACGTCTTCTTCGAAGCCGGCCTTATCCCGATGTTCATCATCATCGGCGTGTGGGGCGGCAAGCGGCGCGTCTATGCCTCGTTCAAGTTCTTCCTCTACACCCTGGCCGGCTCGGTGCTGATGCTGCTCGCCATCATGGCGATGTTCTTCCAGTCCGGCACCACCGATATCCCGACGCTGCTGACGCATAATTTCCCGGCCAATATGCAGACCTGGCTATGGCTTGCCTTCTTCGCGTCCTTTGCGGTGAAGATGCCAATGTGGCCGGTGCATACCTGGCTGCCGGACGCGCATGTCGAAGCGCCGACGGCCGGCTCGGTGATCCTGGCCGCCATCCTGCTCAAGATGGGCGGGTACGGCTTCCTGCGTTTTTCGCTGCCGATGTTTCCGATCGCATCGGAAATGTTTGCGCCGCTGATCTTCACGCTTTCCGTCGTCGCCATCATCTACACCTCGCTGGTGGCGCTGATGCAGGAGGACATGAAGAAGCTGATCGCCTATTCGTCGGTCGCTCACATGGGCTTCGTTACCATGGGCATCTTCGCGATGAACCAGGAAGGCGTCCAGGGCTCGATCTTCCAGATGCTGTCGCACGGCCTGGTCTCCGGCGCGCTGTTCCTCTGCGTCGGCGTCGTTTACGACCGCATGCACACGCGCGACATCGACGCCTATGGCGGGTTGGTCAACAACATGCCGAAATATGCAACCGTGTTCATGATCTTCACCATGGCCAATGTCGGCCTGCCCGGCACCAGCGGCTTCGTCGGCGAGTTCCTGACCATGCTCGGCGTGTTCCGGGTCAACACCTGGGTGGCGTTCTTCGCCGCCACCGGCGTCATACTGTCGGCGGCCTATGCGCTCTGGCTCTACCGCAAGGTGATCTTCGGCGCACTGACCAAGGAAAGCCTGAAAGGTTTGCTCGACCTGTCGACGCGCGAAAAGGTGATCATCTATCCGCTGGTCGCGCTGGTCATCTTCTTTGGCGTCTATCCGGCGCCGATCTTCGACGCGACGGCCGAATCGGTCAAGGCGCTCGTTACCAATGTCACCGCATCCATCGGCGCCGCGCAGACCGCGGCGGCGAACTGACTGGGGGTTTGCGAACCATGACGCCGGACCTTCTCTCCAGCCTGTCGCTCTCGACGCCAGAGCTGATCCTCGCCATCGGCGCCTTGGCGCTGTTGATGCTCGGCGCCTATTCGCGCGCCAACACCGCCGTCACGGTGAGCGGCCTTGCTGTTGCCGTGCTGGTGATCGCCGGCGCCTGGCTGATCTTTTCCCCGGGGCAGGGCAACGCCTATGGCGAAGCCTTCATCCAGGACCCATTCGCCCGCTTCATGAAGATGTTGGCGCTGGTCGGCTCGGCGGTGACGCTGGTCATGTCGGTTCGCTTTGCCCAGGCGGAGCGTTTCGACAAGTTCGAATATCCGGTGCTGATCCTGCTCTGCACGCTCGGCATGATGCTGATGATCTCGGCCAACGGCATGATCGGGCTCTATCTCGGCCTCGAGCTGCAGTCGCTGGCGATCTACGTGCTGGCGGCGATCAACCGCGATAATCTGCGCTCGACCGAGGCCGGGCTGAAGTACTTCGTCCTTGGCGCGCTGTCGTCGGGCATGCTGCTTTACGGCATCTCGCTGGTCTACGGCTACACGGGCAACACGGGCTTCCAGGAGATCGCCGCGGCGCTCAGCGGCGGCGAGCGCCAGCTCGGCCTCGTCTTCGGCCTGGTCTTTGTGCTGGCCGGCCTTGCCTTCAAGATCTCGGCGGTGCCGTTCCATATGTGGACGCCCGACGTCTATGAGGGCGCGCCGACGCCGGTGACGGCCTTTCTGGCGGCGGCACCGAAGATGGCGGCGATGGCGCTGATGGTGCGCGTCACCATGGGCGCCTTCAAGCCGATCGCCGCCGACTGGCAGCAGATCATCGTCTTCATCTCGATCGCCTCGATGGCGCTCGGCGCATTCGCGGCCATCGGCCAGACCAACATCAAGCGGCTGATGGCCTATTCCTCCATCGGCCATATGGGTTATGCTCTGGTCGGCCTTGCCGCCAACAGCCAGGACGGCGTGCGCGGCGTCGCCATCTACATGCTGATCTATCTGGTGATGACGCTCGGCACCTTCGCCTTCATCCTCGCCATGCGGCGCAAGGAGGGCAATGTCGAGCAGATCAGCGATCTTGCCGGCCTGTCGGCGACCAACCCGATCATGGCGACGATCCTCACTATCATGATGTTCTCGCTGGCCGGTATCCCGCCGCTCGCCGGCTTTTGGGGGAAATGGTACGTGTTCCTCGCCGCCATCAATGCCAACCTCTACGCGCTGGCGATCATCGGCGTGCTGGCCTCTGTGGTGGGCGCCTATTATTATCTGCGCATCATCAAGATCATGTGGTTCGACGAACCGGTCGGCGGCTTCGTGCCGATGGCGACCGAACTGCGCGTCGTGCTCGGCGCCTGCGGCGCTTTCGTGCTGTTCTACGTGCTGATCGGCGGCCCGATCGGAACCTACGCAGCCGCCGCGGCCAAGACCTTCTTCTAACGGATGACGTTCAGGCTGGCTCCAACCGCGGCTTCGGAAGGGTTCCGGCTCGAGGCGCACGATACGGTCGGCTCCACCAATGCGCTGGCGCTGGAGCACGCGCGGGCCGGCGATCCGGGCAAACTCTGGGTCGTCTCAAAAAAGCAAGAAGCGGGACGTGGCCGCCGCGGCCGCGCCTGGGCGACGCCCGAAGGCAACCTGGCGGCGACGCTGCTGGTGATCACCAACACCGAGCTTCGACTTGCCGCGACGCTCGGCTTCGTTGCCGGACTGGCGCTGGCCGACGCGCTCGACGCCGTCGTGCCGAAAGGCAGGATTGCGATCGGCCTCGATGGTGCGAGCCAGGGCAAGAACCGCTTCGAGTTGAAATGGCCGAACGACGTGCTTGCCTCGGGCGCCAAGCTCGCCGGCATCCTGCTGGAATCGGCGATGCTGGATGGCGACCGTTCGGCGGTGGCTGTCGGCATCGGGGTCAATGTGGTGGCTTATCCCAATGATTTGCCCTATCCAGCGACGTCGCTCAACGCGCTGGGGTCGGCTTGCGATGCCGAGACGCTGTTTCTGGCGCTGTCGGATGCATGGAGCGAGAATGCCCGGCTGTGGAACGAAGGGCGTGGGCTTGCCGCCGTCAGGCGGCGCTGGCTGGCGCGTGCGGCGGGGCTTGGCGGGCAGGTTGCTGTCAGAATTGACGGAAATGTGGTGCGCGGCACCTTCGAGACCATTGACGAAGACTGCCGTTTCGTGATCCGCGACGATGAAGGCTCGGTTCTGACGATCGCCGCCGGCGACGTGCATTTCGGCGCGGTCGCATCGGCCGTCGGTTGACTGGCCAATACGTTTGACTGGCCAGGTATTTGACCAGCTTGAATTTGACCGGCCGACAATTTTGATTGGCCGACAATTTTGACCGGCCCACAATTTGACCGGCCCACAATTTGACCGGCAAGGAAGGAAAGACCATGGCGACAGCGGAAAATGCCGAACTTGTCTTCGTGCCGCTCGGCGGTGTCGGCGAGATCGGCATGAACTTCGCCCTCTACGGCTATGGGCCGGCCAATGCGCGCGAATGGATCGTCGTCGACGTCGGCGTTACTTTTCCCGATGCAACCCTGCCCGGCGTCGACCTGGTACTGCCCGACACCCGCTTCATCGAGGAGAATGTCGCCAATCTGCGCGGCATCGTCATCACCCATGCACATGAGGACCACTACGGGGCGCTGCACGACATCTGGCCGAAGCTCAAGGCGCCGGTCTGGATGACGCCGTTCGGCGCCGGCCTGCTGGAAGCCAAGCGGCAGGGCGAGCAAGGGGCGCCGAAGATCCCGGTGACGATCTATCGGGCTGGCGAGAAATTCACCGTCGGTCCGTTCGAGATCGAGGCCATCCCCGTCGCGCACTCCATTCCCGAACCGATGTCGCTGGCGATCACCACGCCGGCCGGCGTCGTCATCCATACCGGCGACTGGAAGATCGATCCGGCGCCGACGGTGGGGCCGATGACCGACGAGGCACGCTTCCGTGCCTATGGCGACAAGGGCGTGCTGGCGTTGATCTGCGATTCCACCAACGCGCTGCGGGAAGGGGAATCACCGTCGGAAGTGGCGGTGGGCGAGGGCCTCAAAGGTGTCATCCAGAATGCCAAGGGCCGTGTCGCCGTCAGCAGCTTCTCCTCCAATGTCGGCCGCATCGTCTCGATCGCCAAGGCAGCGCGGGATGCCGGCCGCCAATGCCTGGTGCTTGGCCGCTCGATGAAGCGCGTCATCGATGTGGCTGATGAACTCGGTTATATGGACGGGTTGCCGGAATTCATCGCCGAGGAGGATTACGGCTTCATCCCGCGCGAAAACCTCGTCATCATCTGCACCGGAAGCCAAGGCGAGCCGCTTGCCGCACTTGCCAAGCTGTCGCGCGACGAGATGAAGTCGGTGGCGCTGACGGCCGGCGACACGGTGGTGTTTTCCTCGCGCACCATTCCCGGCAACGAGAAGGCGATCCTCGAAATCAAGAACCGCCTGATCGATCTCGGCATCAAGATCATCGAGGACGGCGATGCGCTGGTGCATGTCTCCGGCCATCCACGCCGCAGCGAATTGCGCAAGATGTATGAATGGGTGCGGCCGCAGATCGGCGTTCCCGTTCATGGCGAGGCGGCGCATCTGGTGGCGCAGGGCTCGCTGATGTCGACGTCCGGCATCGGCCAGGTGGCGCAGGTGCGCGACGGCGACATGCTCAGGCTGTATCCGGGTGCTGCCGCCATCATCGACCAGGTTCCGTTCGGCCGCATCTACAAGGACGGAAGGCTGATCGGCAGCGATCAGGCGATGGGCATTCGCGACCGCCGCAAGCTGTCCTTTGCCGGCCATGTCGCCGTCAACGTCGTGCTCGACGACAAATACGAGCTTGCCGGCGATCCCGATCTCGTCGCCATCGGCGTCGCCGAGGCCGACCGCAGCGGCGAGAGCCTGGAAGACCTGATGATCGATGCGGCAATCGGCGCCGTGGACTCCATCCCCCGCCAGCGCCGAAAAGACCTCGACCTGGTCCAGGAGGCGGTGCGGCGCGCGGTGCGCGGCGCGGCCAACGAAGCCTGGGGCAAGAAGCCGCTGGTGACAGTGTTCGTCACGCGGTGACGAACAAGGGAATAGGGCAGTAAGGCAGTAAGGGAGTAGGGAAGCAGGAAGTAGGAGCGCAAACAGTCTGCACTTCTAGATCCTTTTTTCCCTACTCCCCTACTGCCTTACTCCCCTACTCCCTTAACCCGGGAGTACCCTATGCTCGGACGTCTCAACCATGTCGCGCTTGCGGTGCCGGATCTGGCCGCGGCTGCGGCGGTCTATCGCGATACGCTTGGCGCCCGCGTAACCGCGCCGCAGGCGCTGCCGGAGCATGGCGTTACGGTGGTGTTCGTCGACGTCGGCAACACCAGGATCGAGTTGCTCGAGCCGCTCGGCGAAGCCTCGCCGATCGCCGCATTCCTCGAGAAGAATCCGTCCGGCGGCATGCACCATCTCTGCTACGAGGTGGACGACATTGTTGCGGCGCGCGACCGTCTCAAGGCCAGCGGCGCGCGCGTGCTGGGCGACGGCAAGCCGAAGACCGGCGCGCATGGCAAACCGGTATTGTTTCTGCACCCCAAGGATTTCTTCGGCACGCTGGTCGAACTGGAGCAAGCATGAGTTGGGTTTCGTTTGTTGCCCTGTTCTTCGCCACATGGTGGGTGGTGTTGTTCGCCGTCCTGCCGTTCAGCATGCGGACACAGGACGAGGACCGGGACGTGACGCTTGGCACGGTTCCGAGCGCACCGCGCGGACCGCATATGCTGCGCGCGGCGCTGCGCACGACAATCGCCACGCTGGTCCTCATGGCTATCTTCTACGGCATCACGAGAGGGCTTGGCCTCGGCATCGATGACATCCCGCATATCGTGCCGGATTTCAACCAGAGCCCAGCGCATTAGCCGGCTACCTACCGTGTCCGGCTATCCCAGCCTAGCCGACGCCCTGAAATCAAGCTGAGCCAGCACGGTCAATCCAAGTAAAGCCCCGGGGCGGGCTTGGGCTGACGCAACGTCATGTAGTTTGGTAATCTGTCGTGCTAACCAAATGATTGCACAAAAAAAATGCAAGGCGCGAGGCCTTGCAATTTAAACGCGTCCGATCTGTTTCCGGTGTCCGGCGGCAGCGAGTTACCGCGCCTAGATCGCATCCTCCCAAGACTTTGACCGCGTAGGAGGGCAGATTTTTCTCTACCCTCTCGGTTATGTGGGCACACTAGCCTAAGGCGGGTGAAAATGTCACGAAGAATTTTGCCCGGAAACAGGCAATCTCGTGCTGCAGTGCACAATAGTACGGCAGGCGTTGCTTGCGAAACGCCCAGCAAGCCGCGTGCGGCAATTGCGGCGCCTGTGCAGCGCCTGGGCCGGGTTTCCATTCCGCCATGAAATGGCTATGAAGCCGGGGCAAGCAAGCCTGTGCCGCGCCGATTCCGGCGCCGCCATCCTCTCTCACGGACCAGTTCATGCGTTTGTCGCGCTATTTCCTGCCCATCCTCAAAGAAAACCCGCGCGAGGCCGAGATCGTCTCGCATCGGCTGATGCTGCGTGCCGGCATGATCCGCCAGCAGGGGCAGGGCAGCTTTTCCTGGCTGCCGCTCGGCAAGCGGGTGCTGGACAAGGTCTGCCGGATTATCCGCGAGGAGCAGAATCGCGCCGGCGCGCTCGAAATCCTGATGCCGACCATCCAATCGGCCGAGCTGTGGCGCGAAAGTGGCCGCTATGAAGATTACGGCAAGGAGATGCTGCGCATCAAGGACCGGCAAGACCGCGATATGCTCTACGGGCCGACCAACGAGGAGATGGTCACCGAGATCTTCCGCTCCTACGTCAAGTCCTACAAGGACCTGCCGCTCAACCTCTATCACATCCAGTGGAAGTTTCGCGACGAGGTGCGCCCGCGCTTCGGCGTCATGCGTTCGCGCGAGTTCCTGATGAAGGACGCCTATTCCTTCGACCTCGATTATGAAGGCGCCAAGGCCGCCTATAACCGCATGTTCGTGTCCTATCTCAGGACGTTTACGCGCATGGGGCTGCAGGCTATCCCGATGCGCGCCGACACCGGGCCGATCGGCGGCGACCTCAGCCATGAGTTCATCATCCTGGCCGACACCGGCGAGAGCCAGGTGTTTTGCCACCGCGATTATCTCTCGCTGGCAGTGCCTGGCGCAGACACGGATTTTTCGAACGACGCCGAGATCGGCGCCATCGTCAAGACATGGACGACGCCCTATGCCGCCACCGACGAGATGCATGACGAGGCGGCATGGGAGAAGGTGCCCGCGAGCGACCGGGTCTCGGCGCGCGGCATCGAGGTTGGTCATATCTTCCATTTCGGCGACAAATATTCCAAGCCGATGGGCGCCAAGGTGACAGGCCCGGACGGCAAGGATCATTTCGTTTCTGGCGGTTCCTACGGCATCGGCCCGTCCAGGCTGGTCGCCGCGATCATCGAAGCCAGTCATGACGATAACGGCATCATCTGGCCGGAGGCGGTGACGCCGTTCGATGTCGGCTTGATCAACATGAAGGCCGGCGATGCCGAATGCGATCGCGTCTGCGGCGAGCTGCACGCCGCTTTTGCCGCCGCCGGCAAGGAGGTGCTCTACGACGACACCGACCAGCGGCCGGGCGGCAAGTTCGCCACCGCCGATCTGATCGGGCTGCCGTGGCAGGTGATCGTCGGGCCGCGCGGCATCGCCGCCGGCGAGGTCGAAATCAAGAACCGCAGGACCGGCGAGCGCGAGACGCTGCCGATCGCGGACGTGAAGCAGCGTTTCGGTGCCGCCGCATGAACAAAGCGGCGGCAGCAAGACCATCGGGCGCCGGGCCTTTTTCCGGCTTCGAGCGCATGGTGGCGTGGCGCTATCTGCGCTCGCGTCGCAAGGAGACGGTGATCTCGGTCATCGCTTCGATCTCCTTCCTCGGCATCATGCTGGGCGTCGCCACGCTGATCGTCGTCATGGCGGTGATGAACGGCTTTCGCGCCGAACTGCTGACGCGCATCCTAGGCGTCAACGGGCACCTGATCGTGCAGCCGCTCGATATGCCGCTGGAGGACTATGCCCAGGTCGCCGGCCGCATCAACGGCGTGCCCGGCGTCAAATACGCCATCCCGCTGATCGACGGGCAGGTGCTGGCGCAAGGCAATGTCGGCGGCGGCACCGGCGCGCTGGTGCGCGGCATACGCGGCGAGGATCTCGGCAAGATCACCATCGTCGCCAACAATATCAAGGAGGGCTCGATCGTCGGCTTCGACACCGGCGAAGGCGTCGCCATCGGCAGCCGCATGGCCGAGAATCTCGGGCTAGTGCTTGGCGATACGATCACGCTGATTTCGCCCGAGGGCGACATCACGCCGCTTGGCACGACGCCGCGCATGAAAGGCTATCCGGTCACCGCGATCTTCGAGGTCGGCATGTCGGAATATGACAGCTCGATCGTCTACATGCCGTTCTCGGAAGCGCAGCTTTACTTCAACATGGACGGCCGGGCGCAGACGATCGAGATCTACGCCGACAATCCCGACAATATCGACGCGCTGAAGCCGAAGGTCGAAGATGCGGCGCAGCGGCCGATCAGCCTTGTCGATTGGCGGCAACGCAACAAGACGTTCTTCGACGCGCTGCAGGTCGAGCGCAACGTCATGTTCATGATCCTGACCCTGATCGTGCTGGTGGCGGCGCTCAACATCATTTCGGGCCTGATCATGCTGGTGAAGGACAAGGGCCACGACATCGCCATCCTGCGCACCATGGGCGCGACGCGCAGCGCGATCCTGCGCATCTTCCTGATGACCGGGGCTGCGATCGGCGTTGTCGGCACCATCGCCGGCGTGCTGCTCGGCATCGTGATCTGCCTCAACGTCGAGCGCATTCGCCAGTTCTTCTCCTGGCTGGCCAACGAGCGGCTGTTCAATCCCGAGCTTTATTTCCTGAGCCAATTGCCGGCCCGCATGGATGCCGGCGAGACGATCTCCGTCGTTCTCATGGCGCTGGCGCTGTCGTTCCTGGCCACGCTGTTTCCGGCGTGGCGCGCGGCCAGGCTCGATCCGGTCGAAGCGCTGAGGTACGAGTGATGGCCGAAGCCATTATCGAGCTGAAGAGCGTCGAACGGCACTATGTGCAGGGACCGCGCAAGCTGACCATCCTGAACGGCGCCGATTTTTCGCTGAAGCGTGGCGAGATGGTGGCGCTTGTGGCGCCGTCGGGCACCGGCAAGTCGACGCTGCTACACACCGCCGGGCTGCTGGAGCGACCGGACGCCGGCGACGTGATCCTGGCGGGGCGCGCCTGCGGCCGGCTTTCCGACGACGAGCGCACGGCGATCCGCCGCAACGACGTCGGCTTCGTCTATCAGTTCCATCATTTGCTGCCTGAATTCTCGGCGCTGGAAAACATCATGATGCCGCAGCTGATAAAAGGGCTGCCGCGCAAGGAGGCGGCCGAGCGGGCGGCGCAATTGCTCGACTATATGCAGATCGGCAAGCGGGCACAGCATCGCCCCTCCGAGCTCTCCGGCGGCGAGCAGCAGCGGGTCGCCATTGCGCGTGCCGTCGCCAATGCGCCGCTGGTGCTTTTGGCCGACGAGCCGACCGGCAATCTCGACCCGGTGACTGCTTCCTATGTGTTCGAGGCGCTGGCAGCGCTGGTCCGGCAATCGGGCCTGGCGGCGCTGATCGCCACTCATAATCATGAGCTCGCCTCGCGCATGGACCGCCGCGTGACGCTGGCCGACGGCAAGGTTGTGCCGCTTTAGGGTGCGCTGCAATTGAGGCGATGACGGCCTGCGGGCTGCCGTGCGCCGTCCCGCCGCTTTCGCGCGCCTGTTGGCCCGAAACGCTTGGCATCTCCCTCTCAACCCTTTCTTAACCCTGTCGAAATGACCGAGCGCAATTCCGGTGACACCCGGACTGCGATCGTTGACATTCGAACAAAATTAGAACAAAATACGAACATACTAACAACAGGAGAGAGTTATGACCGATCTTGTTCAGGATGTCGTTTCGCTGGTGTGCATGAGCACGTTCCTCATTTCCATGGCAATCTGGATCGGCGCGATGTGAGGCTTGAGCTCAAGGGCGGGCTCGATGCTGATGAGCGAAGGCCGCCTTCGCATATTGGCGCAGGCATTGGGCGAGTGTTTCAGCCGGCCTTGCGGGACATTTCGACAGGCGACACCGCGGCGGGCCCGAACACGTCCTCGAAAGCGGATTTCAGCGCCAGGTCGAGGTCGGCCATGGTTACGGGAAGGCCGAGGTCGACAAGGCTGGTGACGCCGTGATCCTGGACGCCGCACGGCACGATGCCGCTGAAATGGCTAAGGTCCGGCTCGACATTGATGGCGATGCCGTGAAAGCTCACCCAGCGCCTCAGCCTTATGCCGATGGCGGCGATCTTGTCCTCGGCCGCCGAGCCGTCGGGCAAAGCGGGGCGGTCCGGCCGAACCACCCAGACGCCGACGCGGTCCTCGCGGCGTTCGCCGCGTACGTTGAAGGCGGCCAGTGAGCCGATGATCCATTGTTCGAGAGCGGCGACGAAGGCGCGGACATCCTCGCGCCGCCGCTTCAGGTCGAGCATGACGTAGGCGACCCGCTGGCCTGGCCCATGATAGGTGTATTCGCCGCCACGCCCGGCGGCAAAGACCGGGAAGCGGTCCGGCTCGATCAGGTCCTCGACGCGGGCGCTGGTGCCGGCGGTGTAGAGCGGCGGGTGCTCGACCAGCCAGACCATCTCGCCGGCGGCGCCGCTGCGGATTGCCTCGGCTCGCGCCTCCATCAGGGCGAGCGCATCGGGATAGGCGGTGAGCCCAGGCTCGATGCGCCATTCGACCGGCGCCGAGCCGGGCAAGGGCAGGAACGACGTGGCGATCTGGCTGCGGTCCGTCATGATATCTCGTCTCGCCACTCATATGGCGGCAATCGGTACAAACGTCCAGTTCCGGCACGTTCGGCCCTTGAAGAGTTATGCCGATGTCCGGCCGATTATTGCTGGCCGCGCACTTGTTTCACCGGAAACGATTTGCTACACGCCGCGGGCCGGTTGGTTCCGGCTCCTACCACGTGCGGTCGTGGCGGAATTGGTAGACGCGCAGCGTTGAGGTCGCTGTGGGGCAACCCGTGGAAGTTCGAGTCTTCTCGACCGCACCAATCAGTCTTCTGGCTGTTCAGTCTTTGGCTGTGGAAGTTATTGCGATTTTTCAGGCTTGTCGCACAGCCGTGCAAATACGGCAAAAAGCCCACTGTCACCGTAATTTGTTAATTCGCGTCCTATGCCGTCTGTTCACTTTCCCGGACATCTGAGTTCACGGTTGGTGATGGGCATCGCAGCGAAAGCAAGCACCTTTGCGCTTGCCTTGAAGGCATCCTATTCTGGAGGGTAGCATCCGCTCGTAGGCATAGAATGTCGGTACTGCCTTTCTTAAGAATTTACGCGCCGCTCAACGCGGTGCTGGCTGCGACTGGGCTTGTGGCGGTGGCTGCGCTCACGACACCGGACATGTCCGGGCGAAGCAGACTGGCTTTGGCTGCCGTGCTCGCGGTCATTTGGGGCGTCTATCTCCTGGAATTGGCCGAGAAACTGCTCAAGCGCCGGGCGGGAGACGTTCGGGACAGGACGCCGGCAATCGCCATTGATATGCTCGCGGTTTTGGTTCCACTCGCCGCATTTCTGCTCGTCGGCACGCCCGATCGGAGCCTCTACTGTGCTGTCTGGCTGCTGAAACCGCTGCGCGATTCAACTTTCTTCCCGCTGCTGGGCAGAATCCTGACCAACGAAGCGCGCAACCTGATCGGCGTCGCCACGGTCTTCGGCATCGTTCTGTTCGGTGTTGCGCTCGCAGCCTATGTAATCGAGCGCGACGTCCAACCGCAAAAGTTCGGCAGCATCCCCCAGGCAATGTGGTGGGCGGTGGTCACGCTGTCCACCACCGGCTATGGCGACGCTATTCCGGAAAGCTTCGCCGGCCGCGTCCTTGCCGGGGCGGTCATGATGAGTGGCATCGGCATCTTCGCGCTCTGGGCTGGCATTCTTGCCACCGGCTTTTATCAAGAAGTCCGTCGCGAGGATTTCGTCCGCAATTGGCAATTGGTCGCCGCCGTGCCGTTGTTTCAGAAGCTCGGCCCGGCCACACTAGTCGAGATCGTGCGCGCATTACGACCTCGCAGCGTGCCGGCTGGCGCTGTGATCTGCCGCAAGGGCGAGACCGGTGATCAGATGTTCTTCGTCGTGGAGGGGCGCGTCAGCGTCGCGACGCCGAACCCGGTGGAGCTGGGCCCTGGCGCCTTCTTCGGCGAGATGGCGCTGATCACCGGCGAACCGCGCTCGGCGACCGTCAGCGCCACAACGGTGGTCTCACTCCTGTCGCTACACTCGGCGGATTTCCAGATGCTGTGCAGCAGCAGCCCGGAGATCGCAGAAATCATTCGCAAAACCGCGCTCGAGCGGCGCGGCGCGGCGCCTAAGGGTTGACCGCACTAGGTGTTTGTCAGGAGGAGGATGCGCTGCCAGGGCGGCCAATTGCCCGCCGACAGTGGCTGGCTGGAACTACATGCTCTGCCGCTGCCGAACCGCCCTCAATACAAATCGCCGCGGAATCGTAGAGAAATGCTTTAAAATCAACGCGGGAGGCGTTGCGGCGCTGCATCTCGACCGCACCATTAAATTCGAAAGCGGAATCTCTTCCTCGTTGAATTCTCGCACGGCGGGGAGCGTCCTTGTCGGGGCACGTGCTTTGTGCCTGATTGCGGTCGCGAGTTTGGCTTATGCGAACTGGCCATCGGCGGCCATGGCCATCCATCGACAAGCGCACATAGCTATTCGCGCACCAGGCGTCCGGTCGCCCACCAGATCACCGATACAACAACGATCGATGCGTAGCCGTCCACGGCATAGTGCCAGCCAGTGAACACCGATCCGTACAGGATCAGGGCTGCAAAGGTCCAACCCAGAACGCCAAGCCAGCGATTGATCGATGACAGCAAATAGGCGTTCAATACGGCAAAGGCGACATGCATGCTTGGCATGGCCGAGATGCCGCCGCCAAGACTTGGCCGGCCGCTCTGGTAAGCCATCAGGAGATATGCCGCGGGGTCCCGCACCATGTAACTATGGTCCAGCCTGTCCAGGGCCGCATTCAATCCGTGGAAGCGATCCACGCCGACAAAGTGGTGGTAGTAAACCGGTCCGACCGATGCCAGCGCCAGGGCCAAGACCGTTCCGAGGACGGACAACGTCAGCGCTGCTGCGCAGAGATAGCGGATGCGGGCAATCTCGTCCGACCAGAGCGACACGAAAAGGATGGTGCCGAACCACTGGTAAAACCAAATGACTTCATAGCTGTTGAAGACGACGGACGACCAATCGTTGCTGTCGAGCTTATGGACGATCTCCCATGGCGGCATCCCGTGCAGCCATTCGTCAGCGTCGGCCAACCAGTTGTCGGCATAGTATGGGACGACGGACGGGATGGCGATCTTGTAGGTAGAGAACGCGGTCAAGCTGGCAAAGAAGAACAGCAGCACCAGCAGACAACCACGCCAGCGCCCTTGAGCCAAATCCAGTGCGTAGCGAACCGGTTGCCGCCGGCCATGGATTAGCGCGGCACAGCAGACGCCACCGATAAACAACACCGGGATCCCAACAAGAAATTTGTGAGAATAGATTGAGGCAGACGTATAGAATACTTCTGGGTATAGTGCGGATGCGCCTAAAACATATGTCGCCATGAACAATGAGAGGCGCAATTGCCATATGGCGGAGGGCCTGTAGCGAGAGGCTTCCGTGGTTAGGGCCAAACCAATTTACCCGTTCTTAACGTTTCGCCGGAGAGACACATATACCGATAAGGTAAAAACCTTGCCGCCAGGTTTACTTTTCCCCGGTGGTCGACATTTGCCGCCGGCTCGCATGCGACGGATTGTTTCCCTGTAATCTTGCATCCGCATTTGCTGTCCAAGCCCCTGCGTGAAGGGATTGCCCCGGGGGCTGGAAACCGAACTGGTCGGTGCTTAACGCGGCCTGCCGCCTCCTGTTGACGTATCATAAGTTTTAGCTTATCATAAGTCATGATTTATGATTACGCAGGCATGGTGGCCTTGGCCGATCCGACACGCCGCAAGGTGTTCGAGCTCATCGCCGATCGGCCACGCTCGGTCATCGATCTGACGCGAGTGCTTCCGGTCTCGCAGCCGGCCGTATCGCAGCACCTCAAGGTTTTGAAGGAAGCCCGGCTGGTCCGCGCAGAGCCGAAAGGTGCCAGCAACATCTATCATCTCGACCCGCATGGACTTGGCGAGATGCGCGCCTGGCTCGACCGCATGTGGGGCGATGCGCTCGACGCCTTCAAACGGGAAGTCGACAACAGCAAGGAGAAGAGGAAATGACGACCATGATCAAGCCCGCGCCGGTCAGGAAGTCGGTGACCGTGGAGGTGCCGCTCGACAAGGCATTCGATGTGTTCACCACAGGATTCGGGCGCTGGTGGCCGGCTTCGCACTCGATCGGCAAATCCGCCCTGACGACCGCGGTGATCGAACCGAAAGCCGGCGGCCGCTGGTACGAGATTGGCGAGGATGGGTCACAATGCGATTGGGGCGAGGTTCTCGCCTGGGATCCGCCGTCCAGGCTGACGCTCGCCTGGCGCATTGGAGCCGGCTGGCGCTACGATCCGGCACTGCTGACCGAAGTCGAGATCCGCTTTGTCGCGCTCGGTGAGAACGCGACGCGTGTGGAACTCGAGCACAGGCTTCTGGAGAACATGGGCGAAACCGCAGAGGCGATGCGCGAGGCCTTCGAATCCGAGGGTGGCTGGAGCGGTCTCCTGGACCGCTATGCGGCCGAGGCGAAGCGCCACGCCGCCTGATCGGGAAGCCTTCCAGTCCAATACCAGCGAGGCCCTCGCACTGCCGGCCTCGCCGTTTTGAATCAGTGTCGATCTCCCCATCTGGTTGACCGGGCGGGGAGATACGCTGCCCTTTACCTGGCGCCGCAAAGGTTTTGCAGCGCCGCAGGTTTGTAGAACGTCCTCTCCTCCTACCATCCGGTATGCGTTGCGTCGTTTGGACGCGCGAACGGCGCTGTAGCAATTTGCCGTTGCGCATGGTCCTTTCGCAAAATCGATTCCGATTGTCAGGGTCATGCGTTAGACCTGACAGGCACCTTATCCGGAAATCCGATGGCGGGAGGCGCTGGTGGAAGGCCAGGACGAACAGATGACCGGCGCCAGGGCCGCCGAGGAGCGCCGCGCCGACATCTATGACGAGGACGGCGTCATCCTGTCGTCGTTCCTCGCCCAGATCGGGGCCGCGATCGCCGATCGCGATACGCTGACGCTGAAGCGTGAAGTCGACGATCTGCACCAGTCGGAACTCGGCCACCTGCTCGAGGCGCTGCATCCGGAACAGCGACGCGCGCTGGTCGAATTGCTGGGCAAGGATTTCGATTTTTCCGCGCTGACCGAGGTTGACGAGGCGATCCGCCGCGACATCGTTGACAGTCTGCCCAATGCGCAGATCGCCCAGGCGGTGCAGGATCTCGATTCCGACGATGCCGTCTACATTCTCGAAGACCTCGACCAGGAGGACCAGGACGAGATCCTGTCGCAACTGCCGTTCACCGAGCGGATCAGGCTGCGGCGCTCGCTCGATTATCCCGAAGAGACCGCCGGCCGCCGCATGCAGACGGAGTTCGTCGCGGTGCCGCCCTTCTGGACGATCGGCCAGACGATTGACTACATGCGCGAGGACAACAATCTTCCCGACCGTTTCAGCCAGATCTTCGTCATCGATCCGAGCTTCAAGCTGCTCGGCGCCATCGACCTCGACCAGATCCTGCGTACCAAGCGCTCGGTCAAGGTCGAAGAGGTCATGCATGAGACCAGGCATGCCATCCCGGCCACCATGGACCAGGAGGAGGCGGCGCGCGAATTCGAACAATACGATCTTCTGTCCGCCGCCGTCGTCGACGAGAACGAGCGGCTGGTCGGCGTGCTGACCATCGACGACGTCGTCGACGTCATCCAGCAGGAGGCCGAGGAAGATCTGCTGCGCATGGGCGGCGTCGGTGACGAAGAACTCTCGGACAGCATCTTTTCGACCTCGCGCTCGCGCGTGCCCTGGCTGCTGGTCAATCTTTTGACGGCTTTCCTGGCGGCTTCGGTGATCGGCCTGTTCGACCGCACCATCGAGCATATCGTGGCGCTGGCGGTGCTGATGCCGATCGTCGCCGGCATGGGCGGCAATGCCGGCTCGCAGACCATGACCGTCACGGTGCGGGCGCTGGCGACCAGGGACCTCGACATCTACAATGCCGGCCGCATCATCCGCCGCGAGATCGGGGTGGGCTTCATCAACGGCATCATTTTCGCCATCCTGATCGGCCTCGTGGCTGCTGCCTGGTTCCACGATCGCAATCTCGGCGGCATCATTGCGGCTGCGATGATCATCAACATGTTCGTGGCGGCTCTGGCAGGCATCCTTATCCCGCTGCTGCTCGACCGCTTCAAGATCGATCCGGCTGTGGCTTCGGCGGTTTTCGTCACCACGGTCACCGATGTCGTCGGTTTCTTTGCCTTTCTCGGGCTCGCCACATGGTGGTTCGGCGTGCGCTGAACGGCACCTCAATTGACTTTTACGTAAATGCCGTGCGAGGCTTTGGAAAGCGCCTTGTCCGCCGATTCTGGTACGCGCCTGAGCGCCGGCGGCGCCGGCCAGTTGGAACTCGCGGCGTGGTCGGGGCATTGGAGTGACGATGCGGGAATATTATTCGATCACGGAACTGACCCGGGAATTCGACGTGTCGACGCGGACGTTGCGCTTCTACGAGGATGAAGGGCTGGTGCAGCCGGTAAGGCGCGGCCGCACCCGGCTGTTCCGGCCATCGGACCGGCATCTGATCCGCCAGATCATGCGGGGAAAAAGGCTCGGCTTCTCGATCAACGAGATCCGCGAAATCATCCAGATGTACAGGGAGCCGCCCGGCGAGGTCGGCCAACTCAAATTGATGATCAAGCGAATCGAGGAAAAGCGTGAGCATTTGCGCCAGAAACGCCGCGACCTCGAAGAGACCCTGGCCGAACTCGACCAAGCCGAGGAATCCTGCGTCGAGCGGCTGGTGGAACTCGGCGTCACCACATAGGCGCGGTGTCAGCCTCGGCTCAAATCCAGCGCCGCACCCTTTTGGCGTAGTCCCGGTACTTTTTGCCGAATTTGGCGGTCAGCACCTTCTCCTCGCTCTCGATCGTCAGCTTCTGCGTCAAGAACGCCGCGATGACCGCCAGCGGCAGGAACCAGGCGATCCCCGTGACAAAGGCGAGGCTGACCAGCAGCAATGTGTTGGCGAGGTAGATCGGGTTGCGGCTGACGGCGAAGGGTCCGGTGGTCACCAGATGGTCAGGCACGCCGTTCGGGTTGAGCGTCGTCTTGGCGCGGATCATGGTGCGAATTGCCGTGAACCAGAGCGCGGCAACCGCCACCAACCCCACAAGGCCGGCGGCGAACAGGATGTCGCCGAGAAGATCGCCGATCCACGGCAGCGGATAGAACAGCCCTAGCGCGACGCTGACGATGATGGCGGCGATATAGATCAGCGGCGGCCATGGGATGTGCCCCAGCTTCGGCTGCCCAGGATTTTGCTGCACGGGTTTCGGGTGACTGTCGCTCATTATTGTCCTCCCTCGATTAGCGCGTTCCCAGTTCCGCCGCCTCGGCTTGGGCGGTGCAGGTGCCGGCGAGCTCGCCAATATGCGCCTTCCACTCCAGGGACTGGTCGTTGCTGTAGAGCCGGTCAAGCGAGGCTTCGCCCTGGAGAGTGTCCAGCATGCAGGCACAATAGCTGGAGCAGAACTCGGTGTCGCGTGCCTGCTCGCAGGATATCTGGCAGGATTTCAGAAAACTCACCTCCCTGGTTTCGGCCGGCGCCGGCATGAATTGCGAAAACAGCCAGACCGAGCCGATCAGCACAGGCTGATGGATCAAATAGAAGGCAAGGCTGTGCCGGCCGATGAAGACCAGCGGGTTTGCCCAGCGGCCGGGCGCCAAGGCCGACAGCCGCGTCAGTGCGCCGGAGGTGGCGGCGAGCTTGGTAACCGCGATGCCGGCAAGTACGGCGCCGAACCAGGGCAGCAGCGGAACGTAGTCATTGGAGCGCGGGTTGGTCGCCGACAGGCCGACCCACCACAAAGCCGGATGATCGAAAAGCTCGGATCGCAAGTAGAAAGGCGCGGCGATAACGAGGGCCGCCACGGCAAGCGTCAGCAGCGCCGGCAGCCGCAGGAACGCCAGGCCGAGCAAGCTGGCGAGCGCGATCTCGTGCAATATGCCGAAGAAGATGAAGCCGTCGGGCGTGGCGATGCGGGTGACCAGCGATATTGCGAGCGCTGCCCCGGCAACCATGGCGAAGCGCTTCCAGAAGCCGGTCCAGCGGATTTTTTTGCCATGGGCGAGATAGAGGCTGATGCCGACCAGGAACAGGAAGCTCGAGGCGATGCAGCGCGCGTAGATTTTCCACCAGCCGAAGGCGGTGAGGCCGGGATCGGTGTAGCCGAAGAATTCGAGGTCCCAGGTGAAATGATAGCTCGCCATGGCAAGCAATGCGATGCCGCGTGCAATGTCGATAGCGGCGATGCGCTTCGACTTCGGTTGATCCTGAACGGCTGCGCTCGGCGTGTCGATGCTCATTGGTCTCGCTGTCTTGGTTCAGCCCCGGCAAGACGACTATCACGGTTGCCACCGTCAAAAGAAGCAGGGCCTTGCTTTGCGTTGGTGACGGCGGCATCAGGGCTGCTTTAGGCCAGAGCCGGAAAGCCTTTGGCCGGCTTCGCTTTTTGCCGTGAAGGCGTCGGTTTCATGTTACGCGGCCAGGAATCGCCGCGGCAGATTTGTGCTCCAACCCTGCTTCGGGCGATTCGGCTTCGGGGAACACAATGGCTACCCATGTGCGCCATCCGATCTGGCTTGCGGCCTTGCGGCCGGCGGATGCCCGCACCTTCGCCTCGCTCTATGCGGTCGAATCCTTCGCGCGCGCCACCGTGTCCAGCGTCATCCCGATCCAGGCCTATGAGATACTGCACAACGAGCAGATTGTTTCGATCCTCTACACGATCGTGGCGATGCTCGGCCTGTCGGCGACGCTGTTCATGCCGATGCTGATCGCCCGCTTTGCCCGGCGCTGGGTCTATACCGCCGGCGCCTGCCTGCTGGCCGCCGGCTCGCTGTTCTTCGTCACCCATACGCTGGCTGGCCAGGTGGTCGGCATGCTCTGCCGCATCGTCGGCGCCGGCGCGCTGGCGATCACGCTCAACCTTTACATCATGGACCATATCCGCAAGACCGATTTCATGCAGGCCGAGTCGCTGCGCATGGCGTGGTCGATGCTTGCCTGGACCACCGGGCCGACCCTCGGAATTTACCTCTACACGCGTTTCGGCATCTATGCCGCGCATGGCGCGGTGGCCGTCTTCGCCATGGCTTTACTGGCGCTGTTCTGGACTTACCGGCTTGGCGATAACCCGTCGATCCGCCCCGGCAAGACGCGGCCGGTCAATCCGCTGGCCAATATCGGCCGCTTCGTCGCGCAGCCAAGGCTGAGGCTGGCCTGGCTGATCGCTTTCGGCCGCTCCTGCTTCTGGACGACGTTCTTCGTCTATGGGCCGCTGTTCATGGTGATCACCGGCGAGGGCAAGCTCGCCGGCGGCCTCTTGGTTTCGGCCGGCAATGCGCTTTTGTTCATGGCCATCTTCTGGGGCAGGGCAGGAAAGCGTTTCGGCGGCCGGCGCACCATGACGTTCGCCTATTTCGCGATGTCGGCAACGCTGCTGGCGGCCGGCGCCGTCGGCGAGGCCGCACCGCTCATCACCGGCGCCTTGCTGCTTTGCGGTGCCTTCTTCACCATCGCGCTCGATGCGCTGGGCTCGACCGCCTTCATGCGCTCGGTGCGCTCGTATGAGCGGGCACAGATGGCGGCGGTCTACCGCACCTATCTCGACTTTTCCGAGCTGACGCCGCCGCTGGTCTATTCCGTGGTGCTGGCGTTCTTCGGCCTGGGCGCGGTTTTCGCGACACTCGGCCTGCTGGCGGCGATCTGCGGCTTCGTCACCTGGCGCTATCTGCCCAAATCGCTTTGATGTTCGAGCGCCGCATGGCGCTCGAACACCCAATTGTGGAAGCGGTGCAGTGCCGCATCGAACGCAGGCCGTTCTGTTTGACCGCGCAGATCGCGACGTCTGCGGCGCCAGTTCTCCGGTTTGGCGAGGCGGCGCATTCGCCACACGATCCGGCGGAATTTGGTTTGCCGGGCGCGGCGATTCTGCCTATAGTCGCTGATGTCGTCGGTTCCGTTTGGAACCAAGAGGGAATGCGGTGCGGGCGAAATTGTTTGCCCAATGCCGTGGCTGCCCCCGCAACTGTGTGCGGTAGTCCTCTCCATATGCCACTGAAGGTTCGCCTTCGGGAAGGTGGGGAAGGGTGCTGATCCGCGAGCCAGGAGACCTGCCGGCGACAGGAAACTGACTTCTATGCCCTCGGGTGGAGGGCGAAAGGACAAGACATGAATACCGCTTCCGTTTCGCTCGGCGCTTCCGCCTCCTCGCAGTCGCGTCTCATGCAGCTGGCGCTTGCTGCATTCCTCGGCATTTTCGTCATGGGCTTTGTCGGCTTCTCGCATATCGATGCGGTCCATAATGCCGCGCATGACTATCGCCACTCGATGGGCTTTCCCTGCCACTGACAAGGGGCTGACATCATGACACTGTTTCGCAACGTCGTGTTCATCGCGGCGATCGCAGGGCTTGTGGCCGGCGTCGTTCTCGCCTGCATGCAGGCCTACGCCACCGTGCCGCTCATCCTGAAAGCGGAAGTCTACGAACAGGCCGGCGGCGGCCATGACCATGCCGCGGCACCTGCGGCACCGGCCGAAAACGCAGCGGGCACGATGGCTATGAGCAGCGCCGCGCCGGCACCGGCTGAAGCAATGGCTCCGGCTGAAGACGAAGGCTGGGCGCCGGCCGACGGCTTCGAGCGCTTTGGCTTCAGCGTCGTTGCCAATATCGTCACCGGCATTGGCTTCGCACTGGTCCTGGTCGCGGTTTCGGAATTCGCCGGCGGCATCGGCAATTGGCGCCAGGGCCTGTTCTGGGGGCTTGCCGGCTTTGCCGTGTTCACGCTGGCGCCCGGCCTCGGCCTGGCGCCGGAACTGCCGGCGATGCCGGCGGCCGACCTTGTCCAACGCCAGATCTGGTGGTGGGCAACAGTGGTGGCGACAGCGGCCGGTCTCGGCCTTATCGCCTTCCGCAGATCGCTGCCGCTGGCGATCCTTGCCGTGGCGTTGATCGTTGCGCCGCATATTGTCGGCGCGCCGCAGCCCGACAGTTTCGAGACGGCGATCCCGGAAGGCCTGCATCATCAGTTCGTGGTGGCGGTGACGCTGACCAATCTGGTGTTCTGGCTGGTGCTCGGTATGGTCGTCGGGCTGGTGCGCGGACGCTTCACCGGCGCGGCAACCAGCCTGCGCGACAGCTTTGCCTGACCGCGCTGCCGGGGCGCTGACCCTGGTCATCGGCGGTGCGCGCTCCGGCAAGAGCGCGCATGCCGAGAGGCTGGTGAGCGCCTGTCCGGCGCCGTGGAGCTATATCGCCACAGCGCAAGCCTATGACGAGGAGATGCGTCAGCGCATCGCGCTGCACCGCTCGCGGCGAGGCGATGGCTGGACGACCATCGAGGCGCCGCTCGACCTTGCCGGCGCGATCGAGGCACTGCCCGACGGCCAGCCGGTGCTGATCGACTGCCTGACGCTGTGGCTGACCAACCATATGCTGGCCGACCATGATGTCGAGGCCGAATGCCAAAGGCTGGCCGATGTGCTGTCGCGGCCGCGTGGCCCGTGGTTCGTGGTGTCCAACGAGGTCGGCCAGGGCATCGTGCCGGACAATGCGCTGGCAAGACGGTTTCGCGATGCCGCCGGCCGGCTGAACCAGGACGTCGCGGCGGTCGCCGGCACCGTGCTTTTGATGGTGGCGGGGCTGCCGCTCAAGGTGAAATGACATGGCTGATACTATCGATCCCAAGACCATTGAACAGGGGGACGAGGAACGCCACCGCGCCAAGATGGCCAAGCGCAAGGCGGTGCAGGACGCCGAGGTTGCAGCCAAGACGGTCGAGAAGGGGCTGTTGATCGTCAACACCGGGCCGGGCAAGGGCAAGACCACGGCCGCCTTCGGTCTGGCGCTCAGGATGCTCGGCTACGGCAAGCGTGTCGGCGTCGTCCAGTTCATCAAGGGCAAATGGCACACCGGCGAGAAGGACGCCTTTGCCGCCTTCGGCGACCGTGTCCTCTGGCACGCCATGGGCGAGGGCTTTACGTGGGAGACGCAGGACCTGAAACGCGACATCGCGGCGGCCGAGGCCGCCTGGGCGAAGGCGCTCGAGCTGATGGCCGAGCCGTCGATCAGCCTGGTGGTGCTCGACGAGTTGAACATCGCGCTGCGTTACGACTATCTCGACCTCGAAAAGGTGGTCGCGGCGCTGAAGTCACGCCGCGAAGGCCTGCATATCGTCGTCACCGGCCGCAACGCCAAGCCGGCACTGGTCGAGGCGGCCGACCTGGTCACCGAGATGGCCGTGACCAAGCACCACTTCTCCGCCGGCGTGAAGGCGCAGCAGGGGATTGAGTTCTGAGGGGTGTTGCTGGTTTGTCAAGGTCAGCGCTGCCCCTCATCGCCTGCCGGCGACTTCTCCCCGTGAAGGACGGGGACAAGGAGCTAGCCGCAACGCTGGCGATCTCCCTCTCCCTGTCTTTTCACGGGGAGCTAAGGCTGAGGGGCAGCGCCGACCTGAACCGATTATTTGAGGCGTTGCCCTATTTTGTTCTTGCTTTGTGCCGGCAGCTATGCTATTAATTTCGCTATGGTGCTAATTGGCTCCAACGACCCGCCGCTTGGCGGGTTTTTTGTTTCCGTCGATCTCGAGCGCAGGTCACGCCAAGATAACAACCACTGCGACCACCCCGAACAGCGCAATCAGCAGCAAGTCGGCGACCTGGTAGAGTTTCAGCGCCCGTCGGACGTCGGTGCTCTCGACATCGTCGCGGCGGCCGCCCTCGCCCATCAACGCGTCTTCGACCATCACGCCGTCGTAGGAACGGGGGCCGGCGAGCGCCAGGCCGAGCGCGCCGGCCATCGCTGCCTCCGGCCAGCCGGCATTGGGCGAGCGGTGTTTTTTCGCATCGCGCCGCACGGCGTGCCAGGCGGCTTTGGCGTCGGCGCCCTTGACCAGGAAAGCCGCAAGCACGATCAGCAGCGCCGTCAGCCGCGACGCCGGCAGGTTGATCCAGTCGTCGAAGCGCGCAGCCGCCCAGCCGAAGGCTTCGTGGCGCGGCGTGCGGTGGCCGATCATCGAATCGGCGGTGTTTGCGGCCTTGTAGGCGACGCCGCCGGCGAGCCCGCCAATACCGATCCAGAAGGCCGGCGCGACGACGCCGTCGGAGAAATTCTCGGCAAGACTTTCGATCGCTGCGCGGCAGACAGCGGCCCTGTCGAGCTTTTCCGGATCGCGGCCGACGATCCTGGAGACGGCGATGCGGCCCATGTCCAGTCCGCCGCTGTCGAGTGCGTCGGCCACCGCTTCGACATGCTCGGCCAGGCTCTTCTGCGACAGCAGCGACGTCGCCAGGATTGCGGTGACCAACAAGCCGAAGGGAATGCTCCAAAGCATGACTTCGATCCAGAAGGCGAGGGCGGCCGGCACCAGCACGATCACCAGCAGCGCGACGACGCCCCAGCGGCGACGGTCGGCGTCGGAATCAGTGGCGCGGTTGAGCCTGCGGTCGAGAAAGGATATCAGCCTGCCGAACCAGGTGACGGGATGGCCAATGGCATCGAAGAGCCGGGCCGGGTAGCCGAGTACAAGTTCGATGGCCAGCGACAGGAAAGTGATCAGGATCGACATGAAGTCTCTTGATGGGGTGACGGCGGCAGTGGACCACGGCGGAAGCCTTGGCCGGGCGAGGGCGCTTTTCCCTCACGCGCCGCTGCCTTTCGTCGACCTCTCGACCGGGATCAATCCGCACTCCTACCCGCTTTTCGATTTGCCCGCCACCGCCCTGTCGCGATTGCCGGAAACGGCGCGCAGCCGCGACTTGGCTGAAGTCGCGGCAAGCGCCTATGGCGCGCCGTCGGCGGCGAACGTCGCGGCGGCGCCCGGCACGCAAATCCTGTTGCCGCGCGTCGCTTCGCTGGTCAGCCCGGGCAAGGTGCTGGTGCTCGGGCCGACTTATGCCGAGCATCGGCGGGCAGCAGCGATCGCCGGCCACGCGGCGGCTGAAGTCGATAATTTCGAAGCCCTGGCGGCGGCCAACCTTGCGATCGTCGTCAATCCAAACAACCCGGACGGGCGCGTCGTCGAGCGCGAAAGATTGCTTCGACTTGCCCGGGCATTACGCGCCAGAGGCGGGCTGCTGGTCGTCGACGAGGCCTTCATGGATGTCGGCCCGCGCAGCGAGAGCCTGGCCGGCGACGTCGACCAGGGCGGCATCGTCGTGCTGCGCTCGTTCGGCAAGTTCTTCGGCCTGGCCGGCCTGCGGCTTGGGTTTGCATTGGCCGACGCGCTGATGGTCGAGCGGCTGGAGGCGCAATTCGGGCCATGGGCGGTTGCCGGGCCGGCGCTCGAATATGGCATAAGGGCGCTTGCCGACACCGGCTGGCAGGCCGGGATGCGGCGCCGTCTGGCCGAGGACGCCGCACGGCTCGACACGCTGTTCGGCCGCTTCGGCGTGCCTGTCGCCGGTGGCACCACGCTGTTCCGCTATCTCAGGCTGGCGAACGCTGCCGGCCTGTTTTCGGCGCTTGGCCAGCGCGGCATCCTGCTTCGGCATTTCGCCGATCGTCCGGATGTGCTGCGCGCCGGCCTGCCGGGAGCCGACGAAGAATGGCGGCGGCTCGAATCCGCACTTGCCGGCTGGGCCTCGCGGCGCGACGATGATGCCAAGGGAGAAACGACCCAATGATCCATGTCTGCTCGCTGTCCAAAGTCGAGGAAACGGTAGCGAAGACCGGCGCCGGGCGGCTGCTTTCGCTGCTCGCCGCCGGAACGGAGGTGGTGCGACCGGCCTCGATCACCAGGGAAAACCATCTGCATCTGGTCATGCACGACATTGCGGTGGCGCAGGAGGGCATGACCATGCCGGGCGAGGAGCACGTTGTGACCCTGCTCGATTTCGCCCGCCAATGGGATCGCTCGCGCCCGCTGGTGGTGCATTGCCATGCCGGCATCAGCCGCTCGACCGCCTCGGCCTATATCATCGCGGCAGCGCTGGCGCCGAAGCGCGACGAGGCCGAGTTGGCCGAGACTCTGCGCAGGCTGTCGCCGACGGCGACACCCAATCCGCGGCTGATCGCGATCGCCGACACGCTGCTCGATCGCAGGGGCCGAATGATCGAAGCGATCCAGGCGATCGGGCGCGGCGCGGATGCTTTCGAAGGCACACCGTTCGAATTGAAAATCTGAGCCTAAAAACAAGTTCCAGGAAAGAGCGCAGGAGTTCTAGGACACAGCCAAGGAGCGAATGATGATCGGGAGAATTTTGGCAATCGTTGTTGGCGTGGTCTGCACGACAGGCAGCGCCATGGCCGCCTCCATGCCGGCTCTCAAGTCGATCGACCTGGCAGCGCTCCAAGCCACTGTCGAGCGTTTGGCCAAGGAACTTATGCTGCCCGGTGCTATGGTTTTGCTCAAGACTCCGCGGGGCAACCTCGTCTTCGGCTACGGTACGACTGAACTGGGTGCCACGAACCCGCCGCGCGCCGATACCCACTTCCGTGCGGCCTCGAACACCAAGACGATGACCGCCGCTGTTATCGTGCAACTGGTGCAGGAACGGAAACTGAGCTTCGCCGATCTGATCTCGAAATACGTCCAGCGCGTTCTCAACGGCGACGAGATAACCATTCGACAGCTCATAACAATGCGGAGCGGCCTCCCTAACTTCACAAATGCGCCGGAACTTGCCGAAAGCCTGGACAAGTATCCTTACAGGGTATGGACCGCCGATGAAGTACTCGGTATGGCGTTCAAACGGCCGCCGGACTTCGCGCCGGGTGCCGAATTCGAGTACAACAACACCAACTACTATCTGCTCGGCCTTGTTGCCGAGAAGATCGACGGCAAGCCGCTCTCGACCATCTTCCGGGACCGCTTGTTCGGGCCGCTCGGCATGAAGAACACGGCGTTGCCGCCGAGCACGTCGAACGCCATCCCCGAACCATACTCAAACGGTTACCTCTACGGCAGTACGTCGTACGCCCTGGCTGATGCGCCCTATCCGGACGACCTCCAGGCTGCGGCCAGGGCCGGAACGCTCAAGCCCAACGACGACACATGGCAGAACCCGTCCGCCTACTTTGCGGCTGGCGGAGTCATCTCCACCGCCGATGACCTCGCGACGTGGATGCGCGCGCTGGTCGGGGGCAAGCTCTTCAATGCCGACTTCCAGCGGCAGTGGCTTGCAAGCCCTGTGGCGCCGGAGCCGGGCGAACCCGCCATGCAAAAATACGGCTATGGCATCCTAACGCTGACCTTCGGGCCTAACGTAATCTACTATCACGAAGGCGAGATGCCCGGTTACCAGTCCTTCATGGGCTACGATCCGGCCAATGACGTCACCCTGGTCATATGGACCAACCTGACTCTCGCGCTCGACGGCCAGGCGACCGCCAACACCTTGATGGTGAAGATACTGGACGAAATCTACACGGTGTCGCCGCTTCAAGAGGGGAAGTGAGGATCCTCGCGCGCGAATGGAATCGCCCCTCGTGAGCGAGGCCTGAGCTGGTGGGATCAAACACCTACGCCAGCCAATCCGCCAGCTTGGCCTTGCGCATGTCCCTCACCAAGCCGATGAAGCCGTCGGCCTGATGCTCGGCGGTGAGCCGGCCTTTTTCGGCGGTGGCAATGCTGGCGTCGCCGACCACGCCATTCGGGTTGAGATCGCTGGCGATCCAGGCGAAGGCGTGCGTTCCGGTGTGGCGCAGCAGCGAAAATTCCTTTTCGGCGCGGGCAACCTTGGACACGAAATTGTCGGCCTTGGCCATATCGACGAGGTCGGACCGGAAATGCAGCATCAGCGAGGTCTCGACGTCGCCGCCATGAATGCCGTGGCGGTCTTCGAGATCGGTGTACATACCGGCCGGCCGGCCAAAGCGCTGCCAGCTGGTCTTTAACGCCAGCATCTTTGCCCGCACACGCAATTCGCGCGTGACGATGCCCATGATCTCTTCATTGCCGCCATGCGAGTTGACGACAATCAGTTTTCGGACGCCGGCGCGCGCGACCGACAGGCCGAGTTCGGTCCATGCCTCGACCAAGGTCGTCGCCGGCAAAGTGAGGGTGCCGGGCGCATGCAGGTGCTCGTTCGACTTGCCTACCGCCTGCACCGGCAGGATGCGGATGTCGAGATCGCCGGGCAGGCGGGCGATCACCGTTTCCAGCATACCGTTCATGATCGAGGTGTCGGTCGAAACCGGCAGATGCGGCCCGTGCTGCTCGATCGCTGCCAGCGGCAGAACGGCAATGGTCGCCTCAGGATCGATGGTCGCGTATTCGGTGGTCCGGTAGTCACCCCACCATACGCGCTTTTTTGTTCCGGCCATTTTGAACCTCGAAGAGACTGAATGGGCGTTTGCGCTGCCCCTCACCCTTAGCCTCTCCCCGTGAAGGACGGGGGAGAGGGCGATCGCCAGCGTTCCGGCTAGCCCTGTCCCCGTCACTACACGGGGAGAAGGTGCCGGCAGGCGGATGAGGGGCAGCGCCAACCTTTGTCGTGTAACTTGAGATCATCGGCCTGTCGATTCCAGCCGCTGGCCAGCGCCTGCTCAACCCGCAGCGATGACCTCGATCTCGACCTTGAATTCCGGCCGGGCAAAACCGGAAACGACCATCAGCGTCGAAGCCGGCGCAGGGCTGGCGAACAGCCGGTCGCGAACTTCCATATAGGGGCGCAGGAAGGCGCGGTCGGTGACGTAGGCGTTGATGCGGACGATGTCGGACAGGCTGAGCCCGGCCTCGCCGAGAATCGCCGATATATTCTGGAAACAGAGCTCGGCCTGCGCGCCGGCGTCTTCCGGGATCTGGTCGTCCGCTGTGATCGCAACTTGGCCCGAACACAGCACCAGCCGCTTGCCGGGTGGCAACTCGACGCCGTGGCTGTAGCGGGCGAAGGGCGGCTTGATCGACTTCGGCGTGAGAAATTTGAACATGGCAATCTCCGTTCACGGCAGCCTATCGCATCGGCCCGAAAATCGAGATCGATTTTCGGAAAGCACGATGCGACAGGATACGAAGTTTTAGAGCGTACTTTGTGCGTCCAAGTGGACGCACGTCGCTCTAATGCGGGATCGATGCGGGCATCAAGATGGCGGTGCATGTCACGAGGGCGATTGTGGACAGGCGATCAAAAAATAGGCACGATGCCTTTCGTACAGCATGACCCGTCCGGCCTTCGCGCCGCCATTGCACAGGCGGGCATTGCACAAGCGGGCGGTCCCGGCGCAACGCGCCGGTGGCATGTGTCTTGCTTCTTGAAACAATGGTGTCGAGCCCGCCGCGTAATGCGCCGGAGCGAACAAAGGGTGGTGTGGATGTACGGAAAACTGAAGATTTCGGCCGGCGCGATCGTGCTGCTTGGCGCAGGCACGCTTGCTGCGGCAGCGAACGAAAAAGTCACCTTCGGCACCAATTGGTTGGCCGAGCCGGAGCATGGCGGTTACTACCAGGCGGTGGCGGATGGCACCTATGCGGCCTGCGGCATCGACGTGACGATCATGCAGGGCGGCCCACAGGTCAGCGGCCGGCCGCTGCTGCTGGCCGGCAAGATCGATTTCTACATGGGCGGCAATTTGCTGTCGGCCTTCGATGCCGTGCAGCAAGGCATACCGATGCGCGTCGTGGCCGCCGACTTCCAGAAGGACCCGCAGGTCATCATGTCCCATCCCGGCCAGGAGCTGGACAAATGGGAAGACCTGAAGAACGCCGACCAGTACATCCTCGGCGACGAAGGTGCGCAGACCTTCTTCCAGTGGATGGTCACCGACCTTGGCTTCGATGCCGCCAAGCGCGTGCCATACACCTTCAACCCTGCGCCGTTCATCGCCAACAAGAAGTCGATCCAGCAGGGTTACGTCACCTCGGAGCCATTCGCCGTTCAGAAGCAGGGCGGTTTCACGCCGAACCAGTTCCTGCTGGCCGACTATGGCTGGGACACATATGCAACGACGGTCGAGACCATGCAGGAGACGATCGACAAGCGGCCCGAGGTGGTCCAGTGCTTCGTCGATGGTTCGGCCAAGGGCTGGTACAATTATCTCTACGGCGACAACAAGGCCGCCAACGAAATGATCAAGAAGGAAAATCCGGACATGACGGATGAGCAGATCGCCTTCTCGATCGAGCAGTTGAAGAAGTTCGGCGTGGTCGATTCCGGCGACAGCGAAAAGCTCGGCATCGGCGCCATGACCGACGCGCGCATCCAGAGTTTTTACGACAAGATGGTCAAGGCGAAGGTCGCGCCGGCGGGCATCGACATCAAGAAGGCCTACACGCTTTCCTTCGTCAACAAGGGCGTCGGGCTCGACCTGAAGAAGTAGACCGTGAAGCTGGAGAAAGTGGCGCAACAGCCAGGAAGTGTACCGGGGCCGACGCTGTTGGCGCTGCGTGGCGTCGGCAAGGTTTTTTCCAACGGCGTCACCGCGCTCAGCAATGTCGAGCTGACGATCCGGGAAGGCGACTTCCTCAGCCTGCTCGGCCCGTCCGGCTGCGGCAAATCGACGGCGCTGCGGCTGATTGCCGGCCTGTCGACGCCGACCTCGGGCCTGCTCGACTGGCGCGGCAGCGGCGCCCGCGATCGTTCGAATATCGGCGACCGTTCGAATATCGGCTTCGTCTTCCAGGAGCCGACGCTGCTGCCCTGGGCCGACGTCTTCGACAATGTCTGGCTGCCGCTGCGGCTGAAGGGCGTGTCGCGGGCCAAGGCGGCACCGACGGTGATGGAGATGCTGGCACGGGTTCACCTGACCGGCTTCGAGAAGGCGGTGCCGCGCGAACTGTCGGGCGGCATGAAGATGCGCGTCTCGATCGCCCGCGCCATGGTGACCAAGCCGCGGATTCTGTTGATGGACGAGCCGTTCGCGGCACTCGACGAGATCACCCGCTTCAAGCTCAACAATGACCTTCTGGAGCTATGGCAGGATGAGCATTTCACCGTCGTTTTCGTCACCCACAGCGTCTTCGAAAGCGTTTTCCTCTCCAACCGCGTCGTCGTCATGGCGGCGCGGCCGGGCCGAGTGTTCGCGGAGCTTGCCGTCGACGCGCCCTATCCGCGCGACGAGGCGTTTCGCACCTCGCCCGACTATGCCGCGCTCTGCCGCCAGGCATCCGACGTGCTGATCGGCGCCATCAACTCAACTGCCGGACCGCATCATGACGGCCATTGAAGAACCAGTCCTGGCGCTCGACCCGGAGGAGGCGCGCCGCGTCCGCCAGGAGCGCTTCGAGCGCATCGGCAGATGGCTGCTGCCGCTGGCCATCATGATCCTGGCGATCTGGCTGTGGGACCGTGTCTGCGTCTGGAACGACGTCCCGAAATACATCCTGCCGCGTCCCGGCGTGGTGCTGCAGACGTTGCATGACGATGCCGGGCTGCTGTTCTCCTCGCTGCTGGTGACACTCAGGATCACCTTCTTGAGCCTGCTTCTCGCCGTCATCGGCGGCGTCGGGCTGGCGGTGCTGTTCGCTCAGTCGAAATGGGTGGAGATGTCGTTCTTTCCGTTCGCCATCGTGCTGCAGGTGACGCCGATCGTCGCGATCTTTCCGCTGATCAACATCTATGTCGACAACCAGACGACAAAGCTTTTGCTTTGCGCCTGGATCGTCGCCTTCTTCCCAATCCTTTCCAACACCACGCTCGGCCTCAATTCGGTCGACCGCAATCTGCGCGACATGTTCAAGCTCAACGGTGCGACCCGCTGGCAGCAATTGCGCTATCTGCGGCTGCCGGCGGCGATGCCTTATTTCCTCGGCGGGCTGAAGATCGCCGGCGGGCTGTCGCTGATCGGCGCGGTGGTGGCCGAGTTCGTCGCCGGCGCCACCGGCCAGTCGTCTGGCCTCGCCTCGCGCATCATCGAGGCCGGCTACCGGCTCAACGCACCAAGGCTGTTCGCCGCGCTGATCCTGATCTCGCTCACCGGCATCCTGATCTTCCTGGTTCTGTCGCTTGTATCGCATCTCATTTTGCGGCGCTGGCACGAGAGCGCACTGAGGCAGGAGCGGTAGGCATGGTCGGCGCCGTTACCCCCCTCTGTCCTGCCGGACATCTCCCTCTCAAGGGGGGAGATTGGACCTCATTTCGGATTTCGCCAATTACTGACGTGGCAAGGCGCGTGCCCCGGTTGAAGCTGCCGATCTCCCCCCTTGAGCGGGAGATGTCCGGCAGGACAGAGGGGAGTGCGGCTTGATACCAGCCTCTGGTCCTTATCATCTTGCAAACGTTCGTGTTCATCAGTCGCTGACGCCAGGACTGGCCGCAGCATTCGATGCCGACGGCTTTGCGCTTACGGATATCGCCGTCGCCAACGGAAAAATCTCCAGCATTGCAGCACATCAGCGATCCAATGCACCGGCAGGCGCCATCGACCTCGGCGGCCGGATCGTCTTGCCCTGCTTCGTCGACTGCCACACCCATATCGACAAGGGCCATATTTGGCCTCGAACGCCCAACCCGGACGGCACCTTCATGGGCGCGCTGAACGCAACGGGCGCCGACCGGGCGGCGCGCTGGAGCGCCGACGACGTTGCCCGCCGCATGGATTTTTCGCTGCGCTCGGCCTATGCGCATGGTACCAGGGCGCTGCGCACGCATCTCGACAGCGTTGCGCCGCAGGAAGAGATCTCCTGGCCGGTGTTCGAGACGATGCGGGATAAATGGCGCGGCCGCATCGAGCTGCAGGCGGCCTGCCTGCTCGGCATCGAGGGCGTGCGCGACAGGAAATGGTTCGAGAGGCTGGCCAAGCGAGTGGCTGCGGCCAACGGCGTGCTCGGCGTCGTCACCTATATGGTGCCGGATCTCGAAGAACTACTTGACCAGGTATTTGCGCAGGCGATCGAGCACGGCCTCGATCTCGATTTCCATGCGGACGAGACCGACGATATCGCGGCGATCTCGCTGAAGAAAATCGCCGAAGCCGCCCTTTGGAACGGTTTCGAGGGGAACATCCTGGTCGGCCATTGCTGCTCGCTGGCGCGCCAGCCCGATCTTGACGTGCTCGACACGCTAGACAAGGTCGCCAAGGCCGGCCTGGCGGTGGTGTCGCTGCCGATGTGCAATCTCTATCTGCAGGACCGGCGCGGCGACAACACCACGCCGCGCTGGCGCGGGGTGACGTTGCTGCACGAGATGAAGGCGCGCGGCATTGCCGTGGCCGTCGCTTCCGACAATACGCGCGACCCGTTCTACGCCTATGGCGATCTCGACATGCTTGAGGTTTACCGGATGGCGACGCGCATCCTGCATCTCGACCATCCCGTCGCCGACTGGCCGCAAGCGGTGACTTCGACGCCGGCCAAGGTGATGCGGCTCGACGGTTTCGGCACGCTTGCCGCCGGAGCGCCGGCCGATTTCGTCGTCTTCAAGGGGCGGAGCTGGACGGAATTGCTGTCACGGCCCGAATCGGATCGCATCGTTGTACGCGACGGCCTGGCGATCGAGCGTCAGTTGCCCGATTATGCCGAACTCGATGATCTGATGGTGGAATGATGGATATTGCGGCGCTCAAGCGCGACCTGTACGGTTTGAAGATCGACGACCATCCGGCGATCGTCCAGCAGAAGAGCCGCGACTTCTACTGGTACAGCCCGGTGCTGAAGCAGCAGCTCGATCACGTCACCGGCGACCTGATCGTGACGCCGAAAACCGAAGACGAGGTCGTCCGCATTCTCGCCGCCTGTCACCGGCATGGCGTGCCGGTGACGCCGCGCGGCAGCGGCACTGGGAACTACGGCCAAGCGATGCCCTTGTCCGGCGGCGTCGTGCTCAATCTCGCCGAGATGAACGCGGTCAAGACGATCGCCCCCGGCCGTGTCGTCACCGACCCCGGCGCCGTGCTCGCCGACATGGACAGAGCGACGCGGGCGCATTCCGGCCAGGAGCTCCGCATGTCGCCGTCGACCTACAACACGGCGTCGATCGGCGGCTTCGTCGCCGGCGGCTCCGGCGGTATCGGCTCGATCCGCTGGGGCGGACTGCGCGACCTCGGCAATGTCATCCGGCTGAGGACCGTGACGATGGAGGCTGAGCCGCGTGTCATGGAGCTCACCGGCGAGGACGTGCTGAAGGTGATGCATGCCTACGGCACCAACGGCATCATCACCGAAGTCGAGATGCCGCTGACCGCCAGCTATGACTGGATCGACGTCATCGTCGGCTTCGACGATTTCATGGATGCGGCCGGGTTCGGCAACGACCTCGCCATCCAGGACGGCATACTGGCGAAACTGATCACGCCGATCGCAGCACCGATCCCCTACGATTATTTCAAGCGCCACCAGCGGTTTTTCCGGCGCGGCCAAAGCATCGTCGTCCTGATGATCGCACCGCATGCGATGGATGCCTTCCTTGCCTTCACGGCGCGCAGCAAGGGCGAGATTGTCTTCCGGGCCGACAAGGAGGCCGATCTCAAAGGGTTGCCGCCGGCCTATGAGCTGACCTGGAACCACACG
The DNA here is from genome assembly GCF_040319465.1 of Mesorhizobium sp. M0910. Classification (NCBI taxonomy): domain Bacteria; kingdom Pseudomonadati; phylum Pseudomonadota; class Alphaproteobacteria; order Hyphomicrobiales; family Phyllobacteriaceae; genus Mesorhizobium; species Mesorhizobium sp. M0910. The sequence continues at coordinate 289,448 of NZ_JAMYNZ010000004.1, forward strand.
ACGCTGCGTGCCATCCGGGTCGATCCGACGATCACCTACCTGCAGACCCGCTACCCTTCGCCGGACCACCTCGGCCACGTCAAGGCGATGGTCGATCGCTTCGGCGACGAGGTGCCGGCGCATCTCGAATTCATCCGCTTCGACGGCGCCATCGGCATCGCAGGGCTGCCGCTGGTGCGTTTCACCACGGCGGAGCGGCTCGACGAGATCATCCGCATCCACGAGGACAATGGCTGCTGGATCTTCAACCCGCACCGCTACACGCTGGAAGAAGGCGGCATGAAGCGCACCGACGAGGTGCAGCTCGCCTTCAAGCGCGAAACCGACCCGCAAGGGCTGCTCAATCCGGGCAAGATGATCGCCTGGGAAAATCCGGACTATGATTATCGCTCGGGCAAGTCGTTTCTGTTCAAGGGGCTGGAGAACGCGGGTTGAACATCCTCGTCCTCTACGCTCATCCGGTGGAGACCAGCTTCAATGCCGGCCTGCACCGGACCATCGTCGAGCGCCTGAAGGCGGCCGGCCATGTGGTAGACGACTGTGACCTCTATGCCGAGAATTTCGATCCCAGGCTGACGCGCGCCGAACGGATGTCCTATCACGACGAACGCAGCGACGGCGATCCGGCGTCGCCTTATGTCGAGCGCTTGCTGCGGGCCGAGGCGCTGGTGCTGTCGTTTCCGGTGTGGAACTTCGGCTATCCGGCCATTCTGAAAGGCTTTTTCGATCGCGTCTTCCTGCCCGGTGTGTCGTTCAAGCTGGTCGCCGGCAAGGTGCAGCCGTCACTGCACAATATTCGCAAGGTGGTCGCCGTCACAACCTATGGCGGCAGCCGGTTCCGAGCCATGCTGATGGGTGACCCGCCGCGCAAGCTGGTCAATCGGGTGCTGCGCGCGACGATCCAGCCCGGCGGGTCGGTTTCCTACCTTGCGCATTACTCGATGAACCAGTCGACCGAGGGCAGTCGGACCAGGTTCGTGGCGAAGGTCGCGGCCAGGATGGACGCGCTCTGAGGTGCGCTACATCCGCACCCGTGCCGCCTTCGGATCGTACATCGGCTTAAGCGACGCCTCCGCCGCAAAGCGCTCGCCGGCGATCTCGATCTCGTAGGACGACGACAGGACATCCGCCTCGCTCTCGCCCTTGCAAGGCACGTAACCAAGCCCGATAGCGCCGCCGAGATGATGGCCGTAATTGCCCGAGGTGATCGGACCGACGATCCTGCCGTCGCGCAGGATCGCCTCGTTGTGGAAGAGCAGCGGCTCGGTGTCGTTCAGGCGGAACTGCACCAGCCGACGTGATAGGCCGGTTTCTTTCTTCTTCAGCACCGCATCGCGGCCGAGGAAGTCTCCCTTGGCCGTCTTCACGGCAAAGCCAAGGCCGGCCTCCAGCACATTGTCTTCGTCGGTGATGTCGTGGCCGAAATGCCTGAAGGCCTTTTCGATGCGGCAGGAATCCAGTGTGTGCAGGCCGCATAGCTTCAGGCCGACGTCGGCGCCGGCTTCTTCTATAGCCTCGAAGACGTGGGCGGCCTGATCGGTCGAGACATAAAGCTCCCAGCCGAGCTCGCCGACATAGGTGACGCGGTGGGCGCGGGCCAGCCCCATGCCGATTTCGATCTCCTGAAACGTCCCGAACGGGTTGTTTTCGTTTGAAAAATCGTTGGGGCTCACCCTTTGAATCAGCTTTCTCGCATCCGGGCCCATCAGGCAGAGCACGGCTTCGGCAGCGGTCACATCGGTGATGACGACGAACTCGTCGGCAAGGTGTTTTCGCAGCCAGGCTAAATCGCGCTGCAGCGTCGCACCGGGCACGACGAGGAAGAAGGCTGTTTCAGACAGCCGCGAGACGGTGAGGTCGCTCTCGATGCCACCGCGCTGGTTGAGCATCTGGGTATAGACGATCTTGCCCGGCGCCACATCCATGTCGTTGGCGCAGAGCCTTTGCAGGAAGGCGCAGGCGTCGCGGCCTTCGACGCGGATCTTGCCGAACGAGGTCATGTCGAACAGGCCGACGCCGTTCCTGACCGCCAGATGCTCCTCACGCTGGTTGTCGAACCAGTTCTGCCGTTTCCAGGAATAGCGGTATTCGCGCTCCTGGCCGGGCCTGGCGAACCAGTTGGCGCGCTCCCAGCCGGCGACCTCGCCGAACACCGCACCGCGCGCCTTCAGATGCTCATGCAGCGGCGAGCGCCTTATGTTCCGCGAAGTCGCCATCTGCCGGTAGGGGAAATGATCGGCGTAGAGCAGGCCGAGCGTTTCGGAAACGCGCTCCTTGAGATAACGGCGGTTCTTCTGGAACGGCTGAGCGCGGCGGATGTCGACCTCCCAGAGATCGAAAGGCGCCTCGCCGTCATTGATCCATTGCGCCAGCGCCATGCCGGCGCCACCGGAGGAGACGATGCCGATCGAATTGTAGCCGGTCGCCATCCAGTAGCCGGAAAGCTCCGGCGCCTCGCCGAGATAGTAGCGATCGTCGGGCGTGAAGCTTTCGGGGCCGTTGAAGAAGGTGTGGATGCCGGCGGTGCCCAGCATCGGCATGCGGTTGACGCCCATTTCGAGGATCGGCTCGAAGTGATCCATGTCCGCGGGCAACTGGTCGAAGCAGAAATCCTCGCTTATGCCGTTCATGCCCCACGGCTTGGCTACCGGTTCGAAAGCGCCGAGCATCATCTTGCCGGCATCTTCCTTGTAGTAGGCGCACTCGTCCGGGACGCGCAGCACCGGCAGGCGGGAAAGCCCGGCGATCGGTTCGGTGACGAGATAGAAATGTTCGCAGGCGTGCAACGGGATGGTGACGCCATTCTGGGCGCCAAGCTCGCGTGCCCACATGCCGGCGCAGTTGACGACGATGTCGGTATCGATCGTGCCTTGCTCGTCGCCCTGCGCCCAAGACACTCCGGTGACGCGGCCGGCCCTGGTATGGACCTTGGTCACCTTCACATTCTCGACGATCGTCGCACCACGCTGGCGCGCGCCCTTGGCCAAGGCCATGGCGATGTTGGCGGGGTCGCACTGGCCGTCGAGCGGCAGATGCACGGCGCCGACCACATCGGATACATTGAGATGCGGGTACATCTGCTTGACTTCACGTGGCGAAATCTCGCGCACGTCGACATCGAAGGCGCGGGCGAGAGACGCCTGCCGATAGATCTCGTGCTTGCGCTCCTCGGTCAGCGCCACGGTGATCGAGCCGACCTGGCGCATGCCGGTGCCGACATCGGTCTCGGCCTCGAGCTTGACGTAGAGGTCGGCCGAATATTTCGCCAGCCGCGTCATGTTCTGCGAGCCGCGCAATTGGCCGATCAGGCCGGCAGCGTGCCATGTTGTGCCTGACGTCAGCTGCTTGCGCTCGAGCAGCACGATATCGGTCCAGCCGAGTTTGGCCAGATGATAGGCGACCGAACAACCGGAGACGCCGCCGCCGATGATGACCGCCCTTGCTTTGGGAGGAATGGCCTTAGTCGGAATGGCTTTGGTGGGCGGGGCGCTCATGCGGCCTCGCGGCGATAGCTGGATGCGAAGCGGCGCAGGCGTGTGGCAGCCTCCATCAGCACCGGCTCAGGCTGGCAGAGGCTGAAGCGGATGTGGCCTGCTGCGGCCGCGCCGAAGCTCGAGCCGGGCATAACGCCGACCTTCTCCTGGTCGAGGAAAGCCCAGGCGAATTTTTCGTCGTCCGGCTCGATCGCCGATATGTCGAGCATCACATACATGCCGCCTTCGGAGCCGCGCACGGTGACGTTGTTCATACCGCGCATGGCATCGAGAACGACGGCGCGCCTCGCGGCATAGCGCTCGGCGATCTCCTCGACGCCGTAGCCGTTTTCGAGCGCCTCGGCGCAGGCGAGGCTGATGAAGGCCGGCAGGCCGTAGGTCATCACCAGATTGAGGTCGGTCAGCAGCGAGATCATCTCCTCGGGCCCGGTCAGCCAGCCCATGCGCCAGCCGGTCATGCCGTGGCTCTTGGACATCGAATTGATGACTAGCGTGCGTTCCGTCATGCCAGGCAGTGAGCGTGGTGAGACGTGCTCGCCGCGGCCCAGCGTCCAGTAGACCTCGTCCGACAGCAGCCAGAGGTCATGCTCGCGGCAGATCTGCGCCAGCTCTTCCAGGCGCTCGCGCGAATAGACGGCGCCCGTGGGATTGTTCGGCGTGTTGATCAGGATGGCGCGGGTGTTCGGCCGAAGGGCGGCGCGGATGTCGGCGGCGCGCGGCTGAAAGCTGTCTTCGGCGGGGGTCTCGACGACGCTGAACTCGGCGCCCGCCGCACTGAAGGTATTCGGATAGGTGGCGTAATAGGGCGCAACGACGATGGCATGGTCGCCCTGGTCGAGAACCGCTTGAATGGCCGCGTAAAGCGCGGCCTGCCCGCCCGGCGTGGCGATGACCTGGTCGGGGCTGGTCGCAACCCCGGTGCACCGCGTCGACGCCGCCGCCATCGCCTTGCGCAGGCGTGGAACGCCGGCAAGCGGCGTGTAGTGGTGATTGCTGGCGCGGACGGCCGTCACGCAGGCTTCGATCGTCTCGCTCGGCGTGTCAAAATCATGGTCGCCGACCGACAGCATGATGATGTCTTCGCCAGCCTGCTTGCGCGCCCAGGCAGCGGAATGAACCTCCCAGCCATCCTTGCCCGAGGGCACGATGCCGGAAATGCGCGATGATGGCCTAGGCATTATGCTACTCCCGAAATTTCGTAGCCGGCCTGTTCGAGCCGGTCGCGCAGCGCGGCGATGTGGGCCGGTCCGACTTCGCAGCAGCCGCCGACGATGCCGGCGCCAGCCTCGACCCAGCCGATCGCCTGGCCGGCATAGGCATCCGGATCGAGGTCGTGGCGGGCGTGCAGCACTTCCACTGTGCCGCCATGCTTGAGTGCCTCGACCGAGGTGAAGCCGTTGGCATAGGCGCCGACCGGCCCGCCGAGGGCGATCAGTTCGGGGAGCGCTGCAGCGATCGCCTCGGGCCGGCAGCAATTGATCAGCCGGGCCGTGACGGGCAGGCCGTCGAGAGCGCTTGCCGCCGCCGCAATGGCTTCGCCGCTGCGCAGGCGCGGTGCGCCGTGGTCGGCGAGCGTCCACGACACCCATACGGGCTTGCCGCTTTCCGATGCCGCGGTGACGGCGGCGCGCGCCTCTTCGGCCGACGCCATGGTTTCGCACAGAAACAGATCGACGCCGTCCGCCTGCTCGGCAACGATACAGCGATAGACGTCGAGCGTATCCTGGAAGGATATCGTCAGCGCTGGCGCATAGCTGCCGAACAGCGGCGACAGGCAGCCGGCGATCGCCGCGTCGCCGGCCTGGTCGCGTGCTTGCCTTGCCAGTTCTATGCCGAGCTTCTGCAACGGTTTGAACAGCTCTTCCGCGCCTTCGCGCGCCAGCCGCTCCGGCGTTGCGGAATAAGTGTTGATGGTGATGACGCGGGCGCCGGCGCGGATAAATTCGGCATGCAGGTCGCGCACCAGATCCGGTTCGTCGATGAGCACCCTGGCCGACCACAGCGGCGTCGGCTCGGAGCTGCTGCGGCGGACCAGCTCTTGGCCCATGCCGCCATCGGTGAGGATCACTTTCTTCATGCTCTGAGCCTCTCGTTCTTTGGATCCCATAACGGCTCGTCCTCCTGCACGACCGCCCGAAAACGTTCCCCGAAGATCTCGACCTCGACCGCCGTTCCCGGCTCGGTCAGGTCCGCGCGCAGCATGCCGAGCGCGATCGATTTGTCGATACGATGACCCCAGCCGCCGGACGTCGTCTCGCCGACGATCCGGCCGTCACGCCACAGCGTCGACATATAGGCGCATCGCAGTCACCGGGGTTTTCGACGACAAGCGTGACGAAGCGTTTCTTGACGCCCTGCTGCTTCTCGTTCTGCAGCGCTGCCTTGCCGCGGAAGTCAGGCTTGTCCCATCTGACGAAGCGCTCCAGCCCGCCCTGCAGGATCGAATAGGCGGTCGACAGGTCGCCCTTCCAGGTGCGGTAACCTTTTTCGAGCCGCAGCGAATCCAGCGCGTACATGCCGAACGGTTTCAGGCCGTGCTTCTGGCCAGCTGCCCAGACGGTGTCGAAGATCGCTGCGGTATCATCGATCTTGCTGTGGATTTCCCAGCCGAGCTCGCCCGCGAAGGACACGCGCACCAGCTTTGCCCAACGTCCGGCGATACTGGTCTCCTGATGCGTCAGCCAGGGCAGGGTGAGGTCGGCCGCGCAGAGTTCGGCCAGGATTTTTCGCGAGTTGGGGCCGGCGAGGATCTGGGTAGAGTATTCCTCCGTCCTGTCGACCAGCTTGAATGCGGCGTCCTTCGGGATGCGCGATTTCAGCCATTCGAAATCATGCCATTGCGCCACCGCGGCGGTGATCAGCGTCATCAGGTTCTCGTCGTGGCGGACCACCGACATTTCGGTGACCATGCGGCCCTTGTCGTCGGCAAAATAGACGAGGCCGATGCGGCCGGGTTTCGGCACCAGGCCTGTGACCTGGAGGCTGAGCCATTCGGCCGCACCTGGACCATCGAGATTGAAACGGGAAAAGCCCGGCAGGTCCAGAATGCCGGCGGCATCGCGGACGGCGAGGCATTCTTGGCGCACACGATGCTGCCACGGCCCGTCGCGACGGAAAGTCAGCGTGGCTTCTTCGGAGACGTCGTCACCGGGCTGCGCATACCAGGTGGCGCGTTCCCAGCCATTATAGGCATCGAACTGGGCGCCGAGTGCCTTGATGCGGCCGTGGAGCGGCGACAGCTTACGGTCGCGTCCGGCCGGCCAGGCATGGCGCGGGAACTGGATGGCGTATTCGTTGCCGTAGATTTCCATGCCCTTGGCAACGCAATAATCCGGAGCCGAGGCGAAGGCGGTGAAACGGCGCGGATCGCAGGACCACATATCCCATTCGGTCTGGCCCTCGGTTACCCATTCGGCCAGCACCTTGCCGGCGCCGCCGCCCTGGGCGATGCCGAAGGTGAAGACGCAGGCCTCGAAGGCGTTGGGCACGCCGGACATCGGCCCGATCAGCGGGTTGCCGTCCGGCGCGTAGGGGATCGGCCCGTTGATGACCTTGGATAGGCCGGCGGTGCCGAGGATCGGCACGCGGGCGACAGCATCGGCCAGGTAATGTTCCAGCCGATCGAGATCGTCGGGAAACAGCTGGAACGAAAAGTCGTCGGGCATCGGGTCGTTGTGGCCGACCCAGTGGGCGCGGCAATTGCGCTCATAAGGGCCGAGATTCATGCCGTTCTTTTCCTGGCGCAGATAATAGGACGTATCGACGTCGCGCAGCAGCGGCAGCTTCTTGCCCTGTTCCTTCGACCACGCCGCCAGTTCGGGGATTTCCTCGAACAGGATATATTGATGGCTCATCACCATCATCGGCACCTCGCGGCCGAACATCCTGCCGATCTCGGCAGCGCGGTATCCGGCGGCGTTGACGACGATCTCGCAGCGGATCTCGCCTTGCGCCGTCTCGACCACCCACTCGTCGTTTTCTCGGCGCACGCCGGTGACCGGGCAGAAGCGGATGATCTTCGCGCCCATGTCGCGGGCACCTTTAGCCAGCGCCTGGGTCAATTGCGCCGGGTCGATGTCGCCGTCATTCGGATCGTAGAGCGCGCCTTTCAGCTCATGCGTCTCGATGAAGGGGTAACGACGCTTGATCTCGTCGAGCCCGACGATATCGATGTCCATGCCCTGGTAGCGGCCCATGCCCTTGGCGCGCTGGAATTCCTGCATGCGCTCCGCGCTATGGGCTAGCCTGAGCGAGCCGGTGACGTGGTAGTTCATGGGATAGCCGACCTCGTCGGCCAGCCGGCGATAGAGTTCGGTCGAATATCGCTGCATGTTCATCAGCGACCATGACGAGGAGAAAGTCGGCACGTTGCCGGCGGCATGCCAGGTCGAGCCGGAAGTCAGCTCGTTCTTCTCCAGAAGCACGCAGTCGATCCAGCCCGCTTTGGCGAGATGATAGAGCGAGGAGGCGCCGACGACACCGCCTCCGATGATCACAACGCGTGCCGTGGTCGGCAAACCGGCCATGTTCTTCTCCGACTATTTGTTTTGATGCATGTCGTTGTCCCAAAACCGCCACGCACTTTTGGGCGACATGCATTCGTTCAATAGACAGGCGGCGAAACCACCCAGATGACGACAGCCGGCTCGGCTCCAGGATTGCGCCAGCGGAACGGCTTGCCGTCAAAGCGGAAGGAGTCGCCTTCGCCAAGCCGGTGCCAGACGCCAGCAATTTCGATGTCGAAGCTGCCGGAAGCGACGTAGCCGGCTTCCTCGGTCGGCCGGCGCGCCTCGGTCTTCAGCTCGGCACCCGGGGCGAAGGCCGAACGCAGCATCTCGAAGCTACCGCCGAGATCGGGCGACAGCAGCTCCTCCACCAAGCCAGAATCGCTTGTGCCAAGCACGCGTCGGCTGCCGGCGCGCACGACCACGCCGCGCTCGGTCTCGACAGGCACGTCATGGCTGAAGAACAGGCTGACCGGCACGCCGAACAATTCGGCGAAGGCTCTGAGGTCGCCGAGCGACGGGATCGACAGGCCGCGCTCGACCTGGCTGACCCAGCCGACGGAGCGGCCGAGCTTGAGGCCGGTCTCGGCAAGCGTCAGTCCGCGCGCCTTGCGCAACGCGCGGATGTCGCCGGCCAGCAGCCGTTCGCCGCTGTCTTGTTCCGATCTGGCCGCGGTTGAGGGCAAAGCTGTCCCTGTTTCGGTGAAAAATTCCCAGCAAATTTCATGTGACGGCACGTTTGTGAAAAAATCAAGAGGATTTTCATGCGCCCACAAGATTTACTTGCGCCATTTTGACGGTTCGGGCAAAGGCTCGGCGCACGAGCGGCGAGTGGGGCGTCCGGTCGAGGCGGATAGGCTTATCGGGCGTTCAAAAAGACGCGCAAGGATGCTCCATTACTTCTAGTCGGCGCATGATCCTTCCGGAGAATCGGGTTCGGGATCATACGCAAAGGGACGGCCATGCTGGAAAACAACTCCCGGATTGCGGCGGCGATCGTCGATGACGCGATCACCTCGCGCCGATCGGTACGCGCCTTCTTGCCCGATATGATCGACGACGACACCATCCGCGATATTCTCGCCGTTGCCGCGCGCGCGCCCTCAGGCACCAACATGCAGCCCTGGAAGGTCTATGTGACCAAGGGCGAGGTCAAGCAGCGCATCACCGATGCCATCCTCAGCTCGGGCATCCGCGCCGAAAAGGCGGAGTGGGACGAATATCGCTACTATCCCGACCAGTTCTTCGAACCCTATCTGACGCGGCGGCGGGCCAACGGCTTCGGTCTCTACGGCGTGCTCGGCATCGGCCGGCGCGAGGTCGACAGGATGCGCGCGCAGCACGACCGCAACTTCACCTTCTTCGATGCGCCGGTCGGCATGATCTTCACCGTCGACCGGCGGCTGAACAAGGGGTCGTGGATCGACTACGGCATGTTCCTGCAAAACATCATGGTCGCGGCGCGGGGCAGGGGCCTGCACACCTGTCCGCAAGCTGCCTTCGCGCCCTATCACCGGCAGATCAGGCCGGTGCTCAACATTCCCGACGAGGAGATCGTCGTCTGCGGCATGGCGCTCGGCCATGAGGACACGTCCAAGCCCGAAAACGCATTCCGCACCGACCGCGCGCCGCTGGAAGAGTGGGTGACGTTCGCCAGCTAACGTGGCGACGCCGCCTGAGTTATTGCACGTCGTAGCCGACTTCCTCGCTGGCGTGGCAGAGTGCCTTCCAGAACGAGCGTGCGAACGAGCGGAACACGTAGATGTCGAACTGATCGGCCGCGGTGCGCTGGATCTGCGCGAAGACGTCGTGATGCATGGTCGAGCGGCCGGCGCCGATCGGGAAGGCCGGCAGCGCGAAGTCGATGGCGAAGAATTTCGCCAGCACCCACTCGGCCTTCGGCCCGGCGATACGGATCGCGGAGCGGCCGTGCGAAAGGTCGGTGACCGTACCGATGGCCGGAGTGACGACATCGGCAAAGGCCGTCGCCAATCCCTCGGCTTCATCGACAACCGTAAATTTTCCCGGCGCAAAGCCGAACACCGACCTGGCGCCGTTCGTCACACCGCCGCCGGCGCCGTCGGGCAAAGTCAGGCCGGTGACCGTATGGATGCCGGCCATCAACGTCTTCTCCTCGCCGGGCCAGGCGGCGAGCTGCAGAATCGACCCCGGCCTGGTTTCGGAGAGGATGATTTCGACGCCGTGCTCGAAATTGCCATGCGAGCCCGGATGCAGCACCGGCTCAAGCGGCGACTGGCGTTCAACCATGCATGCGGCTCCCGTCCGGATCGAAGAAATGGTTGGAGACGATCTCGACCGGCCCGAACCGGTTGCGCAACGGGTCGGAAACGTAGGCACGCGAGCCGCGCCGCGCCTTGCCGCCCTTGACCAGGGCAAGCGCGATATATTTGCCGAGCGCCGGCGAATAGCAGCAGGCGGTGATGTGGCCAAGCGAGCCGTGGGGATTGGCTTCGTCAAGCTCCTCGACGATGTGTGCGCCCCCATTGAGCGGCTGGTTGTCGAGCGAAACAATACCGACGAGTTCCAGGCGGTCGGGTGCGATCAGCCCCTCGCGATCCATCATCGCCGAGCCGATGAACGGCTTCTTCTTCGACAGCATCCAGTCGAGATGCAGGTCGCGTGCCGTGGTACGGCCGTCGATCTCGGCACCGGTGACGTGGCCTTTCTCGATGCGCATGGTGCCCAGCGCCTCCAGCCCGTAGGTCACCAGCCCGAACGGCTTGCCGGCTTCGATGAGCGCCTCCCAGACATGGGTGCCGTAACCGGCGCCGGAATAGACCTCGAAGGCCATTTCGCCGGAGAAGGACAGCCGGCAGATCATCACCGGCACGCCGGCGATTTCGCCGTGGACGATGCCCATGAAGGGCAGGGCGGCATTGTCGACGGCGGTGCCGCTGACGCAAGCAGCCAATATCTGCCTTGCCTTCGGCCCGCCGATGGCGGCACCGGCCCATTGATCGGTCACGGAGGTGACGTGGACCTTCAGCTCCGGCCAGATCACGTCGAGGAAATACTCCAGATGCTGCATCACCTTGCCGGCATTGGCGGTCGTGGTGGTCATCAGGAAATCCTGCTCGCCGAGCCGCCATGTTGTGCCGTCGTCGAAGGCGAGACCGTCCTCGCGCAGCATCAGCCCGTAGCGCGCCTTGCCCACGGCCAGCGTCGAAAATATGTTGGTGTAGACGCGGTCAAGGAATTCCGCAGCGTCAGGGCCTTGCACGGCGATCTTGCCCAGTGTCGAGACGTCGACGATGCCGGCGCTCTCGCGCGTGGCTCTCGCTTCGCGCACATAGGCCTGCTCGATCGTCTCGCCGGGATGGCCGTAGATCATCGGCCGGTACCAGAGGCCGGCCGAATACATGGTGGCGCCGTTGGCGACGTGCCAGTCATGCATCGGCGTCAGCCGCTCGGGCTTCAGATCGCCGAAGCGTTCGGCGGCAAGCGAGCCGATCGATACCGCCGCAAAGGGCGGGCGAAAGCGCGTCGTGCCGACCTGCGGGATCGGCTTGCCCAGCGCCTCGGCCATTATGGCCAGGCCTGGTATGTTGGAACTCTTGCCCTGGTCGGTCGCCATGCCGAGCGTGGTGTAGCGCTTCAGATGCTCGACCGAGACGAAGCCTTCCCGATGCGCCAGCCGCACGTCGTCGGCCGTCACATCATGCTGGAAATCGACGAAGCTCTTTCCACTGGCCCTGATCTCGAACACCGGCGCCGGATCGGGATCGCCGAGAGCGGCTTCGACAACCGGCAAGGCCGCCGGCGTGCCGGTTCCGCCCGTCGTGGAAAAACCGGCGGCGCGGCCTTCGGCGATCGCCTCGGCGGTGGAGAAACTGCCGGTGAAGGCGCCGGCGCCGATCCATTGCCGTGTTGTAGGTTTCGGCGGCAGGAACGCTTGCAACGTTTCGTTCCATTCCGCCTTGGCGCCGGCCTGGCTGGCCAGATGGATGGTCGGCGACCAGCCGCCCGACATCAGCAGGCAATCGGCGTGGATGCTGCGCGCATCGCCGGAAAGCGCGCCCCTCGCCATATCGAAGCGCTGCACCTTGAAGCCGGACAGCGCCTTGCCGCCCTCGGTGGCGATCACCGCGTGGCCAGAAAAGATCTCGGCCTCGGTTTCGCCGGCCAGCTTGCGCATCTCGCTCGAAAGCTCAGGGCGTACGTCGACGATGGCGACGACCACGGCGCCGGCCTTCTTCAGCGCCAGGGCCGCGCGATAGGCGCTGTCATTGTTGGTGAACAGCCCGATCCTGTCGCCGGGCAGCACGCCATATTCATTGGCAAAACGTTCGGCCGCATGCGCCAGCATCACGCCTGGTCGATCATTGCCCGGAAAGACCAGCGGACGCTCCAGGGAGCCGGTGGCCAGCACCACCGACTTGGCGCGGATTGTCCAGTAGCGATGGCGGGGTTCGCCCTTGCCCGGCGTTTCCTTGTGGTCGGTGACGCGTTCGAGCGCAGCAAGCGTGTTGCCGTCATAATAGCCCCAGACCGTGGTGCGCGGCAGCAGGCGGACATTGTCACGGCCTTCGAGCTGGCCAGCGGCGCGCCCCGCCCAGTCGGCGGCCGGCATGCCATCGATCGTCTCGCCCGACCAATTGGCCGAGCCGCCGAAATGCGGCTCGAGCTCGGCCAGGATGACGCGTGCACCCTGATCGGAAGCAGCCCTGGCGGCCATCAGCCCGGCCGGGCCGGAGCCGACTACCAACACATCGCAAAACGCATTCATGCGTTCGTAGCGCGCCGTATCGGGAGCCGTGCCTGCCTTGCCCAGGCCGGCGGCACGGCGGATGAAATGCTCACAGAACATCCAGAAGCGCGTGCCCTTCAGCGGACCGATCACCGGTCCCATGAAGGTCTTGTAGTAGAAGCCGGCCGACAAAAGCTTGCCGCCGAGCTGGTTCACGGCACTGACGTCCCAGGCAAGTGAGGGGAAACGGTTCTGGCTGATTGCAGTCAGCCCGTCATAGATCTCGACCATGGTGGCGGGAATGTTCGGCTCGCGAACCTCGCCCCTCAACACGGTGACCAGCGCGTTAGGCTCCTCGACGCCGGCGGTCAGCACGCCGCGGGGACGGTGATATTTGAACGAACGCCCGAACAGGGTGACGCCGTTGGCCAGCAGCGCCGAAGCCAGCGTGTCGCCGGCGTGGCCGGTATAGGGCGCGCCGTCGAAGGTGAAACGAATGGTCCGCAGCCGGTCTATGAGGCCGCCGGCCTCGGTACGGCGCGGGCTCATGGCTTGTCCTCGGCCCGGTGCCGCGCAACCGAATTGTGATCGCCGCGCGCGAACGCGGTGCTGGAGATCTCGTGCGTCAGCGTGTTGCGCACGACCCTGAGATGGGCGCGGCAGCCGCCGGAATGCTGCCAGATCTCATTGTGGTCACCGGCCGGGTTCAGCCGGTCGTAGACATAAGCGTTCCAGGCGTCGAGATTCTGCGAGGCCGGCTGTGGGCGCTGGCGATTGCCGTCGCCCTGATAGGTGAATTCGATCACGTCGCGCGGGCCGCAATAGGGGCAGGTGATGAGCATGGATCTCTTAAACTTCTCGTTTGACCATGATCTTGTCCGAAAACCGGTTTCCACTTTTCGCTGACGCGGACCTGAGGTTCGGGATCATGGCCTAATGCAGCCGGGGCGTGGCGCCCTGGCCCTTGTCGTCGATCACCAGGCCACGATAGAAGCGGTCGAGCGTGAAGGCCGCGTTGAGATCGTGCGGCTCGTCCTTGGCAATGGTCCAGGCAAAGCACCAGCCGGAAGCCGGCGTCGCCTTGAAGCCGCCATAGCACCAGCCGCAGTTGAGATACATGCCCGGCAGCGGACCGGTGGTGATGATTGGCGAACCGTCCATAGACATGTCGCAGACGCCGCCCCATGAGCGCAGCATGCGGACACGGGCCAGCCCAGGGAACAGCGCCAGCATCTCGCTCATCACCTCATCGACGATCGGCAGGCTGCCGCGTTGGGCGTAGCTGTTGTAGCCGTCGAGATCGCCGCCATAGACAAGGCCGCCCTTATCCGATTGCGACATATAAAAATGGCCCATGCCGAAGGTCAGGACCGTATCGATGAACGGCTTTAGCGATTCCGTGACGAAGGCCTGCAGCACGTGGCTCTCGATCGGCATCGTCTCGATCCCGGCGAGCCGCATGACTTGCCCGGTGCTGCCGGCCACTGCGACGGCTACCTTCTTGGCGCGGATTTCGCCGCGCGTCGTCGTGACGCCGGTGATACGGTCGCCGTCGCGCAGGAAGCCGGTGACCTCGCAGTTTTCGATGATGTCGACGCCGCGGCGATCTGCACCGCGCGCATAGCCCCAGGCGACGGCATCGTGGCGGGCGGTGCCGGCGCGCCGCTGCATCAGGCCGCCGACAATCGGGAAGCGCGCGGTGGCCGAGACGTCCAGTGCCGGTACCAGGCGGGCGATCTCCGCCGTAGTCATTAGTTCGGCGTCGACGCCGAGATGGCGCATCGCGTTGCCGCGCCGGGCATAGTCGTCGAGCTGGGCGGGTGTGTGGGCGAGGTTCAGGCAGCCGCGCTGCGAGAACATGACGTTATAGTTCAGGTCGTGGGCCAGGTTCTCCCACAGCTTCATCGAATGCTCGTAAAAGCGCGTGTTGGCCGGCAGGAGATAATTGGAACGGACCGCCGTGGTGTTGCGGCCGACATTGCCGGAGCCGAGCCAGCCCTTCTCCAGCACCGCGACATTGGTGATGCCGTGCTCCTTGGCTAGGTAGTAAGCGGTCGACAGGCCATGGCCGCCGCCGCCGATGACGATCACGTCGTAGGACGCCTTCGGGTCGGGCTTGCGCCAGGCCGGCCTCCAATCCTTGTTTCCGGTCAGCGCGTTTTTGAGAAGCGAAAAGGCCGAATATTCCGCCATTCTTATTGTCATCCATTTCAGGCTTGGCGGCAGACTATAGAGCAGGTGGCCAACGCAAAGCCAAGATTGCGCCATCGCTTTTCGACTCCCCGACTTCGATTGACCGACTCCGATTGGCCGAGTTCGATTGGCCGACTTCGAAAAACGAGACGCCTGGGGTGACTTGCCCCGTGATATGAGCCTCTTTATCAAGGACGTGCTTCAAAACTGCCGATGCCGCCCGCGAGTCACCAGAAAAAACATGTTCTTTCGTTTACTCCGCCTGGTCTTGATTCTTGCGCTTGTCGTCTCGGCGCCGCCGTCGTTCGTTGCAATGGCGCAGGCACTCGGGCAGGGCGCCGCCGGGTTGATCGCAGACCAGCAGAAGGTCATCCAGAGTCTGACCGCCAAAACCGACGGTCTCGAGAAGAAGATACAGCAGGACGGCCAAGACGATGCCACCCTGGTGGAAATCCGTCTGCAATTGGAGGATCTGTCGCGGGCGGCGCTCACCAGCGCGCTAGCGTTCCGCTCGCGTCTCGGCGATATCAACGATCGGATTGAGGTGCTGGGACCTCCGCCGGCCGCGGGCCAGCCGGCCGAGCCAGACATCGTAACCGGTGAACGCCAGGCCTTGGCTTCCGAAAAAGCCGAGATCAACGCCGTTATTGCCAGCGCGCAGAACCTGTCGATCCGCATCAGTGGGCTGATCGAGAAGATCGGCAACATGCGCAGCGAGCTGTTTCGCAATGTGCTTACCAAGCGCTACGTGCTGTCCGATGCGCTCAGCCCCGAAGTCTTTTCCGACGCCAACGCTGAGTTTTCCGGCTTCTATAAGGCGGTCTCGTCCTGGCTGAGCTTCGCCTTCAAGTTCAAGTTCCAGGCCATTCTTGCCGCGACTTTGATGGCGCTCGCATTCGCTGCAGTGCTTTTTATCGGCGGCCGACGCCTGTTCGGCCGCGTCTTCGAAGCGGATCCCTCCGTCGAGGACCCCTCCTATCTCAGCCGGCTGTCGGTGGCGTTCTGGTCGACATTGCTGCCGACGCTGGCGGTCGGCGCCTTCCTTGTCTCGACGATCTTCTTCTTCAATTATTACAACGTTTTACGCGGTGACATCGGCATCTTCCTGAATTCGCTGGTTGCCGTTGTCGCGGTGGTGTTCTGCGTCAACCGCCTGACCAACGCAGCGCTCGAGCCCCGACTGCCGAACTGGCGTCTGATCCCGGTCGAAACCGGCCCGGCGCGCTGGCTGGTGCGGCTGACGACCGCTATGGCCGTCGCCATCGGCATCAACTATTTCCTGTCGGTCGTGAACGACAAGATGGGCTCGCCACTGTCGCTGACCATCGCCAGAAGCTTCATCGCCACCATCATCGTCGGCATCATCCTGATCCTGATGGGCTTGCTGAAGCCGTTCAAGGCTCCCGACGGAAGCTGGCGCCCATGGCCGGCGTGGCTGCGCTACACCGCCATCGCGCTAGGCCTTTTCACCATCGCATCGGCACTGCTTGGCTATATCGGCCTTGCAATTTTCGTCTCGCTGCAGGTCGTAGTCACCGGCACGATCCTGGTCACCGCCTATATCGGTTTCCTGTCGGCGCGGGCGATCGGCGAGGAAGGCGGGTTCGCCAAAACTTCGATCGGGCGCTGGCTAGCGGCCAATTCAAGCTACGAAGAGACCGCCCTCGACCAGCTCGGGCTTGTCGTCAGCGCCGCCATCAACATCATGATTGTGCTGGTGTTCCTGCCGCTGATCCTGTTGATGTGGGGTTTCCAGCCCGGCGACATCCAGGCCTGGGCCTACAAGCTGGCGACCGGCCTCACCATCGGTTCGGTGACGATCTCGGTCACCGGCATTCTCACCGGCGTCGTCGTCTTCATTATCGGCTATTTCCTCACGCGCTGGTTCCAGGGCTGGCTCGACGGCTCGGTGATGGCGCGCGGCCGGGTCGACACCGGCGTGCGCAATTCGATCCGGCTGGCGGTCGGTTATGCCGGCGTCGCGGTCGCGGCACTGGTCGGCATCTCGGCGGCTGGTATTGACCTCTCCAATCTTGCGCTGGTCGCCGGCGCCCTGTCCCTCGGCATCGGTTTCGGCCTGCAAAATGTCGTCTCGAATTTCGTGTCGGGCCTGATCCTGCTGGCCGAGCGGCCGTTCAAGGTCGGCGACTGGATCGTCGCCGGCGACATCAGCGGCACGGTCAAGAAGATCAGCGTGCGCGCCACCGAGATCGAAACGTTTCAACGGCAATCGGTGATCCTGCCCAATTCAAACCTGATCAACAATGCGGTCGGCAACTGGACGCACCGCAACAAGCTCGGCCGCATCGACATCAAGGTCGGCGTTGCCTATGGCAGCGACGTCAAGCACGTGCATGGCGTCCTGTTGGAGATCGCACGCAGCCATCCGCTGGTGCTGAAGAACCCGGAACCCTTTGTGTTGTTTTCCAATTTCGGCCCGGCCGCGCTCGAATTCGAGATCCGCGTGTTCCTGGCAGACGTTCTTAGTGGCAATATCGTCCAGAACGACATCCGCTTTGCCATCTTCGATGTGTTCGCCGACCAGCATATCGAAATTCCGTCGACACCGCGCGCCGTCGTCGAGACCAAAAAGCACGAGGCGTGGCCGATCGACGACGACAAGATCGAAGTCGAATTCGCCGAACGGGAACAAGCAAAAGCTCTAGCGGCGGTCGAGGCGAAACGTCTCGCCAAGTCGGGACGCAAGGTACGCAAGCCCGATCCTGACTAGCGTTTGGAGCTTGCCTTCAAGCTTCGGAAATCAATTGCGGCATGAATGCGGCATTCAGTTGCTGTTCAGCTTGCATTGCATATAAGCTCACCTGCAAACGGCGAGAATGCCTTGCGAAATGCAACAGAGGCGGTGGCAACACCGATACTGCAAAATGTGGAAGTCTCTCGTCGCCGCCATCGCTTTTCTGGCCGTGGGCGGTTCGGCCCATGCCGCCAGCGCGGTCAACAAGGACGCCGAGACCCGCACGCTGATCGTGACGGAAGGCGGCGGCAAGACCGAGCTGGCGCTGGCCGCCGGCGAAACCGTGGAATTTTGCCCGAGCGGCTGTTTTGTTACCTTGCCGAATGGCGACCTCGAGGCGCTGACGGGTTCGGAAACCGTCGAGATCTCGGGCGGCGTCGCGCGCATCAAGTAAAGTCGACGCCATGATTTTTGAAGGCCGGGCAAACGCCCGGCCTTTTATTTACTTCCAGTAATCGGCGATGAAGGTATTCACTTTTCTTCGAAGCTGCGCAGAACGGGCTCTAGCAGCGCTTTCGTACCGAGCAGGGTGAAGGCGTAGGTCCAACTGCATTCGACGAGCTGGTGGCGCGGGCTTTTTTGGCGATGTCGCAAACAGGCTGCAAGCGCGCCGCCGCGCCGACCTATAGTCTGCTCGCAATAGCATCTTGGAGTCGCGGGCAATGGCAGGGTTTCCGGAAAAGGCGAAGGTCGTCATCGTCGGGCTGGGCGGCATCGTCGGCGCATCGGTCGCCCATCACCTGATCGAGCGCGGATGGGACGATATTGTCGGCATCGACAAATCGGGCATCCCGACGGATATCGGCTCGACGGCGCATGCCTCCGACTTCTGCTACACGACCAGCCATGATTTCCTTTCGTGCTGGACGACGCTCTATTCCATCGATTTCTACGAAAAGATGGGTCATTACGCCCGCATCGGCGGCCTCGAGGTCGCACGCGTCGGCGACGACGCCCGCATGGCGGAAATCAAGCGCAAGATCGCCTCGGCGAAGGCCTTCGGCACACGCGCCCGCCTGATCGATCCCGCCGAGATCAAGGAAAAATTCCCGCTGATCGAAGAACAGATGGTACAGGGCGGCCTGTGGGATCCCGATGCCGGCCTCGTCATCCCGCGTTCGCAGACAGTCGCCGGCAAGCTGGTCGACCAGGCGGAAGCCTCGGGCAAACTCAAGGCGTTTGCCAACACCTCGGCCAGGTCGCTCGTCATCGAGAACGGCCGCATCAAGGGCGTGGTGACCGACCGCGGCACCATCCAGGCCGACTACGTCGTGGTCTGCACGGGCATTTGGGGGCGGCTGATCGCGGAAATGGCGGGCGAGGACCTGCCGGTCATGCCGATCGACCACCCGCTCACCTTCTTCGGGCCGTACACCGAGTTCGCCGGCACCGGCAAGGAGATCGGCTGGCCGCTGCTGCGCGACCAGGGTAATTCGGCCTATATGCGCGATACCGGCGATCCCAAGACCGCCGAAGGCGGGCAGATCGAATGGGGTTATTACGAAGAGACCAATCCGCGCCTTTGCCATCCGCGCGATATTCTCGAGAAAAACGAGGCACGGCTTTCGCCGTCGCAGCGCGATCTCGACATGGAGCAGATCCTGGCGCCGCTCGAGCGGGCCATGGAACTGACGCCGATCCTGGGCGAGCTGGGCTACAATGAGAGCCATTCCTTCAACGGGCTGCTGCAGGTGACGGCGGACGGCGGCCCTTCGATGGGCGAAAGCCAGAAGGTGAGGGGCCTCTGGTATGCCGTGGCGATCTGGGTCAAGGACGGTCCCGGCATGGGCAAGCTCATCGCTGACTGGATGACAGACGGCCGCACGGCGATCGACCATCACGCCATCGACTATTCGCGCTTCTATCCGCACCAGACGAAAGAGCAGTTCATCTGGGACCGCTGCACTGAAACGGCGATGAAGGTCTACAATCCGGCGGTCCATCCGCGCGAGCCCTTCTCCAAGGCTCGCAATGTCCGCCGCTCGCCGTTCTGGGAGCGCGAGAAGGAACTCGGCGGCTATTTCATGGAGCTCGGCGGCTGGGAGCGCGCCCATGGCTACGCCGCCAACGAGCATCTGCTCGAGAAATACGGCAACCGGGTGCCGGTGCGCCAAAACGAATGGGATAACCGCCACTTCTGGCGCGTCTCGAACGCCGAGCATCTAGCCATGAGCGAGGATTGCGGCATCGTCAACCTGTCGCATTTCGCCATGTACGACGTCGAAGGCCCGGACCATGTCGCGCTGATGGAATGGCTGTGCGCGGCAAAGATCGGCGGTGACGGCAATATCGGCAAGGGCATCTATACCCATTTCCTCGACGAGGCAGGCATGGTGCGCGCCGACCTGACCGTCATCCGCATGGCCGACCGCTGCCGCGTCATCGACGGCGCTGATGCCGGGCCGCGCGACTTCCAGTACATGCGCCGGACGGCAAAAGACAAAGGCTTCGACGTTACCGTCACCGACGTGACCGAGAAGTACGTGACCATCGGCATCTGGGGTCCGAACGCGCGGGCGACATTGGGCAAGTGCGTGGAAAACCCCGACGGGCTGACGCCGGAGAATTTTCCCTTTGCCGCGATCAAGCCCGTCAGGATCGCCGGCAAGGACGTGACCGCCTTCCGCATCTCCTATGTCGGCGAGCAAGGCTGGGAACTGCACATGCGCTACGAGGACGGCCTCGCCGTCTGGGACGCGCTGCGGTCGACCGGCGTGATGGCCTTTGGCGTCGAGACCTATGCCAACAGCCGCCGTATGGAGAAGAGCCTGCGTCTGCAAAACGCGGATCTGTTGACCGAATATAATCTGCTGGAAGCCGACCTTGCCCGACCGAAGGTCAAGGAGGCCGATTTCTGCGGCAAGGCAAAGCATCTGGAATATCGCGCCCGGGTGCACCAGCCGGCCATGCTTTGCACGCTTATCATGACAGACAATACCGATTCCAACGGCGTTCCGCGCTATCCGGTCGGCACGATGCCGGTGATGGACCCGCAAACCGGTGAGACGCTCGTCGACGAGCTCGGCCGCCGCTCCTTCACGACCTCGGTGGCCTATGGTCCGACCCTCGGCAAGAACATCGCGCTCGCCTACCTGCCCTGGGCGTATTGCCAGGAGGGCCGCAAGCTGAACGTCGAATATTTCGGCGAGAAATACCCGGTCGAAGTGGCCGCCGTCGGCTACAGGCCGCTCTATGACCCGGAGAACCTCAATCCGCGCAGCTAAGCATTGGGACGGTCGCAAAAATGTGACCGAGTGAGCCCGGCTCTCCACCGGGCTTTCTCTTTGTCGATCGGCGATTTTCGCTTAACGTGCGGCATGTCTGGTTTTGCCAGTGCAAGACATTTCGTCTCGGGTGCCGCCGCGCTGGCGTCGGTGCTATGGCCAGCGGCAATCTCCCGCGCCGCCGAGCCGGTCGATGTCGAACTGGTGCTGGCAGTCGACGTATCCTTGTCCATGTCGCCGGACGAGCTCGAAATCCAGCGTCATGGCTATGCGGCGGCGCTGACGCATGACGATGTCCTGCAGGCAATCGGCGAAGGCGCTCATGGCAAGATTGCCGTCACCTATGTCGAATGGGCTGGCGCGACCTGGCAGCAGGTCGTCGTGCCGTGGACGGTGATCGCCAATCGTGCCGACGCCGAACGGCTGGCAGCGCAGCTTTCCGCTCATCCGCCGGCCAGTGCCAGGCGCACCTCGATCTCCGGCGCGCTGGAATTCGCCAGCGATCTCTTTGCCGAAAGCGGCTTCCAGGGCGTCAAGCGGGTGATCGACATTTCGGGTGACGGCCCCAACAACCAGGGCGCACCTGTCGATATCACCCGCGACGCCGTGATCAAGCAGGGCATCACCGTCAACGGCCTGCCGCTGATGACCAGGGGCGGGTTCACCAGCGCCTACGATGTCAACAATCTCGACCGCTACTACAGCGACTGCGTCATCGGCGGGCCGGGCTCCTTCATGATCCCGGTCAATGACTGGACGCAGTTTCCGGAGGCCATCCGCCGCAAGCTGGTGCTGGAGCTTGCCGGTCCGGCCTCGCCGCAGCGAGCGGCGGAAGAGGCGGCGCATCCGCCATTGGTGCTGGCACAGGACATCCCCGTCACCGACTGCCTGGTCGGCGAAAAAATGTGGCGCGACCGCAGCTGGATGTACAACACCCGCTAATGGCGAAGTTTGCTGCCGGTGGTGACATACCGCAGTGCAGCATCTGCTTCATTGACAAGCCTGTGCGCGTCTGTGACACAATTCTCCATCCGAACAAAAAAGGGGAACCGACATGAACAAGATCGGAATTCTTGCAGCAAGCTTGACGCTTGCCGTCGGATTGTCCGCGCCGGCCACCGCCGCTACATCGGTCAGCATCGGCATCAGTGGATGGACCGGCTTTGCGCCGCTGACGCTCGCCAAGCAGGCCGGCATCTTCGAAAAGCACGGCCTCGACGTCACCTTGAAGAAGGTGCCGCAAGCCAGTCGGCCCCTCGCCATCGCCAGCGGCGACCTGCAATGCGCCGCCACTACAGTCGAGACCTGGCTGGTCTGGAACGCTAACGGCGTGACGACCAAGCAGATATTCCAGCTCGACAAGTCCTACGGGGCCGACGGCATCGTCGCCCGCAACGACATCAAGACCGTCGCCGATCTCAAGGGTAAGTCGGTCGCGTCCTCGGCGCCGGGCACGTCGCCCTATTTCATGCTGGCCTGGGTGCTCAACAAGAACGGCATGTCGACCAAGGACGTGACGGTCGTCAACCTGGAGCCGGACGCGGCGGCGCAGGCGTTTCTCGCCGGACAGAACGATGCGGCGGTCACCTATGAGCCGTTCATCTCGGCGGTGCGCGAAAAGTCCGACCAGGGCCATATCCTTGTGACCACTCTCGATTATCCGATGGTGCTCGACACGGTCGGCTGCACGCCGGAGTTCCTCAAGGCCAATCCGGATGCGGCCAAGGCGCTTGCCGACAGCTATTTCGAGGCACTTGACCTGATCAAGAGCGACCCGGCGAAATCCTATGAGACGATGGGCGCCGACGTGAAGCAGTCGGCCAAGGAGTTCGAAGAGTCGGCAAAATACCTGAAATGGGCCGACAAGGCTGAAAACAAGCAGTTCTTCACCAAGGAATTCCAGGACTTTTCCAAGACCGCCGGCGAGCTTCTGCTGCAGATGGGCTTGATCAAGGAAGCGCCCGACGTATCGACATTGGCCGACACCAGCGCCGTCGCCGACTAATCGGCAGGATTGTCGCCCGGCGGCGGCGCGTGCGCCGCCGCTTTTTCATTCCGATCAGAGGACGGTCGAAGATGCCGCGCCCCTTGCATCCGGTCTCGCCGGGCATTCGAACCGTGCTCGGCATTTCGTTCTTCGTGCTGTCCGTGGCGTTCTGGGCGTGGATCACGCTTGGCGGCCACGTCAATCGCATTTTCCTTGCCGATCCGCTGTCGATGGTGAGAGACGGTTGGCGGCTGCTGGTCGAGGACCGCTTCTGGCTCGACATCCTTATCACCATCTGGCGCGTCTTCGGCGGGTTCCTGATGGCGGCCATCGTTGCCGTGCCGCTTGGCATCGTGATGGGTGCCTGGAAGCCCGTGGAGGCGTTCCTGGAGCCGTTCGTCTCCTTCGCCCGCTATCTGCCGGCATCGGCCTTCATCCCGCTGCTCATTCTGTGGGCGGGCGTTGGCGAGCTCGAAAAACTGCTGGTGATCTTCGTCGGCTCGGTGTTCCAGATCATCCTGATCATCGCGGTCAAGGTCGGCGGCACACGGCGCGACCTGGTCGAGGCGGCCTACACGCTTGGCTCGTCCGACAACGGCATCGTGCGGCGCGTGATCATGCCGGCCAATGCGCCGGAGATTGCCGAGACCCTGCGGCTGGTGCTCGGCTGGGCCTGGACCTATGTCATCGTCGCCGAGCTGATCGGCTCGTCGTCGGGCATCGGCTACATGATCATCAACAGCCAGTCGCGGCTGGCGACAGGGCAGATCATCTTCGGCATCATCGTCATCGGCCTGATCGGGCTGTTGTCCGATTTCGCCTTCAAGGCGCTCAACCGTTGGCTGTTTCCATGGAGCCTGGCGTGAGCAAGCTGGTCATCGAAGGCGTCTCGCGCACCTTCGCCGGTGTCGGCGGTGGGCAGCCGGTCAAGGCGCTGATGCCGATCGATCTGGCGGTCGCCGCCAACGACTTCATCACCATCCTGGGGCCATCCGGCTGTGGAAAGTCGACGCTGCTCAGGATCGTCGCCGGCCTCGAAGCGCCGAGTGGGGGACGTGTTATGCTCGACGGCAGGGTGGTGGACCGGCCCGGTCCAGACCGCGGCATGGTTTTCCAGTCCTATACGCTGTTTCCGTGGCTGACGGTCGCCGAGAACATCGGCTTCGGCCTGCGCGAACGTGGAATGGCCGAGCACGAGCGCAGCGAAATCGTCGCTTCTTACGTCGATCTCGTCGGGCTGAGAGGTTTTGAAAACCATTGGCCGAAGCAGCTTTCCGGCGGCATGCAGCAGCGCACCGCGATTGCCAGGGCACTGGCCAACGATCCGGAGATCCTGCTGCTCGACGAGCCGTTCGGAGCACTCGACAACCAGACCCGAGGGCTGATGCAGGAGCTGCTTCTCGGCATATGGGAGCGCCGGCAAAAACGGTGCTGTTCGTCACCCATGACATCGAGGAGGCGATCTTCATGGCGTCGCGCGTGGTAGTGATGACGGCGCGCCCCGGCCGCATCAAGTCGGACGTTGCCGTCGACCTGCCGCATCCGCGCCACTACACGCTGAAGACCAGCCCGGAGTTTTCGGCACTGAAGGCGCGGCTGACCGAAGATATCCGCGTCGAGGCGATGCGCACGGCCGAAGTGCATTGACTCGGCGGGCTTCGTTCAGCCGATGGCCCGATCAAGCCGCCAGAAGCTGCTTGCGGTCGACGCGTTCCTGTTGCGGCGAGCGGGCGTACAACTCGCGATAGCATTTGGAGAAATGCGAGGCGGAAACAAAGCCGCAGGCGACCGCCACTTCGACCACCGGCAACGACGACTGGATCAGCAGGTGCCGGGCGCGGTCGAGGCGGATCTCCAGATAGTAACGGGCAGGGGAGCGCCCCATCTCGGTGCGGAACAGGCGCTCAATCTGCCGGCGCGACAGGTCGACATGGTCAGCGATCTCGATCAGCGAGAGCGGCTCGGAGAGATTGGCTTCCATCAGCTCGATAATGGTCAGCACCTTGGAATTCTGCACGCCAAGGCGGGCGCGCAGCGGCAGGCGCTGGCGGTCGGTCGGGCTGCGCACGCGATCGGTCAGCACCTGCTCGCAGACGCGGTTGACGAGGCTCTCGTCGAAATCGTCGCCGATCAGCTTCAGCATCATATCGAGGGCGGCGGTGCCGCCGGCGCAGGTGTAGATGTTCTGGTCGATCTCGAAGAGGTCGGCGAAGACATTGGCCTTGGGGAACGCCTCGGAAAAGCCCGGCAGGTTCTCCCAATGGATGGCGCAGCGCTTGTTGGACAACAGGCCTGCTGCGGCCAGGATATGCGCGCCGGTGCACAGGCCGCCGACGGCAACGCCACGATTGTACTCTTCGCGCAACCAGGCAAAGGCCGATTTGTTCTGGTAGCGCTCGACATTGATGCCGCTGCAGACGATGGCCATGTTCGGCCGGTCCGGTCCGGACATTTTCTTGCGCTCTTCCTCCAGCGAGGTGTTGACGGCGCATTCGACGCCGTTCGAGGCGCGCACCGGCTTGCCGTCGATGCTGGCGAGCCGCCAGCGATAGGCTTCATAGCCGAGCATGCGGTTGGCCGAACGCAACGGATCGAGCGCCGTCGCGAAGGCGATCATGGTGAAATCGGGGACCAGGAAGAATACGAACGATCGCCGGATCGGGTGCTTTACGACGTTCACGGGTAGATCCTCACGCTGCAATGGCGCGAACAGGATGTCGCGATCAGCATAGCGACATCAGGAAAGACGTTTCCTGTCAATTGGCTAGATGGCAACGGAGCGACTTTATTTGCGACACGGGTCGCAAATGGGCAATCGCTGTGCGGCGAAGGACGTGACAGGCCGCCGGATCGACCAACGAGCCTACGCAGTCTGCGCACACGAAAACGCCGCCTCGGCAAAACCAAGGCGGCGCTGGATCGACTTCGAAGCAGCGCTGGGCTGCTTCCGCCAGGATTGCTGTCTCAGGCGACGAAGCCGAGGCGCGCGGCAGCCATGGCCCCGGTCTGGCCGGGCATGGTGTTGGCCAGGCGCTGGCGCTCGAGCGCGGTCGTCAGGTTCATTTCGCGGCGGGCAAAGAGGCGGGCAAAAAGCTTCATGATCATCTCCATTCGGTTGCTCAGACGGGTCGCCTTCGCTTGATGGAGTGGGGCAGCTCGTTTGTTGATGATGATATAGGCTTACGTGAGGGGAAACTAAATCGCAAAAGCGAAGCACTTGATATGAAAAGCGACACCGAATGCGACAAATTTGGGCAATCTGCCTAGGATTTTCGATTATTTACAATGTGTTGATTGCCAGTGCGGGCTGCTATGCGACTTGCTCATATGCGGCATGCGACGGCGACATGGCTCGGGAAAATCATTTGAATACAAACAAAAAGGCCTGCCGGGCTGATCTGCGCGGCAGGCCTTCAGCTGTTGATACACACGGTTTACTTTGCTCCAGCCCAAGATCCCACACCATGGCGAGTGCCGGTCTTGGCATCGGCAGCTTCGGGCCAGCCGATATCCTTCTGCAGTTCAATCGGCAGCGCGCGGATGGCGCGTTCCGTCTGGTAGCGGGCACGGGCCTCGCTGAACTCGGTCGCGATCCGACCGATGGATGACAGGATAGACATCTCATTCTCCTTCGCGTTGGCCGGGATGTCCCGGCGCTTGCAGCGTCAGGCGGTACACCGGGTTTGTTTCAGCTTCATTTCGTGTCGATTGCAGGTCCGTGTCATGGTTGTTTCGGGACCACTTCGATGCGTCCTGCCTTCGATGGAGTTGACTATCCTCCCAAACTGATGTTCAATCAAACGAAATGGAATGATGGTTTGCATCAGAAAAATTGAAGGTCGCTTGCCATGAACGCCCCACTCAATCATCCGCTGCCGCTGCTCGATCTCGACGTTCTGCGCACTTTCGTCGCAATCGCCGAGACCGGCAGCTTCACCACTGCGGCCAATGCGGTCTTCCGCACGCCGTCGGCCGTCTCCATGCAGATCAAGAAGCTGGAGGACATTCTCGGCCGCTCGGTGTTCGCGCGCGACGCCCGTTCGGTGACGCTGACCACCGATGGCGAGATGCTGCTCGGCTATGCGCGCCGGCTGCTGTCGATCAATCGCGAGGTGGTGTCGAAGTTCATCATTCCAGACATTGTCGGGGTGGTGCGGCTCGGCTCGCCGGACGATTATGGCGAACGTGTGCTGCCGCATGTGCTGAAGCGATTCGCACAGTCGCATCCTTCCATCGCGGTCGACGTCACCATCGACCAGAGCGTCAACCTGCGCCGTCGCATGGACGATCGGGCACTCGACATCACGCTGCTCACCAACTCATACAAGACCAGCGCGATCGGCGCCGAAGTACTGCTCACCGAGCCTATCGTCTGGGCCGGCGCCAAGGGGGGCTGTGCGCATCTGCGCGAGCCGCTGCCGGTCTCCTTGTGGGAAGAAGGCTGCGCCTGGCGGGCGGGTGCATTGGAGGCGCTTGGCCGCGAGGGCCGCAACTACCGTATCGCCTATATGAGCGCGCACACGGCCGGCCAGCGCGCCGCGATCATGGCGGATCTTGCAGTCGCGCCGCTGCCGAAATCCTTCCTCGGCAGTGACATGGTCGAGCTGTGCCCGAAGGACGGCATGCCAGACATAGGCACCTACAACCTCGCCATGGTGGTGACGCCGGACGCCAGCGCGCCGGTGAAGGCAGTCGCCGACCATATCCGAGCGACGTTTGAGATGTTCAGGGAAACTGGGAAGTTCTGAGCCAAACTACGACCTGAGCGGCGCAACCAGATCGCGAGGGGTTCCGTCGCGGTCTGCCCTTTGCAGCGACAACTCTCCTGCCTTGGCATGATAACTGTCAGTTTCGTTGGTCAAGAAGGCCACTATGCTGTCCCGCGCGCGTCGCGCCTCCGGCATGTCGATCAACGGCCAGACATGGAACATGCCTTGCTCGTGGACGACCTCAATGTCGACGCCGGCCGCGCGTGCCTTTTCCGCGAAGATCAGATTGTCGGGTGTAAGCAGATCGCGTGAACCGGTCAGCAGCAGCGTTTTGGGCAGCACCGACAGGTCGCCGTAAACCGGGCTGATGCGCCAGTCGGTGGGATCTATGCCGGCGCTGTAAAGCCGGATCGCCTCGCGGCCGCCGGCAATGCCCAGCCATGGATCGTTGCGTTCGGCCTCATACATTTCTGGGTTGGCGAGCGACACGTCAAGGCCGGGCGAAATCAGCACGTGGCGCGATGGCAAGGGCAGGCCGTCTTGCGCAGCCATCATGGTCAGCACGACAGCCATGTTTCCGCCGGCGGAATCGCCCATGAAGATGATGTCATTTGCCCTGGTTTCGCCGAACATCTGGCGGTAGACGGCGCCGACCATACCGAACATCGCGTGGAAATCGTGTTCGGGAGCAATGGGATAGATCGGCACGGTGATACCGAACCCGAGGCGGTCGGCCATGTCGGCGATCAGCCGCCAATGATAGGGGGTGATTTCAAAGACGTAAGCGCCGCCGTGCAGGTAGAGAATCCGCCTCCGCTCACCAGCCTTGGGCGCGATCTCGTAGACGGGAAAGCCGTTGATCGTGCGGGTTGTGATCTCCAGGCGCGACCGCAGCGACGCAGGCGGCCGATGGTTTTCCGTCTTGCGCGCATAGGCGATCCAGCGCTGCAGGTTCTCCGGGCTGGAAAACGCCTTCTTACGGCTGTACCTGAGCACGAACGAAACGACGTGGCTTTTGAGACTGGGCATGCAGATACACGGACTTCGGCTGAGCCGACTAAGAGAACCCCCGACTATTTTGAAGATTGTGTCGCCACCAAAAAAGTCAATATTTATGCAATCTCAACACGGTGATTTGACTCCAGCTGGCGATAAAGCCTCAGGTCCATGAAGTCGCTAGCCCACCTGGGCAGCTCAGCGCCGCGGGCGGCAGTGCGGCGCGCAGCCAATTGCTGGGTGCAGCCGGAGCCGCATTGCGGCCCCGGCGAATACCAAGCAGCTTGCATTTGTCGATGAAGTTCATCCGCGCTGCATGCCCCAGCCGACCGAAAGCTGCCTTTCGCTTGAACGCGGCGACACCGGCCAGCCAATGTCCTTCTGGATCTCAGGCGGCAAGCTGTTGAGGATGCGCAGCGACTTGCGCGCTTCGCGTGTTTTCTTGAAGGCCGCACCATAGCGGCCGAGGCTTCCGAACATCGACATCTTGATCTCCTTTGGAGCGTTGCGGTGGCCGACAACTGTTTCTGCCTGCCGTTCGATGCCGGTTAAATGCTCCGCACATGTATCTGGCGGATTTCACGAAAACGCGATTTCGTTTCCAGATCGGCGCGATCTGGAAACATTTGCATACAAATGAAAATAGAAAGGCTGACAGCCGAGCGGAGGCGAGTCATCCCCGCCCGCGCCGCGCGGCGTGGCCTTCGCGCGAACGCCGTCGCGGGGCAGCGTCGCCGGCAATGCCGTCTTCGCTCACCGTCTTGCGCGGCGGCAGTTTCACCGCCGCCGACAGCTTGGGGAACGGGTCGATCTTATTTGGGAGCGCCATGGCATAAACGAAATGTTCCTGGAATTTCGGCTCCAGCGCCGTCTCGATCTTCTCGATCCTGCTGACGGTTTCCTCGATCTCGCGGCGATAGCCGCGGTTCAGGAGCGCCATGCGGGCGCCGGCGCCGGCCGCATTGCCGACGGCCGAGACCTTGTCGAGGTCGCAGTCCGGGATCAGGCCCAGCACCATTGCGTATTTCGGATCGATGAACGAGCCGAACGCGCCGGCAAAATGGATACGGTCGACATGTTCGGTGTGCTGCTTTTCCATCAAAAGCTTGGTTCCGGCATAAAGCGCCGCCTTGGCAAGCTGGATGGCGCGCACGTCGGTCTGGGTAATGGTGATCTTGGGCTCGCCTTCCTTCAGCACATAGGAGAAGGTGCGGCCATTGGCGACGACGCGAGGCGAGTGGCCGCTCAGCGATCCATCGACGACGCCGTCCTCGGAAATGATGCCGGCGAGGTACATCTCGGCTACCACCTCGATGATGCCGGAGCCGCAAATGCCGGTGACGCCGGTCGCCTGCACGCTGTCGAGGAAGCCCGGCTCGTCGGACCAGAGTTCCGAGCCGATAACGCGGTATTTCGGCTCCAGCGTTTCGGGATCGATACGGACGCGTTCGATTGCACCCGGTGCGGCGCGCTGGCCACCGGAGATTTCCGCACCCTCGAAGGCCGGGCCGGTTGGCGAGGAGGCCGCCACGACCCGCTGGCGATTGCCGAGCACGATCTCGGCATTGGTACCGACATCGACGATCAGCATCATCTCGTCCTGCCGATGCGGGCCTTCCGACAGCGTCACTGCAGCCGCATCAGCGCCGACATGGCCGGCAATGCAAGGCAGCATGTAAAGCCTGGCGCCCTGGTTGAGTTTCAAGCCGATATCCGATGCCTTGATGTGCACGGCGCCGGAGACGGCTAGCGCGAAGGGAGCGCCGCCGAGTTCGGTCGGATCGATGCCGAGGAACAGATGATGCATGATCGGATTACCGACGAAAACGGAATCCAGGATATCGTTACGCTGGACGTTGCCTTCGGCGCAGACCTTGTCGACGAGGCCCGAAATGGCCTCGCGCACGGCGACCGTCATGCCTTCGCGGCCGTCCGGGTTCATCATCACGTAAGAGACGCGGCTCATCAGATCCTCGCCGAAGCGGATCTGCGGATTGGAGGTGCCCGACGAGGCGGCGACCCGACCCGACAGCAACGACACCAGATGCATGGCGATCGTGGTCGAGCCGATATCGCAGGCAAGCCCGTATGCCTCGTTCTTCAGGCCAGGCCACAGAGCGATGACCCGCGCGGTCTCGCTGTCGGTGTCCTTGTGGATGGCGGCCGTCGCGGTCCAGTTGCCTTTGCGCAAAATGCCTTGCACCTGCGGCAACAGATGGAAATCGAAATCTAGGCTCTTGAGGCCCCAGTCCTTCATCAGCGCGATCTTCAGGCGGTCGAGGTCGCCGAGCGGCTTGTGCATGTCGGGTTCTTCGATCTCGACATAGCACATGCGGATAGCCGCATCGCGGGCGATGACCCTGGTATCGGCGTCCTTGCGGATAGTCTGCGCGTTAATAACGGTGTCCTGCGGCACGTCGACGACGAGATCGCCGAGGATCTGTGCCGAGCAGGACAAGCGGCGCCGCTCGGGGAGCCCGCGAACGCGCTCGTAGCGCTCTTCCTTGGCGCCCTTGGGCGAGAGGTGATCGTTGGAGGAGACGATCTTGTGCTTGGCGAAATTGCCTTCCTGCACCTCGATCTGGCAACGCCCGCAAGTGGCACGCCCGCCGCACACGCTCTCGACGTAGACACCAAGCTGGCGCGCGGCATCCAGAACCGGTGTGCCGACCGGAAACCGCCCGCGCTTGCCCGACGGCATGAACAGCACGAGCGGATCAGTGATGTTGACGGGAGAGTTCATTCGTTCCAGACTTTACTTTCTACGCTGCTCGGGTCTTGGCCACGGCAGCGATGCCGCTGTGTTTCGGTTCCTCCCAGTCGTAAACCCATATCGTGTCGGCCAAGCCATGGCTCAACCCCGGGCCATCCGCGCTTCGCGGCCGCCGCGCCTGCGTCCGCCATTGCCATTGCCATCGCCCGGCGCGTTGACCTGCGTCCGGGCGGCAACGGCCTGGCCGCCTTCAGCAGGCTTGTAGTCCTTGTATGTCCTGATCCAGTTGGTGCAGTTCTCGTCGGTGCCGTTCAGCACGTTGGCGCCGCGCACCGCTTCCATTTCCTGCGGCCGCACCGGGTTCATGATCGCCGAGGTCATGCCGGCGCCGATCACCATCGGGATGAAGGCGGCGTTGATGCCATGACGGTGCGGCAGGCCGAATGAGATGTTGGAGAGGCCACAGGTGGTGTTGACCTTGAGCTCCTCGCGCAGCCGGCGTAGCAGGGCAAATACCTGGCGGCCGGCATCGCCCAGCGCGCCGATCGGCATGACCAGCGGGTCGACGACCACGTCATGCGCCGGAATGCCGAAGTCGGCGCAGCGCTGAACGATCTTCTTGGCGACGGCAAAGCGCACATCGGGGTCCATCGAAATACCGGTCTCGTCGTTGGAAATGGCGACGACCGGAACGTTGTATTTCTTGATCAGCGGCAGGATGGCTTCGAGCTTTTCCTCCTCGCCGGTGACGGAATTGACCAGCGGCCGGCCCTTGGCGACCTTCAGCGCCGCTTCGATCGCGGCGGTCACCGAGGAGTCGATCGACAGCGGCAGATCGACCAGGCCCTGCACGATCTCCAGCGTCTGCACCAGCAGCGCCGGCTCGGTGGCGTTGGGGTCGACTGCGGTGACGCCGGCGTTGACGTCGAGCATGGTCGCGCCGCAGGCGGCCTGCTCCAGCGCATCCTTGATGACGGTCTCAAAATTGCCGGCGATCATTTCGGCGGCGAGCTTTTTGCGGCCGGTCGGATTAATGCGCTCGCCGATCACGCAGAAGGGCTGATCGAAGCCGATGATGATTTCTCGTGTCGCCGAGGCGACGATGGTGCGGGTCATGAAATCTCTCCATCGTGATATAAAGAGTTCTTTATATCGTTATCTGTTTGTGATCAAGCGAATGCTGACGATTCGCGCTGTCAATGCGCGGTTTTGACCATGTCGACCTGGGTTTCGGTGAGGTCGTCATGCAGTATGTGGTCGAGCCGGTCGGCAACGAGCTGGTCGTCGCGGCGGATTTCGCGCTTCCATGGCCGGCGACCCTTCAGCACGCCGGATTCGTCGACGATCTCGGCGACGTATTCTTCCTGGCGATAGGCCATCACATGAACGCCGGACACACCGGGAATTTCCTTCACCTCATTGATGATGTCGATGCAGAGCTGCTTACCTTCCTTCTTCTGATCCTGAGCGCCTTCCAGGCGCTTGACGATCTGATCGGGAATGTGAATGCCCGGCACGTTGGAGCGGATCCATTTGGCCGTCTTGGCCGAGGCCAGCGGCCCGACGCCGCACAGGATGAAGCATTTCTCGGTATAGCCGAGATCGCGGACCTTCTGCATGTAGGTACGGAACATCGGCACGTCGAAGCAATACTGGCTCTGCACGAACTGCGCGCCGGCAGCGATCTTCTTGCCAAGCCGATAGGGCCGGAAATCGATCGGCGGCGCGAACGGGTTGATGGCCGCGCCAAGGAAAAGCTGCGGCGGGGTCGTCAATTTGCGGCCGGACAGGAATTTTCCGTTGTCGCGCATGATACGGCAGGTTTCGAGCAGCGACATGCAGTCGAGATCGAACACCGGCTTGGCGCCGGGCTGGTCGCCGGCCTGCACGCCGTCGCCGGTCAGGCAGAGCATATTGGCGACGCCCATCGCAGCACCCCCAAGCACGTCGCCCTGGATGGCGATGCGGTTCCGGTCGCGGCAGGCGATCTGCATGATCGGGGCATAGCCCATGCGGGTCAGGAGGGCGCAGATGCCGACCGACGACATGTGGCAGTTGGCGCCGGAAGCGTCGACGGCATTGATGGCGTCGACCCAGCCGTCGAAAATCCTGGCGCGGTTGTAGACGTCTTCCGGATCGGCGCTGTCGGGCGGATTGAGCTCGGTCGTCACTGCGAATTCGCCGCGTCTCAATACGCGCTCCAGGCGACCACGCGAGGTGTGGCCGGGCAGGGGATCGAGCGGCAAATGGATGCCGGCCGGATTCTCGTCGGGCTGGCGGCCAATCATGCCGACGCTCCAGTGTTGGTAATGTTCCGGGCCGCATCGCGGGCGGCCGCCGCCTGCGCGGTGACGCGCAGCCACGCGGAGGTCTCGCGCAAGGATTGGTCGACCGGTTTCTGCACCTCCAAAATCCTGTCGCCATGCACCATGTTCCGCGAGCCTTCCCAGGCCTTAACCCAGACGCAGGGCATATCAGGCTCGACCTCGCAATTGCCGTTGGCGCGGACACCGCCACAAGGGCCGTTGCGCAATTGCTTAGGGCAGTTCATCGGGCACGACATGCCGGTCGAGGAAAGGATGCACTGGCCGCACATGCGGCAGTCGAACATGAAACCCTTGACGCGCTTTTCGACGAATTTCACCGGTCCTTCGACGCGGCTGTAGCCGATGCCCTTCCAAAGCGGGTGGAGGAGCAGAAACATGTCGGCGAATTTGGCGTAAAACCATTCGAGCAACCGCGAATGCCGGACCGACCAAAGCCGCACTGCAAACGAACGCTGCACGCGCCGCTGCGGCGACACGTCGGCCGGCTTGTAGTCGGATTTCGGCGCCGCCTTCCTGACGATGGTCGCCTGCGTCAGGCCGGTCTGAGCCGTCGTCGCCGGCATTGATTGGGGATCAGACATTTTCTTTGCCGCCCGCCTTGACCAGAGCTATCAGCCGCTCGCGGTCGTATTTCGCATCGATTTCCTGAAGAGCCTTCTCCGCCTCGGCTTCAAGATCGTCACCGACTAGGATGGGTTCTGCCTTGCGCCATTCGGCAAGATAGTCGTCGGTGCCGCCGGCGCCGGTGCGCATGGCGCACATGTCGATCGCCTCGGTGAAGCGCAGCGGCAGTTCGCGCTTGGCGTTCTGCCGGCCCTTTTTGACGATGACCTGGGCGGGGATGTCGCGCCAGTAGACGACGATCAGATCGGCCATGAATTCCTGCTCCTGCAGAGCGCCGCGCGTCCAATCGAACGCACAAACGATGCTCTACCATCTAACTCCGCTGCATCGTGCCCTCCAAAGATCGATTCCGATGTTTTGGGCCAATGCAGTGGTTTCGAGCATTGCCGGAAGCGCTGTTGGGCTGCTTGTTATGGGACGACGCGGGGGCCTTCAAAAGCGACGCAATCGACGGCCGCGGTTGAAAGCGGAGTCTTTCAGCACAGGTCAGCCGGCGCGGCCATCGAAGCTGCCGACCAGCTTCCTGTGGAAACGCACGTAACCTCGTTCGGTCGTGCCTAGATGCTCCGCGACGATCTCATGGAAGCGCGGCAGGCGGTGGAAGGGAACGGCCGGATAGGAATGGTGCTCCGAATGGTATGGCATGTTCCAGGCCACGAAGCGCACCAGCCTGTTGGTGAAGGTGGTGCGGGTGTTCTCGAGCATGTTGGCGACATGCGGGCACAACGCGTGCTCGGCCAGCAGGTAGGCCCGCAAAAACGGCTGTCCTACCAGCACCGGCACGATCCAGACCCACAACAGCAGCGCCGACTGTATGGTGAGAGATGCGGCCAGCAACACCGCATAACCGATAAGGAACAGCCGTGCTTCGGCAACCACCTTGCCGCGACTCTTTTCCGGTACGAAGCCGTCGCGATTGCGGCCAGCCGCATTGGTTGCGACCACGCGGCCCATGGCGATCCAATAGGGGCCGCCCGACAGATAGCGCAGATATTGGCTGACGGTCTCCGGCTTCGGCGCCCTCAGTTCGGGGTCGTTTTCGGGGTCGTGCGTATGGCGGTGATGGGCGAAATGGAAATAGCGGAACCATGCCGGCGGCAGCAGGATCAGGAAGCCGGCCACGGCGGCAACAGCGCGATTGAGCCACGCCGTCCTGAACGCCGTTTCATGGATGGTCTCGTGCAGCGGCGTGAAGAAGAAGACGATCAGGATTCCCTGCGCAAGACGAGAAGCGGCCAGAACGGGATGCGGGCGGCGATCAACGCGCCCAGCAGGATAACCAGCCCGCCATGGGCGGCCAGCCGGAAAATGCCTGGCCGGTCAAGCCTGGCGGTGAGGTCGCGACGGTCCTCGACCGAAAGGCCGGCAATGATGGTGCGGTGATCGATGTCGCTCATGATGCAATGTTAGCGGCGGGTGGGCATCCGGTAAATCGGCGCGTCACCAGACGCCGTTCGTTATCCCGGTCCAGAGATAGGACCAGACCGTCGGGTGATACCATTGTTTCGAAGGCAGGCCGGGCTCGACCGTGCCGAGCTTGCCGGCCAGCGCATCTCTGACCGCCTCGACGCAGATGTCGCGCGAGAACGCCGCCTGCCGCAACGCGTAGCTTGAAATTGTGTCGCCCGGCTGCGGTTTTGCCGGGTCAGCATCATCGTGCCGAGTTGACCGATGGCCGAGGCCCAGCCTTGCCGTCGCGCCCGTCCGAGAAGCAATTGCTTTTTGGATTCAGGTGCTTCGAGGATAACACTGACCGGCCCGAGTTGATCGGCGACCGCGTTGACGATCGCCCAGATATGCGAGCCGCCTTCGGTGACGACGACGATCGGTCGTTGGTTTGGTTTCGACCGTGCCATGGTTCGCGACCTCCGCAAAGACCTGTTCTTTGCGCGCGAATGCTAGGCTGACCGGGTTAACCCTTGGTGATCGGGGCTCAGCGCTTGAGTTCGAGGATGTCGAGCTTCGATTCGTAATAGGGCGCCGGGAACTCGATGCGCCATTCGCTGGCGCTGTTGCGGAAGGCATAGCCGACCTGATCGCTTTCCGGGCCGCTGCCGTAGGGCTTTGCCGGATCGTCGTTGACGTAGAAGGAACCAACATAGATGGCGCGTTTCTCGCCATCGTCGAAGAAGCGGCCCTTGGTGCGCTGCGAGCCGGTGATCTTTTCCAGTCTCCAGCCGGAACCATCGTCGCTCACCTTGCATTTGAACCAGCCATAGATGACGAGCGGGCTCAATCCGCCGGCCTTGATGGTGCGGCATTGCCACTTGCCGGTCAGGTCGTTGTCGGAGAAGGAAACCAGCGGCTTTGCCAGCAAGGCGTCGAGCTGCTTGACCTCGGCCGGATCGCCGGCCTTCGCCTCGTCAAGCGCTGCCTTGCGCGTCTCGCCATATTTGTCGAGCCGCGCCTTGTCGGCAGCCGTTATCAACTTCTGCACCTCGCCGTCGGCGAACGCGGGCATGGTCAAGCGGAGGACAGTTGCTGCGGCAAACATGAGGCGAGCGATCATCGGTGGCGTTTCCCTGTTGATGGCTAGAGCAGCCCGTTTTCTTGTCTGGCGCATACCTTAATGTTTCGCCACGTTCTGTCATCCGTGCTTGGGCATCGACAGCGGAAACGAGGTGGAAAGAATGCGGATCTTGCTGACGGGATCGTCGGGCTGGCTGGGCAGCGCCTTGGCACCGCGCCTGCGGGCCCTCGGCCATGACGTCACCGGCCTCGATCCCGTTCCGTCTTCGGAAACTCCAATCGTCGGCTCAGTCGCCGATCGCGACCTGGTCATGCAGGCGGTCGAGGAGAACCGCATCGAGGCCATCATCCACAGCGGCGCGCTGCACAAGCCCGACATCGAACGTTATCGCAACGAGGATTTCGTCGAGACGAATGTGCGCGGCACGCTCAACCTGCTCGATGCGGCCGCTGCATTCGCGGTTCAGCGCTTCGTGTTTACGTCGACGACATCGCTGATGATTTCCGAGGCCATACGCGCCGGTTTCACGGGAGGCGCGCGCAAGGCGGCATGGCTGACGGAAGACATGTCGCCGGAGCCACGCAACATCTATGGCGTCACCAAGCTTGCCGCGGAACATCTTTGTCGCCTTTACCAGCTCCAGTTCGGCCTTCCGTCGATCGTACTGCGCACCGCTCGGTTCTTTCCCGAAGCAGACGATATGGCGCACGT
Organism: Mesorhizobium sp. M0910; assembly: GCF_040319465.1. NCBI lineage: Bacteria > Pseudomonadati > Pseudomonadota > Alphaproteobacteria > Hyphomicrobiales > Phyllobacteriaceae > Mesorhizobium > Mesorhizobium sp. M0910. The sequence goes on from NZ_JAMYNZ010000004.1 coordinate 326,864, forward strand.
GATCGAACAGTCGGACGCCAACACCAAAGCCAATGAGCTTTTGTTTCGCCGGCTGACGGTGGAGGATGCTGCCGATGCCCATATCGCTGCCTGGAGAAAGCACCGCAATTGGGCTTCGACATCTTCATCATTTCGGCACCGACACCGTTCCAGCCCGAGGATTGCGCGGCATTGATCGCCGATGCACCCTCGGTCGTCGCACGCTATTTTCCGGATTATCCGGCACTCTACGCGAAGAAAGGCTGGACGATTTTTTCGTCGATCGACCGGGTCTACGATGCGTCGCGAGCGAGGGACCGGCTGGGTTTCGTCTGCAAGACGAGCTTTGCCGATGTGCTCGCCGGGCTCGAAGCTGAAGAAGGCCTTGCCTAGAAGTACCGTCAAGCCAGGATTGCAGCGCTGGCCAGTTCCTTCGTCAGGTCACCATAGCCGGTCGAGCGCCGCTCATAGGCGAGACCGAGCATTTTCGCCGCCTTTTCGGCGACCTTGTCGAGTTCCGGGTCGTCAGTCTGAGCGATATAGATCAGCTTCTCGTAGTTGCCGAAATAGTCCTTGATCAGCTCCGGGTGCTTGTCCAGGCCGAGCGGCTTCATGAAGAAGGCATCGAATTGCCGGCAGAGGAAATCGGTCATGTAGAACGACATCATGTCATCATCGGCGACCTTCGCATAGGTATCCATGCCCTGGTAGAAAGCAAAGCAATGCGGCCCGGCCATGCGCTCGACGCCATGCTTCTCGCAGATCCGATCGAGCAAGCCACCCGTGCCGCAATCGGCATAGCCGACGAAGATGTGTCTGTAGCCGTCGGTCTTGGCCTTCTCGATTGCCTTGTCCATGGCCGGCGCGATGCGGTCCGGATAGAAGTGGAACTCCGCTGGCAGGCAGGTCAGGTCGAGATGGTCGAGCCCAAGCTGCTCCTTGACCGCCAAAACCTCGCGCGCAATCATCCCGCAGGCGATGACGAGCAGCCTGTCGCCCTGATCGGATTGTTGTTTTCGCGCGGTAGTCATGGAACCAGTCTAATCCATCTTCGTTGCTGTCCAGCGAATTTATATGCTGAGGGAGACACCATTCATGAAATTGTTCCGCGTTGCGCCAATCGCTATTCTCGCCTGCGCCTTGGCTGTTTCGGCCTGCGCCAACACGGTGCGCGGCGTCGGTAAGGATATCAAATCCACTGCTAAAGCTGTTGACGATACCGTCAAGAAACCCTGATCCGCACGGCTCTAAACATTTGGGAATAAAAAAGCCGCACTGCAAGGCGCGGCTTTTCTCGTTGGTGCCGGACTTATTGACCTCAGGCCGAAGCGCGGACGTTGTGCTTGCGCTTCATGAAGTCCTTGGCGGTCTCGACCGCCACCGCGGCGTCGCGGCAATAGGCGTCGGCACCGACGGCTTTGCCGAATTCCTCGTTGAGCGGCGCACCGCCGACCAGCACAACATAGTCGTCGCGAATGCCCTTTTCCTTCATCGTATCGATGACGACCTTCATGTAAGGCATGGTCGTCGTCAGTAGCGCTGACATGCCGATAATGTCGGGCTGGTGCTTTTCGATGGCATCGAGATATTTTTCGACCGCATTGTTGATGCCGAGGTCAATGACATCGAAGCCGGCGCCTTCCATCATCATGCCGACCAGGTTCTTGCCGATATCGTGGATGTCGCCCTTGACGGTGCCGATCACCATCTTACCCTGCTTTGGTGCGCCAGTGGCGACAAGCAGCGGACGCAGGATGAACATGCCGGCCTTCATCGCGTTGGCCGACAGCAGCACTTCGGGAACGAACAGGATGCCATCGCGGAAGTCCTCACCGACGATGCGCATGCCTTCGACCAGAGCCTCGGTCAACACCTTGTAAGGCGCCCAGCCGCGTTCGAGAAGGATATTGGTGCCTTCCTCGATTTCTTCCTTCAACCCGTCATAAAGATCGTCGTGCATCTGCTGCACCAACTCGTCGTCGGAGAGTTCCGAAAGGATGATCTCGTCGTCGGCCATTTTTTCTCAGGCTCCTTGCCGGCTACAACTATCGCGGCAGCTTAAAAATATCGCGCCAATACCTAACCCGCATGGGCCGGTTGTCCATAGCCGATTTGCGACTTCCCGCAAAACGAAAGCGACCGTAAATCTCTTGGAATTCTTGTCGATTTTGCGACAGGCGTTGGCGCTGGCGGGCCGTTTCGAATAGGGTGCATGGCTACGATCCGGCCAGAGACCGCAATATGCGGCCGCAAACGGATTTCAGGCCGGTACAAGAGCCCGGCCGGAGTAAATCAAGGCCAGAACGAAAGCCAGGGAAGAACGATTATGAGTGAGAACGCGCCGGTCGATCAGGAAGCGTCAAACGCGCGGCGCGGGCGCGCTGCCAGCGGTGGCGCCGCAGCCCGACGGGCTGCACGTTCGGGCGGCGGCCCCGGCACACAGCTCACCTATATCAAGCGCAAGATCAACGTCTATGAAGTGCTGGACGAGGAAGGGCTGGCGCTGATCGAAAAGAACACCGACACGGTGCTGGAGGAGATCGGCATCATCTTCCGCGACGACGCCGAGGCGCTAAAGCTTTGGAAAGAGGCGGGCGCCGACGTCAAGGGCGAGCGGGTGCATTTCCCCAAGGGCCTCTGCCGCTCGCTGTTGAAGACCGCTCCGTCCGTGTATACCCAGCACGCCCGCAACGGCGAGCGCTCGGTGCAGATCGGCGGCAACGCGACAGTGTTCGCGCCGGTCTATGGACCGCCCTTCGTGCGCGATCTCGACGGCGTCAGGCGCTATGCGACGATCGAGGATTTCCGGAATTTCGTAAAACTCGCCTATATGGCGCCGTCGATCCACCATTCGGGCGGCACGGTTTGCGAGCCGGTCGATGTGCCGGTCAACAAACGGCATCTCGATATGGTCTACAGCCATATCAAATATTCGGACAAGCCGTTCATGGGCTCGGTGACCGCGCCCGAGCGCGCTGAAGACACGGTGGCGATGGCCAAGATCGTGTTTGGTGACGATTTCGTCGAGAACAACACGGTGCTGACCAGCCTGATCAATGCCAACTCGCCGATGGTCTTCGACGAGACCATGCTGGGAGCGCTGAAGGTCTATTCGCGCCACAATCAGGCCTGTATCGTCACGCCGTTCATCCTTGCCGGTGCGATGAGCCCGGTGACGGTCGCCGGCACGCTGACACAGGTTTTGGCCGAGGTTCTGGCCGGGGCATCGTTCACACAACTGATCCGGCCGGGTGCGCCGGTTCTGTTCGGCACCTTCGCCTCGTCGATCTCGATGCAGTCGGGCGCGCCGACTTTCGGCACGCCGGAGCCGTCGCTGGTCTCGTATGGCGCCGCACAGCTTGCCCGCAGGCTCGGCCTGCCGTTCCGCACCGGCGGTTCGCTCTGTGCTTCAAAAATCCCCGATGCGCAGGCCGCCTACGAGAGCGCCAACACGCTGAACTCGACGATCCTGGCCGGCACCAATTTCGTGCTGCATTCGGCCGGCTGGCTCGAGGGCGGTCTCGCCTCCTGCTACGAAAAGTTCATGATGGATATCGACCAGCTCGGCATGACGCAGAAGTTCTCCGAAGGCGTCGACCTGTCGGAAAACGGCCAGGCGATGGACGCCATCCGCCAGGTTGGCCCGGGCAGCCACTATCTCGGCTGCGACCACACCCAGGCGAATTTCCAGACCGCGTTCTACCGTTCCAACATCGCCGACAACAATTCTTACGAGCAATGGCTGGCCGAAGGCGAAAAAACCGCGCCGCAGCGCGCCAACGAGCTCGCCCGCCGCTGGCTGGAAAGCTACGAGGCGCCGCATCTCGATCCGGGTATCGACGACGGGCTGAAGGACTTCATTGCCAGGAAGAAGGCGTCGATGGCCGACGCCTTCACCTGAAAGGAGCCCGAATCAGGCGGGGCTAAAGTCGCCAACATCATCCACAAGGAAGTCTGGCGGAGCGCCTTCTCCGACCCGGACAAGAAGGGATGATCCTCGAGCGCAGCATGGTCGAAACCATCGCGGCGGCACTTTCCGCACACGGTCTCGTGCTTTGCGGCGGCTTCAATTTTGCAGGCGCTGAGAAGGCGCCTTCCGATCTCTCCGGCGCTGCCGCCAAATCCATCCTGCTGGTGGGGCAGGCGGGTGCCGCACCTTGGCCGCACTTCATGCGCTGGCTGGAGAAACAGTCACAGCCGATCGACGATCCGCTCGACAGATGGTCGCGCGAAGTGATCGGCGCGGTGGCCGGAAAATTCGGGGCGCGCGCGGTGTCGCCGTCCGACAGGCCTTATCTGCCATTCCAGCAATGGGCGATGCGTGCGGAGGGGCTGAAGCCGTCACCGCTCGGCATTCTCATGCATCCGCAATATGGGCTCTGGCATGCCTATCGCGGCGCGCTGCTGTTCGAAGACGAAATTGCGCTCCAAGAACCCCGCGACATAATTCACCTTTGCGATACATGTCTGGAAAAACCTTGCCTGAAATCCTGTCCGGTAAAGGCTTATTCTGCGGATGGTTTTGCACATGAAACCTGTCTGGCCCATGTGCGCGGGCAAAACGGCGCGCCCTGCCGCACCGGCGGCTGCCTTGATCGCAACGCCTGTCCTTACGGCACCGACTATCGCTATCCGGCCGAAGTTCAGGCCTTTCACATGGCAGCATTCGCGCGTCTGTAGCGTCGCCGATGCCGCACGAAATCTTGAAGCAGATCGCCTCACTACAGCTTGCCGCGACGGTCACCGCGGGTATCTATCGCACGCCGGGCCGGTCGGCATTGTCGGCTACTGCATGGGTGGAGCGCGGGCGCTGAACGCAGCGGCCAGCTATCCCGGCCGCATCGTCGCGGCGGCCAGTTTCCACGGCGGCAATCTGGCTGGTGACGCTGCCAACAGTCCGCACCGGAAGGCCGCTTCGCTCAAGGCAAGGGTTTATATCGGTACGGCCGGCACAGATCGCAGCTTTCCGCCCGCGCAAACGGCGCGGCTGGCTGAAGCGCTGCGCGCGGCCGAGGTCGACCATGTCATCGAGAACTATGCCGGCATGGCGCACGGCTGGTGCGTGCCGGACCACAGCGCCTTCGATGCAGCCGGCGGCGAGCGCCACTGGAAGCGGCTGACGACGCTGTTCGCGGAGACGCTCGGTCAGGGCACGCCAACCGTTACGACGTGACGGCGCGCCAGAAAATTCTTTCCATCGCCCCAAGGAACAGCCATTAGCCTTCGTCCAACAGGCAATGATGGCGATGATGCTGGACGAAAGCGAAGCCTCCGACGCTGAACTGATCGGGCGGGCGAAGGGCGGAGATCGGGGTGCTTTCGGCAAGTTGCTCGGAAGGCACTACGGTTTCGTCTATCGCGCCGCCTATCGCTGGTGCGGGAAAAAGGCCGACGCCGAGGATATCGCCCAGGAAGTCTGCGTCCGGCTTGGCCGGGCGATCCGCGACTATCATGGCAGCGGCGCCTTCACGACATGGCTCTACGCCATGACGCTGAATGCGGCGCGCGACATGATGCGCAAGACCGCCCGCGAGACGGTCAAGACCGATGCCTATGGCGCCTATGTCCTGATTTTGGGGGAAATCTCGGCTGAGCCGGAAGACCCGGCCGAGGCGCTCTGGGCGGCGGTGCGCAAGCTGCCGGACAAGCAGCGCGACGCGGTGCTGCTGGTCTATGGCGAAGGGCTGAGCCATGCAGCCGCCGCCGAGGCGATGGCGATCTCGGAGACGACGGTTTCCTGGCACATCCATGAAGCGAAGAAACGGCTGAAGACGCTGATGCGTTCAGCCGGGGAAGTGTGACCATGGTCGACGACAACGAACTCAAGAGACTGCGCGACATCGCGGCACCGGCGCCGGACGCGGACGCAAAGGCGCGTGCCCTCCAGGCCGCGCTGCGCGCCTATGACATGGAAGAAAGAACTTTACCGGCCGCCCAAGGATCGGTGAGCGGGCTTCGTCTCACAGAGCGAGCACAAAGGCTCTGGAGCGAAATCATGCAAAAGAAACTCTTCGCCACGCCGGCCCTCGCCGGGCTCGTTGCCCTGCCGATCGCCGGATACGCTACCATGTACATGCTTGGGGAATCCACATTCAGCGGGCCCGAATTCGGCGGGGACGATAAGATCACCGAAACGCTGGCCGACAAGCCGGCGACCGTCAAACCGCCGGTCGTGGCCGAAGCGGACAAGCAGAAGAAGGCGGATGCTGACAGTGAAAATCGCGACGTCGGCGAGGCGCTTGTGGCGCCGACATCGCCGCCGAAAGCGGAATCGACGGCAGTCGGTGGGTTGACGCAGCAGGACGTGCTCACCCGCAATGCTCCCGAACCGGCGCAGAGTGGCGAGTTTGCGCTGAATGGCGGCACCAGCACCGCGGCTCCGGCGGTCGATGGCGGCGCGCGGGTCGGACGTATGCCTGGCACGGTTGCCGAGCCCAAGCTGATGGCACAGCAGCCTGCCGCTGCGCCGGCCGACCAGATGCTGCCGCAAGAGGAAAACCGCGATCGCATCGAGAATTTCAAGACCAATCCGGTGCATGCCGCGCTGGAAGATCCGGTCTCGACGTTCTCTATCGATGTCGACACCGCTTCCTATTCCTTCGTGCGGCGCTCGCTGAAGGAAGGTTTTATTCCGCAAGCCGATACGGTGCGCGTCGAGGAGATGGTCAACTACTTCCCCTATGAGTGGAAGGGACCGGGCTCCGCCTCGGCGCCGTTCAACTCGACCGTCAGCGTCATGCCGACCCCGTGGAACGAGCACACCAGGCTGATGCATGTCGCCATCAAGGGCTTCGACGTGAAGCCGGCCGAGCAGCCCAAGGCCAATCTGGTCTTCCTGATCGATGTGTCGGGCTCGATGAACGAGCAGGACAAGCTGCCGCTCCTGCAGTCGGCCTTCCGACTGCTGGTCAACAAGCTGAGACCTGACGACACCGTCTCGATCGTCACCTATGCGGGCGATGCCGGTACCGTGCTGGAGCCCACCCAGGCTTCGGAAAAGGACAAGATCCTCGCTGCCATCGACAATCTGACATCGGGCGGCTCGACGGCAGGCGAGGCCGGCATCAGGCAAGCCTACCGGCTGGCGCAGAAATCCTTCGTCAAGGACGGCATCAATCGGGTGATGCTCGCCACCGACGGTGATTTCAATGTCGGCCAGACCGACGATGACGATCTGAAGCGGCTGATCGAAAAGGAGCGCAAGACAGGCGTATTCCTGTCGGTGTTCGGCTTCGGCCGCGACAATCTGAACGATCAGATGATGCAGACCATCGCCCAGAACGGCAATGGCACCGCTGCCTATATCGATACGTTGGCGGAGGCCGAGAAGGTACTGGTCGAGGATGCCTCCTCGACACTGTTCACCATCGCCAAGGACGTGAAGATCCAGGTCGAGTTCAACCCGAACAAGGTTTCGGAGTACCGGCTGATCGGCTACGAGACCCGCGCCATGAATCGCGAGGATTTCAACAATGACCGGGTCGACGCCGGCGAGATCGGCTCAGGCCATTCGGTCACAGCGATCTACGAAATCACGCCTAAGGGCAGCGGCGGCGAACAGATTGATCAACTGCGCTATGGCCAGGCCTCGGTGAACAATGGCGGTGTTGCCAATGCCGACGAATATGCCTTCGTCAAGATCCGCTACAAGCTGCCGAACGAGGACACTTCGAAGCTGATCACCACGCCAGTGACGTCAGCCAACGAAGTGGCGTCGTTCGACCAGGCCAGCACCGACCAGCGTTTCTCCGTTGCCGTTGCTGCCTTCGGCCAGAAGCTGCGCGACGAGGATGCGACCGCGAAGTTCGGCTACGACAAGATCATGCAGATTGCCATCGCCGCCAGAGGAGCCGACCCGTTTGGATACCGGTCCGAGTTCCTCTCGCTTGTGCGCCTTGCCTCGGCGCTCGGCGGTAACCGGTAGTGGCAATGACGGCCGGTTTCTTTCAGATGGGATCGTTCTGATAGGGGGAGCCGGCCTACGGGCGGGTGAGGCAGGCCGGCGAGGGAAACCTTGCCGGCCTTTTTTCGCGGCCGCACTGCTTCGCGCGGACGATGTCGCAGACGAAAGCGTCAGGCGCGTCCGCGGCGCCGTTCGCGGCGGGCTTCGCTGGTCTCGGCGACGTTGACCGTCGCCTGCTTGTTACGCATCGGACCGATGCGTTCGACGATCTGCTCGATGGTCGGGCGATCCGACCTGGTGTGCGCATCGAGCGCCTTGCGCATGGCGGCAAGGTGCTGGAACGAGGTACCGCAGCAGCCGCCGACGATCTTGGCGCCGGCATCGACGGCTAGGCGCACATAATCGGCCATCAGCTCGGGCGTGCCCGAATAGTAGATCTCGGCACCGCGAAATTCGGGGATGCCGCAATTGCCCTTGACGATCACCGTTGCTTCCGGCTTCGCCTCGGTCATGTCGAGCAGCGAGGCGAGAATATCGGAGGCGCCGACACCGCAATTGGCGCCGACACCGAGCGGTGTCTGCGACAGGCCATCGACAACGCCGTGAATGTCCTTTGGCAGCAACCCCATCATGGTACGCCCGGCGGTGTCGAAGGAACCGGTATAGGTATACGGCAGGCCGACGCGGATGGCGGCTTCGGCGGCGGCGCGGATCTCGTCGGGCGCCGACATGGTCTCGATCCAGGCGACTTCGGCGCCGCCGGCCTTCAGGCCTTCGATCTGTTCGGCAAAGGCCTCGACCGCCTCATCATAGGTCATGGCGCCGAGCGGTACCAGCAACTCGCCGGTCGGGCCGACTGAGCCGGCCACGATCACCTTGCGGCCGGCCTTTTTTGCAACGGCACTTGCGATCTCGGCGGCGCGCTTGTTCAGTGCATAGACCCGGTCCTGCGCATGATGCAGCTTGAGCCGATGGCGGGTGCCGCCAAAAGAGTTGGTCAGGATGATGTCGGCGCCGGCATCGACAAAGTTCTGGTGCAGGCTGGTGATGGTATCGGGTGCGGTCTCGTTCAAGAGCTCGGGAGCCTCGCCGGCCTCAAGGCCCATGGCGAACAGATTGGTGCCGGTGGCGCCATCGGCGAGCAGGACGCCCCTTTCGGCAAGCAGCGCGTCGATCGGATTGGTCATTGTGGAATACGCCTTCCCGGAGAATTATTGAGATAACGATATAAAGAATTCTTTATGTGACGTCAATGTCGGCGCGGGAAACAGCCGGTCAAAATCGCATCTCCGCCAGCTTTCGTGTGAAGCTGGCCGCCTCATGCGCGTTGACGTCCGCGGCACGGATCAGATTGTCGAAATGGCTGGTCAGGATGCGGATCGGCTGCGTGGCGTTCAGCACCAGATACATGTCGCCGACGTAAATGGCAGCGCGATAAGGTCCGAAGATCGTGTAGGGGATCGAATAGCGCATCCGCCCGTCATAGAGAAACAGGCGGAAGGTGGGATAGAGGTCGTCGAGCAGTGTCGCCATGTGGAGGAGTTGCTGGTGGCGGTCGGCTTCCGGAAAGCGGTCCCACACGCCCAGCCCGCGCGCGAAGATCTCCAGCGTGTGGCGCGGCATACAGACTTCCATGTCGGTTTCGGGCCGTCGGTTATAGTCAATGCGATACTGCGTTTCGCCGGCCTGTGCCTCGCGGCTCTTGTTGGCGATGACGGCTTCATAGTCGACAAGCGCCTCGGTGCGCAGAAGATCGGGAATGCCGGCCGGCACGTAGCGGATTTTCGTTCCCGCCGCCTCGGCATGCCAGCGAGCCAGCAGCGTGCGGTCGAAGCCGTCCGGCGCCTCCTCGATCTCAAGGCTCTCGCGGATTTCACCGGTGACGCCCTCGTCGTGGCTGAGGCCGAGCAGCCAGTCGAGCGAGACTTTGAATTCGGCGGCGATGTTAAGCAGCGTTTCAGCACGGGGAAGGCGGGTCGAGCCGCCGGAGAGCAGCTGCGACAGTGCCGAACGGTCGATGCCAACCGCACCGGCGAACGCTGATTGGTTCAAATCGGACCTTGTCAAGAGCGTTTTCAGGCGCTCGCGAAAGATCGTCGACAGGTCGCGCTTGTCCAAATCGCCGTCCCACTCGATAGGAGGAAAAATTTGCGCTGAAACCTGCGAACGCGGGCTTCAGGCGTAAATGAATCCGGCTCGTTGTTTACAATGCATAACATATGCAGCTGAAAATGCGCAATCGCAACAGTTTGTGCGCTTTATCGCGTTGCCTCGATGCAACACTCCTGACACAATGCTGTCAGGAATCAAACGGGTTCCGGCGACTGGAAGGCAGTGGTCGATAGCATGACGAGCATGGGCAATAGGCGACACGGCGCAGCAGCCATCGAATGGCCGACCGTATTTCTCGCACTTCTCTGCTACGGCGGCTGGCTCGCTGCCGGCTTTCTGCTCTGGCCATCCTACCCGCTGCTGGCGCTCGCCTTTCTGACCCTGATTGCGACGCTGCAATCCTCGCTGATGCACGAGGTCCTGCACGGCCACCCAACCCGGAACGCGCGGCTCAACGAAGCGTTTGTGTTCCTGCCGATTGGCCTTGTCTGGCCGTTTCGCCGGTTCAAGACCATTCACCTGCGCCACCATGCAGACGAGCGCCTGACCGATCCGCTCGACGATCCCGAAAGCTATTACAAGGCGCTCTGGCAGCACGAGGGACTGCCGTCGGCGATGAAATTCCTGCTGAAGATCAACAACACAATGCTCGGCCGTTTCGTGCTGGGCCCTTGGCTGTCCTGCATAGGCTTCTTCATCGACGACGCCAGGCAGGTTGCCGCGGGCGACAAGGTCGTCCGCAAGGCCTGGCTGCTGCACGCTATCGGCCTCGCCATCGTGCTGCCCATCGTGCAGTTCGGCTTCGGCATGCCATTGTGGCTTTACGTTCTGGTGCCGGTATGGCTGGGACAATCGCTGATTTCGATCCGCACCTACGCCGAGCACCAATGGTCGGAACATCCGGAAGGCCGCACGATCATCGTCGAGCGCTCGCCGCTGTCCTTCCTGTTCCTCAACAACAATCTACATTTCGTCCATCATAAGAGCCCGACGGTGGCCTGGTACAGGCTGCCGAAACTGTTTCGCGACCGCCGCGACGAGTGGCTGCGGATGAACAATGGCTACGCCTATCCGAACTATTTCGCGTTGCTCAAGGCCTATGCCTTCAAGGCGAAGGAGCCGGTCGTCCATCCCGTGCTGCGGCGCATGCCGGAACCGGGACGCGCATTCAAGCCGCGTGTCAGGGCACGCAGCCTCAATGGGCTTGGCAGCGCACCGGTACCCGCCGAGCCGCCGAAAGAGTGAATTTTGCGTTGTTGCAGGCGGTTCCGCGCGGACGACGCTTTCCTGAACTTGTCAATTTCCTCGCATAACGGTCAAATCCCCGGCATGAGCGAATTCATTGCGGCTTTGCCGATGTATGACTGGCCGGAAGCGCGGGACGAGGTCGACGCGCAATGGGCGCGGTTGCGCGATACCTTCAGACAAAGAGGCATCGATGCGCCGGAGACGATTATCCGCCGCAATGGCGATTTGCCTCCAGTGCCTGGCGGTATCCGAGACGATCAGGGAAAACCCGTCGCGCCAGATCCGGCGACATTGCCGCCGGACGAGCTGGATTTTCACCGGCTCTGGCTGCACCCGGCGCTGCTCCTTGCGCAAACCTGTTGGGGACCGATGGAACTCGGCCTGTCGCAACGTGTCCAGCTCGTCGGTCAGCCGCGTTATGATGCCTTCGAGGGTGGACAGGGCGAACTCTATTCGAGCGCCATCATCATGAGAGCGGGCGAGGCACCGCAGGCAAGGTCGCCGGCCGACGGCGGTGCCGTCATTCCGCTCGATCTGCTGCGCGGCCAGCGTTTCACCTTTAACAGCTTGGATTCCATGTCGGGCATCATCGCGCCAACTCGCGACCTGCAAGCATTGGGCGAGAGTCTGGACATCTTTTCCGCGTTGAGCGAAAGCTGTGGGCACCGTGCTTCGATCGTTGCTGTTGCCGAGGGCAGGGCCGACGTCGCGGCGATCGACTGCGAGAGCTGGGCGCTGGCGCAGCGTTTCGAGCCTGCGGCCCAGAAGGTGACGGTGGTCGGCTGGACAAGGCGTCGCAAAGGCTTGCCGTTCATCACGGCAAGGACAACGCCGGAAACGATCGTCACCACGATGCGCGAGGCGATCGCAGCGCTCACATAACCGCGTCGCGTTCGGTCGGCCTCATGCGAGCACTTTAGATTCCTGTTTATGCATGTCGTTATCGCAGAACCGCTGCACACCCTCGGGTCAAGCCCGGGGGCATGCTTTTACGCGACATGCATTAGCGTCGCTCAGCCGCCAAGCAGCCGATTGTCGAGCGGGTAGGTCGAAAGCTTCTCATTGCCGGTTTCGGTGATCAGGATCTGTTCCTCGATCTTGACGCCTTCGTAGCCGCCAAGCCGGCCGATATAGCTCTCGACGCACAGCACCATGCCAGGTTCGAGCACTCCGTCGGGTGTGTCGTCGGTCCAGTCGCTAGCATGCGGCAAGGTCGGGTATTCGTCGGCAAGACCGACGCCGTGATAGAGCACCCCGTAACGGGCCGGGAAGCAGTCCCCGGGCGGCACTGACGAGCGCTCGACGAGGTCGCGGAACGATACGCCCGGCCGCATCAGCTCCGTGTTGTGGGCGATCTGGTCGGCGGCGATTCGGAACAGGTCGCGCTGCTCCTGCGAGGGCGGCGCGTCACCGCAAAGCCAAGTGCGCGAAAGGTCGGCGCAGAAGCCGTAAGGACCGATCAGGTCGGTGTCGAAAGCGACGAGCTCGCCGGCCTCGATCGTCCGCGACGAACACTCCTGAAACCATGGATTGGTGCGCGGACCTGACGACAGGAGCCGGGTTTCGATCCATTCGCCGCCGCGCGCGATGTTGCCACGATGGAGTTCGGCCCACAATTCATTCTCCGAGATGCCAGGCCTCAGCGCCTGCTCCATCTCACTCATCGCTGCCTCGCAAGCGACGATCGCCCGGCGCATGGCAAGGATCTCGTCGGGCGATTTGATCAGCCGCGCATTTTCCATCACCGCCTCGCCATTGCCGGTCGAAATGCCGAGACGGGCGAGCTCTTCGATGCCCTCGGGATTGATGTGGTCGATCGCGATACGGCGATTGCCGCCGCCGTGTTCCAATACCAGCTCGGCAATGCCGGCTGCCCAGCGGCGGACTTTTTGACCGGTCAGCTCGCCGCTGTACAGATAAGCCCACGACACTGCCGGCCGCACCTCGTCGACGACCCCGGAATGATCGGAAAGGTGCTCGCAGGAGAAATAGTCGAACAGCACCACCGGGCCATCGGTGGCGACGAAACAATGCCTGGTCCGATTGTGTGCGACCCAGAGCTGCATGTTGGTCGCATCCGTCGCATAGCGGATGTTGACCGGATCGTAGAGCAAGGCTCCCGCATAGTCGCGGCGCTTCAGCTCGGCGCGGATGCGCTCGAGCCGGTATCGGCGCATGGCGAGCAGGTCAGGAGCAGCAATTCCCGCCGCCTGCCATTCGGCTTCCGCCAGCGCTCCATAGCCCAGCACATGCTGGTTGAGTTCAGCGGCCTTCAGCCGCGATTTTTTGCGCAGCACATCGTTCGAGCCGTCCGGCTCGAACGGCATGATCTTGCGGTGATGACGGGGCCGGTCAGTCGGGTTCCTGTCCACCCTCGGCTCCTCCGCTAACGCTTTCTTTTGGCGCTGTGGCTCCTCCCACCGCCATTCTCTTCAATCTTACATAGGCGCCGGGACGGGTGGACTTGTCGGTTCCACGCAACAGCGGAACCATCATTTGCCGCGGCTGGCCGTCCGGCTCATAGCCGGCCGCTTTGAGCTGCTCCAAAATGACCGGACGCGGATCGTCGCGGTCAAGCCAGACGAGTACGGCCGGCTCCTGCATCAGCATTTCGAAATTAGGCACTTCCTGGTCAAGTGCGACCAGTTTTTCGTCGACCAGCCGCAGGTTTCCGACCCATGCACCATCAGATATTGCGGTTTTGACCGGTCCGTCCGCAGTCAGTTGGCGATAGAGGGCGGGGTAATCCACGCGGATCATCCGCGACAGACCACTGGTCCCGTTTATCTGGACGTACCAGGTGGCGGGCGCGAGGAGCACGGCGATGATCGCTCCAGCCGCGATTACCAGGAGCTGCGCATTCCTGCCGTGCGGTGCCAGCCGTTCCATAGTGGCGACGATGGCCAGCGGCAACATGAACAGGACCGGTAGCAGCCAACGGTCTTTGACCACCGTCACGCCGGTGGCCAGTACCAGTATTGCAAGCATGGCCAGGCCGAGCGCCAAGGTACGCCGCAACAGAATTTCCCGAGGCGGACCTTTCGGGTGCCACTCGGAGAAACGAAACCCGGCCAGCCCGAAAGCCAGCGCGGAAACGAGCACCGGCAAGACCGCGAAATTGAAGGTTCCCATGATAAACTTGCCGGCACCGACAAAAGCCGCCGCCATGCGCCCTCGTTGCGAGTCTATTCCGAACTTCTCGCCTCTCGACAATAAATCGGCGGGATGCATGAGGCTCCAATAGGTGGTTGGCGCCAGCACCAGTATCGCGACCGCTATGCTGATGGCGAACTTCGGATCGAGGATTACGCTGCGCCATTCGCGCAGCGACAGCACTGCAGCAACAAGGGCCACCACGAGGAAGACATCATTATATTTGGCAAGAATTGCGGCCGCCGTGGCCAAGCCAAACGCCGCATAGGCGACCATGCTTCGCCGCTCGAGAAGATAGGCCATGGCAAGCAGGAGCAGCGAGCAGAAGGCGACGACGGCGACGGAATGCGACAAGGCGCGCTGCGATTCCCAGACGATCTGCGGGATCGTAAACAGGCCGAACATGGCCGCCGCCGCTGTCGCTTTGGTGTAGCCAAACCGCCGCATGGCGGCGAACACGCTGCAGGCGGCGAGGAACAGCACGGAGTATTTGACGAGCTTCAGCGTGAAGATACTGGTGCCGAAAACATGCGCGGCCAGCCAGTTGATCCAGGTGTAGAGGGGTGGTTGCGAGCCGCCATATCCAGCCCAGAGATACGGTATATAGATCAGCTGCTCCGCATCATCGATGCCGACGCCGGTTCCCGCCCAAGAGCTCAACAGGGACAGTATGATGGTCTGCAAGGCGAAGTAAGCCGCGACCATGACGATCGCCGCCGGGAACGGGCCGATCCGTCCCTCGGCCAGCCACTCGGCCCATCTCAGATTGTACTTCAATGAAATCTCATCGCCCTTGCCAGCAGAGTGTTGCCGGCTGCGCTAGCATGAAGAGCATGCTCCGCACAATGCGACCGGCTGGCTGCGCCTACGTCCTCATCTTTTCGCCGCTCGGATCGAACGGCGGTTCGACATTGATGCGTGCGGGACGCCGGTGGCCAAGGATTTCGATCTCGAACAGGCCGGCGCTCTCGTTCTCGGCAAGCGCTGCCGGTACATAGCCTTGCGCCATCGACTTCTCGACATAATGCGCATAGCCGCCGGAGGTGACCCAGCCGACCACGCGCCAGTCGCCGTCGACAATGCCGCGCACGGCAGACGCGCCTTCGGCGGCGTTCGAGCCGCGCACTTCCTTGCCGCCCGCGTCGAAGCGCGGTGCACCGTAGCCATGCGGCTTTTCCACCGTGCCGTAATCCTTGCCGCCGACTTTGGCCCAGATCGGCTCGTCGCCCATGACGTCGGCATCCGCGGCATCGACGATGAAGGAAACGCGGCGCAGCTTCGGCCCTGCCGCCTGTTCCCTGGCTGCCGCCTCCCGGCCGATGAAATCGTTCTTCTCCAGCTTGATGAAGCGGTCCATCGAGCCTTCGAATGGTCCGTAGATTGGACGTAGCTCGCGGAACCAGGTCGGGAAGTTCTTCTCAAGGCGCATCGAGAGCAAAGCCCGCATGCCGAAATCGATAAGGCCAAACTCTTCGCCAGCCTCCTTGATCGCCTTGTAGACCAGGCGCTGGTAGGCGGGCGCCATCCAGATCTCATAGCCGAGGTCGCCGGTGTAGGTGATGCGGTTGACCATGCAGGGCGCGCCGCCGACCGCCATCTCGCGGAAATCCATGAAGCGGAAGGCCTTGGTCGAGATGTCGACATCGACCAGTTTCTGCAGCAGGTCACGCGATTTCGGCCCGGCGATGGAGAGGCCGACCAGCGTCTGGTCGAAGCGGTGGATGCGCACCTCTGACGCCCTTGGGCCGTCCTTGGGCAGATGCTTCTCGAACCAGCGCATGTGGTATTTCTGCGCTGCCGAAGAACCCCAGATCATGAAGCGTTCTTCGCCCGCCTTGGCGATGGTGAAGTCGCCGATCAGCCGGCCGAACTCGTTCAGCATCGGCGTCAGCACGATGCGGCCGGTCTTTGGCATGCGATTGGTCATCAGCCGGTTGAGGAAATCCTCGGCCCCTGGTCCGGAGACTTCGTATTTGGCGAAGTTGGCGATCTCGGTGACGCCGACCCTCTCGCGGGTGGCTCGCACTTCCTCGCCGATCGGGCCAAAATCATTGGAACGGTGGAAGGACACGATGTCCTTCGGCTCAGAGCCTTTCGGCGCGAACCAGAGCGGGGTTTCGAGCCCCCAGCTATCGCCCATGACGGCGTTGTTGGCGAGCATCGTGTCGTAGAGCGGGGTTGTCTGCGCTGGTCTTGCCGCCGGCAATTCCTCGTTGGGAAAGCGGATGGAGAAACGGCGCGAATAGTTTTCGCGCACCTTTGCGTTGGTGTAGCGCAGCGTTGCCCATTCGCCGAAGCGGGCCACGTCCATGCCCCAGACGTCGAAGCCCGGATCGCCATGGACCATCCAGTTGGACAGTGCGAGACCGACGCCGCCACCCTGGCTGAAGCCGGCCATGACGGCGCAGGCGCACCAGAAATTGGTCAGGCCCTGCACCGGGCCGACCAGCGGGTTGCCGTCCAGCGCGAAGGTGAAGGGACCATTGATGATCTGCTTGATGCCGGCCTTCTCGATGCCGGGGAAATGCTTGAAGCCGATCTCGAGCGACGGCGCGATGCGGTCGATGTCGGGCTGCAGCAGCTCGTGGCCGAAATCCCACGGCGTGTTGACCGGCGACCACGGCTTGCAGGCCTTTTCATAGGTGCCGAGCAGGATGCCGTTGCGCTCCTGGCGGGTATAGATCTCGCCCTTGAAATCGAGCACGCCGATCATCTCGCGGCCGGTCGACTTGTTGAATTCCTCGACCTCCGGCATCTGCTCGGTCAGGAGATACATGTGCTCCATGGCCAGCACCGGCAGTTCGACGCCGACCATGCGACCGATCTCACGCGCCCACAGGCCGCCGCAGTTGACGACATGCTCGGCTTTGACCGTGCCTTGCTCGGTGACGACGTTCCAGGTGCCGTCGACCTCCTGCGTCAGTTCGACGACGCGGTTGCGCAGCACGATCTCGGCGCCCAGCTTCCTGGCGGCCTTGGCATAGGCGTGGGTGGTGCCTGAAGGATCGAGATGGCCCTCGACCGGATCCCACATGGCGCCGACGAAATTCGTCTCGTCCATCAGCGGGAACATCGCCTTCGCCTCGGACGGCGTGATCAGTTCTGTGTCCATGCCGAGATAGCGGCCCTTGGCGTGGGCGAGCCGCAAGAAGTCCATGCGCTCGGGCGTGTCGGCCATCATCACGCCGCCGGTCAGGTGCAGCGAGCAGGATTGGCCGGAAATCTCCTCGATCTCCTTGTAAAGCTGCACCGTATAGGCCTGCAGCTTCGCGACGTTGGGATCGCCGTTCAGCGTATGGAAGCCGCCCGCCGCATGCCAGGACGAGCCGGAGGTGAGCTCCGAACGCTCGATCAGCAGGATGTCGGTCCAGCCAGCCTTGGCCAGATGATAGAGCACCGAGCAGCCAACGACCCCGCCGCCGAT
Source organism: Mesorhizobium sp. M0910 (assembly GCF_040319465.1). Lineage (NCBI taxonomy): Bacteria > Pseudomonadati > Pseudomonadota > Alphaproteobacteria > Hyphomicrobiales > Phyllobacteriaceae > Mesorhizobium > Mesorhizobium sp. M0910. Next base: position 344,683 of record NZ_JAMYNZ010000004.1, read on the forward strand.
GACAACCGCTTTTGCATGAGATTTCATGAAGATAGTTCCGTTTTTGAAGAGATTGAATCGAGTGAGCGGGGCGCGAAAACAAAGCGGAGGTCGAATACAGCGATGTTTTCGGCCAGCCTGCCATCAAGACGGAGTGGGGGTCGACTACTCATCAGATGATCAGAAATCGGTCGGCGCGCCGCCTTCGGCCCGGCGCTTGTCGACGAAAGCGTTGAGCTCCTCGCGGATTGCCGGGTCCATATAAGGCTCTTCATAGGACGCCAGCCGTTCCTTCCATACGCGATTGGCCTTTTCGAGTGCGGTCGGCGATCCGGCCTCAACCCAACTCTCGAAATTGCGCCAGTCGGAAATGATTGGCGCGTAAAACGCGGTCTTGTAGCGGTCCTGCGTGTGCTGGGTGCCGAAGAAATGGCCGCCGGGGCCGACCGACTGGATGGCGTCGAAACCGAGCGCTTCCTCGGAAAGATCGAGCGGCGTCAGGAACTCGGCGACCATCTGCAACAGGTCTATATCGAGGATGGTCTTTTCGTAGGAACAGCGCAGGCCGCCTTCGAGCCAGCCGGCCGCATGCATCATCAGATTGCCGCCACCCTGAATGGCGCCCCACAGCGAGAACACGCTTTCATAGGCGGCTTGCGCGTCGACCGTGTTAGCGGCGCAGGTGTTGGAGGTGCGGTAGGGGATGTTGTAGCGGCGGGCGAGCTGCCCGCCGACCAGCTGCGCCTTCATATATTCCGGCGTGCCGAAGGCCGGCGCGCCGGACTTCATATCGACATTCGAGGTGAAGCCGCCGTAGCCGACAGGCGCGCCCTTGCGCACCATCTGCGCAAAGGCGATGCCGGACAGCGCCTCGGCATTCTGTTGCACCAGCGCGCCGGCAATCGTCACCGGCGCCATGGCGCCGGACAGGGTGAAGGGCGTCACGATGACCACCTGGCCCTTGCTCGACATCTGGATGATACCTTCCATCATCGGCACGTCGAGCTTGAGCGGCGAATTGGTGTTGATGATGGTGAATACCGACGGCTCTGCGAGCAACTGCTCATGGCTGATGCCGCGCGCGATCCTGGTGATCTCGATGCCGTCGACGTTGCGCTCCTTACCGAGCGAATAGATGTGGAACATCTTGTCGGTCAGCGTGGCGAGGTCACGGATGCATTCGAGGTGGCGCACGGACGGATGGATGTCGATCGGCTCGACCGGGTACCCGCCCGTGCAGTTCAATATGTTGTGCATCTGCGCAAGCTTGAGGAAGTTGCGGTAGTCCTGCTGGTTGCCTGGCCGACGGCCGCGGTCGACGTCTGAGCAATTGGGTGCCGACGCCATCATCGAGATGATCAGATTATCGCCACCAAAGCGCACATTGTGCGCCGGGTTGCGGGCGTGGATGGTGAATTCCGGCGGGCAATGGGCAACCAGTTCCAGGATCATGTCGCTGTCGAAGCGCACCCGCTCACTGCCCTCGCGGACATCGGCGCCATGCGCCTTCATGATGCGCCGGGCTTCGTCATGCAGCACGTCGACGCCGATTTCCCGCAGCACGCGCAGAGAGGCGAGGTGAATTGATTCCAGCTCGTCGTCGGAAACCAGCCGGGTCGGCGTCAGCGGGTTCTTCAACTGCCGAAACGGCGGCTGCTCAAACACCGTCGAGCCGCCGGCACGCTTCCCCGCGCGGCCGCCGCGACGGGCGCGGTCGTTTGCCAGTGCCGGTTCGGCGGGCTGAAGGGCGGCGGTCATGATAGTCCTCGTACGCTGCGGCAATGCGGCGGCATAATGGACCGCCGGCCGTCCGGCCATTGCGGAGGCGGCGACCACTAGGGCGAGGGAAGCGACATGCCCTGGGGGCAGCCGGCGGGATCGCCAGCCTCTTGATCGCGTTCCGGCTGGCGCAAGCGGTTTTCGTTGCCGGTGCTTACCGCGACGGAACCGAAACGCTAATCCTGCATCATGGACCGGGCGGAACAAAGCAGCGGCGAAATAGCGCAATGGGCGGCGATCACCGGCGTGATCGCCACCGTCTCGGTGTTCGCCATCGCGCAAGGGCTGAGCTATCCGCTGTTGAGCTTCATCCTGCAGCGCCAGGCCGTCTCGCCGGCCATAATCGGCCTGTCGGCGGCAATGACGCCGATCGGCTTCATCGTCTCGTCGCCGCTGGTTCCGGCGCTGGCGCGGCGTTTCGGGGCAGGGCGCACCGCGCTTACGTGCGCGGCACTTTCCGCGCTGGTGCTGGCGCTGATCGGCTGGACCCAAAATGTCTATCTGTGGTTTCCGCTGCGTTTTTTGATCGGCGCCGTCACCAACCCGCTCTACGTGCTGAGCGAAGTCTGGGTGATCGCACTGGCCCCGCCGGCACGCCGCGGCCGCGTCATGGGCATCTATTCGACCATCATTTCGGCGGGCTTTGCGGCGGGGCCGCTGTGCCTGCTTGCGGTCGGCACCGTGGGATGGCCGCCGTTTCTGGTCGGCATCGGCGCATTCCTGTTTTGCGGCGCCTGCCTCGCCTCGGTGCTGGCACGGCTGCCCAAGGTCGACGAGAGCGGGCACCGGGTTTCGGTGCTGGGGTTCGTGCCGCAGGCGTGGCTGCTGTTATCGGCGGTGATTGTGGCCGCCGGTTTCGAACAGGCGGTGCTCGCCTTGCTGCCGGTCTACGGAACACATTATGGCATTGCGGAAGCGCGCATGTCGGCGCTGCTGTCAGTGATGATCGCCGGCAATATCGCTATGCAGGTGCCGCTCGGCTTGTTGGCGGAACGACTGACAGCGCGGCTGGTGCGGTTCATCTGTGTTTCGATGACGGTGCTGGGATGCGCGCTGCTGCCGGTTCTCATCGAGACGCCGCTGATCTGGCCGTGCGTCTTCGTCTGGGGTGCGGTTTCGTACGGTATCTACACGATGTCGATCATCGAGCTCGGCGAGCGGTTCACCGGCTCGGCACTGGTCGCCGGCAATGCCGCCTTCTCTTTGATGTGGGGCATCGGCGGCATCGCCGTACCGCCGCTGGCGGGCAGCGCCATGGATGTTGTTGGCGCCGGCGGCCTGCCAATGACGTTCGGTGCCATTTGCCTGGCGCTGGCAGTTGTAACGGTCATTCGAAGACGGATGGCGTGAATGCCAGAAAGCCGCCGTTTCTGACGAACGACTTGAATATAAGCGGCCCCATGTCGATCTTGGCTATGCCGCCGCCCGACTCAACCGGAGACCTCATGACCAAATCGAATACCAAGGGCCAGCCGGGTTCGGCGGCCGAAGACCCGTTTCTCTGGCTGGAGGACAGGAGGGGCAAGCAGGCGCTCGACTGGGTGCATCGCCAAAATGCGATCACCGTCGGGGAGCTGCAGGGTGATCCGTCCTATCAGACGTCGTTCGAGACGGCGCTCGACCTGATGACGGCCGAGGATAACATCGCCGTCGGAGCCGCTATCAACGGCTATGTCTATAATTTCTGGCAGGACCGGACGAACCTACTCGGCCTCTGGCGGCGCACCACGGTCGCCTCCTACAAGACCGATAAGCCGGAATGGCAGACAATCATCGACTTCGATAATCTGGCGGCGCAAGAGGGGGTGAAATGGGTGTTCAGCGGCGCCAGTCGGCTCTACCCCGACTTCAGCCGCTGCCTGCTCAACCTGTCGCCGGATGGCGGCGATGCCAGCGAGATGCGCGAATTCGATATCGAAAGCAGATCGTTCGTCGATGGCGGCTTTCGCGCTCCTGCCTCGAAGTCGAGCTTTAGCTGGCTGGACGAGGACACGGTTATCGTTTCCGCCGCTTTCGAGGAGGACGACACGACCCAGTCCGGTTATCCGCGCGTGGTCAAGCTTTGGCGGCGCGGCACGCCACTGGAAGCGGCGACGCCGATCTTCGAGGCGCTGAAGCAGGATCTTGCCGCCGGCGGGTCCGTCGAATTCGACGGCGACAAGCGTCATGTCTTCCTCGCCCGGACCATCGACTTCTTCGCCTCGCACAGTTTCCTGCGGCTGCCATCGGGCGAAAACAGGCGCATCCCGCTGCCGGACGACGTCACCGATACAGCGCTGTTCAAGGGCCAGCTTGTCTTCGGCGTGCGTACCCCATGGATGGCGCCGGACGGCACGCTGTGCAAGCCCGACGGGCTGTATTCACTCGATTTCGAGCGCTGGATCGAAACCGGGCTATTCGGATCCCTCGATACCGTGCTCGAGCCGGCGCACCGTGTCTCGATCGCCGGTATTGCCCGCACGCAGGACCGGCTGTTCATCAATTTGATGGACAATGTGCGCGGCAAGGTCGTCGCCGGCAAGCGCAGCGACAGCGGCTGGGAGTTCAAGCCCGTGGCTTTGCCCGAAAACGGCAATGTCGGCATCAGCCATGCCGAGCATTTCGGTTCCAGCGTCTCCTTCTCCTTCACCGATTTCCTGACGCCGAGCTCGATCATCTGGTCGGACGACAACGCCGCGGGCCTGGCAACGGTGAAGTCGCAGCCGGCGCGTTTCGATGCGTCGTCGCTGGTCTCCGACCAGTTCGAAGCGCGCTCGAAGGATGGCACGATGATCCCGTACTTCGTCGTCAGGAGGCGCGACCTGCATGGACCCGTGCCGACATTGCTTTACGGCTATGGCGGCTTCGAAGTGCCGCTGCTGCCCGGCTATGCCGGCGTGCGCGGCAGGCTGTGGCTGGAGAAGGCTATGCCTATGTGCAGGCCAACATCCGCGGCGGCGGCGAGTTCGGCCCGAACTGGCATCAGGCCGCGCTCAAGGCCAATCGCCAGAATGCCTTCGACGACTTCGCCGCGGTGGCGCAAGATCTGGTCAAACGCGGCATCGCTACGCCCGCCACGCTGGGCATCCAGGGCGGATCGAATGGTGGCTTGCTGACCGGCGTCTCGCTGACCCAGCAACCGGAATTGTTCGGCGCAGTGATCATCGACGTGCCGCTGCTCGATATGCTGCGCTACACCGAACTGCCGCCCGGCGCGTCATGGATGGCCGAGTATGGCGATCCGGCGAAGCCGGAAGAGGCAGCCTGGCTCGCCGCCTATTCGCCCTACCAGCATGTAGACACGGACGCAGCCTATCCGCCGGTGTTGCTGATGACCTCGACCGCCGACGATCGCGTCCATCCCGGGCATGCGCGCAAAATGGCGGCACGGCTGCAGGCGGCCGGCCACGGCAAGACGCTGTTCTTCGAGGAGACCGAGGGCGGCCATGGCGGACGCGGCGATCGGCGGCCGCAGGCCGCACAGGCGGCAATGAAGTACGTCTTCCTGCAGCGGGCCCTGACTGGCACCAATTGACTGGCACCAATTGACCGGCGTCGCTTGACCGGCACGGCTTGAACTGAGGGCTCGAGGCAGCCTAAGGTACATGCATGGCTCGGCTGGCGAAATCGGGTTGCGCATTTGGGGTCGCGGTGACGCCGTCGCCGCGCACGCTTCGCGCCGAGCTGTTGCGGCTGTGCGCCCGCATCGGCTATTCGCCGCCCGCTGTCCTCTGACGAATCCGCCCCGGCGCAAAAGCTGCCGGATTGGTTCAAGAGGAAAGATCAGACATGACCTACCAGAATTATTCGCTGAAGCAGCTTCAGCAGATCGATGCCGCGCATCACCTTCATCCGTTCACCGACCACAAAGAGATGCGCGAGACCGGCTCGCGGATCATCACTCGCGCCAACGGGCCGTTCATCTACAATTCCGAAGGGACGGAAATCCTCGACGGCATGGCAGGGCTGTGGTGCGTCAATGTCGGCTATGGCCGCGACGAGCTGGCCGACGCCGCCTACGCCCAGATGAAGGAATTGCCCTACTACAACTCCTTCTTCAAATGCTCGACGCCGACGCCGGTTCTGCTGTCGAAAAAGCTGGCGGAGATCGCGCCAAGGCACATCAACCAGGTGTTCTACGGCTCATCCGGTTCGGAGGCCAACGACACGGCGCTGCGCCTGGTCCGTCACTATTGGGTGCTGGAAGGCAAACCGGAGAAGAACCGCATCATCTCGCGCAAGATGGGCTATCACGGCTCGACCATCGCCGGCGCCTCGCTCGGCGGCATGGATTTGATGCACAAGCAGCTCGGCGGCGCCGTGCCCAACATCGTCCATGTAATGATGCCCTATGCCTATGAGCTCGCACTGCCCGGCGAAAGCGACCATGATTTCGGCCTGCGCGCGGCAAAAGCGGTCGAGGACGCGATCCTCGAAGCTGGCGCCGACAAGGTGGCCGCCTTCATCGGCGAACCGGTGATGGGGGCAGGCGGGGTGAAGATCCCGCCGATGAGCTATTGGCCGGAAGTGCAGTGCATCTGCCGCAAATACGACGTCCTGCTTATGCTGGACGAGGTCATCACCGGCTACGGCCGCACCGGCGAGTGGTTCGCGGCACAAGCCTTCGATGTCGAGCCCGACACCATCACCACGGCCAAGGCGCTCACCTCTGGCTATCAGCCGCTGTCGGCGCTGCTGGTCGGCGACCGCATCGCGGCGACGCTGGTCGAAAAGGGCGGCGAATTCTATCACGGCTACACCTATGCCGGGCACCCGGTGGCCTGCGCGGTGGCGCTGAAGAACCTCGAGATCATCGAGCGCGAGGGGCTGGTCGAGCGCGTCAGGAACGACACCGGGCCTTACTTCGCCAGGGCTTTGCAGGAACGTCTCGGCGGGCACGATCTGGTCGGCGAGGTGCGCTCGTTCGGGCTGATGGGAGCGATCGAGATCGTCAAGGACAAGGCAACCAAGGAGCGCTTCCTGCCGGCCGGCAACGCGGCGGTGACCGTTCGCGACCACGCAATTGCCCAGGGCATGATGCTACGCGCCACCGGCGACACGATGATCCTGTCGCCGCCGCTGATCTGGACGCGCGAGACGATCGACATGGCCTGCGATCGTATCGCCGGGGCGCTCGATCTGGCCGAAGCAGATCTGCGCAAGCGGTGAACGACCGCCGGGCGCTCCATGTCGGGCGCCCGGCGATCGACCGAGCGCTTGCCGGGCGAGGAAGCGAAACGCAAAAACCGCGCTCCATCGGAACGCGGCTTTGCCAGATACGCACGGCGCTTCGCCAACAATACACTTGCGAAACTGAAGGCGAAACTTACGGGCTCCGGTACGCGAGACCTGATCCGGAGCGCCGGGCGGATGTCCGCCTCGCAATCCGTTTTAAACGCATATCGTTACTGCAGGGTTAGCAAGAGCTTAAGCAAACCTAAATTTGCCGACTTTCCGCTTTGGGCAGATCGAAAACCTGTGAACTTGGAGCTTACGCCGGGTTACCACGGAGGAAATTAATGATGCCGGAAAAATCCGCACCGGCATTCCCTTGTGCGTTGAACAGCGCATAGAGCTGAGCTGCCTCGGCGCCGAGCGGCGTTGCTGCACCGACGCTCTGTGCGGCCTCCTGCGACAGTTTCAAGTCCTTCAGCATCAGTGCCGCCGCGAAGCCAGGCTTATAGCCATTGTTGGCGGGCGATGTCGGCACCGGGCCGGGCACCGGGCAATAGGTGGTCAGCGACCAGCACTGGCCGGACGAGGTCGAGGCGACGTCGAACAGCGCCTGGTGCGACAGGCCGAGCTTTTCCGCCAGCACGAAGGCCTCGGCAACACCGATCATCGAAATGCCCAAAATCATGTTGTTGCAGATCTTCGCCGCCTGTCCGGCGCCGTCGTCGCCGCAATGAACTATGCGGCCGGCCATCGGCTTGAGGATTGGTTCGGCCTTGGCGAAGGCATCCTTCGAACCGCCGGCCATGAAGGTCAGCGTGCCGGCCGCCGCACCGCCCGTGCCGCCGGAGACTGGCGCGTCGATCGACAGCAACCCGTGCTTGGCGGCGATGGTATGGGCCTTTCGAGCCGACTCGACATCGATGGTCGAGGAATCGATGAACAGCGCGCCTTTTTTTGCCTTGGACACTATGTCTGCGTAAACCGACAGAACATGCTTACCGGCTGGCAGCATGGTGATGACCGCATCGGCGTCTTTCACCGCCGCAACGGCGTTGGCCATGATGACGACGCCGTGTTCCCTGGCGATGACGAGGTTCTCCGGCACCAGGTCGAAGCCGTGCACGGCATAACCGGCCTTGACCAGGTTGGCGGCCATCGGATTGCCCATATTGCCGAGGCCGATGAAGGCGATGGTGGTCATGATGGCGCTCCGTGGGTGGGGTGGTGAATATTGAATAGTGAATAGTGAATAGTCATCAGGGATCATGGGTTAGTCGTGTTCTATATGAGTTATTCACCCATTCACTATTAACTACTCACTACTCACTACTCACTACTCACTACTCACTACTCACTAAATTCTCTACCGTCCAATCAGCGCGCGTGCGATAATGACGCGCATGATCTCGTTGGTGCCTTCGAGGATCTGGTGGACACGCAGGTCGCGCACCAGCTTCTCGATGCCGTAATCGTGCAGATAACCATAGCCGCCGTGCAGCTGCAGGGCGTCGTTGGCGACATTGAAGCCGGTGTCGGTGACGAAGCGCTTCGCCATCGCCGACCATTTTGAGGCATCCGGCGTGTTGCGGTCGAGCTTCGAGGCGGCGGTGTAGAGGAAGACGCGCGCTGCCTGCAATTCGGTCTCCATGTCCGCAAGCTTGAACTGCAGCGCCTGGAACTGGTTGATCTTCGAGCCGAAAGCCTTGCGCTCGGCCGTGTAAGCGAGCGCCTTGTCGAGTGCCGATTGCGCGCCCCCGAGCGAGCAGGCGGCGATGTTCAACCGGCCGCCGTCGAGCCCGGCCATGGCGATGCCGAAGCCGGCGCCTTCTGCCGACAGAAGGTTTTCCGCCGGCACCTTGCAGTCCTCGAAGACGACCTGGCGCGTCGACTGCATGTGCCAGCCCATCTTGTGCTCGTTGGCGCCGAAAGAAAGGCCCGGCGCATCGTTCGGCACGACGAAGGTGGAAACGCCTTTCGGCCCGTCGGCGCCGGTGCGCGCCATGACGACATAGAGGTCGCTGTCGCCAGCACCGGAGATAAACTGCTTGGCGCCGTTCAGCACATAGTCGCCGCCGCTCTTTGTCGCGCGCGTCTTCAGCGCCGCCGCATCCGAGCCCGAGCCGGGTTCGGTCAGGCAATAGCTTGCCAGCCATTCCATTGAGGTCAGCTTCGGCAGGAAGCGCCGGCGCTGTTCGTCGCTGCCGAAGCGGTCGATCATCGATGCCGCCATATTGTGGATAGAGATGAAGGCGGAAAACGCCGGATCGGCCCGCGAAAGCGCCTCGAAGATCAGCACGGCGTCGAGCCGGCCGAGCCCCGAGCCGCCGACATCCTCGCGGACATATATGCCTCCAAGGCCGAGCGGGCCCGTCTCGCGGATCACGTCGGCGGGGAAATACTTGTTGCGATCCCAGTCGAGTGCGTTCGGCGCCACACGGTCGGCGGCGAAGGCCTCGGCCATCTCCTGGATGGCGCGCTGGTCCTCGTTGAGTTCGAACTGGCCGGTGCCAGCATCGACAGCGGCGTCCATGGCGTGCTCCCTGACGTTTCCGGCCTGCTGGCCTGTCGTTTTTGGCTTTGCGCGCCGCCCAATCTAGACCAATGATGCCGCCGCGCAACCCGACCCGTCTGCGCAGCCGCTGTGCGCGAATGCGCTTTGGAGCAAAGTGTGACGACAAAATTCGACGAACTGCTTGGATGCTTCCATGCCTATCTCCAGACGTTCGATGCTGCGCTGGTGCGCGACGCCGTGGCCCGGATCGGCTGGGATATGCCAAGCCGGCCGCTCGAACCGCATGCACTGCCTTGTCTCGTCCAGCTCGACCGTATCGTCGAACTCGCTCCCGCTGCGGCCAGGCCGCTGGCGCGGCTGGTTGCGGAGCGTCGCGGCGATCTGCGCTGGGGCCAGACCTATGGCGAAGCGGATTTCGGCAAGGTTTTCATCGACAATTACGGCTGGCTGGAGGTGTTCGGTACGCGCGGCCATTTCGTCAATGAAGAGGTCGCGGCCGGCCTGCTGATCCTTGGACCCGACATCGTCTACCCCGATCACCACCATGTCGCGGAGGAGATCTACATCCCGCTGACCGGCGGCACCGAATGGCGCATGGGCGATGGCGGTTTTCGCCTTCGAGCGCCGGGCGAGGTGATCCACCATGCCTCTGGCGTCAGCCACGCCATGCGCACCGGCAAGGAGCCGCTGCTGGCGCTCTATCTCTGGCGCGGCGGGCCACTGGCAGCCAAGTCGACGATCACCGCAACCGTTGCGCAGGGCAGGGACTGATATGGCCAAGGCGATCATGCTGCAGGGCACGGGTTCCGATGTCGGCAAGACGGTGCTCGTCGCCGGCCTCTGCCGCGCGGCGAAGAAGCGCGGCTTGAAAGTGCGGCCGTTCAAGCCGCAGAACATGTCGAACAACGCCGCTGTCGCCGATATTCCAGGCGTTTCAGGCGGCGGTGAGATCGGCCGCGCCCAATGGCTGCAGGCGATCGCCTGCGGCGTGGCGCCGACCATCCACATGAACCCGGTGCTCCTCAAGCCGCAAACCGATGTCGGCGCTCAAGTCGTCGTACAGGGCAAGGTGTTCGGCGAGGCGCGGGCGCGCGACTATCAGGCGCTGAAGGGCCGGCTGATGGATGCGGTGCTGGACTCCTGGGCGACGGTCGGCGAGGGCGCGGACCTGGTCATTGTCGAAGGCGCGGGATCGCCGGCCGAGATCAACCTCAGGAGCCGCGACATTGCCAATATGGGCTTTGCGACGCGCGCCGGCGTGCCGGTGATCCTGGTCGGCGATATCGATCGCGGTGGCGTCATCGCCTCGGTCGCCGGCACCCACCTGATCCTGCCGGACGAGGACCGGCGCATGATCGTCGGCTATCTCATCAACAAGTTCCGCGGCGATGTCTCGCTGTTCGACGATGGCATCGAGGCGATCGAAAAATTCACCGGCTGGCGCTGCTTTGGCGTGGTGCCGTGGCTGAAGGCGGCGGCGCGGCTGCCGTCGGAAGACTCCGTCGTGCTCGAACGGTTGGCGTCCGGTGAGAAGCGCGCGCTGAAGATCGCCGTGCCGGTGCTTTCGCGCATCGCCAATTTCGACGATCTCGACCCGCTCAAGGCCGAACCGCAGGTCGAGGTGGTGTTCGTGCCGCCTGGCCAGCGCCTGCCGCAGGATGCAGGGCTGGTGGTCATTCCCGGCTCGAAGTCGACGATCGGCGATCTCCTGAAATTTCGCGAGAACGGCTGGGACCGCGACCTTGCCGCGCATAGGAAAAGCGGTGGCCATATCGTCGGCATCTGCGGCGGCTTCCAGATGCTCGGCCATGTCGTGCGCGATCCCGATGGTATCGAGGGCAGCGTTACTGAGACGCAAGGTCTCGGGCTGCTCGACGTCCAAACGGTGATGGAGCCGGAAAAGACGGTGCGCAATGTCAGCGCGCGCTCGGTGCCGTTCGATCTGCCGCTCGAGGGCTACGAGATCCATCTCGGCCGCACCACCGGTCCGGACACGCTGCGGCCGTCCGCCGTTATCAACGGCATCGATGACGGCGCTATCTCGGCCGACGGCAAGGTGCTGGGCACCTATATGCACGGGCTGTTTTCCGCCGATGCCTTCCGGGCGAAATTCCTCGAAAGCCTCGGCGTCAAGGGCGGCGGCATCGACTACCGCGCCGAGGTCGAACGGGCACTGGACGAGATCGCCGCCGAGCTGGAAACCCACCTCGACTGCGACGCGATTTTTGGGCTGGCGCGTTAGCTGGCAGCTTCGTCAGCCTTCGGCCAGTAGGTGCCGAACGACCAGACATTGCCTTCCGGATCGCGGCAGATGAATTCGCGGCTGCCATAGTCGCGGTCGGTGAGTTCTTCCAGAATCTGGGCGCCAGCGGTCTTTGCCCGCGCGTATGCCGCATCTGCGTCAGCGACCGCAACGTAGATCGACTTGCCACCGCCCGAACCGGGCGCGCCGACCATCTTGCCATAGGCATCGTCGCGGGCCGTGCCGAGCATGATGATCGAGGAGCCGAAAGCGAGTTCGGCATGGTGCACCACGTCGCCTTCGCCATAGCGGGCGCGAACGCTGAAGCCGAAGGCCTCGCACAGCCAATCGATCATCCTGCCGGCATTCCTGTAGCGCAGCGCCGGATAAAACCGCGGTGGCTCGGTGATGTTCGGCATGACTGATCTCCTTCAGCGGGTTGGTCGATCAACCCAGTCTGGGCGAAGGCTGGTTGCGCGTCTTGAAGAAATGTTACCTCGCGGCGACAGTGGTCGGCGTGACGCCTGCGAGGTCGCGGAACTCGCGCACCAGATGCGCCTGGTCGGCATAGCCGCAGTCGGCGGCGATGTCGGCCCAATCACTGTTGGCCTGTCTCGACAGGCCAAGCGCATGGTTGAAACGGACGATGCGCGACAGCGTTTTTGGGCCGGTGCCGACTGCGTCCGAAAATTTTCCGGCAAGATGCTTGCGGCTCCAGCCAAGCTTTTCGGCCAGCGTCGAGATGCGGGTCCGCCCACGCGTCGAGACGATCTTCTCATAGGCCCAGACCATTTCGGCCTGAGTGCGGTCTGCGGTTGCCAACCGATCGCCGACGAAGGCCTCGGCGATGGCAAAGCGTGAGCTCCAATCCGGCGCATTGCCAAGCCTTTCGCGAAGCGCGATGCCTTCGACGCCGAGCACGTCATCCAGGCCGACCATGCGGTCGGTCAGTTCGCTCATCGGGCGGCGAAGAAGCGACGAGCGCCGAGCGGAGTGAAATTGATCTGCACACAGCAGGCGCCGCCGAAGGATTCGATCACCACCGGCCCGGCATAAAGGCCGGCGGCAAAACTGGCGAAGCGGTCATTGTCGCTGGGGTTCCTGCCGAGCCCGATGGCAAAGGGTTCGGCAAAGCTGATGACCAGCGGCACGGTCAGCGAGGCATATTCGATCGCGCGGAAATGGCCTGGCATGGTTTCGCGAAAGCCGCACATGTCAGTGACGGCCCCCTGAAGCCGATGGCTCGGCGCGCGCCGCACCATCTCGAACCGATCGAGCTCCGGGCTGTCGTGGCGGCCGCCGTCTTCGCTGGTGGGCATGTGCTTTCCCTGGTCCAGGGATTCTAACAGACCATTCTGCAGAATCAAAAGCGCCCGGCTTTTTGGCCGGGCGCTCCGAGTTGCCTGAGATTCCGAATTGTCTGGACGTGTTTAAGCGCCGCGCATCAGACAGCCGGCGGCCAGCACGATGTAGGCGATGACGACAATCCACACGGAAGGCAAAGGGATAAACGCAAGAACGCCAAGCGCGGCGAGAACGCCGATGATGGCGATGACAAGGGATATGATAAAAATAAGCTGGGTAGGTGCACTGAGATTCATGTCCGTCCCTCCTCAACATGATTCGTACAGCGGCATAGTATCAGTCGCACGGTCACACACCAATGAGCGCAGCGGCTTGCCGGATTGGCCGGCAGCTTTCCGGCGAGAAAACAGGCGGCTCCAGAACGCGCACCCCCGTTTGCGCCAGGCCGATTCCGCGCTACCTTCCGAACGAATCGGAAGGGGCTGATGGCGATGGGATTGCTGGACCAGATACGCTCGATTTTCGACGGCGACCCCGGCGTGCGCAAGGTGGCGGACGATCCGGTGCTGTCGGCGGAGCTACTGATGCTGTTCCGCATGATCCTGGCCGATGGTTCGATCAGCGAAAGCGAAATGACCGCCTTCAGGCGTATCTGCCGGGACGCCTTCGGCATTCCCGAAACCAGCGTCGACAGCGTCATCGAATACCTCAACGAATTCGGCTACGAGACCAACGGCTCCCAGGCCATCGCGCAATTCCGCGACCTCGATGTCGAGCGGCGCAAGCTGCTCGCCCGCCACATGGCGGAAATCGCCAAGGCCGATTCGCAACTTGCCGGGAGTGAGATGCAGCTGCTACGCCGCACCCTCGACCTGCTTGAAATCAGCCCTGCCGATGTGGTCAAGCCGCAAGGCTAACGGTCGCCGCTCACCCTTGTTCCTGCAGTCGTTTCGCGATCGCCCGGTGCAAATCTGGAGCGGCGGCGACCAACGCCTTGGCCGCTGCGGATTGCGGGTGGTCGAGCACGTCGCTCGTCCTGCCGCGCTCGACGATCTTGCCGTCATGCATGACCATCACTTCGTCGGTGATGGCGCGGGCGACGGTCAGATCATGGGTGATGAACAGATAGGCGATGCCGAGCTTCTGGTTGAGGTCGGCGAACAGGTCGAGGATCTGGGCGCGGATCGAGACATCGAGCGCCGAGACCGGCTCGTCGGCGACGACCAGCTTCGGCCGCATGATGATGGCGCGGGCGATCGAAAGGCGCTGACGCTGGCCACCCGAAAACTCATGCGGATACTTGTCCATGTCGCCTGGTGAGAGGCCGACCTCGTGTAGCGCATGCGCCACCATCTCGCGTCGCGCGGCGGGCACCGGCTTCTTCTCCAGCACATGCAGCGGCTCGGCCACCAATCCCTCGACCTTCTGGCGTGGGTCGAACGAACCGTACGGGTCCTGGAACACGACCTGCATGTCGCGCCGTGCCGGCTTCAGCTCCGCCTCGCTCTTGCCGGTGAGGGTATCGCCGCGGAAGCGGATCGCTCCCGATGTCGGCCCGTCCAGCGCCAGGACCATGCGGGCGAGCGTCGACTTGCCGCAGCCGGAACGGCCGACGAGCGCCACCGACTGGCCGGGCGCCATCGAGAACGAGACATCGTCGACGGCGCGGATTGGAGCCGCGCGTTTCAACAGGGATGTGCGCCGTCCCGGATAATCCCGCGTTACGTTCTCTACCTGAAGCAGCGGTTTGGCCGATCCGCTGTCATGTGCGCGGGCCCGCGCCGGCACATGCATGGAGGCCTGCGCCAGCTGTCGCGTGTAGGGATGAAGCTGTTCGGACAGCGTGCGCGCGGTATCGCCGGCCTCCATCACCTCGCCATGGCGCAGGATGATGATGCGGTCCGCCATCTCGGTCACCACTGCGAGGTCGTGCGAGATCAGCAGAAGACCCATGCGGTTTTCCGCTACGAGGTCGCGCAGCAGGTCGAGAATCTGCGCCTGCAGCACCACGTCGAGCGCGGTCGTCGGCTCGTCGGCAATCAGCAGCTTGGGCTTCAGCGCACAGGCGATGGCGATGACGACGCGCTGGCGCTGGCCGCCGGAGAGTTCGTGCGGATAACGCGAGAGCGGGAATTGTGCTGCCGGCAGGCCGACCCGGTCCAGCATTTTTCGCGCCCGTTCCTCGGCGTCGGCGCGGCTCGCCCTGGTGTGCCAGCGAATACCCTCGGCGACCTGCTCGCCGATGGTTTTGACCGGATTGAGCGCTGTCATTGGCTCCTGGAACACCATGCCGATGTCGTCGCCGCGCAGCGCGCACATCTGGTCCTCGCTGGCGGCAAGGATGTCGATGCCGTCGAAGGTGATGCGTCCGCTGGTATGCGCCGCCCAGGGCAGAAGCTGCATCACCGTGAGCGCTGTCATCGACTTGCCGGAGCCGGATTCGCCAACCAGCCCCATCACTTCGCCCGGCGCGACGGAAAGTTCGATGTCTCTGAGGATACGGGTGCTGCCGATGGTCAGCGACAGCTTCTCGATTTCGAGCAGGCTCATCGCTGCCGCCGCGATTTCGGATCGAGAATGTCGGCAATGCCGTCGCCAAGCAGGTTCAGGCCAAGCACGGTGACGACGATCGCCATGCCTGGAAAGATCGCCATCCAAGGCGCCACCACCATGCGGGTCTGGGCGTCAAACAGCATGCGGCCCCAACTCGGCATTGGCGGCTGGGTGCCCAGCCCGACATAGGAAAGCCCGGCTTCGGCCAGTATGCCCAGCGCGAACTGGATGGTGCCTTGCACCAGCAGCAGCGTGGCGATGTTGGGCAGCACATGTTCGATGCTGATCAGCGTCCTGCTCTTGCCGGCGGCGCGGGCGGCGAGGATGAATTCGCGCGGCCAGATCGCCAGGGCGCCCGCCCGGGCGACGCGCGCGAACACCGGGATGTTGAAGATGCCAATGGCAATGATGGCGTTGAACGCGCCCGGCCCGAAGATGGCGGTGATCATAATTGCCGAAAGCAGCGCCGGAAAGGCGAAGACCAAATCGTTCAACCGCATCAGCACGTCGTCGGCGAAGCCGCCGCGCGCCGCGGCAAAGGCGCCGAGCGGTACGCCGACGCCCATGCCGATGCCGACCGCCACCAGCGCCACGGCAATCGAGTTGCGGGCGCCAACCATGATCATCGACAGGATGTCGCGACCGAAATGGTCGGTGCCGAACCAGTGCGCCAGCGACGGCGCCTGGGTCTTGTCGGAAATGACCAGCCTGGTGACATCGTAAGGCGTCCAGAAGAAGGACATGATCGCGACCGCCGCCACCAGTGCGGTGATGAAGAAGCCGGCGAGGAACGAACGGTTTCGAAACGCCTTGGCCAGGATGCCGGCAAGGTTCTCGTCGGGGATGTCGATGTGCAGCGTCATTGCCGGCCTCTCAGGCGCGGATCGACCACCGCATAGGAGAGATCGACAACGAAATTGACGATTATGACCGCGGCGACCAGCAACATGACGACGCTCTCGACCACGATCAGGTCACGCTGAGTGATCGCCTGGAACACCAGCCGGCCGAGGCCGGGCAAGTAGAAGACGTTCTCGATGATGATGGTGCCGGCAAGCAGGAAAGCGAATTGCAGGCCTAGAATGGTGACCACCGGGATCATGGCGTTGCGCAGCGCATGCCGCCACAAGACAAGGCGATAGGGCAGGCCCTTGGCGCGGGCGGTTCGGATGTAGTCCTCGTTCAGCACTTCGATCAGCGCCCAGCGGGTGACCCGGGCGAGGATCGCCGCCTGTGGCAGAGCGAGGGCGACCGCCGGCAGAAGCAGCGATTTCAGTGCCGGCCAGACGCCGGCGCTCCAGCCGGGAAAGCCGCCGCCCGGCACCAGCCGCAGCCAGACAGCGAACAGATAAATCAGCATCAGCGCAAACCAGAAATTGGGCACGGCGACGCCAAGCTGGGCGGCACCCATCGCGATCGTGTCGCCGGCCCGGCCGTGCCTGCTGGCGGAAAACAGTCCGACCGGAATGGCAATGACGGTGGACAGCGCCAGCGCCATCAGTGCCAGCGGCAGCGAGACGACGAGGCGCTCACGGACCAGATCGATGACCGGTACCGAATAGGTGTAGGAACGGCCGAAATCGAGGCTCAGCAAGCCGCCGGCCCAATGCAGATAGCGCAGCACGACGGGAGCGTTGAGACCCATCTGGTTGCGCAGCAATTCGATCTGGTCGGCGCTGGCGTTCAGGCCAAGCATCAGCCGCGCCGGGTCGCCGGGAATGATCTCCAGCACGGCAAAGACCACCATCGAGGCCAGAACCAGCGTGACGACGGCGATGGCGAGCCGCTTGAGGAGGTAGGCGGTCATGGACGTTGAGGAACCGCTGTGTTGGCGAACGCAAAAACCGGGCGAAGCTTGCGTTCCCGCCCACCCTTTGTGCCGGACATCTCCCCCTCAAGCGGGGAGATTGAGCCCTCATCGCCGCTTTCGCTAACCACTGGCGTTGCCAGGGCAGTGCCAGCGCGGAAACGGCCAGTCTCCCCGCTTGAGGGGGAGATGTCCGGCACAGAGGGGGGTGTGACGGAGTGCAACTTTCGCCCCTTCTGTCAGCGCCTCAATCCGTCCACTTCACCTTGGTCAGGTCGTTGGCCTGGATCGGGGCGTTTTCCCACAGGCCCTGCAGTTTGGCGTCCCAGACGCCGACCTTCGGCAATTCGTACAGGAAGCCGACCACGGCGTCATCTGCCAGGACCTTCTGCGCCTCGCCGAGCAGCGTCGTGCGCTTGGCCTCATCGGAGGTAAGGTTCAGCTCCTCGATGATCTTGTCGAAGGCCGGATTGTCGTAATTGAAGTAATAGTCCTTACGCGAATAGATATCGATGTCGTTAGGCTCGGTATGGGAAACGATGGTCAGGTCGTAATCCTTCTTGGTGAAGACCTGGTCCAGCCATTGCGCCCATTCAACCGGTATGATCTCGAGATCGATGCCGATTTCGCGAAGCTCGGAGGCGATGATCTCGCCACCGAGCCGCGCGTAGGAGGGCGGCGGCAGCTTGAGCGTCGCCTTGAAGCCATTCTCCAGGCCGGCTTCCTTCAGCAATTCCTTGGCCTTCTCCACATTGTGAGGATAGAGGCCGGTGAGGTCGACATAGGCTTTGCTGGCGGGCGACATGTGCGAGCCGATCGGCACGCCGAGGCCGGCCGAGGCGCCGTCGATGATCGCCTTGCGATCGAGCGCAAAGGAAATCGCCTGCCTGACCTGCAGCTTGTCGAAGGGCGGCTTCTTGTTGTTGATCGACAGGATGGTTTCACCCTCGGTCGAGCCGATCACCACCTTGAAGCGTGGGTCGTCCTTCACCTGGGCGACGCTGTCGGGGTCGAAGAACGGAAAGGCCTGAACGTCGCCGGAAAGCAGCGCCGGAACGGCGGCGGCGGCATCCGGAATGATGCGGAACTCGGCCTTGTCGAGGAATACCGGGGCGCCCCAGTAACTGTCCGACTTGACCAGCGTGATCGATGAGCCCTTGGCCCAGTTCTGGAACTTGAATGGGCCGGTGCCAACAGGCTTTTCCTTGTTGGTGTCGGCTGTCTCAGGCGCCACGATAACCGCGTCGCCCCAGCCCATATTGTAGAGGAACGAGCCTTGCGGGTTCTTCAGCGTGACCTTTACCGTCGCGGGATCGACAACCTCGACCTTGTCGATGGCGGCAAACAGGCCCTTTTGCGCGTTGACAGAATTTTCGGCGCGGGCACGGTCGAGCGAGAATTTCACGTCGTCGGCGTTGAAGTCGGTGCCGTCATGGAATTTCACGCCGGTATGCAGCTTGAAAATGTAGACCTTGCCGTCGTCGGAAATGCTCCAGCTTTCCGCGAGATCGGGCAGCACCTCGCCGTTCGGGCCGATGCGGGTCAGGCCCTCGAAGACATTGGCATAGAGTACCTCGTCGATTGCCGCGGCGGCACCCGCGGTCGGGTCGAGATGCGGGGGTTCGAGCGTAATGCCGATGACCAGGTCGGTGCGCGCGGCCATCGCCGAGGTTCCGGCGGCCAACGCCAGCGCCGCGGCGGCCAGAATGGTTTTCCACAATTTCATCGTGCAACTCCCCATGTCTAAAACACGTGCTCAAACCCGGCCGGATAGAAGCGTGAATTCGCCGCCGAGTAAATTGCGTTTCGTCCCGTCGGCGGTCGCCGGGAGGAATGTTTTTTCGCCCAAGGCCGGATCATCGCGGGCCGGCGTCCCTCAGCAGAACGTCGAGGCCGATCGCCATCACCTTTGCCGAGTCCAGCATATCGGCAATGCCGACCCATTCATCGGGCCGGTGGGCGAGATCGAGGATGCCCGGGCCATAGGCGATGCAGTCATAGATGTGGCCGATACGGGCGATGTGCTTCTGGTCGTAAGTGCCGGGCGAAATCACGTAATCCGGTTCGCGGTCGAATATCTCCATGATGCCTTGCGCGACCGCCTTAACCACCGGCGCGTCGCGCTCGGTCATCAGCGGCAGCACCTCCATCAGATCGCGGATTTCGTAGTCGAACTTTTTGCGCTCGCGCTTCAGCCGTTCGAGGATATCGGTCACCTCGCTCTTGACCGTAGCGAGATCCTCTTCGAGCAGGAAGCGGCGGTCGATGGTCAGCCGGCAGGAATCGGGCACGTTGGGCGAGGGCAGGCCGGGCCGGAAATCCTCCGTCTGGCCGCCATGGACCGAGTTGATGTTCATGGTTGAGCGTTTTGCGCCTTCGGGCACGACCGGCATGCACGTCATCTTGCGGTCGAGCGCCGGAAACAATTCGTCCTCGAAGGCGCGCAGCACGGCGCCCATATGGCGCACCGCATTGTCGCCGAGGAACGGCATCGAGCCGTGCGCGATCTCGCCCCTGGTCTCGATCTCCGCCCACCAGACGCCGCGATGGCCAAGGCAGATGCGATCCTTGTTGAGCGGTTCGGGAATGATGACGTGGTCGACCTTCGGCCTGGAGAAATAGCCGAGCTTGGCCAGATGCGCGACGCCGCCAAAGCCGCCGGACTCCTCGTCGACCGTGCCTGAAATCTCGATGGCGCCGGGAAAATCGGGAAAGACCTCCATGAAGGCTTCAGCGGCGATGATCGAGGCGGCAAGCCCGCCTTTCATGTCGCAAGCGCCGCGGCCATAGACCTTGCCATCCCTGACGATGCCGGCGAATGGATCGAGACTCCAGCCGTCGCCGGGCTCGACGACGTCGATATGCGAATTGAAGTGCACGCAAGCACCCGGCGCCCGGCCATCGAAGCGGGCGACGACATTGACGCGCGGGTAATGGTCAGTGTCGCCAGGCGTGCCCTCGGCACGGATGAATTCCGTCTCAAAACCACGCTTCTTCAGCCGCGCGCCGATATATTCGGCACATGGCCGATAGGCTTCGCCGGGCGGATTGATGGTCGGAAAGCGGATCAGATCCGCAGTCAGTGCAACCAGATCATCGGCTCGGTCATCGATAGCCTTGAGGAGCCGTTCGTTCGGTTCGTTCATTCGGCGAATTGAGCAGCGGATGAGGGGGTTTTGCAAGCCCGATGGCGAATTGCCAGGCGATTGCGTGTCGTTACGGCAACTATTGCGGGAAATCGTTCAAATTCGCTGCTTGGGATTGGTGAAATCGTCAGGGAGTAAGTGTTAGCTCGCTGGCTTGCCATCAAAACGCTGGGGAACAGCGTGAGGGCAGGCAGGCAAGGGGCATCAAAGGGGTTTGATTGCATGAAAAACACTGTTCTCATGGCAGCTGCATTAGTAGCGATGCTGTTCGGTTCGTCGTTCGAGAGCCGTGCGGCCAGCCTGGTCGCGAACATCGATATTTCCTCGCAGACGATGACGGTAAGATACGGGCTGTCGTATTACCGGTGGAGCGTTTCCACCGCCCGCAAAGGCTACATCACGCCACGCGGCAGCTATCGTCCACAGCGGACGGCCCGGATGTGGTATTCGCGCAAATACGACATGTCGCCGATGCCCTATTCGGTGTTCTTCCGCGGCGGCTATGCCATCCACGGCACCGGCGCGATCCGGCAATTGGGGCGCCCGGCATCGCATGGCTGTGTGCGTCTTCACCCCAGCAACGCGGCCGCATTCTATTCGATGGTGCGCAAAGCCGGCTTCGGCAATACGCGGATCCTCGTGACGAATTAGGGTCTGCTCCTCGGCCCGCAACAAAAAACCCGCCGGAGCGGCGGGTTCGTCGGAGCCAAATAGCACCATAGCGAAATTAGTAGCATAGCTGCCGGCACAAAGCAAGAACAAAATAAGGCTTGTGCCCGAAAAAGATGGTGCGCTCAGGCGGCTTTGTAGCGCATTGTCGCCGGCCGACGCTTTTTGCGGCCGCTGATCTCCCAGCGCTTGTGGAACCACATCCACTGGCCGGGGTCTTCGCGCACCCAGCGCTCGACCACGTCGTTGAGAAGCTGGGTGGTGGCGGGGACGTCGACACTGCCGCCGGCGGTGCGCGGCAAGGTGAGCTTGTCCTCGATCTCTAGCCGGAAACGATTGTTCGGCAAGCGCACGCAGCGCGCCGGGTAGACATCGCAATCGTAGTGCCGCGCCAGGGTGCCGAGGACCCGGTTGCTCTCGCAGGGGCGGCCGAAGAATGTCGTCTCGAGCCCGCCGGTGAATTTCTGGTCGACTAGCACGCCGATATTGCCGCCCTTCTCCAGGACGGCCGCAAGCGCGAACGAGGCACCGGTCGAAGACGGCAGCAGCGATCCCATGCTCGAGCGGCGGGTCGAGAGGATGTAGTCGGCGAGGTAAGGGTTGTTGGGCGGGCGAAACAGCGCCGTGATATTCATGCCGAAAGTCGCCGCCGCCACCGGCAGCAGTTCGAAATTGCCGAGATGCCCGGTGAAGACGATATGCGGCTTGTCCTCGCCCGCGATGCGCACGAAATGCTCCACGCCCTTGACCTCGACGCGGCCTGGCTTCGTCGCAGTGGGATCGTAGTCGAACAAAGCATCGAGAAAAATGTATTCGGCGGCCAGGCGGGCCATGTTGCCCCACATGTCGGAAGCGATCGCTTCGATCTCGGCATCGCTTTTTTCCGGATAGGCCTGGCGCAGATTGTCGACCGCAACCTGATGGCGCGCCACCCAAGGGCCGATGCGGCGGGCGGCGCGGTCGGCAAAATTGAGCGCGCTGTCGGGCGGCAGCAGGCGCAGCGCGGAGATGATGATCATCGCGACCCGCGCGACCAGCCAGTAATTGAACTGGCGAAGCCGCCTGCCATAGCGGAATCCCAGGTCCCTGCGGATCTTCTTGAAGGCGTTGCCGATCATTCTCAGCCGACGCGCAGGATGATCTTGCCGAAGACGTCGCGGCCTTCCATGCGTTTCAGCGCCGCATCGATGCCGTCGAAGCCGACCTCGGTGTCGATCACCGGCGCGACCAGGCCCGCCGCCATCTTCTGCATGGCGTCGGCCATGTTTTCCATGCGGCAGCCGAACGAGCCGAGCAGCTTCAGCTGCTGCTGGAACAACTGCATCAAATTGATCTGCGTCGACACGCCGGAGGTCGAGCCGCAGGTGACCAGCCGGCCGCCGCGTTTGAGGCACAGCATGGACGCGGCAAAGGTGTCGGCGCCGACATGCTCGAACACCACGTCGACGCCCTTCTTCTTGGTCAGCTTGCGCACGACGCCCTCGAAGCGGTCGTCGCGGTAATTGATGACGTGGTCGGCGCCGAGCGCCTTGGCCTTGTCGATCTTGTCGTTCGAGCCGACGGTGGTGATGACCGTGCAGCCCATCTTCTTGGCCAGCTGAATAGCGGCGGAGCCGATGCCGGAGCCGCCGGCATGGACCAGTATCGTCTCGCCGGGCTGCAGCCGGGCATTGTCGAACAGCATGTGCTCGACCGTGCCGAAGGTGACAGGCGCCACCGCCGCGCCGATTTCGCTCACGCCTGGCGGGGCGGGGACCAGAAGGCGCGCCGGCAAGTTGATCTTTTCCTGCGCAAAGCCGTCGAGATGGAAGCCGTGGACGCCCGAAACATGCTCGCAGAGATTGTCACGGCCTTCGCGGCAGGCGCGGCAAAGCCCGCAGGTGCGGGCGCCATAGATCGACACCAACTGTCCGGGCAGGAGGCTGGAAACGCCGGGGCCGACCGCCTCGACCTCGCCTGAGGCTTCGGCGCCGACGACCAGCGGCAGCTTGCGCTTGGCGAAAGCCATGCCGCGCCAGCCCCAGACGTCGATATGGTTCAGCGCCACGGCCTTGATGCGCAGCGTCACCTCGCCGAGCGACGGCGGCGGCGGTGGCGGCAGGTCCACCGTTTCAAGCCGGCGATCCTCGATAAGTTGCAATGCGCGCATGCCAGATCCCAGGTTGCGCAGGACCGAGAACCGTTTCGGAAAGGACCATGCGCACGACAAAAGTGCTAGAGCGGAACGGTCGCTTAGACCGGTTCCCGCGCCATGACAAGGCAGGTGTTCTGGCCGCCGAAGCCGAAGGAGTTCGACAGGACGGTGCCGACCTCGGCGTTGCGCTTGGTGTTCGGCACCACGTCGAGCACGATCGCCGGGTCGGGATTGTCATAGTTGATGGTCGGCGGAATGACGCTTTCGCGCATCGTCATCAGCGAAAATGCGGCCTCGACGGCACCGGCAGCCGATAGGGTATGGCCGATCATCGACTTGTTCGACGAGACCGGCATTGATGAGATCCGCTCGCCGAATACCGTCGACAGCGACAAGTGCTCCATCTTGTCGTTTTCCGGCGTCGAGGTGCCATGGGCATTGACATAATCGATCCCGTCCTCGCTCAAGCCGGCATCGGCAAGAGCGGCGCGCACCGCCGCGATCGCCGGCGAACCGTCCGGCTTGGAGCGGGTGCGATGGAAGTCGTCGGCCTTTTCGCCGCAGCCGCGCAATATGCCGAGAACGGTGGCGCCGCGGGCCAGTGCTGCCTCCAGCGATTCCAGCACAAGGGCGCCCGAGCCTTCGGCCAGCACGAAGCCGTCGCGGTCCTTGGAGAAGGGTTTTGAGGCCTTTTCGGGGATGTCGTTATGGGTGGAGAGCGCGGACAGAAGCGAGAAGCGGATCAGCGCCTCGGCGGTCGCCGAGCCGTCGGCGCCGATCGACAGCGCCCTGTCGCATTCGCCGCGGCGGATCGCCTCGACACCGAGCTGGATCGCCGTGGCGCCCGAAGCGCAGGCGGTCGACAGCGTGATCGGCAGGCCACGCGTGCCGAAACGGTCGGCAAGCCGGTCGGCGATCGAGCCGAACTGGGTGGTCTCGAAGATGTCGAGTTCCCTGAGGCCGCGCGCTACCCGCAGCAGCCTCTCTGCACCGGTGTCGTGCGTGTCGGAATTGTAGAGCGAAAAGCGCTCGCTCCAGTCGAGCTCGACCGGCGGCGAAGCGAGGAAGAGCGGTCCGCCGAAATCGCCGGCATCGAGGCCGGCCTCCGACATCGCTTCCTGGGCGGCGGTTTCGGCAAGCTCATAGGTGAGAAGACTGGCGCCCTTGGAACTCGACGGCAGGAAATCGACCATGCCGGAGATGCGGGTGTTGAGATGATCGACCGGGAAGCGGGTGATCGGATGGATGCCGGATTTGCCTGACGTAAGTGCCGCCCAATTGTCGGCTTTGCCGACACCGAGCGACGTCACCACGCCGATGCCGGTGACCGCGACGATAGGCCTGCCCATATGGTCGTTCAGATTGGCCATTTGTTGTCCAAAAACCTGTTTCTCTTGCAGCAATCGGATCGCCCGAAACCGCATCACACTTTTCGGTCCGATGCTCTAGGCGGCTTTGATCAGCGCCATGCCCTCGAATTGGTGATAGCCGATCGCCGTTGCAAGGACGGTCTTCGGGACGCCGGAAAACGGTTTTTCGACTGTGGCGTCGAAGACAGGGTAGGCCGCCTTGCGGTCGACAGCCAGGGCCGCCAGCGCAACGGCAAAGGGGAACTGCGCTTCCTTCATGTGGCCGGTCAGCGTCGAAAAGCCGCGTGCGGCGATCGCCGGATTGGCCTCGAGTGCCGATTTCTCGGCGGCGGTCGCGGCATGGGCGCCCGAAGCGCCGGAGATCGCCAGCAGTTCGCCGTCCGGCAATGCGGCTTGCTTCAACAGCGCGGCGATCTCACCGGCGAGTTCGCCCCGCCGTCGCCTGGCGCGACCGGACAGGACCGGGCCGAGTTCCGCGTAGATCTTCCGGCCACGGCTTTCCGCGTGCTCGCGCTGCTCCAGGACGAGAAACGCGCCGCCGGATCCGGTCACCACACCGCCGCCTTCGGCGCCTTGCCTCTGCCAGACCGGCCGCCACGCGCCGCGATGCAGGTAGCCGGCCAATTCATAGCCGAGCAGCATGTCGGAATGTTCGGTCTGGAAAGCGCCGCCGACCAGTATATGCGTCGACTGGCCGGAGCGGATGCGCGCGGCCGCCGTCTCGACCGCGGCAACGCCCGCACCTTCCTCGCCCATGAAGGTGCGAGAGGAGCCTGTCACCTTGTGGACGATCGAGATGTTGCCGGCGAGCAGGTTGGAAAGCTGTGCCAGAAACAGCGTCGGGCGCAATTCCGTGGTCAGCTTCTCGTTAAGCAGCACGTCGCGGTCATTGCGGCTTTCCGATGCCGCGAGAATGGCCGCATCGACCGCCTCGTCGCGCTCGCCGCCGCCGGCGGCCACCACCATGTCCATGGTCGCGCAGAGTTCGTCATTGCCCTTGATGCCGGCATCGTCGAGCGCAAGGCCGGCCGCATAGGTGCCGAGCCTCTGCCAGGTCTCCATCTGCCGCTGGTCGCCGCGCTTGGCGATCTGCAGGTTCCAGTCGATCTCCGGTAGCGGATGGACCGTATAGGGCGAGAAGCGCGAGGCCTCCAGAACCGGCTCAAGGCGCGGCTGGACAAGCTTTTGCCAATGCGCATCCGGACCCTCGCCCAGCGACGAGACAAGGCCGATGCCTGATATGACGACGTCGTGGGGGTTCATTGGGGGCTGTTGTGGGTCGGGCGCGTCAGGCGCTGTGTTCACGCGGCGTTCTTGGCGGCGACGAGCGCGTCGATCTTGGCGCACAGGTTCTTCATGACGAAATAGTCGTCGGTCGAAGCCTTGCCGTCGTTGACCTCCTGCGTCCACTTTTCCAGCGGCACCTTGATGCCGAATTCCTTGTCGATGGCAAAGACGATGTCGAGGAAGTCGAGGCTGTCGATGCCGAGATCGTCGATGGTGTGGCTTTCGGGCGTGATCGTCTCGATATCGATCTCGCTGGTGTCGGCGATGATCTTGGCGACGTTGTCGAACGTGGTGGACAAGGGCTTTTCCTTCGATTGCGGGCGGAATCTGTCCGCATGTGTTTGGCGCTGTCTAATCGGTTTTTCCGGGCAGGAAAAGGCCTGATGCGCCGACCGCAGCTGGGATTGATGTTCTGGCAGAGCAATAGGGGTCGCTGGCAACCCCTCCCGGCGATATGCCCAAACCGTCCCATCTCTGGTCATTGCGTGTACCAATGTACCACGAAGATCTATGACTACAGAAACGCTCGCAGACCGGGTGCGCCTGGAAAAACGATTGGCGAAGGTGCTCAAGGCCTTGGCTGAGCATCGCGACATGAGCCTGGGTGGACGGCTGGCGCATCGCATCCGCTATGTTCGCGTTACGCCGGATTCGCGTTTCGGATTTGTCGAGGTGGCCTGCCGACCGACACTAACGGAGGCACGGAGGCGTCGATTACCTATGCGTTCACGGCCTTGAGCCCGGCAGGAGCATCGTATCTGTCCGAACTGACGGAGGACGCGTTCGCGGACATGATCGAGGGATGGAAGCTCCGTGTCGACGCTTGGCTGGTAGCGGTGAAAATCTGACGCCAGGTAACTTAAACGAATTGCCACCAGGTGGAATGTTACCTTCGTCTCGTAGATGGGAACGAGCAAGTAGCGGACAAAGCGGTCGCTCAGTGAGTTTTCCTTCGTTCTGTGCCTTGATGGGACAATTCTTCGCCGCTGATCGGAGCAACACCCGTGGCCATGCATTCCTTCCACATCCACATCCCGGATGAACAGATCGAGTACCTACAGCGTCGTATCCAAGCGACAAGATGGCCGTCGTCGATCTTCGCATACGGATGGGAGGACGGTACTGACGTTGATTTCCTCAGAAAGCTTTCACGTTACTGGGGATACGATTTCAGGTGGCGCGATCACGAAAAACGTCTGAACCTCTTGCCTCAGTTTAGGGTCACGATAGACGGGTGCGACATCCATTTCGTTCACCAGAAAGGAAAGGGGTCAGCGCCCTTGCCGTTGATCCTCACTCATGGCTGGCCCGGCTCCTTCGCCGAGTTCGAGCATGTCATTCCGCTGCTCACGGATCCTGCCAAATACGGCGGGGATGCCGATGACGCCTTCGATGTCGTCGCACCGTCGCTTCCGGGTTTCGGCTTCTCGTCCCCGCCGCGTCAGGCCGGCGTTAGCTCAAAGCATGTCGCGAAGCTGTGGCGGGGGCTGATGCGCGAACTGGGACATGATCGCTTCGCCGCACAAGGTGGCGACATCGGCGCCGGAGTCTCGACCTGGCTCGCACGGCTTTACCCAGAGGACCTTATCGGATTGCACCTGAATTACATTCCAGGCAGTTTCCGCCCGACCCTCGGTCGCGGCGACCCACCTGTCACGCCGGAGGAGAAGGCATTCCTCGACAGTGCGGCGAATTTCGCCGCGACGGAGGGGGCCTACGCTTTTCTGCAGGGGACCAAGCCCCAGACGCTAGCCTTTGCACTGACAGATTCCCCAATCGGGCTGGCCGCATGGATTGCCGAGAAGTTCCGCAGTTGGAGCGACTGCGAAGGCGAACTCGAACGCGCCATCCCTCTAGACACGCTGCTTACCGACATCTCGCTCTACTGGTTCGGTAACACGATCGAGGCCTCGCTCCGGATTTACAAAGAGAACCGGCTCTGCCCCCTGATCTTCGGGCCAAGGGAGCGAATAACACCGCCCCTCGGCGTTGCAGTCTTCCCCCGAGAGCTTCCTATGCCACCTCGCTCCTGGGTCGAGCGAGTCTTCCGTGTCGAGCGCTGGACCGACATGCCGAAAGGAGGACATTTCGCGGCGATTGAGCAACCCGAACTCCTGGTCGAGGACATCCGGGCCTTTTTTCAGCCGCTGAGGCTCCGGCCGGCAAAGTAGAGGACGAAAACCTCCCCCGTTGTCACGGCTCGGAAGTCCTGATGAGACGTACCATCGCATTCGCTTTCGTTGAAAGCACTCGTTGGTTCTGACCAAGGGTCAATGTCGACCTTGGACTCGATCAAGACCTCATCGCGGGTCGGAACCAGTATTCCGCTTAAGGTACCAAACGCTAGATTTCACTACTAGCGAACGCTTCAACCGGCTCCGGCGCAGTCAGAAAGTGACGCGGCCGAGTACTCGCAGGCCGTCGCCCTGCGGCTCGACGACCACGGCCTCGCCTTCACGCGGCGAGATCCCGGTCAATTCCTTGATGTTTTCGAGATGCGTGACCATGACCAGATTGTCGGAGCCGGAATAGCCGCGGATCTCGGCAAGGATCGCGGCAATCTGGTCGGCCTTTTCCTTTTCGTCGGTCTTCAGCAGGTCAAGCGGTGCGAACGGCTCCGGCTCGCTTTCGAAAGCGATGCGGGCGGTCTCGAGGCAGCGGCAATAGCGGCTGGACAGCACGCGCTCGACCGGTGCGGCGCGGGCGCCAAACAGCGCGCCGATCTTGCGCGCCTGTTGCTTGCCGCGCTCAGAGAGATTGACCTGGGTCGCGCATTTGCCGAGGTCGAAATTGGCCGCATCGGTGGTGCCGGTGACCATGGCATGGCGAAGCAGGACCACATGCCCGCCGTCGCGGAGCAGCGCCCAGCCGGCTTCCGTCGCATGGGCTGTGGCGGAAACGGCAAGCAGCAGCAGCGCCAGCACAAATCGAAGCATCAGACATCCTTTTCGGGTGACCGGCAGGCAGGTCCCCGGTGACCGGCATATAGGGACGGCAAAGCCGGCTGAAAGACAAGCCGAGTGCAACCTGTGGCCGAGACGCCTATTTCTTCGCTATCTGCTTCTTCACCAGATCGATCTTGCGGTCGGTCAGCAGGATGGGGAGTGTGTAGCCGGCTTCGGTAAAGCCTTGCTTGGCGTTCTCGAAGAATTCGATCGCCTTTTGGTATTCGGCATTGCCGCCGCCATAGCTGCCGCGGTTCCAGTGGACGTCGCCGAGATTGTTCTGCTCGAAGGCCCATTGCATCGGCTGGCCTTCGCGGGTGAAGACCTTGAGCGTCGCCTCGAAGGCGGCTTCGGCTTCGTCCAGATATTTGCCGGTCCGTTCGAGATTGCCGAGATTGATCAGGCTCATGCCGATCACCGTCCCCAGATTTTCCGTCGCGGTAACGTTCGCCAGTGCCCTGGCGCCGCGCATCGGCTCCAGCCCGCCGGCGCCGATCGGCGAGGCCGAGGCGGTGGGCGCCCGGCGCAGCACCGCGTCGGCCGGAAACGGGTTGGTGCGGCAGGCATCGAGCAGCATGATCGTTACCGGCACGGTCTTCTTCAGTTCGTCCATGACGGCGGAGATCGGCACCAGGGCCTGATCGGCGTCCTTCAATGAAGAAACGTCGGCGTCGACCGGCACCAGATAGTTTTCGCCGCCGGCCTCGATGCCGTGGCCGGAATAGTAGATCAAGGCGACGTCGGCGTCCTCGGCATCCTCAGCGAAACGCTCGAGGTCGCGCTTCAGCTTTGCCGCGTCGCGGTCGGTGACGCTGCGCGCGTCGAAGCCCAGATCGGTCAGCATCTTGGCGATGTCGCGGGCGTCGTTGGCGGGGTTGGGAAGAGCCGCTATGTGTTGGTATTTCGACTGGCCGACAATCAGCGCCACGCCCTTGAGGCTCTCCGGCTCCGCGGCATGAGCCGAGGTCACCACGAGGCAAAGCATGGCGCCGACGAAAGCCGTCAGCCACGCCTGCTTGAAGAAGTACTGATTTCCGACAAGGCCCATTCGCCGCGTGTCCCCCGACAACCCTGTATAGCGCTGGCATCCAACCATGAGCAAATTCGGGCAAGATCCGAGCAGCCGGATTGTTGGCCGGTACATTCGCGAGGGAAGGGCGATTGCGCCGCCGCCCGGCCTCGCCTATCACGGGAAAAATGTCTCCGCTTACCGAAACCGTCCTCTTCGTCTTCAGTCTCGTCGGGCTCGGCTATCTTGCCGGGTTGACCGGCTATTTGAAGCCGGCGAGCGGCGAGGGCGTATCCGAATTCGCCATCAACGTGGCAATGCCGCTTTTGCTGTTCCAGACCATGGTAAAGGCCGATTTCCACGGCGTGGCGCCGTGGCCGCTATGGGGCGCTTATTTCGCGGCGGTCGCGCTCACCTGGGCCACCGGCCATCTGGTTATTACGCGCATCTTCGGGCGGGACGCCCGCGCCGGCGTCGTCGGCGGCGTATCGTCGTCCTTCTCCAACGTTGTCCTGCTCGGCGCGCCCTTCATCATCGGCGTGTTCGGGCCGGCCGGGTTCGAAGTGCTGTCACTGCTCGTCTCCATTCACTTGCCGGTGATGATGATGGCCTCGATCATCCTGTTCGAGATGTTCGGCCGCGGCGGCAGCGAGCCTGTGCATCCGCTCCGCGTCGTCAGGAGCTTTCTCAGGAGGGTATTCATCAATCCGCTGATCATCGGCATACTGGCCGGGTTGGCGTGGCGCTTCACCGGTGCGCCACTGCCGGTGCTTGCGACGCGGCTGAGCGACGCGCTGGCCGGCACGGCCGCCCCGGTTGCGCTGTTTGCCATGGGGCTCAGCCTGCGCCGCTTTGGCATCTCCGGCAATGTAAGGCCGGCGCTGGCGCTGTCGGCGCTGAAACTGTTCCTGATGCCGGCGCTGGTTCTCGGCCTGGTGTGGCTGATCGGCTTGCCGCCATTGACGGCCAAGGTGGCGGTGATGGTTGCGGCGCTGCCGTCCGGCATCAATTCCTATCTCATCGCGGTGCAGTTCAACACCGGCCAGGCACTGGCATCGAACCAGATGACCATCGCCACCGCCTGTGCTGTCGTGACCACTGCGTTTTGGCTGGCCGTGGTCGTCCATGTTTTTGGGTAGGGTATGTCGATAGTCGGGTGATGCCGGCCTGCGAATGGCGGTTTCCTGCGCTTCCGGTACTCACGGACCCGAATGTCCGCTCCGTTCCGGTTCTCGGAACCCACCCTTCTCGACTCGGCCTGACCTGAATCTCAACATACCCTGGAGCCTTGGCTGCATCGCTCTCGCTTTGGCTGGCCCAAACCCTATATGCCATCTTGTGATTGCTTGCGGGGCTTGCCCTGGGCTAAGAGCAGTGGCTCTAGCGATGCTATCGCGCACGTCCATTCACGAAATCAGCGACCGGCCCGCCAGGTGCCGAACGGAGGCGAGATCATGCTTCAGAAAACCAGCCATTTCATGCGGCAGGCCAATCTCATCAATGGCGAATGGGTGCAGGCCGATTCAGGCCAGACGATCGACGTCAACAATCCTGCCACCGGCCTCAAGATCGGCACTGTGCCGAAGTCGGGCAAGGCCGAGACCCGCCGCGCCATCGAAGCCGCCGACGCTGCTTTCCAGACATGGCGCAAGACCACCGCGCTCGAACGCTCGAAGCTGTTGCGCAAGCTGCACGACGCGATGATGGACAATCAGGACGTGCTGGCCGAACTGCTGACCATCGAGCAGGGCAAGTCGCTGTTCGAATCGAAGGGCGAGATCGGCTCGGCCGCGTCCTACATATTGTGGTTCGCCGAAGAAGGCCGCCGCACCTATGGCGACGTCGTGCCGTCGCCCTGGGCGGACCGCCGTATCCTGGTGACCAAGGAACCGGTCGGCGTCATCGCCGCCATTACGCCGTGGAATTTCCCATCCTCGATGCTGGCCCGCAAGCTTGGCCCGGCGCTTGCCGCCGGCTGTACCGCCGTGGTCAAGCCCGCGTCGCAGACGCCTTATTCCGGCCTTGCCTGGGGCGCGCTTGCCGAGGAGGTCGGCTTCCCCAAAGGCGTAATCAATATCCTGACCGGGGCCGCCGGTGAGATCGGCGACGAGATCTGTGCCAACCCGCTGGTCAAGAAGATCACCTTCACCGGCTCGACGGAGGTCGGCAAGATCCTGATCCAGAAGTCGTCGGTGACCGTCAAGAAAGTGTCGATGGAGCTCGGCGGCAATGCGCCGTTCATCGTCTTCGACGACGCCGACATCGAGCGGGCCGTCGCCGGCGCCATCACCGCCAAGTACCGCAATTCCGGCCAGACCTGCGTCTGCACCAACCGCTTCCTGGTGCAGGCCGGCATCTACGACCAGTTCGTCGAAAAGCTGGCTGCTGCGAGCAACGGCCTGAAGGTCGGTTCCGGCCTCGAAGACGGCGTCCAGCAGGGGCCGCTGATCGACGAGAAGGCGGTGGAGAAGGTCGAGGAACTGATTGCCGACGCTACCGCCAAAGGCGGCAAGGTCGTCGCCGGCGGCAAGCGCCACGCGCTCGGCGGCTCGTTCTTCCAGCCGACGGTGATCGCCAATGCCACGCCGAAAATGCGCTTCATGAAGGAAGAAATCTTCGGCCCGGTAGCGCCGGTATTCAAGTTCGAGACCGAGGAAGAGGCGGTGGCACTCGCGAACGACACCGAGTTCGGCCTGGCCTGCTATTTCTACACCGGCGATCTCGGCCGCGCCTTCCGGGTCATGGAAGGCCTGAAATACGGCATGGTCGGCGTCAATGAGGGGCTCATCACCACCCCTGAAGCGCCGTTCGGCGGCGTCAAGGAATCGGGCCTCGGCAAGGAAGGCGGCCATCAGGGCATCGAGGATTATCTGGACACCAAATATGTCTGCATCGGCGGACTTGGTCTCTAGAAGCCTGATGCGGTAATACCGAAACGACCCTGGGCCGCTTCGAAAGGCCAGGCTGGCATCGAGCAGCAAACTTGCGAGCATGGCAATGAAGGACGGCGAGGTTTTCGGCACGACGCAGGCGGGCGAGGCCGTCCGCCGCTTCACCATCCGTGGCGGCGGCCTTACCGCCAACATCATCGGGCTGGGTGCGATCATCCAGGATCTGCGTCTGGCCGGGCACGACGCGCCGCTGGTGCTCGGCTATGACCGATTCGAGCATTATGAGACCGATACCGCCTTCTTCGGCACCGTCGTCGGGCGCTACGCCAACCGTATCCGCGACGGCCGCTTCACGCTTGCCGGCAAACGCTATCAGACCGAGCGCAATTTCCTCGAAAAGCACACGCTGCATGGCGGTTCGCAAGGTTTTTCGCGCCGGGCCTGGGCGGTTTCGCTGCATGGCAGGGATTTTGTCACGCTGACCCTGCACGACCCCGACGGCACGATGGGCTTTCCCGGCGCGCTCGACGTGACCTGCACCTACCGGCTGAAGATCCCCGGCACGCTCAGCGTCGAACTGACCGCCACCTGCGAGGAGCCGACGCTCTGCAACCTCACCCAGCATTCCTATTTCAACCTGGATGACGGCGGCGCCGGCGACATTCTCGACCACCGGCTGATGCTGAATGCCGGCGCTTATCTTCCTGTCGACGCCGATCTGATCCCGACAGGCACGGTCAAGCCGGTCGACGGCACACCTTTCGACTTTCGCCAGGCGCGGCCGCTGCGCATGGAGACCGAGGGCGAACAGCTCCCCTACGACCAGAATTTCTGCTTCGCCTCGACCCGCGGGCCGCTGAAGCAGGCATCATGGGCGCAAGGCGCGAATTCCGGCGTCGAGATGGAGCTCTGGACCACGGAGCCGGGCGTCCAGCTCTATACCGGCCAGTACTTGGCGCCGTCTTCGCCTGGATTGGGGGGGCGTCAATACAAGGCCTTTTCGGGCTTCTGCCTGGAGCCGCAAATCTGGCCGGATGCGCCGAACCGGCCGTATTTCCCGCAAGCCACGCTGTGGCCCGGGCAGATCTACCATCACGTGACGGAATACCGGTTCAGGCTGCCTTAGGGTTGGACTGCCGCTGCCGAAGCGTACGACTCGATCGTCGCGAACATGCCCAGCGCGGCGCCTCGAGATCCCTAGTCTGCGGCAGAGCTTCAGCCATCTGGCGGGTATCTCAGAACCGGCTGGAGCGTTCTTTCGGCTGCGGCGACTTCAAACCCTGACAGGAGCATTCCGGATCAGCGGGAAGTCGCGCGGCGGTCTCCAGCGCGACCCGCGAGGCTGTCATGGAAAGATTGGGCAGCACGTCCTCCTGCAGCAATTTCTGGCGATTGCGATCCATATAGTCGTTGAAGCCCGCCGTCACGAACGCGCAAGGCACGAAACACGCGCCGATTTCGCGCGACAGGGTCGCCTCAGGGGCGATGGAATGGTTGAGTACATCCGCCCCCATGCCCCGATACGCCAAGGCTTCGGCTGGCGTTGTCAGCCGGGGCCCATAACAGTGGGCAGCCACCAACTGCTGTTCGATGCCATAAACGCGGCATTCGGCTGGCCAATGACGGCGGGCCGTTTCAACCAGAACCGCCGCGCATCTTGGGCACACGATTTGCTTGCCCGAACAGTCAAAGCTCTGGCGGTCAGGAAGCAGTGAAAAGGGGGTCTGCGTCAGTTCGATGATATCGGCAGTCACCACCATATCGCCAGGCTGGATCGCCTTGTTGACGGCGCCAACCGTCGAGCAGGCGAGAACTTGCCGTACACCCGCCCGCATCAATACCCAGAACGCGCGGCGGTGGCAGGAATGGTCGATATGGTCGCGGGGATTGCCGTGCGAATACATGCACAGCGCGCGTTTTGCTCTCCCTTCCGCTGTGATCGACGCATCGAACTCGAGCAGCTTCCAGTTGTCGGTGCGACCGAAAGGTGTTTCAAAACTCATGTCGCGCCGCAAGGTGCGCACACCATCGAATTCGACATCTTCCGGGAAGGCAAGCCCCCAGTTTGCCGACCCGGTGATGATGGCCAACCCTACCTGAGGGATGTCCGTCGAATGATCCGTCAGATCGTCGGCTGCATGGTGATTGGCGGGCATGTTTCCAGTCTCGGTCAGGATTTTTGGCGAAGGGTCACAATCAGGACCACGGCCACGACGATGACGGTCCACAATGTCGAGATCGCCGCAATGGTCGGATCGATCTGATCGCGCAGCGACAGGAACATAAGCTTCGGCATCGTGCTGTTGCGACCGCTTGCGATGAAGATCGAAATCACAGACTCGTCGAGCGAAGTCAGGAACGCCATCAATGTCCCCGACAGCAAGCTGATCCGAAGTTGCGGAACGATTATTCCGCCAATGGCTCTGGCCCAGTTTGCGCCGAGGCTGCGCGCCGCCTGAACCTGGTTCCAGTCAAAGCGGGCGAGAGCGGGTAGCAACACAATGCAGGCGACCGGAACGGCCAGCACCACATGTCCGACCAGCACACCCAATAGCGTTCCGATCAGATGTTGTGCGGCCAACACAAAGAAGAGACCGATCGCAAGCAGGATACCTGGGGTGATCGAGGGGGTCAGCAGGACGCTCTGGATGGCCGCAGCGGTCTTTCCGCCCAGCCGGTTCATTGAAATGCAGGCGAGCAGCGCGAAAGGCACCGCGATCAACGCCGTCAACGTCCCAAGGATCAAACTCGTCCTCAGCGCGGCCATCCACGTTGCCGAGCCGAAGAAGTTCTCGTACCAGCGCAACGAGTAGGCGTGCGGCGGAAACTCGAGGAGATTAGATGCCGAAAAGGAAAGCGGCACCACCACGAGCGTCGGCAGCATCAGAAATGCCATGACAAGAGCGGCAAAGCTCCAGAGCAAAATGCGGGCGAGCCTGTTTTGCGGATAGGCTTCAAGCATGGGAGGCTTCCACGGTGTTCTGGGCCACCAGCCGGCGTGCCGCCAGCAACATCACACCGATCAGCGCCATGAGAACGAGGAGCAGAATGCCCAGGACGCTCGCCGATCCCCAGTCCTGAAAGGTCGATAATGTACGCTCGATCCGGGTAGAGAGCGGATTTACCTTGCCGCCGCCAAGCACCGCCGGCGTGATGAAAAAACCTATGGCGTAGATGAGGACGATGATCGAACCCGAGAAGATGCCGCCCGCCGAAAGCGGCATAATGACGGTGCGGATGACCTGCCTGAGAGTGGCTCCCATGCTCGCTGCCGCGCGAATGAGATTTGGGTCGATATCGCGCATCGCAGCATAAACAGGCAGCAGAAAGAGTGGCAGCATGTAGTGCACCATGCCGATGAGCGTTCCCGTGAAGTTGTAGACCAGCGGCAATGGCTCCGCCGTCAGGCCTGAACCGGTCAACGCCGCGTTGATCAGGCCGTCGCGCCGCAAGAGCACGAGCCAACCATAGGTACGCACCAGAATGGAGGTCCACAGCGGCAGCATGACGAACGCCATGAGCACGTTGGCCAACCTTGGTCTGACACTGGCCAGAGCGAGCGCCAGAGGGGTGCCGAGGAGAATGCAGGCCGCTAGCGTACCCAAAGACAGTTCGAGGGTCGTGACGAGCGCCGACCATGTCAGTCCGCTCGAAAGGACCTTCTGGTAATTGCCGACGGTGTACTCACCTCCGGTGGTCAGGAAGGATTGCCGGATGATCCAAAGGATGGGCAGTATCGCCGCCAGTCCAACGATGAACAGCGCCGGGAGCGAAAGCGAAAGAAAAAACCGCCGCTCGCGCCGTGCATCCGCTGCGAGCGCCGGATCCCGGACGACGGTCACGCCATCGCCCCCGGTATCGCGTGAACCTTCGCGGCTGGTGCATATGCGGTCATCCGCTGACCGGCGGCAAGTTCGGCGCAGCCGCCGGCCAGCGCTGCCGGAATGCAGACAAGAACCTCTTGCCCACCGTCAAGCGCCAGCGTCAAAAGCCAGTTCTCGCCGCGGAACGCTTTGGTGCGCAGTATTCCTTCGAGGGCCACTCCGTCTCCTCCGACGAGCTTCGCATCAAGATGGAAGCTTTCGGCGCGGATCATCAGCGTTTCGTGTGGTGCTTCGGCGCCGTCGATTCTGCGCGCCGAGCCCGGGGCCACAATGTTGGCCTCGCCCATGAACTCCGCGACGAAGCGGGTCGATGGACGATCATAAATCCGCTGCGGCGTATCTATCTGCTGGATGCGGCCAGAATTCATCACCGCAATCCGGTCAGACATAATCAGCGCTTCGCGCTGGTCGTGGGTCACATAGATTGTGGTGATCCGTAGATGATCATGCAGACGCCGGATCTCATACTGCATGGTCTCGCGCAGATTCTTGTCGAGCGCCGACAGCGGCTCGTCCATCAACATCACGCGCGGTTCGAAGACGATAGCCCGCGCCAATGCCACCCGTTGACGTTGGCCGCCGGATAGTGCGGCAACATTGCGTTCCGCCAGGCCATCCAGCTTCACGCGGGCCAAGGTATCAAGCGCCCGCTGACGCGCCTCCGCTCTCGGTACCTTGCGCAGCACCAGCGGATACGCGACGTTCGCCAGGACGTTCATGTGGGGAAACAAGGCGTAATTCTGGAATACTATGCCGATGTCTCGTTTGTTGGGCGGCAGGCGGGTGATGTCTCGATCGCCCAGGAAAAGTTTACCGGAATCCGGCCGGACAAAACCGGCCAGAGCCATGAGTAAAGTCGTCTTGCCCGATCCGGATGGCCCTAGCAGGGTGAGGAATTCGCCAGCCTGAATGTCGAGCGAAACATCATCCAGTGCGACGTAGGCCCCGTAAGCCTTGTGCACGCTTTCGATGGTGATCGCGAGCGACTTCATCATGTGCTCCAGCCTTGAAGCGCGTCGCGTTCGACCGGCTTCACGCGACGCGCTTCAGGTTCTTGTTTTCATGCATGTCGTTGTCGCGCGCTGCACATTTTTGCGCAACATGCGTCAGAGCTGAGAGTCAGCGAGCCATCATTTCATCGAAGGCTCTTTGGGCAGCCTCGCCATTCTTGACCCACCATTCTGAATTGGAAAACACCGAAGTGCCAGCATTTTCAGGCGCGGTCGCAAGTGTCTTCAGACGGTCCGCGGGAATAAGTCCACCCTCATATGCCGCAGGATTGACTGGGCCATAGGCAATGAAATCGGTCAGCTTGGCAACCCGCGCGGGCTGCGTCATCGCTGCAATGAGCTTCATCGCGGCTTCCTTGTTCGGCGCTCCCTTCGGCACCCCAAGACAGTCCGTGCCGATGACCGAACCCTTGAACGTGTAGTCAGCCGCGCCGCCATCTGCTTTCACGGTTTGGGCGCGTCCGTTCCAGGTAATGACCAAATCCGCCTCACCGTCTTTCAGCAACTGCGCGGACTGGGCGCCCGAGGTCCACCACACGGCGACATTTGGTTTAATCGCTTCAAGCCGCTTGATGGCGCGCTCTAGCCCTTCCGGCGTGCTGAGCACGGAATAGACGTCCGCCGGTGGCACGCCATCGGAGAGAAGCGCGATCTCGATCGAGTCTTGCGCATTGGCGCGCAACGCGCGACGGCCAGAAAATTTGGCAACATCCCAGAACTCCGCCCACGTCTTCGGCGGGTTCTCGCCATAGGTCTTGGTGTTCCACGACATGACGGTGCCATAGGAATCGAACGGATAGCAGTAGTCGGACTTTGCACCCTCCGGCACGGATTTCGGATCGATGATCTTGTAGTCGAGCGGCTCCAGCAGCGATTGCGCGGCCGCCTGCGCCCCTTCCGGCGAACCCAGGTGGACGATATCGGTCGTGACTGCACCCGAGGTAACCTGCATCTTCAGGGCGGCCAGGCCGTCGCTCTGCGTCTCCTCGCGGACGTCATAGCCAAGCTCTTTTGCAGCCGGGCCCCACATGGCCTCCTTGATGGCGTTGCCATAGTCGCCGCCCGCGGTCGTGATGGTGACCGTCTGCGCATGCACGGGCAGGGCAGCCGAGATTGCGAATGCTGTTAAGGAAATGCGTAGCCAGGACATAGGTTCTCCTCCCCAACTTTTATGGAATATCGCTTGAAAGAGCCATTATTTTGTAATCGTAACGTTACGATTGCATCTGGATACGCTAGAGTCAAGCTGCTTCCTATGGGAGTTCGGATTGACCGGGATGTCGAATTCGGTAACGCTGTGGCGGTCAGCAAATCAGCCGGCGCTTTCGCAAATGAAGTCGGGCGAACAATGGCCAATCTAAAGCAGATCGCCGCGGAACTTTCCCTCTCGGTGACCACGGTGTCCCGCGCTCTGAAGGATGGGCCGGAAGTGCAGCCCTCGACCATAGCCCGCGTCAAGGAGGCGGCTAAGCGGGTCGGCTATTTACCAAATCACTATGGTCGCGCGCTCAAAACCGGTCGAACGCAGACGCTGACGGCGGTGCTCCCGATGGAGACACGAGACCATCTGTCCGATCTGTTGAAGCTTCCTTTGATCGAAGGCATGACGCTGGCGGCGCGGCAAGCCGGTTATAGTCTGTCCATCTATTCCACCACTCCCGACGACGATCCCGTTGAGAGTGTGCAGCGGCAGCTTCAGGCGCGCAGTGCAGACGGCCTGATCATCACACGCCTGGTGTCGGCTGATCCGCGCGTCAGGCTGCTGCTGGATCAACGCATGCCATTCGTCGCGTTTGGAAGAACCGACCTGGATATCGCCTATCCCTATGTCGACGTCGACAATGAACAGATTGCCTACGAGGCGACCCGGCGGCTCATGGATAAGGGCTGTCGACGCATTGCGCTGCAACTTCTCGTTCCGGAGGACCAGGCGAGTGCCATGCGTCTTTCCGGGTATGGAAGGGCAATGGCCGAGGCTGGTATTCCGATCGACCAATCGCTGATCGGTCATGGCATGTTCACCATGGAATCGAGCGCCGGCTGGTTCGATCGCTTGCTGGCGTCGTCGGATCCGCCAACGGGCTTGGCGTGCGCCAACGAACTGGGCCTTCTGGGAGCGTTGCACGCTCTCGGCAAGCGGGGTCTTACAGCAGGCCGCGACGTCCACATCGTCACCCGTGACAGCACGCGGCTGGCACGCTTCCTGCCCGCAAAGATCGGAGTTCATTCCGTCGATATGGCGGGTGTTGGACGCAAACTTATCGAAGTCCTGGAGAGCCGGATCATCAATCCGCTTGGGCCGGTGGAGACAGTCTTGGTGCAAGGCAGATTCGAGCCGGCCGAATAGTCCGGGCGGCCCTCAGGAGGCCACCTCGTTTTGAACCGGCCGGATCAGCGCCTTTGCGGCATCTGCTCCCGCTGCAAGGACCCGATCCGACAATTCCGTCCCTTCCACGGCGCGAGCCAGTTGAAGCGCGCCGATGAGCGTTGCAAACATGCCCAACGCGGTGCCCTCGCGATCCTCGGTCGGCGGCAGAGCTTCGGCTATCTGGCGCACCAGGGATTGAACGCGCTCGGCGTAGAGGGCTCGCGTTTCAGGCGGCTGCCGCGCTATTTCCGGCAACAGCGCCGCCGAAGCGCAGCCCTTTCCGGGATTGTCCCGGTGCTCGGCCGACAGATATGCCTCTATGGCCATTTCCGGGCCGCCGGCGGCCAATGCTTCCTGCACTTCATGCGACTGCGCGTCCAAGGCCGCCGCCACGCTTTCACGGACGAGCTCCGCCTTGGACTGGAAGTGCGGATAGAAGGCGCCGTTCGTCAGCCCGGCGTCGCTCATGATGGTCGCCAGCCCGGACGCCGCGATGCCGTCAGATCGAAAACGTTCGGCGGCGACCTCCATGATCCGGCTGCGTGACGCGTCTTTTCGGCCCTTTTCGTAGCGCATGGTCTTTCTTTCCTGTCCTGCTATTGCATTATGCTCATAATCTGATATTACGACCATAATTCAATTCGTGGAAATAAGCTAGACCTCTCGAACCTGGAACATCAAAATGAATGGGAATTCTGAAAAGACCGCAATCGTGACCGGGGCCTCCTCGGGCATCGGCCGCGCCAGCGCCGAGGCCTTGGCGCGGGCGGGTTTCACTGTCTTCGGGACAAGTCGCCGCAAGACCAGTAATGGTCCGGGCGGAGTGACCATGCTGGCATGCGACGTGACCGATGATGCGGCCGTCAATGCGCTCGTTGCCAACGTGCTCGCGCAGACCGGCCGGATCGACCTCCTGGTCAACAATGCCGGTGTCGGTCTGCTAGGAGGCGCCGAGGAATCCTCGGTCGCACAGGTACAAGCCCTGTTCGACGTCAATCTGTTCGGCGTCATGCGGATGACCAATGCGGTGTTGCCGTCGATGCGGCGGCGCGGCGAAGGGCGCATCATCAATATCGGCTCGATTCTGGGACTGGTACCCGCGCCATACTCAGCTCATTACTCGGCGGTCAAGCACGCGCTCGAAGGCTATTCGGAATCGCTCGACCACGAGGTGCGCGCCTTCAACGTCCGCGTTTCCGTCATCGAGCCGGCATTCGTTCGCACCGTCTTCGACCAGAACGGCATCGAGCCGGATTCGCTGTTGAAGGAATACGATCGGGCTCGAGCCGGGCTCAAGGCGCTGCTGGGCGATGTGATGCCCAAAGCCGATCGGCCGGAAGTGGTGGCGGATGTGGTTGTCAAGGCAGCGACCGATGCCCGCCCGCGACGGCGCTATACCGCTGGCAACGCAGCGCGCCAGGTCAGCCTGCTGCGCCGCTTTGCCCCCGCGGGGATTTTCGACAAGAGCCTGCGCAAGCAGTTCCGCTTGCCGGTCTGAACAACGGCGAGGCAGAGGATTTCACGCACATGCGACTAGCAACCACAACACATTTGGCCAGGCCCTACGAAACGGAGACGCCAAGCATGACACATAGATCCAATCGGTCGCCGCGTTCACCGGCATTGTTCCAGGACGCGCCAACGCTCTCGATCGATGTCGGGGGCATAGCTTTTGCGTACAGGGAACTCGGGCCCAGGACGGGCGTGCCAGTGATCCTGCTCAACCATCTGGCTGCTCAGCTGGACAATTTTGATCCGCGCATCGTCGATGGCCTCGCTGCGACCCGGCGGGTAATTGCCTTCGACAATCGCGGCATCGGTGCTTCGGGTGGCAAAACTCCGTCGACCATTTCCGGCATGGCGCGGGATGCAATCGCCTTTGTCCGGGCGCTGGGGTTCGAAGAAGTCGATCTCTTCGGCTTTTCACTCGGCGGCTTCGTGGCGCAAGAGATTGTGCTGACCGAGCCCAAGCTTGTGCGCAAACTCATCCTGGCTGGCACGGGGCCGGCCGGTGGGCAAGGCGTCGACAAGGTGACGCCGCTGACGATCGTGGACATGATCAAGGGCGCGCTGACTTTTCGGGATCCGAAGTACTATCTCTTCTTCACAAGAACGCCGAATGGGCGCCGCGCCGCAAACGCATTTCTGGAACGGCTGAAGGAGCGCCGGAACAACCGGGACAAGGCGATATCGCTGAGCGCGTTCGGCGCGCAACTCAAGGCGATCAAGGCCTACGGACTCCAGGCGCCACAAGACCTGAGCACCATCCGCATTCCCACTTTGGTTGCGAATGGCGACCAGGACAGCATGGTGCCGAGCAGCAATACCTACGATCTCGCCGGGCGTATCCCGGGGGCGCATCTGGTCATCTATCCGGATGCCGGGCATGGCGGGGTATTTCAGAACCACGCCGCTTTTGTCCCGAAGGCGCTGTCCTTCCTCGAGGCTGAGGCCTTGCCGCAGGGCGGCCATGCAGCTGAAAACGTTCGGCTTGTTTCGTCCCGAACAGCAA
Source organism: Mesorhizobium sp. M0910 (assembly GCF_040319465.1). NCBI lineage: Bacteria > Pseudomonadati > Pseudomonadota > Alphaproteobacteria > Hyphomicrobiales > Phyllobacteriaceae > Mesorhizobium > Mesorhizobium sp. M0910. Next base: position 387,239 of record NZ_JAMYNZ010000004.1, read on the forward strand.
CAGACATTCTTGGAAAGTAACTGCCATGAAGGCATTCGTTGTCGATAAGTATAATGAAAAGGGCGCCCTGCGGCTGGCCGAAATGCCGGAGCCGGAGCTCCAGGACAGCGATGTCTTGGTCGAGGTCCATGCCGCAGGGGTGAACCTGCTCGATTCCAAGGTCAAAACCGGAGAATTCAAGCTCATCCTGCCCTACCGCCGGCCCTTCATCCTGGGCCACGACGTGGCTGGGAAGGTTATCCGCGTAGGATCGCAAGTCAGCAAGTTCCAGGCCGGCGACGAGGTCTATGCGCGGCCGCGCGACGGCCGGATTGGGACATTCGCCGAATTCATTGCCGTGAATGAGGCCGACGTAGCGTTGAAGCCCGAGAATCTCAGTATGGAAGAGGCGGCGTCGATTCCCCTGGTCGGTCTCACCGCCTGGCAGACGCTCATCGAACGGGCAAACCTGAAGAAGGGACAGAAGGTCTTCATTCAGGCTGGTTCCGGCGGCGTCGGGACATTTGCTATTCAGTTGGCCAAGCACCTCGGCGCGACCGTTGCGACAACCGCGAGCGCGGCAAGTGCCGATCTGGTCAAAAGTCTCGGCGCCGATGTCGTTGTCGACTACAGGAAAGGCGACTTCGAGAAAGTTCTGTCGGGCTACGATGTCGTCTTGAACAGCCAGGACGCCAAGACACTGGAAAAATCCCTGAGGGTGCTGAAACCGGGTGGCAAGCTCATCTCCATCTCCGGTCCACCGGATGCCGAATTTGCCAGGGAAAAGGGACTGAACTTGATGCTGAGGCTGGTGCTGCGCTTCCTGAGTCGCGGAATTCGGGCCAAAGCCAAGCGCCGCGGCGTGCAGTTTTCGTTCCTGTTCATGTGGGCGCAGGGCGATCAGCTGAGCAAAATCACCGCTCTCATCGAAGCCGGCGCGATCCGCCCGGTTGTGGATCGGGTCTTTCCATTCGAAGCGACCAATGACGCCCTGGCCTATGTCGAAACAGGACGCGCCAAGGGCAAGGTCGTCATCAAGGTCAGATAGCAGTTGCCTCGAACGCAGCCTTGAGCGTCTCGAACGGCGCCAGGGCGCCGCGCACCTGCACGACGGCGGCGGCGACGCGATGGGCGCGCAGCACCGCCTCTGCCGGGGCATGGCTGGCAAGGCGAGCGGCGAGGTAGGCGCCGTTGAAGGAGTCGCCGGCGCCGGTGGTGTCGACCGGGGTGGCGACGTGTACCGCCGGCACCGATTGCGAGGTTCCGTTTTGCGCGATCAGCGCCGGTTCCTCGCCGTTCTTGACGACGACTTCGCCGACCAGCTTTCGCAGCCGTTCAGCTGTTTTCTGCGGTGTTGTATCACCAAACAGCATCTGCTCGTCGGGAAAGGTCGGTAGCGCGATGTCGGCGACGGCGAGCGCCTCGAGGATGGCGGCCTGCGCTTCCTCGCTTTGGCGCCACAGCCTCGGCCGGTAATTGGGATCAAAGGCGATCAGCGAGCCGGCCGCGCGCGCTGTGGCCACGGCCGTCAGCAGTACCTTGCGTGGAGCCTCGTCGAGAATTGCCAAAGTGATTCCGGAAAAATAGACAAGCGCCTGGTTTTCAAGGCTTTTCTGCAATGCGGCTGGGTTCGAAGCCAACTGCCTTGCGGCCGCATCGGCCCGCCAATAGGTGAAAGAACGTTCGGCGCCGGTCAGGGTGATCGCATAGAGGCCGGGGCGGGCGCCCGCTATCACCGGGCTGGCGCCGATGCCGATGCCGTTTTCGGCCAGGAACTTGATCTGGTCGCGCGAGAACGGGTCGTCGCCGAAGGCCGACACGTAGGTCGCCGGCCGCTCGCCGCTCAAGGCATGCAGCGCCCATAAAGTGTTGAACGTGTCGCCGGCAAAGCCCATGCGCCAGTTCGGCCCGGCCTGGCCCGAAAGCTCGAGCATGCACTCGCCAATCGAGGCGATGCCGTTTCCTGCCATGAAGCACTCCTCCATCCTGCAATTGCGGTGCTGTAGCTTTTTGCGGCCGGCAGCGCCATGCTTGGCGACGGCGGATTCTTACACTGGGCGCGATTTCCCACAGGGGCGTGGGACGCGATCTGCCCAGCGAAACGTTATCCGCAGAACAGGAATGGGTTTGGCATCGTTATGGCGTTATCTTCTTGGGGGCCTCGGCCTGGCTGCCTTGCTCGCCGGCGTGCTGGCAATCGTCTATCTGACGGCGCCGCATGCGCCGCAACCAAGCTCGGATGTCGGCCGTTCCAAGACGACGGCGAACAAGCTGTTCGCGGCGACTTTCGAGCCCGAGAAAGGCGTCATCCGGCAGGGCGAACTGGAATCCTGGCTGCTGACGCTCAAAACCGTCGAGGGTGCGCCGGTGGAAGGTGCTGCGATAACGATTTCCGGCGGCATGCCGCAGCACAAGCACGGTCTGCCGACCAGCCCGCAGGCGACCGATTACCTCGGCGCGGGGCGCTATCGCATCGACGGCGTGAAATTCACGATGAGCGGGTGGTGGCAATTGCATTTTGCCATTTCCGCTGCGGCCGGTTCGGACACTGTCGTCTTCAATGTGGTGCTGTGAGCCACTGATGAGCCGGTTTCCCAGTCTTCTCGCGTTGGCGGTGGTGGCCGTACTTGCCGGCTGCGGCAGACCGGAGTTTTCCGATGCCGAAAAGCAGACCATCGCCTCGCTGGCGCTATCCAAGCTGCCGCCGCTGAAGCCCGATACCACCAATCGCTTCGCCGATGTGCCGGCCGCCGCGGCACTCGGCTCGACGCTGTTTTTCGACACCGGGATGAGCGGCGACGGCACGGTATCGTGCTCGACCTGCCACAAGATCGACCGGCAGTTCCAGGACGACCTGCCGCAAGCGGTCGGCGTCGGCCGCACCAACCGTCGTACCATGCCGCTGGCCGGCGTCGTGCATGATCCCTGGTTCTTCTGGGACGGGCGGCGCGACAGCCTGTGGGCGCAAGCGCTGACACCGCTCGAAAATCCGCTGGAGCAGGCCGGCAGCCGCGCCGCCTTCGCGCATTACATCAAGGCCCGCTTCGGCGAGCGCTACGAGCGCATCTTCGGGCCGCTGCCGGACCTTTCGGGCGTGCCGGCCAATGCCGGCCCGCTCGGCACCGATGCCGAGAAGGCGGCCTGGAACGCCATGCCCGCCAGCCAAGCCGAGGAGGTCAACCGCGTCTTTGCCAACATCGGCAAGGCGATCGCCGCCTTCGAGAGCTCGATCGCGCCGCCGCAGACACGCTTCGACCGCTTTGCCATCGACCTGGCTGCGGGCGCCGAGCCGAAAGGCGACGCCGCCTTTTCGCCGGAGGAAATCCTCGGCCTAAAGCTGTTCATCGGCAAGGCCAATTGCGTGACCTGCCACAATGGCCCGCGTTTTACCGACGGCAGCTTCCACAACACCGGCGTGCCGCCGGTCGCGGGCCTGCCGCCGGATCGCGGGCGCGTCGACGCGGTGGCGCAGGTCGAGGCCGATCCGTTCAACTGTTTCGGCGCCTTTCGCGACGGCGATGCCAGCGCCTGCCGCGAACTGCGCTTCATGGTCAAGACCGGGCCGGAACTCGTCCGCGCCTACAAGACGCCGTCGCTGCGCGGTGCCGCCACCCGTCCGCCCTACATGCATGCCGGGCAGTTTTCCTCGCTGGACGAGGTGGTGGCGCATTATTCGAAGGCGCCGGCAAGTGTCGAGGGTGTGTCAGAGGTCCACCCGCTGCAGCTTTCGGACCGCGAGCGCGCGGCGCTGGTGGCGTTTTTGAAGACACTGGCGGAGTGAGGGTGGCTCAGCCCGCTCTGTAGCGATCGGCTTTCTAAGTCCTTCACTCCGCCAACATTACCGCAACAGCGCTCTCCTACCGATCCTTCACTGTCTCCATCGCGACAAACGTCGAGGTCTGGGCAACGTGCGGCAGGGCGGAGATGCGCTCGCCGAGCACGCGGCGGTAGGCGGCGATGTCGGTGGTGCGGACCTTCAGCAGATAGTCGAAGCTCGACGCCATCATGTGGCACTGCTCGATCTCCGGCACCGCCTGCACGGCGCGGTTGAAGGCGTCGAGCGCGGCCGAGCGGGTGTCGGAAAGTTTCACCTGCACGAAGGCGACATGACCTTCGCCCATGCGCTCGCGATCGATGATCGCCTGGTAGCCCCTGATAAAGCCATCCTTTTCCAGCCGCTTGACCCGCGCCTGCACCGGCGTCTTCGACAGGCCGACTTTTGCCGCGAGTTCCGACATGGAAAGCCGGCCGTTGCTGCCCAGCGCCGACAGGATGTTCCTGTCAATGCGGTCCAATTGGTCTTCTGTCATTGAAATTCTGGTCAAAATGGCGGGCATCAGCCGCCATGATAGATCAATCGACCTGCGCTGTCGATTTCTTTGGACCGACTGCGATCGGGCTTTGTGCTAGCTTTGCGCCATTCGGTCCGGCGACCGCCGGCCCGCTCCCTGATGCTTGCTCTACAGGACCGTCATGCCAGCGCTCGATGCCATCCGCCAGCAGATCCGTGCCAATTACCTGCCTGACGAAGACGAGGCTGTGAAGCGGCTGGCCGAGGCGACGGGGCTTTCGGGGAAAGACCGAAAGGCGATCTCGGCCCGCGCCGCCGATCTGGTGCGGGCAGTGCGCGGCTCGTCCGATCCGCGGCTGATGGAAGTCTTCCTGTCCGCCTACGGCCTCTCGACCAAGGAGGGCGTGGCGCTGATGTGCCTGGCCGAGGCGCTGCTGCGGGTGCCCGACACCGAGACGATGGACGATCTCATCGCCGACAAGATCGCGCCGCACGACTGGTCGGCGCATGCGGGCGGCTCGAGCTCGATCTTCATCAACGCGTCTACCTGGGCGCTGATGCTGACCGGCCGCGTGCTCGACGAAGGCGAGGGCGGCATCGAAGGCACGCTGCGCGCCATGGTGCGCCGGTTGGGCGAGCCGGTCATCCGCAAGGCGGTGGCGGCGGCGATGCGCGAGATGGGCGAGCAGTTCGTGCTCGGCCGCACCATTGCCGAGGCGGTCAGGCGCGGCCGGCCGATGACGCAGAAGGGCTATCTCTATTCGTTCGACATGCTGGGCGAGGCGGCCCGCACCGAGGCCGATGCCTTGCGCTATCTCAAGGCCTATGCCGACGCCATCTCGTCGCTCGATGCCGGCGCCAACGGCCCCGACATCCGCCAGAACCACGGCATCTCGGTCAAACTGTCGGCGCTGCATCCGCGCTATGAAGTCACGCAGAAGGAAAAGATGCTGCCCGTCATGGCCGAGCGGCTGTTCTCGCTGGCGCTGGCGGCGCGCCACTCGCGCATGGGCCTCAACATCGACGCCGAGGAAGCCGACCGCCTCGATTTGTCGCTGGACGTCATCGAGCGGGTGCTGGCCGAGCCGGAGCTTGCCGGCTGGAACGGTTTTGGCGTCGTCGTGCAGGCCTATGGCCCACGCGCCGCGTTCGTTATCGACTGGCTCTACGAACTGGCGAGGAAATATGACCGCAGCATCATGGTGCGGCTGGTCAAGGGCGCCTATTGGGACACCGAAATAAAGCGGGCGCAGACGCTCGGGCTCGACGGCTATCCGGTCTTTACCCGCAAGGCTAACACCGACGTCTCCTACCTGGCTTGCGCGAAGAAGCTGTTGGCGATGACCGATCGCATCTATCCGCAATTCGCCACCCACAACGCCCACACCGTCGCCGCCATCCTGTCGATGACGACGGACCGCGATACATTCGAATTCCAGCGGCTGCACGGCATGGGCGAAGCTCTGCACGAGACGGTGCGCAAAGCCGAAGGCACGCGCTGCCGCATCTATGCGCCGGTCGGCGCCCATTCCGACCTGCTTGCCTATCTGGTCCGCCGGCTGCTGGAGAACGGCGCCAATTCCTCCTTTGTCCACCAGCTCACCGACGAGGAGGTCGAGCCCGAGGACATTGCCCGCGACCCACTCGAGACGGTGGAGAAACAAGGCCCCGCCGCCAATCCGGCGATCGTGCCGCCGTCGGCGATCTTCGGTCCCGGCCGGCGCAACTCCAAGGGTTTCGATATCACCGACACGCTGACGCTGGCTGCGATCGACAAGGCGAGGGCCGAGTTCGCCGGGCCGGAGCGCTGGCACGCCAAGCCGGTCAGCCGCGCTGCCGGCTACGGCAAGCAGCGTCCGGTCGTCAATCCGGCAAAACCTTCGGAAGTGGTCGGCACGGTCAGCGAGGCCGGCGCCAAGCAGGTCGAGACCGCCGTGCGCATCGCCGTCGAGGCACAACCGGCGTGGGCAAGACGCCCGGTTGCCGAGCGCGCCGCCATCCTCAACCGGGCGGCCGATCTCTACGAAGCGAACGCCGTCGAGTTCTTTGCACTCGCCGCCCGCGAGGCCGGCAAGTCGCTCGCCGACGGCGTTGCCGAGGTGCGCGAGGCGGTCGATTTCCTGCGCTATTATGCGGCCGAGGCCGGAAATGCCGAGGCGGGAACCGAGGCGCGCGGCGCCATCGCCTGCATCTCGCCGTGGAATTTTCCGCTCGCCATCTTCACCGGACAGATTGCGGCAGCACTCGTCACCGGTAATTCCGTTATCGCCAAGCCTGCCGAACAGACGCCGCTGATCGCTTTTCGCGCCGTCCAGCTGCTGCGCGAGGCCGGCGTGCCGGAAGGCGTCATCCAGCTTCTGCCCGGCGACGGCCCCTCGGTCGGCGGCCCGCTGACCGCTGACCCGCGCATTGCCGGCGTCTGCTTCACCGGCTCGACGGAGGTCGCCAAGCTGATCGAAAAGCAACTCGCCGAGACCGCTGCGCCCGATGCCATGCTGATCGCCGAGACCGGCGGCCTGAACGCCATGATCGTCGATTCCACTGCGCTGCCCGAACAGGCGGTGCGCGACATCCTGGCCTCCGCCTTCCAGAGTGCCGGCCAGCGCTGCTCGGCATTGCGCATTCTCTACGTGCAGAAGGACGTCGAGAAGAAGATGCTGGAGATGCTGAAAGGCGCGATGGAAGCGCTCAGCCTCGGCGACCCCTGGCGGGTATCGACCGATGTCGGCCCGGTCATCGACGACGAGGCGCAAGCGTCGATCCGCGACTACTGCACCAAAATGGGCCTGCAGGGCCGGCTGATCGCCAAACTCGAAGCACCGAAGGATGGCCGCTTCGTTGCGCCGCACGTCTTTCGGGTCAAGGGCATCGAGGAGCTGGAGCGCGAGGTGTTCGGGCCGGTGCTGCATGTCGCCACCTTCGATGCCGACGAGATCGATGCGGTGATCGCGGCGATCAACCGCAAGGGCTATGGCCTGACCTTCGGCCTGCACACCCGCATCGAAGGCCGCGCCCAGCATTTCGTCGACGGCATCAATGCCGGCAACATCTACGTCAACCGCAACCAGATCGGCGCCGTCGTCGGCGCGCAGCCGTTTGGCGGCGAGGGGCTTTCCGGCACCGGGCCGAAGGCTGGCGGCCCGCATTATCTCCGGCGCTTCCGCAAGGGGCCGGAGGCCGGCACCCATCTTGCCGAAGGCCGCAAGGTGACGGCGACCGAGCTCGCCGACAATCTGCCGGACCCGGCGTTTGGCGGCTGGTCGACGCGTCCGGATCGCGTTGCCATCCTGAGGAAACATCTACGCGGTAAGGGTGCCGCGGCCATCGGCGCTGCCGCCGCCATCGATTTCGGCCAGGTCGACCTGCCCGGGCCGACCGGCGAGGCCAACACGCTGTCGCTGTCGCCGCGCGGGCGCGTGCTGTGCCTCGGTCCCGACGCGGATACGCTGCTTGCTCAGACGATCCAGGCGCTGGCCGCCGGCAACGCGGTGCTCGCCGTCGCGCCCGGCGCGCCGGCGGCGCTATCAGCGCTGACCGGCAAGGGCCTGCCGCTGGCGGCGATCGACGGCCGGCCGGACCCGGTCGAAGCGCGCTCGCTGCGGGTCGATGTCGTGGCCTTTTCCGGCACGCCCGAGGCCGCGCGCATCGTGCGCAAGGTCATCGCCGAGCGCGCCGGCCCGATCGTGCCGCTGGTCAGCGAAGTCTATTATCCGGCCGCCTATGCGCACGAGCGCGCCGTCTGCGTCGACACCACGGCAGCGGGCGGCAATGCCAGCCTGCTGGCCGCTGCGTAGGGTTTCGCCAGGGTTCGCGTATCGCGGGCCGTGTAAATCGCTTCAGGTTTCCCCTCACCCTTACTCTCTCCCCTGAAGAACGGGGAGAGGGGTCGCCCAGCGTTGCGTCCACGCCCCTTCTTCCCGTTCTTTACGGGAGAAGGTCCCGGCAGCGGGTTGAGGGGCGGCGCCGGCTTTGGTGGCTGAGAGCGATAGTTACCTGATACCGAGCGGCACCTCGAACTGCCAAGCCGAGCGACCGGCTCCTTCCGGAATGGGAGGAAACGGAGAAGCCCGGCGGACTGCGTCGAGTGCGGCTTTGTCCAGCGCGGCAACACCCGAACTGCCCGTCAGCCTGGCCGACCGGACGCTGCCATTCGATGCGACGGTAAAGGCGACGGTAGCCGTGCCGGTGGCGCGCGTGCGTGTCGAATTGAACGCCCGCACCAGCTTAGACCTGATCTTGCCGGGATAGTTGGTGACGGTCGCATTGCCGACGCCTGATTTGCCGCCCCTGCTGGCGGTCAGGATCTTGCCGTCCTTCTTGCCGTCGGCCGCGCCGCGCGCGACATCCGTTTCGTCGCGGCCGCCGGAACCGGTCTTTCCCTTCTTGGTGTCGGCCTTGGCAAGTGCCTTGCTCGCCTTGTCGCGCGCGATCGGCTTTTCAGGCTCATCTGGTTCGGCTTTCCCGGCCGGCTTTTTCTGCGCGGTTGCCTTCTTCTTCGGCTCGGCCTGCCTGGGCTTCGGCCTGTCCGGCTTCGGTTCTTCCGCCGCGCCGACAGTCTCGGTCGTCTGAACTGTTTCGGCTGGCGCCGGGTCGGCTGGTGCCGGCGCGTTTGTCTCGGCCGGCTCGGCCGTTTCGGCTGCGCTGACTGGCGGCGGCACGGCATTGTCGTCGGCAGGCACCAGCCTGTGGGTCGTAAGAATGTCGGGCGATGGGTCCTGGCGGGCAGGGTGGACGGGTTGGGCAGGTGCGGGATCGGTGCGATCGGCAGGCGCAGCAGCTTCCGTGGCGGCCTCGCTGACCGGCTCGACCACTTCTGTTCCGGAAGCTTCGGCCGCGTCAGTGACCGGCTGGAGCGTCTCCTCCGCCGCGGTCGCCTGTGCCTCGACCGTTTCGACGGGCTTGGCGTCGAGCATGGTCACCATCGTTACGTTGGCCACTTCCGGGTCGTCTGCGGCATCGCCGGCTGCCTGCTGCGGGTCGGCGCCGAGCAGCATTTCGCCTTGCTGGTCGGCACCTTCGATCCTTGGCCGGTCGTCCGGCAGCGTGAGAAAAGCCAGCGCCACGGCTGCGTGGAGTGCGCAAGAGCAGGCGATCGCCACTGTCCAGTTGCGGCGCCGCTGCTTCTGTCGTGCCTGCCGCATTGGCTCCACAGGCACCGTAGGCAAGTTGCCGTCGGCATCGACGATATAACTGTCTTCCGGTCTGTCGCGCAGCGAAACACGCAGCGCCTCGCGCGGGATGGCGAAATCCGGATCGTCCGGCTCCGGCGCCAGGAAACCGGCTAGCGGCCACGCCACGGCGTTTCGTGCGAAGGCGGGTTCCAGTCCCAAAATTCAGACCCCGAAGGCGATGCCGGTCCTGGTCTGCGTGTTCAGCCCGCGCATGCAGGCATTCGGCTCGGCGCCGGCGCATTCCGTGGCGCTGTTGATCAACACGCGGCTGAGCTTGCCGCAATCGGTGCCGGCAAGGTCGAAACGCGTCACCTTGGTCTTGCCTGCCGGCAGCTCCTTGAAATCGAGCACGGTCAGCCGATCGACGACACCGACTTCGTTAAACAGCGCGATCTCGAATGCCGCCTTGGACAGATCGGCACCGAGATTGTTGGTGACCACGAAGGTCAGGCGGCAGCCCTTGTCGGATGGTTGCGCGCCGTTCAGTTCTAGGTTCAGCGCCGGCGCTGGCTGCTGTGTCCATGCCGGAGCCGCCGCAAGCGATATTGCCAGCACCGCGGCGAACAGACGAAGGGATGCCGTCATGCCTGTCATTGTCGTCAGCCTCCAAACCTCATGGTCGCCGCCAGCTTCAGGGTGACGCCGGGCTCGTAGACGACGCTCGTCGTCGATGCGTTCAGCGGGTTGACGTATTTGACGTCGAACAGATTGTCGGCGCGAAAATCGACCTTGAAATTGTCGGTCGCCTGGTAGCTGGCGAAGGCATTGACCAGCGTATAGTCCTTGGCCACCGCGTTGCCCTGCGGCTTGCCGTTGTATTGCACCTCGCCGCCGATGGTCAGCCTGTCCTCGAGGAAGCGAAACCCGAGTTGCCCGGTGACCTGGGAGGAGGGGACCGTGACAAGGTCCGCCCGTTCGCCTTCATAGGAGATGGTGTGGCCGTCGGTGACCGACGCCGACAGCCCGGCAAAACCCCAGGCTGCGTCATAGACGCCCTCCATCTCGAAGCCGTGAATCCTGGCCTTGGCGAAATTCTGGTACTGGAAGCAGATCGGGATGTCCGGACCGAATGGGCAGCCGCTGGTCGGGTCGAACGGCGACAACGTCACGCCGTCGATGTAGTCATCGACGTTGTTGTTGAAATAGGCCGCCTTCAGCCGCAGCGCGTCATCAGCCTCGATGACGCCATTGGTGCTGTAATTGACGCCAAACTCCACCGTCTTGCCGATTTCAGGCTTCAAATTCGGATTGGGGAGAAACGGGAAGCTGACGCCTGACGGATGATTGCCGCTGATCAGCGTCTCCGACAGCGACGGAGAACGGTAGCCTTCCGCATAGGTGCCGTAGAATTGCAGCCCGGAAAGGCCGGCGGTTTCGAAGGGCGAAACGCCCACTGTGATGCGTGGCGACAGCCGGTTGCCAGAGGTTTCGCCGACATCGCTGTCGAGCTTGTAGCTGTCGTAACGCAGCCCGGCGATGACCTCGAGCCAGTGCCAGGTGAGCTTGTCCTGAACGTAAGCGCCGGAGACGTTTCTATCGCCCGAAGGCGTGTAGAAACTGTCGCCGCCCGCCGCGCCGCCTGTCTCGACATCGTCGCCGACCCAGTCGCCGCCATAGGACAGCTCATGCGCGATTCCAACGGTCTCGAATCTCGACGTGTTCCAGATGTCGATGCCGGAAGTTCCGATATCGAATGTCGACATCGAACCCGCTGGCAGGATGATCGGAAGACCGGTGACCGGATCAAACCGGTTTTGCGCGACAAGGGTCGTCAGATCGAGCTTGGTCTTGTTGTAAGACGCGTTGATGTGGAGATCGAGCCAGCTCTTGTCTTCGTCGGTGATGTTGTAGCGGGCCGTGAAGGTATTCGCCTTCAGGTCGGCGTCGTTCACCGGCGCACTGCCGCTGGTTTCGGTCCATCCGTCGTTCGAGCCGATCCAGCCGAGCTTCAGCTCGCTGTTGTCGCTGGGGCGGATGGTCGTCTTGAGCAGCCCGCTCAAGACATCGAAGCCGGTGCCCGCTACAGTGTCGCCGCCGCCATGCCTGTAGTCGTCATAATCGCGGTAGACGATGTTGCCGAGCACGTCCCAATTCTCGTTGATCCGATAGGCACCGCTGGCGCTGGTGGTCCAGCCTTCGCCGTTGGTTTCGTAGCGCCCGGTCGCTGCTGCTGCCCAGGTCTCGTCCGACCTGAGGAAATCCTGCGCATCCTTGGTGTCAAAAAAAACGACGCCGCCGATCGCCCCGGAGCCATAGGTGTTGGCGACCGGGCCGCGGATCACGTCAACGGATTTGATTAATTCGGGATCGATGTAGAAGGTCGATTGCGTGCCATGATCCGAGCGCTGGAAATTCTGACGGGCGCCGTCGACGATGACGGAGACGCGGCCGAAATCCTGCAGGCCGCGGATGTTGATGCTGGAGCTGACACGCCTTGCGTCGGCCTGGACGGCGACACCCGGCACACCGAACAGCATTTCGTTGGGCGTCGTCGCCATGCGGCGCTCGAGCTGTTCCTCGTCGACATGGCTGGCTGACGCAAGCGATTCGATCGCCGTCTCGCCGGTGCGGCTGAGGATCAGGATCTTGTCGAGCAGCGTGGTACCCGTCGGAGCCGGCTTTGCCTGTTCGGGCTGTTGTGACGGGTCAGTCCGTTGCTGGCCGGTTGCCGGTTGGGCGGCCTGCTGGGCGCCGGCCGGTGTGGCGAGCAGCGGGATCGCCGCCGCGCCGGCCAGCAACGCGGCCATTTTGCTTGCCATAGAACCCATTTTTCTTGCCGTCGACCAGTGTGCCAGGCCGCTGCCCGCCGGCCGTCCCCAATTCGCCAACCCCATGCTGCAACTCCAAGAATCCATGTTCGATGCTGGCTGGCTTGGGGCTCGCTGGCATTTTTCATCGCGTCCGGCGCCTTATGTTGACTAATTTACTCCGGTATTGCACTGCTAGATAACATGACCATTCAAGTCAAGAATTGAATCGGCATTCACGCAGGCGCCGAGCCAGATGCCCGGCACAGGAAAGGGATCGAAACCAATGAACACGCACAATCCCAGCGACTTTCGCTATCGCGTCCGCCGTTCCGACGAAAATTCCATCCGTTTCGACCGGGTCCAATCGGCCGTGAGAACGCTGTCCAGCAACACGCTGTTCCAGGGTGAGCACGAGATCGGCATCGAGCATCATGGTGCGCTGTATCGGCTGAAGATCACCCGGCAGGGCAAGCTCATCCTCAACAAGTAGGTGGTAGAAATGGACCAGCGCGTAAAACCCGCCCCGCACGAGATCCGGCGGGCACGGGCAGACAATCCGAAGATGCGCGAGCGTGAGCTCGCCGCCCAGCTGAGGATTTCGGAGGCCGAACTGGTCGCCGCGCATTGCGGCGACGGGGTCGTGCGCGTCGAGCCGCGTGTCAACGACCTCTTGACTGGCCTCGAAGCTGTCGGTGAGGTGATGGCGCTGACCCGCAACGAAAGCGCGGTGCACGAGAAGATTGGCGTCTACGACAAGGTCGTCACCGGCAATCACAATGCCATGGTGCTCGGCGAAAACATCGACCTGCGCATCTTCCCGAAAGTCTGGGCGCACGGCTTTGCCGTGGAAAAGCGCGATGGCGCCGACATCCGCCGCAGCCTGCAGTTCTTCGACACCGCAGGCGAGGCGGTACACAAGGTGCATCTCAGGCCAGCCTCCAACCTCTACGCCTATCAGAAACTGGTGGCCGGGCTGGAATCGCCGAACCAGGAGCCGACGGTGGCGATTTCAGCGGGCACGGCTGACGAGACCGAGACTGCGGACAATTCGGCGAGCGTCGACGATCTGCGCAACCGCTGGAGCCAGTTGACCGACGTGCACCAGTTCTTCGGCATGCTGAAGACACTGAAGATCAACCGCCGACAGGCGGTGCGCATGGTCGGCCAGGACTACGCCTGGCTGGTGGACAAGGATGTAGTGAACGCCATGTTCAACCACGCCGCTGCCGGCGCCATTCCGATCATGTGCTTTGTCGGCAATCGCGGCTGCATCCAGATCCATTCCGGCCCCGTCGCCTCGATCAAGCCGATGGGACCATGGCTCAACGTGCTCGACGAGACCTTCCATCTGCACCTGCGGACCGACCACATCGATGAGGTCTGGGCCGTGCGCAAGCCGACCAAGGACGGCCATGTCACGTCGCTGGAAGTCTATGGCGCCGACGGCAAGATGATCATCCAGTTCTTCGGGAAGCGGCACGAAGGCGAAAGCGAGCGCGAAGACTGGCGCTTTCTGGCCGAAAACCTGCCGCGTATCCCAAGCCCGACCGCAGCCTGAGGAAAAACGACGATGGTTCTTGTCTCCAGGCTGGCATCGGTCTCCAGGCCGGCGCTTGGTCCTGCGGCCGCCGTTTTCTTGGCATTCGCCACGCTGATGACGGCTCAAGCCGCCGAGGGCATCGCGACTTTCGCCGGTCGCTCGAGGATCGTGGCTATTGGTGGCTCGATCACCGAGATCGTCTACGCGCTCGGCGAGCAGGATCGGCTGGTTGCCCGCGATTCGACCAGCCGTTACCCCGAGGCGGCGCTCAAGCTGCCTGATGTCGGCTACATGCGCCAGCTTTCGCCGGAGGGTGTGCTGTCGGTCAATCCGTCGGGCATATTGGCCCTGCACGGCAGCGGACCGAAGGAAGCCGTCGACGTCTTGAAGAAATCAAGCATACCGTTCATCGAGGTGCCCGAGCGCTATGATAATCAAGGCATTCTCGAAAAGATCCACATCGTCGGCAAGGCGCTCGGCACCGAGGCCAAGGCCGATGCGCTGGCGGCCCAGACAGACGCCAAGCTGAAGGCAGCTGAAAAGCAGACCGCCTCGATCAAGGAGCGCAAGCGCATCCTGTTCGTGCTGTCGATCCAGGGCGGCAGGCTGCTTGCCGCCGGCAGCGACACCGCCGCCGACGGCATCATCAAGCTGTCGGGCGGCATCAACGCCATCGATGGCTTTGCCGGCTACAAGCAATTGTCGGACGAGGCAGTCATCACCGCCAGGCCCGACGTGATCCTGATGATGAACAATGCCGGGCCGGCCACCGCGGATGACGAATTGTTTTCGAACCCTGCCGTGGCTTCGACGCCGGCGGGTGCCGCCCGCAAGCTGATCCGCATGGACGGCGGCTATCTGCTCGGCTTCGGCCCGCGCACGGCCGACGCCATCCATGATCTCGCCGTCTCGCTCTATGGCAGCCAGGTCGCGGATTGAGCGCGATGGCCGATCATTCGATCGCCGGTGCGACGGGCATCATGGCGACGGCAGGTGACCGTTCGCGGCGTGCCTGCCTCGTCATCGTGCTACTCTGCGTCGGGCTGGTTATCGCCGTGCTGTTGTCGCTGACCTCCGGCGCGTCCGATGCCTCGGCCATCGGTGTCATGCACAACTGGCTGTTCGGCGCGTTGCCCGGCGACGCGGCGTTGAGCGCCCGCGACCGCCTGATCATCCATGACATCCGTCTGCCGCGCATCATTCTGGGCGTGCTGATCGGTGCATCGCTTGCCGTCTCCGGTGCCGTCATGCAGGGGTTGTTCCGCAATCCGCTGGCCGACCCCGGCCTGATCGGCGTTTCGGCTGGATCGAGCCTCGGTGCGGTCGCCGTCATCGTGCTTGGTTCGACCATGCTGGCGCCGCTAACTTCGGCGCTCGGCACGCTGGCTCTGCCGCTGGCTGCGTTCTGCGGCGGGCTGGCGACGACATTGCTGCTCTATCGGGTCGCGACACGACAAGGCCGGACCTCGGTCGCCACCATGCTGCTCGCCGGCATCGCGCTGGCGGCGCTTGCCATGGCGCTGACCGGCATCCTGATCTTCATGGCCGACGACCGGCAATTGCGCGACCTGACCTTCTGGCAGCTCGGTTCGCTGGGCGGCGCAACCTGGCAGAAGATCGGCTCGGTCGGGCCGGTCATCGTGCTGGCGCTGGCGGCAATGCCGTTCCTGGCGCGCGGCCTCAACGCGCTGGCGCTTGGCGAGGCCACCGCCGGCCATCTCGGCATCCCGGTGCAGCGGCTGAAATACACCGCCATCATCGGCGTCTCGGCAGCGGTCGGCGCCTCCGTCGCGGTCAGCGGCGGCATCGGCTTCGTCGGTATCGTCGTACCGCATTTGCTGCGTTTGCTGATTGGCCCGGACAACCGCTATCTGCTGCCTGCATCGGCACTGCTTGGTGCGGCGCTGCTGCTTTTGGCCGACGCCGTCGCCCGCACCATCGTCGCCCCGGCCGAATTGCCGATCGGCATCGTCACCGCGGTCGCCGGCGCACCGTTCTTCCTGTGGATACTGCTGCGTAAGCGCGGCGTCATCGACCTGTGAGAGACTGTTTGGAAACTCTACTCTGGCGGCCATCTGATGGCGTTTTTCTGCGCTTCCGGTGCTCACGGACCCAAATGTCCGCTCCGCTCCGGTTCTCGAAACCACCACCATATGACTCGCCAGAGCGAATTTCGAAACAGTCTCTAAGAGGGTTTTTATGATCGAAGCGCGCGATGTCTCGGTGGCGATCGGCGGCAAGCGCATTGTCGCCAATGTCGATTTCGAGGCGCGGCCGGGCGAAATCGCGGCCATTGTCGGCCCCAACGGTTCGGGCAAGACGACCTTCCTCAGAGCAATGTCCGGCGATCTTGGCTATTCGGGAGAGGTCACCGTCAACGGCCGCAATCTATCGGCGATGAAGCCGGTCGAGGCGGCGACGGTCCGTGCAGTGCTGCCGCAGGCGACGACGCTGTCCTTCCCGTTCACCGTGCGCGAGATCGTCAGGCTAGGCCTGGTCGGCGGGCGCTCCGGCGCCTTGCCCGGCGAGGACCAGCGCCTGCCCGAACGGGCGCTGGCTCGCGTCGACCTCGAGGGTTTTGCCGGCCGCTTCTACCAGGAGCTATCCGGCGGCGAACAGCAGCGCGTGCAGCTTGCCCGCGTTCTGTGCCAGGTCTGGGCGCCGGTGCTCGACGGCAAGCCGCGCTATCTGTTCCTCGACGAGCCGGTGTCCAGCCTCGACATCAAGCACCAGCTAATCATCATGGACATCGCTCGCGATTTCGCCAGACGCGGCGGCGGCGTGGTCGCCATCCTGCACGACCTCAATTTGACGGCGATGTATGCCGACCGGATTTTGGTCATGCATCACGGCAGGCTTGCCGCTAAAGGTTCGCCGCAACAGGTGCTCAGCGACGAGCTGATCGAAAAGGTCTTCGATTGCCGGCTGAAGGTCGGCGTGTTGCCGGCGGCAAACATGCCGTTCGTACTGCCGCAATCGGCGGCTTAGGCAATCAGAGAACTCAAGCGGCCGGCGCCCTTTGCACCAGCATGTCGATGCCGAGCAGGTGCCGCACATTCGGGCGCGCCGCCACCAGATCGGCGATCGTGTAGCGCGACAGTACCGCGAAGAAGGCGTTGAGCGCTTCGCGCAATGCCGAATTCAAGGCGCAGCTGTCGACCAGCGGGCATTCGGCGGCATCGTTCTCGAAGCACTCGGCCATGGCAAAGCTTTCCTCAGTCACCCGCACGACATCGAACAGGCTGATTGATTCGGCCGCACGGCCGAGCCTGACGCCGCCATTCCTGCCGCGCACCGTTTCGATCAGCCCGTGCTCGACCAGCGGCTGCAGGATCTTGAACAGGAAAAGTTCCGATACCGAATAGGCGGCGGCGATCTCGGGGATGCGGCTCAACCGTTCGGTGTTGGCGGCGCAATACATCAGAATGCGCATGGCGTAGTTTGTCTGACGGGTAAGCCGCATCGTGTCCTCACATAGCAGTGGTTGGCGTCAATATGGCCTATAGTTTGGAACAATTCCAGACTGGCGCTGCATAATAGATGAATTTCGGCCTCAAGTTTGCGTGCACGATTGCGCGCGCTGAAACCAGCGGCGCGCTTTCCGGGGCAGGCGGCACTAGATAAGTTCGCATACACGATCAGGAGCGGCCCATCATGTCTCGACCAGCCCCGGCATTTGCATCTGTCGCGTCCGCCCGGTTCGATGCCGATGCCAAGCTTTCGGCGCTCAGGCGCACCAAGTTCGTTGCCGCCGCAGCACTTGCGTTTTGCGTGCTGGTCTTTGCGGTGGCGAAATCGCTCGAGAGCCGGCATGCGTGGCTGGGCTTCGTCGCCGCTTTCGCCGAGGCGGCGACGATCGGCGGGCTGGCCGACTGGTATGCGGTGGTGGCGCTGTTTCGGCGGCCGCTTGGCCTGCCAATCCCGCATACGGCCATCATCCCGGAAAACCAGAACCGCATCGCCGACAATCTCGGCCGCTTCATCGAGGTCAATTTCCTGGCGCCGGAACCGGTGCGCGAAAAGCTCGCCGAGGTGGACTTTTCGGCGCTGGTCGCGGACTGGCTGGCCGACCCGAACCGCGCCGCCGATTTGTCGCGTTTCGTTGGCCGGCTGGTGCCGCAGACGCTGGCAGCGGTCGAGCAATCCGGGCTGCGCGGATTCGTCACCAGCCGCATGCTGGAGCAGATCGAGAAGGTACCGCTGGCGCCGCTTGCCGCCGAGCTGCTGTCGGCGCTGACCGACGATCGCCGCCACCAGAAATTATTCGACGAGTTCACCAAGGTGGTCGGCCGCTTCCTGAGCGACGAGCAGGCGCTGGCGACGATGCGCGAGAAGATCCGCGAGGAACTGCCGTCGCTGTTCAACCTGTTTCGCGCCGACGCCTATCTGTTGAAGAAGATCGTTGCGTCGGCCGGCTCGCTGCTCGATGAGGTGCGGGCCGATCCGCACCACCCGATGCGAGCCGAATTCGACCTTTTCGTCGAAACCTTCGTCGAGCGGTTGAGGACATCCAAACAATATGCCAGGCGCGCCGAAAAGCTGAAGCGCGATTTCCTTGCCCGGCCGGAGCTCAGCGCGTTGGCCGGCGATATGTGGGACAGCCTGCGGCTGTTCATCGAACAGGACGCCAAGGCGCCGAATTCGATGATCCGCGACCATCTCGCCACCATGTTCGTCGAGGTCGGCCGCCATCTTGCCGACGACGCGCAGATCAGGGCCGACATGAACCAGGGCTTCATCGTGGCGCTGGCCTCCTTCGTCGAAAGCCAGAAAAGCGGCGTGTCGAAGTTCATCGCCGACCAGGTCAAGCGCTGGGACCTCGCGCAACTGACAAGGCTTATAGAAATGAACATCGGCAAGGACCTGCAATATATCCGCTTCAACGGCATGATCATCGGTGGCCTCGCCGGGCTCGTGCTCTACATCGCCGAACGGCTGTTTCTCGTCGGCTGACTCGTCCGAATGGACCGCTGAGCTTCGCTGCACTATCATCGGCGCAGTGGCGGCGTTCACGGCAACAGGGGGAGAGAACCAGCATGGCAAAACGACCGGAGCCTGAGTCCTTCATCGACATGTTCGGCAAGTTCGGCCGCGACCTGAAGCTGCCGAATGTCGACGTCGAGGCGATCCTTGCCCACCACGCCAGGAACCTGGAAGCGCTGGAGAAGTCGGCCCGGGCGAGTGCCGCCGGAGCGTCGGCGCTGTTGTCAAGGCAACGCGAGATGCTGCAGGACACGCTGCGCGAAATCACCGACATGGCACAAAACTACCGAGCGCCCGGCAATCCGCAGGAAATGATGCAGAAGCAGGCGGCGTTCGCCAGGAAATCCTTCGAGACCGCGCTGAAGAATGCCGGCGAGATGGCCGAACTGGCGAGGGCGTCCGGTACCGAATCGATCGAAATCCTGCGCAGCCGCATCAACGAGGCGATGGAGGAGATCCGCGCCGGCCATCATAAGGGGTAAGCTGTTCCCCGGCAGCACGCTTGCCGGCAGCTAAGACCGGCGGTTCGCGGCCGAAGATTATGGGCTGGAATCGCACTGGCGAATTGACAGGGGCGGCCGGTCGTGGTCCGGAACAGGCAAGCGATCGGGAAAGCAGGAATGACGCAGATACGGCCGAGGACGCCGCCGACCTTCGAGCAACTCAGGGCGATGGCCGGGCAGGAGTTGGGCGTTTCGGACTGGACGTTGGTCGATCAGCACCGCATCGACCAGTTTGCCGAATGCACTGGCGATCATCAATGGATCCATGTCGATCCCGAACGGGCGAAGCGGCAAAGCCCGTTCCGCACCACGATCGCGCATGGCTATCTGACCCTGTCGATCATCGGCGCGCTGGCGCTCGAGATGGGGATCGTGCCCGAAAACACGCAGGCCGCGTTCAACTACGGTTTCGACAAAGTGCGTTTCGTAGCGCCAGTCAGGGTCGGCTCGCGAATCAGGCTGCGCACCACGCTGTTGTCGATGGAAGACAAAGGTCCGGGGCAGTATTTGATGAAGGCCGCCAATACAGTCGAGATCGAAGGCGAGCAAAAGCCGGCGCTGACCGCCGAGACGCTCGTCATGCTTTATGCACGCCGCAAGCGGGCAGGGGCCTGAGGGCACAGCCTCAGGCCAGCAGGCTTCCGGCAGCGCAATCAACGCGACATCGCCTCTTCAAGCGCCCTGAAAATCCGGTCGTCTCCCGATTGGGCGACGTTGAAGCGCATGTAACGGCTGGCCGAACGGGACAGGCTGAACGCATTGCCGGGCGCAAGCACGACGTTGGCCGACAAAGCGTGACGGGCGACGTCCGCGGCATCTATTCCCTCCGGCAGCCTGCACCATAAAAACATGCCGGCCGGCTGATCTATCCACGGCACGATGCCGATTGCCCTGAGCCGAGTGCCGGTTTCTTCCATGGCGCGCGAGAGCCGCGCGCGCAGCAGATCGACGTGCTTGCGATAGAGGCCTTCCTTCAGCAGCATCAGCACCAGTTCGGATGCAAGTCGCCCGCTGCCAAAGGATGTGGCAATCTTGAGATCGGTCAAACCTTCCATCCAGT
Source organism: Mesorhizobium sp. M0910 (assembly GCF_040319465.1). Lineage (NCBI taxonomy): Bacteria > Pseudomonadati > Pseudomonadota > Alphaproteobacteria > Hyphomicrobiales > Phyllobacteriaceae > Mesorhizobium > Mesorhizobium sp. M0910. Next base: position 407,516 of record NZ_JAMYNZ010000004.1, read on the forward strand.
CGCGAGGAGCGGCGATGAAGCCGCAGCGCACCGATGCCGACAGCGTCTTGGAAAAGCTTCCGATATGGATGACCCGGCTGAGGCCGTCGAAGGCCGCCAGCCTGGGGGCGGGCGTGTGTTCGAAATCGGCGAAGATATCGTCCTCGACGATCGTCAGCCCCGACTGATCGGCGAGCTTCAGCACCCGATGGGCAACGACCGGGGACAATATCGCGCCGGTCGGATTATGGAGCGCCGAATTGGTGATGTAGAGGCGCGGCCGGTGCTCGTTCAGCGCCTGCGCGAACAGTTCGGTGTCCGGCCCCGAGCGCGTGTAGGGGACGCTGATCACCTTGGCCCGATGGGCGCGCAACAGGGCATGGAAGTTGAAATAGCACGGATCGTCGACCAACACCGTGTCACCCGGTTCGAGCAGGAACCGGCACAGCAGGTCGATCGCCTGAGTGCCCGATTCCGTCAGCATGATCTGTTCCGGGGACGCTTCGATGCCGTGCTCGGCCATGCGCCGCGCCAGCAGATGTCGCAACGCCGGCAACCCGAGCGGCGTGCCGTAATCGGTCAGCGCTGCGTCGTCGGCGCGGGCCATCGTCCGCAGCGCGCGACGCAATCCGGTCTCGGGCATCCATGACGCCGGCAACCAGCCGCAACCCGGTTTCAGGACGCCGTCGCCGGCTTCCAGCGATTGGCGCGAGACCCAGAGCGGGTCGACAGCACGGTCGAGCCTGGGGCCGATCTCGGCCAGCGACAGCGGAGCCAGCGGTCCGGCGGCATAGAAGCCCGAGCCTGGCCGCGAGCGGATCATGCCTTCCGCCGCAAGACGTTCATAGGCTTCGACCACGGTGGATTTGGAAACCTGCATGGCCTTGGCGAAAGCCCGGATCGAAGGCAGCCGCATTCCCGGTGTCAGGCTGCGCGAGGCGATCCTGTGCCTGATCGTCGCCATGACGCTTTCGACAAGCGTTCGGCTGCCTTCATCTGTTGTCGTCTGCTCGTCCATCCGTACTGCTCGCCCCACCATGACAGTTTTGTCAAACTGTACCTGATTGTCTCTGGCGGAGCCATACGCTCGGCCCGATAGAGGGCGAAATCAGCGGGGCATCTATGGACAAGGCGGCGAGTAGCTGGGCGGCGAGTAGCTGGGCGGCGAGCAGTTGGGCGGCGAGTAGCTGGGCGGCAAGTGGCTGGGTCAACGGGTTCATCGGCGTGCTGATCTTCAGCGGTTCGCTCCCGGCGACGCGCGTGGCGGTGATGGATTTCGATCCGGTGTTCGTAACGGTCGCCCGTGCGGCTTCGGCGGGCATCCTCGGCCTGGCGCTGCTGCTTCTCTTTCGCCAGAAGCGCCCGGAGCGGCGAGATCTGTTCCCGCTGGCGATCGTGGCGCTTGGCGTCGTGGTCGGCTTTCCCCTGCTGACGGCGCTGGCGCTCAAGCACATCACGTCGGCTCACTCCATCATTTTCGTCGGCCTGTTGCCGTTGGCGACCGCGATCTTCGGCGTGGTTCGAGGCGGCGATCGCCCGAAGCCGGCGTTCTGGCTGTTCTCCTGCCTCGGCAGCGCCCTCGTTGCCGGTTTTGCAGTCACGCAAGGCCTGTCGGTCTCGCCGCTCGGCGACATCCTGATGCTGGCCGCCATCATCGTGTGCGGATTGGGCTATGCGGAGGGAGCGGCGCTGTCGCGCAAACTCGGCGGTTGGCAGGTGATTTCGTGGGCACTGGTGCTGTCGCTGCCCCTCATGCTGGCGCTGACGTTCATCACTATGCCGCCGTCGCTCGAGAGTGCCGGCAGGGGCGCCTGGATTGGCTTGGCCTATGTTTCGCTGTTCAGCATGCTGATCGGTTTCGTGTTCTGGTATCGCGGCCTGGCGCAAGGCGGCATCGCCGCGGTCGGGCAGTTGCAGCTGCTGCAGCCCTTCTTCGGCCTCGGGCTGGCGGCAGCGCTGCTGCGTGAGCAGGTCAGTCCCGCCATGATCGCCGTCACCGCCGCCATCGTGCTTTGCGTCGTCGGTGCCAAGAGATATGCGAAATAGGTGCGCCAGCGCACTCTTGACTCGATACAATCGCGTCCGATTGATACCAAGAGCTGCCGACCTGGCGGAACGACGTCTCGAGGTGCCGAGTCGGCCAGAGTGGCACAAAGGCGCGAGGTGGCCTCACCTCGGCGTGGAGGAAAAAGGGACGATTTTGGTGCCTGGGGTCCAGAAGATAGTCTTGTCCTCCGGCGGCGAGGTGGCCGTCCGGACGGCTGGTGACGCTTCCAAGCCCGCGCTCGTGCTGCTGCACGGCTTTCCTAGCTCTTCGCGGACGTTTCGCGACGTGATCGCGCCGCTCTCCGGCAGCGCCTATGTCGTGGCGCCTGACCTGCCGGGCTTCGGCGCGTCCGATCTGCCGCCCGAGCCATCGTTCGACATGCTGGCCAGCGCGATTGAAGAGCTGCTCTCGCGTCTCAACGTTGGCCGCAGGTTTCTTTATCTGCATGATTTCGGAACCCCGGTAGCGCTTCATCTCGCCATGCGCGCGCCGGAACTCGTCGAAGGCCTCGTTATCCAGAATGCCAATGCCCACCGCTCCGGTTTTGGTCCGCAATGGGCAGACACATTGGACTTCTGGGCTGCGCCGAATGCGGCGAATGAGCAGGCCGCCACCGCCCATCTGACCCTCGAGGGAACCCGCGACCAGTATGTCGCCGGCCTGCCCGGCGAGATCGCGGCGCAGATCGATCCAGGTGGTTGGATTGAAGACTGGCGGGTCATGTGCCTGCCGGGACGACTTGATCTGCAGAAGGCGCTCATTGCCGACTACGGCCGATATGTCGACCGGTTCGGGGAGGTGGCTGATTATCTGGCGAAGCATCAGCCCCGAGCGATGCTTCTTTGGGGTCGCCACGATGCCTTCTTCGACATTGCAGAGGTTCAATCGTGGCTTGTGGATCTTCCCCGGATGGAGGCTCACGTCTTCGACACAGGACATTTCCTCCTGGAGACGCATGCGCTCAAGGCTGCTGAACTGATGCTGGAGTTCGTCGCCGGCGGCTCAGCTAAGCGCGCTGGCCGCGGCGACCAGAAATAGTCGCAAGGATCAGCGCCGCCACTGCCAGGGCCGTCGCCACCTGGAAAGTGACCTGCATCCCTCGTGCGGCTGCCGCAGGTGCTAATATCTGCTGACCGCTACCTTCGCTTCCGCCAGCCGATGCGAAGGCAAACACCGCGCCCATCACCGACGCACCGGTGATCAGGCCTAGATTGCGCGAGAGATTGAGCAGGCCGGAGACGACGCCGCGCTGGTCGGATGCCACGCCGGTCATCACGGCTGAATTGTTGGAGGTCTGAAACAGGCTGTAGCCGGTGCAGACGATGATGATCGGCACGATATAGCCGGCAATACCGAATTCCGCCCGCGACAGAGCAAAAGTACCAATAGCGAGATCGAACAGGCCGACGATCGTGATCCGGTGCGCCCCGAAACGATCGACCAGGCGTCCGGCCGGCAGCGCCGCCAATGCGGTAACCAGAGGGCCGGTCGACAGAACCAGCCCGACCATGGCTGCGTCCAGCCCAAGCGTGCGCGACAGATAGAACGGCGCGACCACCAGCGTCGCCATCATCACGGTGGCGACGATCAGGCTCATGGCGAGGCTTGCGTTCAACGCCTGATCGCGGAGCCTCGCAGGTTGGATCAAAGGGTTCTCGGCCCTTGTCTGCGCAATCACGAACAGCAGGCCAGCCACGGCGGCGGCAATCAGCAAGCCGATATTGAGAGAACCAAAACTGCCGCGCCCAAGAGTCATGGCGAGCGCATAGGCGGCCAGCGTCAGCGCGAGCAAAGCCGTGCCTATGCCGTCGAAAGCGCGCCGATCTGGCATCTTTTTTCCGGCCGGCAGGACGCGCCAGGCAAGCGCGAAAGCCAGCGCCCCCAACGGCAGATTGATGAGGAAGATCGCGCGCCAGCCGAGACCGGCGATCAGCAATCCGCCAAGCGAAGGGCCAAGCGTGGTGCCGATCGCCGACATGGCGCCGAGCAGGCCCATGGCGCTGCCGGTTTTTCCCCGGGGAACCGTGTCCGCGACAAAGGCCAGCGTAAGAGCCATCATGACAGCCGCGCCGAGCCCCTGTGCCGCCCGTGCGGCGATCAGCAGCCAGAGCGTCGGGGCAAGCCCGCAAAGCACGGATGCGAAGGTGAACAGGGCAATGCCGCCGAGCAATAGCGGACGGCGGCCGAATATATCGGCGAGCCGCCCGGCGCTGACGACCAAGGTGGTGATGGCGAGCAGATAGGCAAGGACGACCCATTGCACGAGCTGGAACGATGCGCCGAACGCCTGCATCAGCGATGGCAGCCCGACGCTGGCGATGCTGGTGGCGAGCGACGACAGCAGCGTTGAAAGCGACAGGCTTGCCAATGCCCATCGGGTCGAGCGGGCGCTCACCGGGGCAACTTCGTCCCAGGTCTTTTCAGCGGTCGATGCCAAGGTGAACTCCTTTGCCGTCAGCCCCAAATCGGAGCTGTCGGAGGCTATTCCCTCACATGATGTGGCGGAAGGCGCAGTATTTGCATCTTATTCGTGCATGAAACGCCACATTACGGCTGAGCTGTGCTACGGTCCTTCCATGTCATCGCCCGATCTCAATCTGCTTGTCGCCCTTGATGTGCTGCTGAGCGAAGGCAGCGTCGCGCGCGCCGCCGGGCGGCTGCGCCTCAGTCCCTCGGCGATGAGCCGGACGTTGGCGCGGTTGCGCCAGGCGACAGGCGACCCATTGCTGGTTCGGGCTGGCCGCGGCCTGGTTGCGACACCGCGCGCGCTCGAATTGCAGCAACAAGTGGGCCGCGTCGTGCAGGATGCGGAAGCGCTGCTGCGCCCGGCCAGGCCCCTCGACCTCTCCGCTCTCGACAAGGTGTTCACGCTGCGCGCCAACGAAAGCTTCGTCGAAGAGTTGCACCGCCTCTTGTGACCCGTGTCGAAGCGGATGCGCCTGGTGTGCGGCTGCGTTTTGCGCCGAAATCCGACAAGAGCGACATGTCGTTGCGCCACGCGGCGATTGATCTCGAAATCGGGGTTGCCAGTGAAACGAGCCCTGAAATGCGCATTCAGGCGCTGTTTCGCGACCGCTTCATCGGTGTGGTGCGAACGGGACATAAACTGAGCGAGGGCCCGGTGAGCCCGGAACGTTATGCGGCCGGTCGCCACATCAGCGTGTCGCGGCGTGGCCGCGAAAAGGGCCCGATCGACGAGGCCTTGAAACTGCTGGGTCTCCAGCGGACGGTTGCGTGCATGGTTTCCAGCTTCTCGGCCACGCTCGCCATGGCGCGCGCCTCTGATCTGATCGCCAGCGTCCCCGAACGGCACACGCAAGGCGCACGCGCCGGCATGCACAGCTTCCCATTGCCGGTCGATATCGAGGAGGTCACCATTTCGATGCTCTGGCATCCGCGGCTCGATGTCGATCCGGCGCAGCGCTGGCTGCGAGCCTGCGTGCGGGAGGTCTGCGCGTCGTTTCGTTGATCCAGACTCGGGGCGTGATCTAGAATCTGGTCACCACGCCGATGCCGATGCCTTCGAAGCCGCCCATCGCCATCAAAGCGGCCGGCGCTTCCTCGAGGCTGATCTTCTTGCCGACCAGCAGTTCGGGTTTGAGCTTGCCAGTGCGGATCATCTCCATCATCGCCTGGTAGCGAAACGCCTGCATGCCGTGGCTGCCGCGGATTTCGAGCTCGAATGCGATCACCTTGTCCATCGGAATCTGCGGCCTGGCATGGTCGCCGAGCATCAGGCCGACCTGCACGTGGCGCCCGCGGCGGCGCAGGTTCGCGATCGAATTGAACGAGGTTGTCGGGTGGCCGAGCGCGTCCATCGACATATGCGCGCCGCCATTGGTGATCTGCTTGACCGCCTTGACCACGTTCGGCGTGTTCGCCGCGTTGATCGTCGCCACCGCGCCGATCTTTTTGGCAAAGTCCAGCTTCTCGTCGGTGAGGTCGATGGCGACGACATTGGCGCCCATGGCGCTGGCGATCATGATCGCCGACAGGCCGACGCCGCCGCAGCCATGTACGGCCACCCATTCGCCGGGCGTCACGCGGCCCTGATCGACGATGGCGCGGAACGAGGTGACGAAGCGGCAGCCGAGGCTGGCGGCGGTGGCGAATTCCATCTCGTCGGGCAAGCGCACGAGATTGGTATCGGCATGGTCGATGGCGACATATTCGGCGAACGACCCCCAGGCGGTGAAGCCGGGCTGGAACTGGTGCTCGCAGACCTGATGGTTGCCCGACGTGCATTCGAAGCAGCGGCCGCAGCCGACGGCAAACGGCACGGTGACGCGCTCGCCGCCCTTCCAGCGGGTCACCTGGTTGCCTGCGGAGACCACGACGCCGGCCAGTTCGTGGCCCGGCACATGCGGCAGCCGGATGCCGTCGTCGTGGCCCATCCAGCCATGCCAGTCGCTGCGGCAGAGGCCAGTCGCCTCCACCTTGATGACGACGCCTTCCGGCGAAGGCGTCGGATCCGGCACCGTCTGGATCGTTGGCGTTTCGCCGAACTTTTCGAAAACGACGGCTTTCATGACAAGGCTTTCATAAGTTTCAATTCACTAAGGGCGCATTCGTCAGGCGGTTGTTCGGAGTTAGCTTGATGCCGGCGGCGTGTCGAGAAGCGGTTGCCGCTTTCGAAACCACTCGCTCGCTTCAGTATCCCACGGCCAGATGCCTTCGGTCGTAGGATAGATAAGCTGCAACCCGGAAGCCCAGGCCGTCGTAGAACCAGATGTCCCAACCGAAATGTTCAGTGTAGTGCTCAACATGGACCGAGCCGAACTGACAGTCGAAGCCGCCTATGAAACCAGACGATCGCTGCCCGATGCGGAAAATCTCGCCGTTGCACACCCGTCTGCAGTATTGGTTGATGACAGACTGGGAAAGCTCTGGCTTCAGCCCGACAACGACCAGTTCAGGAGCATTGAAATTGTGCTCTATCCCCACCGAGTAGCTGAAAGGCGGATGCTCGCCTTCTTCCAGCACATACAGAATGTGGCAGCCATATTCTTCGATGTCGGCGAGCGTTTTCGCTTCATCTGGATCTTTGGCTTCTCTATTCGGCATCGATCTGGTTCTCCGGCGCGGCCTTCCGGAATGCCGGCAGCGCCATGCAGGCGGCATTGATGCGCGCGATCGTCGGGTAGGGCGTCATGTCGACGCCGAAGCGGGAATTGCTGGTGACCTGTGCGACCAGGCAGATGTCGGCCAGCCCCGGCGTGTCGCCATGGCAGAATGTCTTGGTCTCGGCCGAGGAAGCCAGAATCTTTTCAAGCGGCTGGAAGCCTTCGTTGACCCAGTGCCGGAACCAGTTGACGACATCCTGGTCGCCGGCACCGAACAGCGTGCGCAACGAGGTCAGCACGCGCAGATTGTTCACCGGATGGATGTCGCAGGCGATCATCTGCGCCAGCATTCTGACGCGGGCGCGGCCAGGCGCATCCTTGGGCAGCAGCGGCGGCTCGGGCGTGGTCTCGTCGAGATATTCGATTATCGCCAGCGATTGCGTCAGCAGCGTGCCATCGCTGAGGACCACCGCCGGCACCAGCCCTTGCGGATTGACCGCGAGGTAGGCGGGCTCCCGATGTTCGCCGTGGCGCAAATGATGCGGCACGTACTCGTAGGCAAGGCCCTTCATCTCCAGCGCGATCCGCACCCGGTAAGAGGTCGAGGAACGGTAGTAGTTATGGAGGACGATGTCGCTCATGGATCATGGGCCCGGTTGGCCGATGGTCAGTTCGATTTCGCCGATGCCGTCGACGCCACCGGTGATCTTTTCGCCCGGCCCAACGGCGCCGACGCCGGCCGGCGTGCCGGTGAAGATCAGGTCGCCGGGCCGGAGTTCTACCGCCTCGCTGCAAATCGAGACGATGTCGGGAACCGGCCAGATCAGTTCGGCAAGGTCGCCGTCCTGCCTGATCTCGCCGTCGACGGCGAGCCAGATGCGGCCTTTTTCGGGATGACCGGATTTTTGCGCCGGGACCAGCGGGCCGCAGGGCGCTGAACGGTCGAAGGCTTTCGACCAGTCCCACGGCCTTGCCGCCTTTTTCGCCTCGTCCTGAAGGTCGCGGCGGGTCAGGTCGACGCCGACGCCGTAACCCCAGACATGGTTCAGCGCCCGCTGGCGCGGGATGCGAGAGCCGGCCTTGCCGATCGCGACGACCAGCTCGATTTCGTGGTGCAGGTTTCGGGTCAGCGGCGGGTAGGGGATCGTGGCGCCCGAACCGACTGCCGCGTCGACCACTGCGTCGCCCGGTTTGGTGAAGAAGAAGGGCGGGTCGCGCTCGTCATTGCCGAGCTCGCGGGCATGGGCGGCGTAGTTGCGGCCGACGCAGAAGATCCGGCGCACCGCAAAACGCTCCGGCGAGCTGGCCACGGCCACCGACGGGGTTGCGGGCAGGGGAAGGACGAAGCCGGTCATGCACTGTCTCTGTTCAGTGGATCTGTCGCCGGCACATTCGGCCGATTTGGGCAAACGGGCAAGGCATTGGATGGCGGAGGAGCAGGCCTGCCGCACGGTGCCGCGGAAATCGTCGGTCCATTCTGCTTTAGCCAGCCAAGATGGCAATGTACTATTTGGCAATAAGCTGGCCATGGTTGCCGGACTATTCTAGACCAGACCAGACCAGACCAGACCGAACCGAAGTGAAGCTAATGACCGCAGTCAACGATCGCGCCCGGTTCCTCATCATCGACGACCATCCGCTGTTTCGCGAGGCCCTGCACAGCGCAGTGCAGATGGCCTATCCGGAGGTCGACACGGTGGAAGCGCGCTCGATTGCCGAGGCGCTCGAGCTTCTGACGGATGCCAAGCCGTTCGACCTCGCACTGCTCGATCTCAGTATGCCCGACGTGCATGGCTTTGACGGGCTGCTGCAGCTCAGGACGCGTTATCCGCGCCTGCCGGTCGTCATCGTCTCCGGCTATGAGGAGCCGAAGATCATTTCCGAGGCGCTGTCCTACGGCGCGGCCGGCTTCATCCCGAAATCGGCACGCAAGAGCGATCTTGCCGCGGCTATCCGCTCGGTGATGGAAGGTGCGATCTATGTTCCCCAGACCTATGAGGGCCGACCGCCCGACGCCGACAGCACCGACCGCGCCGAGATGGTACAGCGCCTGGCCACGCTGACGCCGCAGCAGCTCAAGGTGCTGCAGATGCTGCGCCAGGGCCTGCTCAACAAACAGATCGCCTACGAGCTGCAGGTCGGCGAGACCACGGTCAAGGCGCATGTCTCGGAAATTCTGCGCAAGCTCAACGTCTACAGCCGCACCCAGGCGGTGATCGAGGTCTCGAAGCTGGACAATGCCGAGCTGTTTCGCGATCCGGCGGGGTTTTGAGAGGGCTCGCTAAAAAGCGCACTGTCACTGTAGTCCACCGCACTCGTGTCACCGCAATCGGACTAGACTAACGGCGGCTCTCACGTTCCTGACACCAGCTAAGCAACCCGCGCCTCTCTAGTCAGATCAAATTCACGCGGCGATTGCTCTGCAGCAGTTAGCCGCTTTCCCGCGTCTAGTAAAATGGCGGCCCCGGGTCCCACGTAGAATGCTTTAATTTTACTAAATTGCTTTTTGAATACCCTGTTAAAAATTTTCATCAGCTCCTGAGCAAGCGGCGCGTCGGAGGCTGTTGCCACGCGGCCATTTATGACAACATCTTCACCCCATCGCCCACCGGGGGACAGCGTCACTGTGTCCGGATTGCTAAGCTGATCTAACAAATATCGGATACCCGAGACTGTTTTTATCGGCCTCACCTCAATCGGAATGTCGCGGCGAGTGACAAGAAATGATTGAGCGCTGGAAGCCGATCCAGTGGCTGATTGCGCAAGACTGGGAATTTGCCTTCCATTGCTAAAAGTTTCAAATTCCATCGTGGGAAACTGACCCATGAGAATGTATTTTATCGGAATTACATGCTCTACAGCTTCCAACACAGGGAGAAGATCATCCTTTAGCGCGAAGAAGTGAACCTGCTTCATATGAATTACCGCCTAGGCACAAGTAATGGCTGGAATACGGTGACCCGTGTGCTGGGAAGATACGACCAGTTCAAGCCAGCAGATGCGCCAGCAGCGCCCGTAGCTGCGCGGGCTTCAGCGGCTTGCGCATCAGCTCGATGCCGGCGGCGCGGGCGGCGTTGGCGACGGTCTCCGAACCGTCGGCGGTGACGATCAGCGCCGGCACGGCGCGGCCGAGATAATCACGGACCTCGGCGATTGTGGTGGTGCCGAGGTCGCCGCCGTCGAGATGCTGGTCGGCTATGACAATGTCTGGCAACCAGTCGGTATCGCCAAGCATGTCGAGCGCGTCACCGGTCGAGGTGGCGGGGCGCACCAGGCATTGCCAGCGCTCGAGCAGGGAGGTCATCGCCTGCAGCACCTCGATGTCGTTCTCGACCAGCAGCACCCTTGTGCCGAACAGACCGTAGCCGCGCGGCCGCTCCATGTCGACGGTGCCGGCGATTGGATCGGCCGTGTCGCCGATCCCGACCGGAACGTCGATATGGAAAATCGTGCCATGTCCGACCTTCGACGAAAACGTGACGGGATGGCCGAGTGCCGCGGCGATGCGGCGCACGATGGCCAGCCCCAACCCCAGCCCGCCGGCGGCAAGCCCGGCATCCGTCGGGATCACGCCCCGATGGAATTCCTCGAACACCGCCTCGCGCTGGTCGTCGGGGATGCCGCAGCCGGTATCGGCGACGTCGATGCGGATCGTGTCGCCGCGATGCCTGGTGCCGACCAACACGCCGCCCGAGCGGGTATAGCGCAGTGCATTGGAAAGGATGTTCTGCAGGATGCGGCGCAGCAAGGTTCGGTCCGAACGAACGAGCGCATCGACCGGCCGGAACTTCAGCGTCAGCCCCTTCATCTCCGCGACCGGCTGAAAATCCGAGCGCAGAGAGGAAAACAGCGTCTCCAGGCTGACATCGGTGATGTCGGGCTGCACGACGCCGGCATCGAGCTTGGAAATGTCGAGCAAGGTGCGGAGCAGGTCCTCCATCGTCTCCAGCGATCGCTCGACCTGGCGGACCAGGTTTCTGCCTTCCTCGCTGGTCTGTACTTCGGCAAGTGCCGAGACCGACAGATGCGCGGCGTTCAGCGGCTGCAGCACGTCATGGCTGGCGGCCGCAAGGAACCTGGTCTTGGACAGGTTCGCCAGCTCGGCGTTTTCCTTGGCTGCATTCAAGTCGATGTTCGACTGCTCCAGCCGGCGCAAGGTCGAATGCAGCTCTTCGGTGCGGCTGCGCACCCGGCTCTCGAGCGAAATGGCGGTCTGGAACAGCGAAAAAGCATTGCCTTGCTGGTCCATGGAGCGCTCGACGCGGCTGATCAGCGCGGCGTTGATCTTCTTCAGCCTTTCCAGGTCGTCGATGTTCCTGAGCGGCATGCCGGATTTCCTACTCCGCCGCTTCGGCCGCATTGCGTTCACCGAAGGCGATGCCGGTGAAGGTCTGGTTCAGATGCATCGAACGGTACTGTTCGCCATAGGTGCCGAAGCCGAGGACGTTGTTGACCTTGTAGAGTTCCGAAATCTCGCGATAGACCTGCCGATTGCGCGCGTCGAGCCGGCGCAGCACGCAGTCGAAACCGAGGATCAGGTCGATGCCGCCAAGCCTTTCACTGACGTCGCTGAGAGCGGCGCGGGTCGCCTCGACCATGTCCTTAGGCTGGGCGACGGCAAGCACGACACCATCGTCGATGGCGCAGAAGAACGACAGCGAGCCGTCCGCGTGCATCTTCTGGATTGAACGGCAGTAAAATTCGCCGCCGACTTTCACCACCACCGGGTGCGAGGCAAAACTCAGTGGCGTCAGCATCTGCGCGACGACGCCGACCGAGGCGGCATATTCCTCGGCGGCAATGGTGGCGTTGAATTCGCGCACGATGCGGTGGTCGGGATCGGATGCCGTCACCACCAGCTTCTCGTCGGTGGGAACGAAATTGTCGGTCTTGAACACGTGGAAAGGAATTTCCGTGGTGATCAGCACGATGATGGCGCTGTCGGAGGTCACTTTGCCGTTCGAGATCAGCCGCGTTGTCTCGAATTTCAAATCATCGCCAGCCGACCCGCCGATCAATGGAATATCGTCGAGCCCCCAATGGATGGCGGAGGTCACCGCTTCTTCGGCATAAGACAGGCCGTCGATCAAGCAGAGCGCGAACGTGGTGTCGGCTCGCTCGTGCCCGAGGCGCTCGCGTAATGAACGCCTCAGCGCCTCTACTTCGCCGGTAATCCCGTCCATGCCCGATGAGGACAGATTTTCGACCATGGTGCTGGCTGCCGAAAACGATGCGGAGGGAAGCAGCATAGCCAGGATCTGGCCTTCCTCCAGCCCTTTGGGCGTTATCTCACCGGCCGTCGAGCAGCCGGCATAGTGGAGCGCCGGCGCGTGGGTCTTCAGCGCTTCCGACAGGGCGACGGCCTCTATGAGGCTCTGCGAGAAAAACAGGAGGGCAAACCCGGCGTCAATGGCCGCTGCTTCCGCTGCCACCGCCCGGGCGAACGCATCCGCGTCAGATTCGTCGGTGGTGAGCACCGAAAGGCCGCATGCATAGCGCGTCCGTGACTTGGCCAGCGGCTTCCTCCTCCATTTCCTCCGACGCTTTTTTTGTGCGCGTCTGGCGCGCCGGCGTCGAGGTCATTGTTGTCTTGAAGCGGCGCTTTGGCAATGAGCCAACATGATGGATTTGAAGTTTCTACCGTTTGACGGCGTCAGCGCAGCCGCTCACGGACGGAAGGTGTGCGTCCCGTCGGGCGTGTCGTTATCTCGCACTTGCACAAAGTTGTAGTGCACTGCAATATAGCTGAGAATGCGGCCTTGAGCCCGCCTTTCGCAGAGGGGACCGGCATGACGGACATCTCCGCGACGCGTCTTGTCGTGGCCAGGCCTGTCGCCGACACATCGTCAAGGGCGAGGCTTGCCTATCTCGACGGCTGGCGCGGCCTGTCGATCGCGCTGGTGCTGATCGGCCATTTCTTCCCCGTCCCCGGCATCAATCTCGGCGTCCTGGGCGTCGAATTCTTCTTCGTGCTCAGCGGCCGGCTGATGGCCGAGATCCTGTTCGTCGAATACTATCCGCTGAAGAAATTCTTCAAGCGCCGGTTCTCCCGCATCTATCCGGCACTGCTGGTTTTCGTCGTCGTCGCGATGATCGCCTTGTCCGGCACGTTCATCGCCTTCAAGTGGAAGGCGGCGCTGACGGCGCTGACGTTCACCTACAATTACGCCGGAGTTCTCGTTACCCGCGCCGGCGCGCTCGACCATATCTGGTCGCTCTGCGTCGAAGAGCATGCGTATATCATTCTGGCTCTGATCAGCGTCGTCGTCCGGGGACGGTCCCGCGTCATCATGCTGCTCGGCGCTTTGTCGCTGCTGGCCATGGCGAACGGCGCCATCTCCTACTGGGTGCTCGCAATAGGCTACGAGGGCACCTATTGGCGCACTGATGTGCACATCGCCTCGATCCTGCTGTCGGCGGTGTTATGCCTGCTCAAGGCCGACGACAGGCTGCCGGCGCTGCTCAAGGGGCCGCATGTTGCCCTGGCGGCCACAGTCGTGGCTGTGCTCCTTTTCATGGCTGCCGTGCCAACCCCCATTCACTATCTGGTCGCGGTGCCGCTGCTGGCGCTCGCTGTCAATTTGCTCGACTTCAGCAGCCGCTACCTGACCGGGTTTCTGTCGTCCCTGCCAATGACGATGCTGGGCCTATGGTCGTATTCGCTCTATCTTTGGCAGCAGCCCTTTTATCAATTCGTCGACATAAAAGGCAGTTCGCCGTGGTTGATGCTGGCGGCGGCGTTCGCTTGCGCGCTGTGCAGCTACTACATCATCGAAAAGCCGGCCCGCTCCTGGCTGAACCGCAATTGGTAGGGCGAACGGCGCCCGCCATTTTAGCCGGCGATCCGCCTTGCATAATACCGCACGGCTTTCCTGCCACCGTGGATTACCGCGTCGCCCACTTCCGCAAAGCCGAGTGCGGCATGGAAGGCGTCCGAAGCCGGATTGGGCGGCTCGGCATTGACTTCGCAGGTGACGATCGCCTGGCTGGCGCGTGACGCCTGCTCGAACAGATCCTCATACAGCCGGCGGGCATGGCCGCGCCCGCGCGCTGCGGCGGCGACCACGACGCGATCGACATAGACGAACCGCGGGTAACGATCGCGAAACCACAGGAAGTTCGGGCTATCGTAGCTGGCGTCCTGGTCGAAGGTCATGATGAAGGCTTCGAGCGAACCGATACGGCGCGCGTAAAACGCTTCGCCGAGCAGGAAGGAAAGGTGCTCGGGTTCGAGCCACGACAATTCCGCGGCATGCTCGTTGTTGAGCGCGAGGACGGCGGGCTCATCCTGCGGCGAGACCTGCTCGATCGGCAAATGCGTTTCAATCATGTTTTCTTCTGTCATCCGGCATCATAGCCGGGCGGCGGCGATGGTCGCCGCCACCATCGCCCCGTCGGTCACGGTGTTGCGGTATTCGCGGTCGAGATCGGTGCCGCCCATGCCGACCCTTGGGTTGCGGTAACGCATGGCACTCGGCACGTCCTTGAGCGCGGCGAAATGCATTTCGCTCAACCCGGTTTTCCTCCGCACCTTGCCGATGTTCTCTGGGTCAAGCCCGCCGCAGCCGAGGATGATGATGCGGTCGCCGGCCTGCCTGACAAGATCGGCGAGCAGGTCAGCGCCCTCGAGCGCCGTGTCGCGCTGGCCGCTGGTCAGCACGCGGCCGACCTTGCAGCGGATCAGTGTCTCCAGCGCCTCTGTCGGGTCGCGCGTCATGTCGAAGGCGCGGTGGCAGGTGACGTTCAATCGCCCCGCCGCCTGCACCAGTTCGCTCATGCGCTGTTCATCGATCGTGCCGTCGGCATTAAGGCAGCCGATAACGACACCGGCGACGCCGGTGTCGGCAAGCGCGCCGACATCGGCGAGCATCGAACGGTATTCGGCTTCGCTATAGAGAAAATCACCGCCGCGCGGCCGCACGATGACGTGGAACGGGATCGTCGCCAGCTCGAGCGCCGTGCGCACCGTGCCGAAGCTAGGCGTGACGCCGCCTTCGATCAGGCTGGCACAGAGCTCGACACGGTCGGCGCCGGCGGCTTGCGCGGCCAGCAGGCCGTCTATGCCTTCGACGCAGATCTCGATCAGCGGCAGGCGAGGGCGTTCGGTCTCGGGCATGGGGGATCCGTTCATGATTTCAGCTGGCCAGCGGTAGCATCGGGCATGGTGCGATGAAAGCCGCAACTGTTGGCTAAGTGCTTGCGATGGCGCCGGCCATTCCGCCGCTTGACACATTCATAACCTCAGAGTTATACGTAAACGATAGCTGGTGGGTTATTGGTTCTCGTGGAGAGCGCGTTGGTGAACAGACCAGCCAAACCGCAAACAACGGGTCCGAAGTTATGACTGGAGCAACTACAGTCGAAACCAAATCCATTGTCGTCGAGCGTCTCATACCGCACGCGGCTGAAAAGATATGGCGCGCACTGACCGTGCCGCATCTGGTTGCCGAATGGCTGATGAAGAACGACTTTGCGCCTGTGCAAGGCCATCGCTTCACCTTTCGCGCGACGCCGGTACCGGGCTGGTCGGGCGTGACGAACTGCGAGGTGCTGAAGATCGAGCCGCCGCGCCTACTCGCCTACAGCTGGGGCGACGGCACCGAATCCGACAGCGGTCTGAAGACCGTCGTGACATGGTCGTTGACGCCCGAAGGTACGGCGACCCGGGTGCGCATGGAGCATTCCGGGTTCCGGGCCGAGGACGAGCGCGGGTACATCGGAATGGGAAGCGGCTGGCCGCGCATTCTCGAGCGGCTTGAGCAGGTGACTGCCTCGCAAAGCTGAAGATCCCTGCGCTCGCCGCAACGCGGCGGCCGGCGAACTGACAGAGCCAAGGATGTCGAGACCCCGGATGTGATGCTCATTCCCCGGGCCCTGCAGGCGCTGTTCGCGCTGGACAAGTCGACGGAAACGGCCGATCTGTCCTATGTGACGCGCAAGCTCGTCCATTTGCGCGCCAGCCAGATCAACGGATGCAGCGTCTGTATCGATATGCATGCGCGCGAATTGAAGAAGGCCGGTGAAAAGGACGAGCGCGTCTTCACCGTGTCCGCCTGGCGGGAAACACCTTACTTCACCGACGCCGAGCGCGGCGCGCTGGCGCTGACCGAGGCGGCAACCCGGTTGGCTGACCGGCCGGATCCGGTGCCGAAAAGGCCCTTGCCGCCCTGGTCATCCAGATTGCCCTGATCAACGCATTCAACCGGCTCAACGCAACTACCAGGCAGATGGTCGGCGCCTGGGGCTAAACGGGGCCGGGTTCTCGAAAGGTCACATCAGATACGCAGCTTGTGAGCGTTCGCGCGCACGAAGTCGATGAAGGCCCGCAGCTTCGGCGGTACGAGGCGGCGGCTGGGATAATAGAGGTGGAGCGGCTCGTAAGCGGGACAGAAAGGCTCCAGCACCTTGACCAGCGCGCCTGAGGCAAGAAGCGGCGCGGCGAGGCCCTCGACCGCGAAGGCGAGGCCAAGCCCCTGCTCGGCGGCGGTAATGCACAGCGGAAGCGTGTTCACGACCAGACATGCGTCCGGCGTGAATGCGACTTCGCGTCCCTCCACGATGAACTCCCAGGGCGAAATCGCGCGGGTGAGGGCGAATGCGATGCAGCGATGGGCGGCGAGGTCGGCCGGCCGCTTCGGCGTACCATTGCGCGCCAGATAGTCTGGGCTGCCCACCACGACCATCTGCAAGGGCCCGCCCAGACGCGCGCCGATCATGTCTTTGTCGAGAAGCTCGCCGATGCGCAGGCCAGCATCGAAGCCCTCGGCGGCGATGTCTACGAAGCTGTCGTCGAAAATCAGACTAAGCCGCACTTCGGGATAAGCATCCATGAACGGCCGCATCAGTGGCTCGATCAGTAGCGGGGCGGCGATCCAGGGCAGGCTGAGGCGCAGCGTGCCGGCGGGACGGTCGCGAGCTTCGCGCAGTGCCGCACCAGCCGCCCGGATATCTTCGGCTGCCGGGCGCACGTGGTCGAGGTATTGAGCGCCAGCTTCGGTCAAGCCAACGCTGCGAGTCGTCCGATTGAGCAGCCGCACCCCCAGACGCTCCTCGAGCCCCTTGACCGCCTCGCTCAACGAGGCCGGAGCGACGCCGAGCTTGGCGGCGGCGCGGGTGAAGCTTTTGGCCTCCGCAACTTTTACGAAGGCGACGATGCCGCTGAACTGGTCGAGGCGCATTGTAAGGATTTTCCAAATAGCCCTGTCGAATTCTACTGGTTTTTCCGGTGAACAAAAGGCGTCATGTTGAATCCGACGAACGGGCCTCGGTGTTGGGAACGGCTCGAACAGGGAAGGAAACAGGACCGATGACCAGGCTTGCTTCGCTCGCCGCCGCCGCTCTTCTGGCGGTGTCTGCCGCCCCGGCGAATGGCGGCCCGCTGGAAGACAGCAACATCCAACTCGTCAAGGACTACTACGCCGCTTATGCGACCGGGAATCCCGAGGCCGTCCGGCCCTTCCTCGCACCCGACATCGTGTGGCGCATTCCCGGCCATCATCCGCTTGCCGGCGACAAGCGCGGGCCGGACGAGGTGGTCGCCTTCTTCCGCGGCTTGGCCGACGGCAAATTCAAGGCCGAGCCGATCTTCTTCCAGGCGCAAGGCGACCTTGTCGTCGATGTCCATCGCGGCTGGTCGAATGTCGGCTCGGGTCCCGAGATCGACCAGCTCTACGCCCTGATGTTCCGCATCAAGGACGGCAAGATCACCGAGGCACAGAATTTTTTGACCGACATGTACCAGTCGGACGCCTTCTACTGGGCGCATTACCTGCTGAAGCCATTGCCCGGCCGACTTGCTGGCGAGCGCTGAGACGGCGGTCTTTTTCGCAACGCCGCGGTTCTCACTCCAAGCTAAAGGAGACTTGCAATGTTTAAAGCCCTGACATTTGCTGCAGCAACCGCCGTAGCGCTCGCCGCGTCCAATGCCGCCGCCGCACCGCGCGTCGAGCGCGTCACATTCTCCTCGCACGGTGAGCAGATCGTCGGCGAACTCTATCTGCCGGAGGATCTGGACGCGGCAAAACCTCGGCCCGCGCTGGTCGTGACCGGCGCCTGGATGACGGTGAAGGAACAGATGCCGGCCCGCTACGCCCGCGAGATGGCGGATCGCGGGTTCGTCGCCCTGACCTTCGATTTTCGCGGTTGGGGCGAAAGCGGCGGCATACGCCGCCAGTACGAGGATCCTAAGGCCAAGATCGCCGACATAGAAGCGGCGGTCGCCTATCTCGCGACCCGGCCCGAGACCGATCAGGACCGCATCGGCGGCCTCGGCATTTGCGCCAGCTCCGGCTACATGGTCACTGCCGCCGCCGAAGATACCGCGATCAAGTCGGTCGCTCTCGTCGCGCCCTGGTTGCAGGATGCCGAAGTGGTCGAGCAGACCTATGGCGGCAAGGAAGGCGTCGCCAGGCTTGAGGCCGCGAGCGATGCGGCAGAGGCCGCGTATCGCCGCACCGGCAGACAGGCGTTGCTGCCGGCCGCCAGCTTGAGCGACGATCGCGCGATCATGTTCAAGGTGCCTTATTACACCGAACCCGATCGCGGCATGATCCCGGCCTGGCGTAACGAGGCCGATCCGGCCTTCTGGCGCGGCTGGCTGAGGTTCGACGCCATCCAGGCTGCCCCGCGCCTGCACCAGCCCTTTCTGATGGTGCATAGCGAGGCGGCTGCCATTCCGCAGGGTGCGCACAAGTTCTACGCGCGGCTGACCAGTTCCAGGCAGGAGCTGTGGCTCGACAACGTCACCCAATTCGATTTCTACGATCGCGCCGCGCCGGTGAAGGCGGCGAGCGACGCCGTCGCCGCGCACTTCCGCGCGACACTGGGCAGTGCGGGGGAGGCGGGACAATGAGCGTCGTCACCCGCCGGCATATCCTGGCCGCGGCGGTTTCCGCCGCGATGATTTCCGCCGTCTCGGCGTCCGTTTCGAGCGCCTCGGGAGCTGCGCTGATGGTTGAAGACAGGATGGCCATCGCCGAGGCAGTGGCGGGGATCGGGCTGTATGCCGATCTGCGTGATTGGAACCGGGTCAAATCCTATTTCGCGGCCCGCGTCACGACCGACTATACCAGCCTCTTCGGCGGCGCAGCCGCGACCAGCGGCCGAGACGCGCTGATCGCGCAGTGGCAAGGACTGCTTCCAGGCTTCGACGCCACCCAGCACCTCATCACCAACATCATTGTCGAAGGCGCAGGCAATGACGCGGTTGCGCGCAGCCATGTCCGCGCAACCCACTGGATCGGCGGGCGTTTCTGGACGGTCGGCGGCCGCTATCTCCACCGGCTGGTGCGGGGGCCGGAAGGCTGGCGCGTCAAGGCAATCTCCATCCGCCGCTTGTACGAAGAGGGGGATCGCGCCGTTCTGGCCGCTGCGGCCGACCGGGTAAAGGCGGAGGCCAAATGAGTGTTCGGGTTTGCGCATGCCTAGCCACGCGGCGAGGTTGCTCGGAGCATCGGCAACGTGAATATTGATCGAAAATGTCGGGGCAGGCTTGGCGCATGCGGCATTAGTGGCGCCACCGCGGACACGAGACATGACCCTTTCACTGCAAGACGTTTCGGATCGGCTTGAGACTGTAGCGGGTTCTGAAGTTGATCCGCCGACGCGAGCCGTCGGCAGATCACGGTTGTTCCAGACCGCTCAGGCGGTCTTGCTCTTCCTCTGGCTCAAAGCGCCTAGCAGCGCCTCAGCTGCCTCGCTCGATGATGCTGGGTTCTGACCCGTGATAAGCTGGCCATCGACGACTGTGTGGACGCCCCAGTCCTTGACCTTGGAGAAAACCGCGCCGAGGCTGATCAGCTCGTCCTCGACCAAGAACGGCACGACATTCGTGAGACCTACGGTCTCCTCCTCGCTATTGGTGAAGCCGGTGACGTAGCGTCCCTGCACAAACGGCGTGCCGTCGGGACTGGTCACGCGATGCAGAACGCCCGGTGCGTGGCAAACGAGGGCGATCGGCTTGCCGGCCGCGATGAAGGATCCGATCAGCTTGATCGAATTCGGATCTTCGGCCAAATCCCACAACGGGCCGTGGCCGCCGGGGTAGA
This sequence comes from Mesorhizobium sp. M0910, assembly GCF_040319465.1. Classification (NCBI taxonomy): domain Bacteria; kingdom Pseudomonadati; phylum Pseudomonadota; class Alphaproteobacteria; order Hyphomicrobiales; family Phyllobacteriaceae; genus Mesorhizobium; species Mesorhizobium sp. M0910. Next base: position 427,651 of record NZ_JAMYNZ010000004.1, read on the forward strand.
AGACCGTGTCGAAGTCCTTCTGGTCGACACTGTCCAGGCGCACGGTTTCTGCGAGCTGCGCCTTGGCAACATCGTCAGCACTGAAGCGCCGTGTAAGGTCGGTCTGGAACATAGGCTCGTCGCTTTTCGGATCGAGAGGCGGCTGGCCGCCCTTCGGCGAGGCGAGGGTGATCTCGGCGCCAGCGTCCTTGAAGACGTAGTAGGGGGCTGCCAGTTCCTCGAGCCAGAAGCCGGTCTTCTTGCCGGTGTTACCGAGAGTGTCGTGGGAGGTGAGTACCATCAGGACTTTCATTGTCGGATCCTTTTCTCAGGTGATGCCGCGCCAATGAGGCGTCGTAGTTGGTTGATTTGGAGCTCGATCGGCCGCGTCGGCCTGTCGATGCACGGATAATGGCACCTGCCCATGTATTTCAGAAATTTATTTCATTTATTTTATATATTCATGTCAGATTATATCTCGATGAGATACGATCTGAACCTGCTCCCGGTTTTCCTCGCCCTGATGGAAGAGCGGAGCGTGACACGGGCAGCAGCGCGACTGGGCATCACCCAGCCGGCGCTGTCCAATTCGTTGAACCGCCTGCGCGACACCCTCCGGGATCCGCTATTCATCCGGGAAAGGTATGGCATAAAGCCGACGCAATTGGCTGAGGAGATCGCTCCGACGATCGAAGCAGCGCTGGCGCAACTGGACGATCTCATTTGAACCAGCAGGAATTTCAGCCAGCAAAGGCCGAACGGCTGTTCACGCTTGCCCCCAACAGTTACGTGGAGCTTGTGTTGATGCCGGCCCTCGTCGCGAGGACGCGTGAGCTGGCGCCTGGTATCAAGCTCCGCATGACAGCATTTGGCAACGATCTCGCCGAGACCGGCGTCATTTCCGGTACCACGGCCATGGTGATTGGCCGGATCGTCGATCCGCCGGGCAATCTTGTCGTCCAGCATCTTATGGACGATGGGCTCGCCTGCGCGGTGCGCAAGGATCATCCCGACGTTCGAGACCATATTTCCCGAGAACAGTATGAAAGGCTCAAGCACGTGAACGTGCTCCCGCCGGGCCGGCTGCGGGCGGGCCTCTTCCAGGCATTGGAGCAACAAAACCTCAAGCGAGAGATTGCCCTTTCTGTCACGCACTTCCTGGCCGTGCCAGAGATGCTTGCCGTCACGGATTACTGCGCAACGCTGCCGAGACTGATCTGCCGCAGCCTTGAGAGGGATCCGCGCCTGAAGATACTACCGCCGCCCGTCGACCTCGGCACTTTTCCAGTGCAGATGGCTTGGCACATTCGCTACCGCCACGACCCAGCCCACAGGTGGTTGCGTTCGATGATCGGCGAATTGGCAAAAGAAATGGCGTCGGAGACCTAAGACGGCTTTCTTGTATCCGCGTTGATGTCCGCAAAGGCCAAACCGGGCCATTCATCGTGCCGTATGCCGAGCACCAGATCCGGACTTGCCCGAGCTATCAGCAAGCGGCAGCTAGGGTCGCACCATGCCGCCAACTAAGTGCTGTCCGTCACGACCGACTATACCAGCCTCTTCGGCGGCGAAGCCGCGACCAGCGGCCGCGACGCGCTGATCGCCCAGTGGCAAGGACTGCTGCCGCGTTTCGACGCCACCCAGCACCTCATCACCAACATCATTGTCGAAGGCGCGGGCAATGACGCGGTTGCACGCAGCCATGTCCGCGCAGCCCACTGGATCACGGGCGGTTCTGGACGGTCGGTGGCAGCTATCTCCACTGGCTGGTGCGGACGCCGGAAGGCTGGCGCGTCAAGGCAATCTCCATCCGCCGCTTGTACGAAGAGGGGGATCGCGCCGTTCTGGCCGCTGCGGCCGACCGGGTAAAGGCGGAGGCCAAATGAGTGTTCGGGTTTGCGCATGCCCAGTCGCGCGGCGAGGTTGCTCGGAGCATCGGCAACGTGAATATTGATCGAAATGTCGGGGCAGGCTTGGCGCATGCGGCATTAGTGCCGCCAACCGCGGAGACGGGACATGACCCTTTCATTGCAAGAGGTTTCGGATCGGCTCGAGATCGAACAGCTGCTTGTTCGCTATTGCTACGCTGTGGACGATCGCGACTGGGACGCCTATCGCAAAATATTCACACTCGATGCCGTGCTTGACGACACTGTAACAGGTGGAATCAGGAGCGGTGTGGATGACCATGTTGCTTACATGAAAGGCGCCCTTTCGAAGATATTGATCTCGCAACACGCCATTTCGACAATCCTTCTGGACCTCCGAGGGGATGAGGCCAGCGCGCGCGTGCATTGTTCATGCCCGATGGTGGTCGACCTCGGCGAAGGCAAAAGGCAGGTCTTCTTCCAGGGGCTTTGGTATCGAGACCGCGTCGTACGCACGTCCGAGGGCTGGCGCATAAGTGAACTTGTCGAGGAAGGCTATTGGAATCACAATTTGCCGGAGGGGTTCGCGTTCTGACGTCTGTTGCGCGCTGTGCTGGATCCGCCCCCGGACGCCATTTTCAGACGTGGCAGCTACTGGCGCAACACGGTGTTCTTGGTGCCTTCTTCGACCTGGTCGATGACCAGCAGCTTGACCGGATCGGCGCCGACATTGGTCGCCTGATGCCATTGCCCGATCATCTCGATGATGAAATCACCTGTTTGATAGGTGTTGCTCTTGCCGGTCTCGACGTTGGTGACCTGAAGCGTGCCAGCCTCGACATAGGCATAGCGCGGAAACGGATGCTTGTGGACCGGCAAGGTCGCGCCCGGCGCGATCTGATAGGCCGAGACCAGGACCTGGACGTTCTTCTGGGGCAGCGTGATCGGCTGGCCGGACGCGGTCTCGGTGCGAGAGGCAAGCGGGGTTACGACAACCGGCGTCCCGCTGGCATCCAGCGCCTGGGCGCTGTTTGCAAACAGTGCAGCCGTGAGCAGCAGCGTCGGTGCCAAGATTTTTCGCATGATTCCCCCCGAACTGCGTCAGCATTGCGCAGCAAGCTTTGAGGCGCAAGGTTGTCTGTTCAGGAGCGCCTTATCCCGCTCTTCTGAACATGCCCGGCGTCATACCATGCATGGCCCGGAATGTACGGGAAAAATGGCTCTGGTCGGCGAAACCCGCCGTAATAGCGGCGTCGGCGAGGCCAAATCCCTGTTCGATCAGCGCGCTCGCCCGGCGCAATCGCCGGTCGCGGATATAGGCCGCCGGCGTCAGGCCAATTGCCTTGTTGAAATCGCGGATGACCTGGAACCGGGTCACGCCAGCCGCGCCGGCAAGCCGCTTGAGGTCGAGCTGCGAGCCAAGCTCGCTTTCGACAAGATCGCGGTACAGCGAAAATCTTCGCTGCGATCCGCAGCTTTCGATCTCTTCGGCCGGTCCGCTCGAGTCGCCATGCCGAACGATCAGTTGTCGAAGCGCCACGAGCAGGGACGTCTCTGCCGTCATTGTGTCCGGGGATGTCGAGCCCTGGTGCGCTGCCGTCAATGCTGCGGCGAGACTGCTGTCTTCGATCGTCGCGCGCGAAAACGCCGGAGCGCCGTCGCGGCCGAGTTCGCGGGTAAGCGCGGTCATCATCGGCACCGAAGGATAAAATGTCCGGTAGGCCCAGCCTTCATCCGCCCCGCGTTCGCCGTCATGCCACTCTTCAGGATTGACGACGGCAATGGCGCCCGCCGGAGCGAGAACGCTTTGACGGCCGATGCGAATGCGCTCGCAGCCGGCGGTGATCAGGGCGATCACATAGGTCGGGTGCGTGTGCAGGTCGTAGCGGTGCTGGGTGAAGCGCGCCTTGAACAGGCCCAGGTCGGGGAAGCACGGATGGCGCCAGTATTTCCCGGTCTCTGCCGCTTCGATTGTCTTTGCCATGGTCAATCCGGTTCAAGACGCTTTTCGTCGGGCCTTCTATGGCTGGCAGGATCAAAGCGCGCCGCCTTGCCGGCGTGAAGGAGGCATCATGCTGCATAATGACCCCATCGCCGCCCTGACACCAGAGGTCGTAGGCTGGCGGCACCATATCCATGCCAATCCGGAGCTCGGATTCAATGAATACGAAACGGCGCGTTTCGTTGCAGAGAAGCTGCGCTCCTTCGGCGTCGACGAGGTGCATGAAGGGATCGGCGGCACCGGCGTCGTCGGTGTCCTGCGCAGCGGTGGCGGCGCACGCGCCATCGGCCTTCGCGCCGAGCTCGACGCGCTTCCGGTGCTGGAGAAAACCGGCTTGGCCTATGCCTCAAGGAAAGAAGGAGTAATGCACGCCTGCGGCCATGACGGCCACACCGCCATGCTGCTCGGCGCCGCCAAACTGCTCAGTCAATCGCGCACCTTCGACGGCACCGTCACTTTCATCTTTCAGCCGGCCGAGGAAAACGAGTGCGGCAGCATGCGCATGATCGAGGACGGCTTGTTCAAGCGCTTTCCGGTCGAGGCGGTCTATGCGGTCCACAACTGGCCGGGCGTCAGGCTGGGAACGGTCGCCGCCCGCGCTGGTGCGCAAATGGCGGCCGTGGATAATTTCGAACTGATCTTCGAGGGTCTTGGCGCGCATGCCGCGATGCCGCAGCTCGGCGACGACCCGATCCTGGCCGCCGGCGCCTTTGTGCAAGCCGTCCAGCGCATCGTCAGCCGCTCGGTCGACCCGCAAAGCGCGCTTGTCGTCAGCCTCACGCAGATCCATGGCGGCAATGTCGGCAACATCGTGCCGGGCAAGGTCTGGCTGCAAGGCACCTGCCGCTTCTTCGAGCCCGGCCTTTCCGATCACTGCGAGATGCTGATCGGGGAGATCGCACAAGGCATTGCCGCCGCGTATTCGCTCAACGCCAGGCTCGACTACAGGAAGGGCCATCCGCCGCTGATCAACACGGCGGACGCGACGACCCGCGCCGTCGAGGCGGCGGCCTCCGTCGTCGGCCGGGAGAATGTCTTGACCGAGTTCAGCCCCAGTCTCGGCTGCGAGGATTTCGCTTTCATGATCCGCGACGCCGGCGGCTGTTATGCGTGGATCGGTGCCGGCGAGGTCGGCCCGGGCGAAGGCCTGCATGGCGACCGCTACGTCTTCAACGACGAGATCGTGCCGACGGTGATGCGCTATTACCTCAACCTCGTCGAGCAGACGCTTGCGCGGGCCGGTCCTTCTACAGCAGTTTTTCCGGCGTGATCGGCAACTCCCGGATCCGCTTGCCTGTGGCGTCGAAGACGGCATTGGCCACCGCAGCGGCAACGCCGGTGGCGCCGAGCTCGCCGATGCCCTTGCCGCCGATCGGGCTGGCATGCTCATCCACCTCGTCGACGAAGTGGATTATGATGTCGCCGGGAATGTCGGCATTGACCGGAATGGCGACCCCGGAAAGGTTCTTCGACAGGAACCGCCCAAGCACTGGTTCGTGCCTGCTCTGCTCCATCGCCGCCATGCCCCAGCCCCAGATGATGCCGCCCGTCATCTGGCTGCGGGCGGTGCGGGGATTGACGATGCGGCCGGCGCTGTAGCTGCCGACGGCGCGACGAAGCCTGAGCAGGCCGAGCCCCGGATCGACGCCGACCTCCATGAAAATCGCGCCGAAAGTGCGCATGGCGAGGCCTTTGCCATGCTGCGCCGGATCGAACGAGCCGGAGCCGATGATCTCGCCGATGTCGGTATGCCTCATAACGTCGGCGATCGTCTGACCGCCGGCAGCGCCTTTGCGCCGAATCTTGCCGTCCTGCATCTCCACCTCGTCCGGCAGCAGATTGGCAAGACGGGCAAGCTGCGAACGCGCATCTTCGGCGGCGGCAAGCACCGCCGCGCCCACCCCCATGGTCGATGACGAGCCATAGGTCGGTCCCGCCTCCGGCAGCTCTGTATCGCCCATTTCCAACTCGATCTTCTCCATCGGCAGGCCCAGCACATCGGCCGCGATCTGCGGAAAGATGGTGAGTGTTCCGGTCCCTATGTCCTGGGTGCCGGTGCGGATGAGCACTCTGCCGTCCCTGTGCAGCCTGACCTCGGCTGCAGGCGTCGGGTGGCGGAAACAGCCCATGGTACAGGTCGCCATGCCGTAGCCGATCAGCCAATCGCCATCGCGTTGCGGCTTGCGCGGGCGCTCGCGCCAGCCGAACAGGCGGGCGCCTTCCTCATAAGCCTCGCGCAGCTTCTTCGATGACCAGGGCTGGCCGGTGGCCGGATCCGTGTCCGCATGGTTGATCAGACGCAGGTCGAGCGGATCGATGCCGAGGCGGTGGGCGAGCTCGTCCATCGCGCTTTCGAGGGCCCAGGTACCCGGACCCTCGACCGGCGCGCGCAGCGCCGTCGGCATGGCGACGTTCGCGCGCTCGACACGCTGGCTGAGACGCATGGCCGGCGTGGCGTAGAGACCCTTCGAGGCTTCGGTGGCGAACTCGACGAAATCGTCGCTCACGGTGGTCAGGTTGACCACGTCCTGTTGCACGGCGGTCAGCTTGCCCGACCTGTCCGCAGCCAGCACGATCTTCTGTGCCATGCGCGGCTGGTAGCCGAGGCAGGAATAGGCATTGGCGCGGCTCAGCGCCAGCCTGACCGGGCGCTGCATGATGCGCGCCGCGGCGGCGGCCAGCACCTGATGCGGCCAGATCCAACCCTTGCCGCCGAAGCCGCCGCCGGTATGGCGGGAAATCACGCGGACCTTCCCGGCGGGGACATTCAAACGGGCGGCAAGCACCTGGCGGACACCATAGACGTGCTGCGTGGCGTCGTGCAGCGTCAGCTCTCCGTCGTTCCACTCAGCGAGCGTCGCCGAGGGCTCCATGGCGTTGTGGTGGCGCGACGGCTGCAGGTAGACGGCTTCGACCATGGCGGCTGCGTCGCTAAGCCCGCGGTCGACGTCGCCCTTGGTAAATGTCGGCTCCAGGAACAGGAAGCCGCTCTCCCTCGGCACGACCGCAGCCTTGTCGATGGCGGTCCACTTCGGCGGTGCCGGCAATTCCGGCTCGGCGAACTCGAAGCGCAATGCGACGTGGCGGGCACCGGCCTCCGCCGCCTCCAGCGTCTCGCCCAGCACAATGGCAAGCGGCTGACCCTCGTGACGTATCTCGTCGCCCTGCATGGGCATGAAGCTCTGCGCTGCCGGTGGGCCTTCGGCCTGCTGCATCTGCGTATCGGGCTCGGCCCTCGGCGATGCGAACCGGCCGAATTTGGGCATGTCCTCATGCGTGAGCACACGCACGACGCCCTTCTCGGCGAGCGCGTCGTCGACCATGATCGACGTCATGCGGCCGGCCGGAACGGGCGCGGTCACGAGTACCGCATAGAGCAGGTCGGGGGCGAAATAGTCGGCCGCATAGCGGGCGCGGCCGGTGACCTTGACGCCGCCGTCAGGGCGGGCAACAGGCTGGCTGATCATCATGACGACATCCTCGCTGCTCTTTCGATCGCCCGCAAAGCGGCGGTCTTGGCCAGTTCGATCTTGTAGGCGTTCTGCGACAAGGGACGCGCTTGGGCGAAGGATTGCTCGATAGCGGTGTTCAACGCCTCGCGATCGCCGATTTCGGCACCGGCGAGCTGCTCCTCGGCGGCGCTCAGCCGCCACGGCCGCAGCGCCACGGACCCCAGCGCCAGGGCGGCCCGACGGATAGTTTGGCCGTCCATCTCCAGCACAGCGGCGGCAGAGACGATGGCGTATTCGTAGGATTCGCGCTCGCGCACCTTGAGGTAAGCCGATCGCGGCGCCGGCGCCGGCAGCTCGATTGCCGTGATCAGTTCGCCTTGCTGCAACACATTGTCTGCCTCGGGCCGCGTGTCGGGAAGCAGGTGGAATTCCGCTGCCGGAATGCGCCGGCCGCCGCTGCGGTGCGCGGTGACGATGACCGCATCAAGTGCTGCCAGCGCCACGGCCGGGTCGGATGGCTGGGTGGCGACGCAATCCTCGGTCCAGCCGAATATCGCGTGATTGTCGTTGATGCCATGCAATGCCGAGCAGCCGGAGCCGAGCTGACGCTTGTTGCATGGCAACTGCTCTTCGGCACGGAAATAGGCACAGCGCGTCTTCTGCAGAAGATTGCCGCCTATCGTTGCCAGGTTTCTCAGCTGCGGCGATGCGGCGTTGAGGATCGCCTGGCTCAACACCGGATAGTCGCGCACGACCAACGCATGCTGCGCGACATCGTTGAGATGCGTCAGCGCGCCGATCGTCAAGCCGCCGCCGGGCAGTGTTTCGACCTGATCCAGCCCGTCGAGGCGGGAGATGTCGATGATCCGGGTCGGCTCGGCAATGCCAAGGCGCAGCCAGTTGAGCAATTCGGTGCCGCCGGCGAGAAAGGCGCTGTCCGGCGCGGCACCGGCTGCGATCGTGTCACCCAGGCTGTCGGCGCGTGCATAGACGAATGGGGTCATTGGCTCGCCCTCCCGGCCGCTGCGCGCACCGCCTCGACGATTTGCGGATAGGCCGAGCAGCGGCACAGATTCCCGCTCATCCATTCGCGGATCTCGGCATCGGAGCCGGTATGTCCCTCCTCGATCAGCGCCGCCGCTGACATCACCTGGCCGGGCGTGCAGAATCCGCACTGAAAACCATCATGATCGATGAACGCCTGCTGCACGGGATGAAGCGCATCGCCGTCTGCCAGCCCTTCGATCGTGGTAACCTCGCGTCCCTCGCAGGACACGGCAAGTATCATGCAGGCATTCACACGCCGCCCGTCGAGATGCACGGTGCAGGCGCCGCACTCGCCGAAATTGCATCCCTTTTTCGTTCCGGTCAGATGAAGCCGCTCGCGCAGCAGGTCGAGCAGCGTGACGCGGGTATCGAGATCGGAAAGGCTGTGATCCTCTCCGTTCACCCGCAACTTCAATAGGTGCCGATCGTGGAAGTTCATGTGGGGTACCTCGAAGCACATGCCGTACTCGCCGCAAGGACTCGTCCAGCAAGCAGCCACCCACCTGTCGAGGCGAAATAGGGCGGTCGATTCCGGGGAAAAGGCGCTGCCGGTCAGGGGAAGGCTAAAAAACGCGCATTCGAGATTTGCGGCGGAAAGGCCCTGAATGCCGCCGCAAAAAGTGCACTGTCACCGTAATTCGGGTGTGAAGTAACGCTGAAAGATTTATGGAGTAACGCATCAGCTTGGTTAGCCAGTTTTCGTGGGAGTCATTTGCCGATATAGGCGGCCAGCTCGTCAGGTGTCCCCATGGGAAAGGCGCGTTTCAGATGGTCGAGGAATGCGGAGACGCGCGCGCTCAGCAGCCGCCGAGAGGGATAGAGTGTCCACAGGGCGATGTCGGGTCCCTCGACATCCCCCCAAAGTACCAGCGTTCCGTCCGCCAGATCATGGCTCACTAGCGACACGGGAAGGCGTCCCGCGCCGACGCCCGCTCGCACTGCATCCCGGACCATGATGAGCGACGACAACGCAAGGACGGGCTCGATCGCGATTGTTAACCGGCCAGTGGGCGTCTTCACCTCCCAAGCCCCGCGATCTGTCGAACGCATGACGGCCGGGGTCGCCAGGCCTTCGGCCGGCAGGGCGAGGTCAGGACTTGCCACGACCACCAGCCGATCACGCAGAAAGGCTCGCCCAACGAGGCTCTCATCCGGATCCGGATTGACCCGGATCACCAGGTCAAATCCCTCTTCGATCATGTCGACGACGCGGTCTTCGGTCGTGACCTCGAGCCTGACCTCCGGGTATTTCAGGGCGAAGCCGGCGGCGATCTTCCCCATGGCGGTCTGTGCGAACAGCAATGGGGCGCTGATCCGCAACCGGCCGCGCGGCCTTTCGCCGCCTGAGGCGATCGCCGCCGTCGTCTCTTCGAGCTCGGAAAGCAACCGGCCCGCGCGCTCGAAAAGCGCGCGTCCTTCTTCCGTCAGCTTTAACGCGCGCGCGCCACGCTCGAACAGCCGTAGATCCAGACTCGCCTCCAGCTCCGCCACGCGTCGGGACAAGGTGGCTTTCGGGCGCCCGGCAGCGCGGGCGGCCTTACCGAAGCCCCCGTGGCGGGCGACCAGATTGAAATCAGCAAGGGCAAGTAGATCCATGTGTTCCACCTGTGGGACGGCGTGTTCAGATATAATGCCTACCGACACAAACGTGGATCACTAATTTTCTGGGACGCCATCCGGCTCAACTCAGGAGTAATCCCATGACCATTCTCGTTACCGGCGCGACCGGCAATGTCGGCCGCAACGTAGTCGAACAGCTCGTGAAGCGTGGCGCCGATGTGCGCGCTTTGGTTCGCGATCCCTCGAAGGCCAATTTCCCCACTGGCGTAGATGTCGTGCAGGGCGACCTGCTCGATGTCGATTCCCTGCGCAAGGCGTTCTCCGGCGTCTCCACCCTTTTCCTGCTGAACGCGGTGGTGGCCGACGAATACACCCAGGCGCTGGTAGCGCTGGCCGTTGCCCGTGAGGCCGGCATCGAGCGGATCGTCTACCTGTCGGTGATCCACAGCGACATCTACGTCAATGTGCCGCATTTCGCGGGCAAGTTCGGCGTCGAGCGGATGATCGAGCAGATGGAGCTCAACGCCACCATCCTGCGGCCCGCCTACTTCATGGACAACGACATCACGATCAACGACGTGGTGATCGGCTACGGCATCTATCCGATGCCGATCGGAGCCAAGGGCATCGCCATGATCGACGCGCGGGACATCGGCGAGATCGCCGCGATCGAACTCATCCGCCGCGAGCAGGCCGCGGCGCCGCTGCCGTTCGACCGCATCAACCTGGTCGGCCCCGACACGCTGACCGGCGCGGATGTCGCGGCCATCTGGGCGGATGTCCTGGGACGCCATGTCGCGTATCCCGGCGACGACACCACCGGCTTCGAACAGAACCTGCGGCAGTTCATGCCGAGCTGGATGGCGCTCGACATGCGCCTGATGGCGGAGCGCTTCCTCACGGACGGCATGGTCCCCGACGCCGGCGATGTCGATCGGCTGACCGCGCTGCTGGGCCGACCGTTGCGCTCTTATCGCGACTATGCGGCCGCAATTGCCGGCTGAGCCCCATCACCGACGTTCTGTCCAGGAGACATATCATGATTTACTCGACCGCTACCGTTCCGGTGAATCCCCGAGGCGAGACCAAGCTGACCCGTGCGCAGATATGGCAGGGCCTGGAACTCAAGGCGCGCGACGCCCGCCTGTTCCTGCCCGCAGGCCTCTGCACCCGTTGCGACGTCGTGGAGGAGAGCGCGACCCACTTCGTGCGCGAAGCTACGATCGCCGGTGCTGATCTGCGCGAAATCATCACGATCGAGCCGGAAAGCAAGGTCACCTTCTTCCAGGCGGCCGGTCCGCGCGAAGGCGCGGAAATCGCCTTCATAGCTAGTGGTCGGGTCATTCACATCAGAAAGTTGCGCCAACGGCAATTGCAACCAGCTGGTGAGCGAGCTGCTTCATAAGCACGGACGAAACGCAAAGCCAGTCCGTCAAAACGCGGGTGTAGATGACGTACTGCTTCACGGCTTTGTCCAGTTCAAGCGTTGTGCCTGACAAGGTAGTGGCCGAAGCATTGTCTAACGTCAACGTTCGTTGTGCCTGACCAAACGCTGAATAGCGGCGAACCCAAAGGCTCCCCAACGCAACGTACCCCGACTGTGCGCGTTCTAGTGAAATGGGAGAGCGCCATAGCCGATCTGACGGGGGTGGCCTGATGACAAATCGGAGCAACAGGGATGGCAAAGTTTAAAGAAGCCCTTGAGCGCGGGAAGAAAGCTCGCCGTCAGCAGGAGGAGCCCGTCGGCGGCGCGGAGATGGGGAAGCGAGATGGCCCCATGGCGGACTTCAGCGATCAAGCAATGGCTTGGCTAAACGACGTCGTGATTGCATCGCTGGAGGCGGCCAAGGCGGACGTGGCAGGCGAGGTGACTGTCGACATAGACACCGCGCCACGCCGGCAGGTCAAAGCTTTAACCCCGTCGATTCGTTTCCAGATCTACAGGAAGCGAGAATTGGAGAAGACGCCTAGAAGAACCTATACGGTCAACGTTAAGGTGAGCGGGGCGGTGTCCGTATCTTCGCCGGGGATGGTGACCAAAGATGTGGGAAACATGGGGGATAGGTCCGACCTACGGGTCCGCACCGAACGTGGTCGAAATTGACGCAGCCAAACGGAAGGTTATTGCCGAAGTTGTGCGGCGGTGGATCACTTCAGAGGTAATCCGCAATTACCTTCGCAACCTGCTAAATCTGCCCGTAGAACGGGAGCTGCCGGCTGAGCAAAAGCATTTGCTGCAGGAACGTGATCGGGCCGACAAAGAGTGACTGCATGGCGCTCCATTGGTTCTCCCCGCCGGTCCCTGTCAGCACCGAGGGTAGCGGTTCGACGCGGAAGGTTAGCAACGCTGAAGCAGCCGCTGAGGAACTCCTGAAGTGGACCAACCATGGCCTTCAGTGGAACCTCGCGGTGCACGTATGCCTCGCTGTGATTGCCGACGAGATGGAGCCTGAGGAGTGCCGCAAGGCATTCTTGGCGGCTGCCAAGGAAGAGGGGTTGGTGCTACGCTCGTCTGATAGGGCCGAATGTGCCAGTTACCCGAGCCCAGTTCCCAAACATTCCTGATCCCTAATGCAACCATTCCCTCATCTCCGAGTTGCGCGACAGGCGGGGAAGCTCGGCCGACATGACAAAGCGCGACAAAGCCGGACACAAGTCCCTTCCAGAAGCCGTTCGGCACCGCCGTTCGGCACCAAGGAAGGGGATGTGATGCGTGCATATTGGTTGATGTGCATTGCCGCGCTTGCTCTCAATGCCGCGCCGGCGGCAGGGGAACCTTCGGTCGAGCGAGGACTCTACATCTCCATCATCGGCGGCTGCCACGATTGCCACACCGAAGGATATAGCGAAAGTGGCGGCAAGATCGATCCGGCCAAGGCTTTCAAGGGAAATGCACTCGGCTTTCAGGGACCGTGGGGAACCAGCTATGCGGCAAACCTACGGCTGACGGCCGCCGACCTCACAGCCGACGGCTTCGTTTCATATCTTCGAGGCCTTGAGACTTATCCACCGATGCCGCGGTATAATGTACGGGCTATGAGCGATGAGGACAAGAAGTCGCTCTATCTCTATATCCGCACGCTCGGTGACCCAGGCGAGCGAGCGCCGGCTTTCGTGCCGCCTGGCGAGAAGGTCCATACGCCTTATATCGTCCTCGCCCCGCCCTTGTCGCCGCCCGCCTGCACACGCGATTTCGATTGCGGTGTAGGAGAAGTCTGCGATCCCGGCGGCTCCGGGCAGTGCATGAAGAGATAACGCTCAGACCACCTGGCCGCCATCGCGCACTGGCGTTCGCTGGCGACCAGCTCTACTTCGCCATCCAGGTCCGGGGAGCAGAGCGTCAACTTCCGACATGAACTTACCGATCTAGCATTGCAGGAAACTGACCATTGCTGACACCGGCCGGCCTTTCTCAAGACCCAACGACCTGGGGTCACCTACGGCTGCAACAATGTCGAGGGTGCCGCCGAGGAACTCATGAAGTGGACCAAGATGGGACCTAAGTGGCGGAAGGCTGTGCAAGTGTGCATCGAGGCCGTCGGGGACCGGGCTACCCCGGAGGAAGCCCGTAAGGCCTTCGAGGCTGCTGCCAAGGAGGAAGGGGTGTTACGGCAATCTGGCTAGCCCTGTTACCGCTCACCTTGCCACTATCGATGCGTCTCGAGCCGCATCAATCTAAAGAATTTTGGTCACCAGATTGTCCAGCCGGGAGTTCTTGCGGTAAGTCAATCGCACCACACCGGCACCTAAGACGCCAGTGATGGCACCGCCGAGAACGTCGGTAAGGTAGTGAGTGCCGATGTAAATTCTCGACCAGCAAATCAGAAATGCCATGATGAAGAGCGCAATCGTCCGGCGCGGGAGGCCTTGCATCGCAAAGGCCGCAACAATCGCAATGGCGGCTGTCGCGTGATCGGACGGGAATGACCAGTCGGCGCTGGGCGCAATCAACAAGTGGGTCACACCGGCATCGTAGGGCCGCATCCGATGCACGAACAGAAGAATGAACTGGTTGATCGCAAGGCCGAGCAGGAACGCCAGACCGGCCGACAAGGCCGCGTGACGGACATGGTAGCGGTCGACCTTCGCCCACCATTGTAGGGCCACGGCCAGCACCATCAGCGGAACGCCGATCTGTGAGACGCCAATCATTGCTCTATCTAGGAAAGGGCTGAGCCCGGCTGCCGCGTTGATCCAGTGAGTGAGAGCTGCATCCATTGTTTGGTTCCGTTATTGACCGCGAGGTGGGTTGTGAAGGCTTTTGATGAACGCCGCATCCATCAGATTTTTGAAGTCAGCGTCTGGCTCAAGGGTGCGCACGCCCTGATCGAATGCCTTGGCGGTGTCCTGCTTTATCTCGTCACCACAGACACCATTGCCTCGTGGGTCAATGCCTTCACCCAAGAGGAATTGATCGAAGATCCGAATGATTTCATAGCTGGCTATCTGTCGCAGATGGCAGGCCATTTTTCCGTCGCCAGCAAGGAGTTCTACGCCTTCTACCTGCTCAGCCACGGCCTGATAAAGCTGCTATTGGTCGTCGGCCTTTTGCGAGGCAAGCTCTGGTCGTACCCGGCCTCCCTCGTCGCGCTGGGCGCATTCATGGTCTACCAAGTCTACCGCTATTCCTATACCCACTCTCCGGGCCTGCTCGTACTGACCGTCTTCGATGCGGTCGTCATGGTGCTGATCTGGCACGAGTGGAGGATCGTGCGACAGCACAGGCCCGCGTGACGTGTCAGCCGCGCCTCCGGTCAAGCCACTGCACGGCAGACCAACACAGAATGGCCCAAGCAGAGCGCGCGTCAGTTTGTTCCTGAAGGCGCCCGTTGCGAACGATCATTTGTGCTGGTCCGCTGCGGGCTCTTTAACGTCAAGCGTTGGTGGCCGGGTGGGCTAAAGGAAATCTTTGGGGACATTGAGGCTGAGTTGGTCGGGACCAAAATGAGCTGCGAACGATGCGGCAAGACGACTTCATGCAGCCGAGACATACAACCCAATGGCGCGAGCGGCAGGGCATTCGGATTAGGCGGCTTGCCCAGATAAAGGTTGTTCGGCGGGTCCTTTGGAGGGATGAGGATTGAAAAAGACGCTATTGACCTGAGGCAATCAAGGCTCATCGATTGCACGCGATAACCGGCCCATGCTAACTGATGACAGTCGCCTTACTTCCCACTTCGACCCCAATACGTTCGGCTCAGGGCGACACATTTGGCAGCCCTCGCGCTTGCCAGTGGTGCAACAATCAAAAGATTGATGGTCTATGCCCTTTGAGTTCACGACCCGAAGCCCTGGCGGTCCGATCCCTTTCATCATACTGCCCGGCACTTCCCTGATCTTTGTTGGATCAAACGGCGGAGGCAAGACGCGCCTCGCCGTCGAAATAGAGAACCAACTTCGGCTGCGCGCGCACCGTATTTCCGCCCATAGGGCACTCTCGCTGAAGCCCACGGTCGCCAAAATCAACGAGGAGGTAGCGTTGCTGGGGCTTCGGACCGGCCATACTGGCATAGGTGCGAGCTTTGATCACCGTGTAGGAAGCCGCTGGCATGGGGACATGGCAACTGGGCTCCTCAATGACTTCGACGTCCTGCTTCAAGCCCTTTTTGCCGATCAGATGAATAAGACGCTGCGGACCCACCAAAAGGCCAGAGCCGGTGACACATCTCCGGCCGAGATGACGAAGTTCGAGCTTCTTGCCGACATTTGGCAGCGGCTTCTTCCTAACCGCAGGCTCGTGATCTCCGGTGATGACATTCGGGTTCAGGTCGCGGGATCGGATACCGAATACAACGCTAAGGATATGAGCGATGGCGAGCGCTCAGTGTTCTACATGATTGGCCAAGTTCTCGCCGCCGACCCGGACATACTTCTGATCTTTGACGAGCCGGAGCTTCATGTTCATAGATCCATCATGGCCAAACTATGGGACGAGCTTGAGGCGGCACGGCCGGATTGCGCTTTCATTTTCATCACGCATGACCTCGAGTTTGCCGCGTCCCGCATTGCCGGAAAATTCCTAATCCGCGACTATGACCCTAAGGCCGGTTGGATAATCGAACCGGTTCCAGAGGATACTGGTTTTGATGAAGAGATTGCGACGCTTATCCTCGGCAGCCGACGTGCAATTCTGTTTGTCGAAGGCAGCAAAACCAGTCTCGACACAGCTGTTTTTCGCTGTTGCTATCCGGAATGGACTGTCATTCCGCGCGGTTCTTGCGAAGAAGTAATTCATTCCGTCGTCACAATGAGGGCCAATGCCCATCTTACGCGGGTGACCTGTTCGGGGATCGTCGATGCCGACGACTATTCTGCGGAAGAGGTTGCCAATTTGGGTAAGCTCGGCGTCGCCGTATTGCCGGTTTCGGAGATAGAGAACCTCTTCCTGCTGCCTGACGTGGGACGCGCAATCGCGCAGCACGAGGGCTATCGTGGGGCAGACCTCAACGACCGGCTTGATACATTTCGGCAAGCTGTCATCGCCGACGTAACCCCCGCATCGGCGGCAAGTGTCGCGCGGTACTGCCGCAGGCGAATTGACCGCACATTGAAGAAGATTGATCTCAGCGGCGCAAGCACGGTTGCGGACATTGCCACCGAATATGCTGTTAAGACATCTGCATTGGATGTGGCTGCAATCGGAGCGGCGGCGTCTGCCCGAATCAACGCCGCTGCCGCAGATCAGGACTTAGCCGAGCTGGCCAAGCACTATGACAACAAGGGATTGATGGCCCTTGTAGCGAGACATCTCAAGAACACACCATTGGGTGAGTTCGAAATGTGGCTAACACGCGCTCTGCGCAACAACCTCGTTCCCGAACTCACGCGAGCCCTACGCCGAGTTCTTCCAGAAATTCGTGCTCGATGAATAGGTGACGTGGGAAGCTGTCTCATCTTTGAGGACGAGCCGATAGTCGCCTGCCAAACGATGAGATGGCAAACAGGTGACACAAAAAAGTGCCAGGCAGGAGCGCTTCTTTGCTTCGAGCAACAAGTTGGCCCCGTCCGGCGTTACTACGTCAGGCCATTGCCTTCCCAAGCGCCCGTCTGGCGACCTCAAGCCGCGCCTCGTCGCCCCCATAGTCCTCCCCAACGCTGCCCGAGGAGTGCCCAAGGACTATGTCTTGGTCTGACTTGGTGACGCCGGCCAGTCGCAGCCGGTCTTTCATCAGGTGGCGAAGGGAATGGGTGGTGGCCTTAGGGTCAGACACGCAGGCGCGGACATGCTTGCCGAGGGCAGCGGAGGCTGACGCGGGACCACGGGGTCGACCATAGGCAGGGAACAGCATTGTGGCTTTGCCGGCGGCTTTGACGGCTTCCTTTGCGGCCTCAAGAGCGTCGCCTATCAGAGGGACGTTGCGACGTGACACTTTATTCTTGATCCGGCGGTCGTCATGCCACTCGACCGTGATGTGCGGAATGGCGTGGTCAAGGCACACGTCCGCGACACGAAGGCCTGAGACCTCAGCGAGGCGGCACCCGGTTCCATTTAGAATTGTCCAAATGTGTCGAAGGTCCGTCTTGGCATGGTAGGCAATGCGGGCGGTTATGGCTGCAACCTCGTCCAGGGTGAATGGCCGACGCTTGTCCTTGTCGGGCTCTGCCCTGTCCTTCGGCGCAGCCTCCAAGTTCATAAAGGGGTTGGTGGCGCCGGCTAAGTCAAATTCCCTTATGGCGTGGTTGATGACCGCACGGACCACGTTCAAGTAGCGGTCTACAGAAGACGCTTTGCGCCCATCGAGCATGTGATCGCGAACTTCCTTGGCGTCCTCGCGCTTGACGCTTGCCAGCTTGCGGTCCTTGCCAAGTGCCTCCACGACGAGCTTGAAGACCCGCTCAAGCTCCATCTGCTTCGTCTCGTCGTCCCCAACGCGTTCCTTAAGATAGAGCCTCTTGGCATCCTCAAGGGTCGGGGCTGGCGTACCCGAAGGGTTCAGCATCAGCCCGCGCGCCAATGCGGTGTCTGCCTCGGTCGGGAGGAAATCGGGGAGGGGGAGGTCGTCGTCGTCGTACTCGACACTGTCGAAATCTGGAACGTACTTGCCGGCAATCTTCTCGACAGCCTTCAATCTGGCCTGCCAGTCCGTGTCATGCTCGATCTCGTCGGCAAACGGGAAGTCGCGGTCTTGGCGGAAGCCCATCTTGCGGGCAGCAGCTATACCGTCGCGGAAATGACCCCACTCTGTCGGGGCCGGTCCTCTGGCGCGCTTGACCGCATCGGCTAAGAGTTTCTCGGCGTCGGCGTGAACCTTCGGATACTTCTTAAGGGCTTCTTGTTCGGTGGCGCCAAGCGGCACGAGGTGTTCCCGTTTGCCGAGAATGGCCCGAAGTTCCTCAGGAATTTTGCGCCTGTAGCGCCAGCCTGCCTTGCCACGTTTCTGTATGTGCTTCACATCAATCTTCATGCTCAGGGTACCCCGCAGTGTATCGCGCGGTGTATCTCTGGGGAAGCGGAAACCCTTGCAATCCTTGGGTTTCAAGCCTTTTCTGGTGATAGTGGCTCCCCGGGCCGGATTCGAACCAGCGACCAACCGGTTAACAGCCGGTTGCTCTACCACTGAGCTACCGGGGAACAGAGGCTCTTGCGTGAGTGGGGCAGCCTATAGCAAACCCGTTTCGGCTTTGCAAAGAAGCATTTCGCATTTTTTCGGTGCTTTTTGGCGCAGGGCTTTCTGGCAATGGCCGGCAAGCGCCCTCATATGAGCTGTCTCTCGCCTGTCACGGAACGGAAAAGGCCGTTGCGGCTTTCTCCGGGTGATGGTGCTACTGATGCAAACGGATCGACATTTCACATGACGGCAATGAGCGACGACCAGCCACCGGCCCGGAAAATCTCGGTCTTCGGCCGCCAGTTCACCATGCCGCGTTCGCGCGGCCTCCGGATTGCGATCGGCGTCGTGCTGATCATCGGCGGCATTCTCGGCTTCCTGCCGATCCTGGGTTTCTGGATGGTGCCGATCGGATTGCTGGTGCTCTCTTACGAATTCGCGTTGGTGCGCCGTCACCGGCGCCGCTTCGTCGTCTGGTGGGAGCGACGCCGCCGGCCGGATTGAGGTTGCCCTGCTGACAGGCCGGAAACAGGGCAATTGTTTGAGAGCGGCGTGGTCATCACCGAGGCTGGTCGAAACAGCTTTCCAGGCGTTCGCAGAGCTCCTTGAGAACGGCGGTAGCCGATGCCAGCCGCGCCCGGTCGCGCGGCGGCAGGCTGTTTGCGCCTTCTATGCTGAGGCGGTCGATGGCATAGCGCACAAGCTCTGCAGACTGCGACAATCCGCGCGGTGTGCCGTCTTTCGTAGCTGCTCGACCCATGGCGGAACCCTCCTTTCTGCCCAACGTGGCCGCCGGTTTCGGGTTCCTGTCGCCGAGGATCATCCTTAACGATAAGCTAATATGTTATTGCTAGCATGGCATTGCATTGATAAGCAGAGCCTCGATGTCGGAAGAACCGTTGGGAATGCATGGTGGCCGCTTGACGGCATTTTCGCCGCAACCTATTGGAGCCGGGTGGAACGCCGGGAGCAATGAGGCCTCGTGGCGGAGTGGTTACGCAGAGGACTGCAAATCCTTGCACCCCGGTTCGATTCCGGGCGAGGCCTCCAATGCCCGAGCTCCCGCGCGTCAGCGCCAGGGGGCTTCAGTTCCGGTCGAAACAGCCGCGGCCTTTGCGCGGCAAGCGGATGGTTGGAACATGAGCGCTGATTTTGCCGAACGCCGGGTGAAGATGGTCGACGGCCAGATCCGCACCACCGACGTGACCAGCGCACCGCTGCTCGAGGCTATGCTTGTCGTGCCGCGCGAGGCCTTTGTTGCCCCCGGCCAGCGTGACCTTGCCTATATCGACGAGGACATCCGCATTGCCGATACGGCCGATGGTCCGCGCTATCTGATGGAACCGTCGCCATTGGCCAAGCTGATGCAGCTGGCCGATATCGGCCCAAGCGATTCGGCACTCGATGTCGGCTGCGGCACCGGCTATGCGGCGGCGATCCTGTCGCGGCTGGCAAGGTCCGTCGTCGCGCTGGAAAGCGATCCGGCGCTGGCCGAGACCGCCACTTCGACGCTTGCTGCGCTGGGTTCCGGCAATGTCACCGTGGTCCAGGGACCGTTGCCGCAAGGCCATGCCGCCAATGGGCCTTACGACGTCATCTTGATCGGTGGCAGCGTCGGCGAGGTGCCGGCGGCGCTGTTCGACCAGCTTGCCGAAGGCGGCCGACTCGTCGCCGTTGAAGGGCAGGGCAATTCGGGCGTAGCCCGGCTTTTTTTTAAGACTGGAGGGGTTGTAACGGGAAGACGCGCATTTAATGCGGCAATTAAGCCACTACCGGGATTCGAACGCATTCCCGCCTTCGAATTCTGAGTGATTTTGCCTTGCAGCGAAGGCGCTGTCATGATCGCTTGCGTTTGAACAATCGTTGCTGATCTGCATAACCGGGTGTTTCTTGGGGGCTTTCAGCGGGGGAACGATAAAAAACGCGGCGCCGGCTGATCAGAAGGAGAAGCCAGCGTGGCGCAGTTCCCGTGCAAAACGAATGAGGGAATATAACGTGCCGTCTGTACGCAAGTTGCTTTTTACCGCTGTCCTCGTTTCGGCGACCGCGCTTTCTCCAATGGCCGCCTCGGCCGAAACCATTCTCGGGGCACTTTCAAAGGCCTATCAGAACAATTCCTCTCTCAATTCTTCACGCGCCGGCGTTCGCGTCACCGACGAGGGCGTTGCCATCGCCAAGTCCGGCTGGCGCCCGACCATCACCGGTTCCGGAAGTATTGATTATACCGCCAGCCACAGCAACCTGTTGCACCGAAACATCTCGTTGACCACCGGCAACTTCGGCGTCGAGATCGACCAGACGCTGTTTGACGGTTTTCAGACCAGGAACAATGTGGCGGCCGCCGAATCCCGGGTCCGCGCTTCGTTCGAAAGCCTGCGCAACGCCGAAGAAAACACTCTTTTCAACGCGGCAAGCGCCTATATGGACGTCATCCGCGACCGTCAGGTCGCCGTGCTGACCGAACAGAACCTGCAATTCCTGACCGAGCAGGCGCGTGCGGCGCGTTCGCGCTTCGAGGTCGGCGAAGGTACCCGCACCGACGTCGCGCAAGCCGACGCCCAGCGTGCCTCCGCGGTGGCACAGTTGAGCGCCGCCCGCGCCACGGCGCTGGCAAGCGCCGCGACCTATCGCCAGATCGTCGGCGATGAGCCCGGCCGTCTCAGGCCGGCTTCGCCGCTGTCGAAGCTGTTGCCGTCGAGCCTCGATGCGGCGATCGCGATCGCATCGGCCGAGCATCCGGCCATCCTCGCCACCGCGCATCTGGTCGACGCGGCGGCGTTTTCGGTGAAGTCTGCCGAAGGCGCGCTGCTGCCTCAACTCTCGGCGTCGGCGGGTGTTTCGAGCGCCTATCGCGGCACCGCGCCCGGCTCGCTCTCCTCGACACAGGATGGCGTAACCAATTCGGCGAACATCGGTGCGACATTGACGATACCGATCTATTCCGGCGGCCGGACCTCGGCATTGGTTCGCCAATCAAAGGAATCACTTAGCCAGGCCCGTATCGAGGTCGATGTCAGCCGCGACACCGTGCGCCAGGCGGTGACCTCGGCATGGTCGCAATACACCGCCGCGCAGCAAAGCGTCACGGCCAACCGGCAGGTGGTCGCCGCCGCGCAGCTTGCCCTGAACGGCGTCATCGAAGAGCGCAATGTCGGCCAGCGCACCACGCTCGACGTGCTCAACGCGCAGGCGACCCTCATCACCGCCAAGATCAATCTTGTCAGCGCCGAACGCGACGTGGTGGTGGCGAGCTATGCCATCCTCTCGGCGGTTGGCCATTTGTCGGCAGACCGCCTTGCGCTCAACGTGACGAAGTACAGGCCCGAAGAGCATTACAACGCCGTCAAGGACAAGTGGATCGGTCTGCGCACGCCGGACGGCCGCTGATCGCCAGGCCGTGTTTTCAGCCCGCGCTCGAACGACGCGCGGGCTTTCAACTCCCGACCCTAATCTGTTGAAATCCGAGATGTCGCCAGATTGGGGATTCTCGCAAGCCGTTCCGTCGGTTACGCTGTTGCCATGATTCGAATCCGGCATTGCCGGACAGGAAATCTGAGAACGAGTCACAAGGGCGGCGGATGTGACGATGGCGACGGCAAGCAGCGTACAGCGCGAACCTTCCATGGAAGAAATACTAGCTTCCATCAGAAGGATCATCGAGGACAGCGATACCGGCCGCAAGCAGCCGGGCGACGCCGACGAGCTGCGCCAGGATCTGCAACCGGCGCCGGCAGCCGGACGGGCAGCAGAGGCGGATGCGTTCCGCTCCGAACTGCGCGGCGGGCTGGAGATCGCCAAGCCGGCCACGCGCGCCGAGGTGCAGCCAACGGCCGCGCCGGTCATTGAGCCCCAGGAAACGCCGCTGCGCGCCGGCCCGGTAAAGGCAGCGGTGACGCTGGCTGAGGTGAACACCGCTCCCGCAAAGCCGGATCAGCCTGCGGCAGCCAAGGCTGCCGAGACGACCGACACCATCATCGCCGATTGGCGGCGCGAGATCGCCGCGGTCGGCGACGCGATGGCCAAGCCGGAGCGCGCCGAGCCACTCCGGACGCCCGACGCCGAGCCGAAAGCCGAGGTTTTCGAGAACGAGGCGACTGCTGGACCTGTGCCGGAGCCTTCGGAAATTGGGCCGAAGCCTTCGGAAAGCGGCCCGGAACCTTCGAAAATCGGCCCGGAATCTTCGAAAATCGGATTGGCGCGTCTGGCGGCCAGCGAGGCGCCGCCCGCACGTCCGGCAATCCTTTCGGAGCATACGGGCCGGCAGGTTGCCGCCGCCTTCGGCGAGCTTTCCGACGCGTTTGCCAGCCGCAGCAAGAAGACTTTCGACGAGATGGCCGAGGAGATGCTGCGGCCCATGCTGCAGGACTGGCTGGACAACAACCTTCCGACGCTGGTCGAGCGGCTGGTGCGCGAGGAAATCGAGCGCGTCGCGCGCGGCGCGCAGTAGCAATTCGGAGAGCCGCCAATGGGCGGCGCTCGACCGGCGAATTGTCGAAGTCGGCGCTGCCCCTCATCCGCCTGCCGGCACCTTCTCCCCGTATAGTGACGGGGAGAAGGGGTTGACCGCAATTTAGGCGCCTTTTCCGCAACGTTCGTGACTGGCGAAAACTTCAGTCAGGCGTTTTTCTCCCCGTCACTGTACGGGAAGAAATGCCCGGCAGGGCAATGAGGGGCAGCGCAAACCTGAAGCGATTGCCTTGCAACATTCAGTCCCGCGAGTTGCACCGAACCATCCCGGCGCTATCTATTGGCCATGCCGCCCTTGCGGTTGACTTGGCAACAACCTTCCGATTTACACCGGACCACAAATTCCGGACAGCGCGGACCGTTTTCCCATGCTCGAAAAGACCTACGACGCCAAAGCCGTCGAGCCGAAGATTGCCAGGATCTGGGAAGAGGCCGACGCGTTTCGGGCCGGTGCCGGGGCCGAGGAGGGGCTTGAAGCCTTCACCATCGTCATCCCGCCGCCGAACGTCACCGGCTCGCTGCATATGGGCCACGCGCTCAATAACACGCTGCAGGACATTCTGGTGCGCTTCGAGCGCATGCGCGGCAAGAACGTCTTGTGGCAGCCGGGAATGGACCATGCCGGCATCGCCACGCAGATGGTGGTCGAGCGCCAGCTGATGGAGAAGCAGATCCACCGCCGCGACCTGACCCGAGATGAGTTCATCGACAAGGTGTGGGAGTGGAAGGCCGAGTCCGGCGGCGCCATCCTCAACCAGCTGAAGCGGCTCGGGGCCTCGGCCGACTGGAGCCGGGAGCGCTTCACCATGGACGAGGGCCTGTCCAAGGCCGTGCTCGAAGTGTTCGTGACGCTCTACAAGGAAGGGCTGATCTACAAGGACAAGCGCCTTGTGAACTGGGACCCGAAGCTGTTGACCGCCATCTCGGATCTCGAGGTCGAGCAGCAGGAAGTCAACGGCAACCTCTGGCACTTCCGCTATCCGGTCGAAGGCATGACCTTCGATCCGGAAAATCCGAAGACCTTCATCACCGTTGCGACGACCCGCCCGGAGACGATGCTGGGTGATACGGCTGTCGCAGTCCACCCCGACGACGAGCGTTTCCGGCATCTTGTCGGCAAGAACCTCATCCTGCCGATCGTCGGCCGCAGGATCCCGGTGGTGGCGGACGAGTATTCCGATCCCGAAAAAGGCAGTGGTGCGGTCAAGATCACGCCGGCGCATGACTTCAATGATTTCGAGGTCGGCAAGCGCCACCGGCTGCCGGCGGTCAACATCCTCACCGTCAATGCGGCGGTGAGCCTCAAGGACAATGAGGACTTTCTCGCCGGACTGGACGTGACGCCGGAGCGCCAGGCCGTCTGGGACAGCCTCGACGGCCTCGACCGTTTCGATGCGCGCAGGAAGATCGTCGAGCTGATGCAGGCGGGCGGCTTTCTCGAGAAGGTCGAGCCGCATCGCCACACGGTGCCGCACGGCGACCGCGGCGGCGTGCCGATCGAGCCGTTTCTGACCGACCAGTGGTATGTCAATGCGGCGGAACTGGCCAAGCCGGCGATCGCCTCGGTGCGCGAGGGCCGTACCAATTTCGTGCCCAAAAACTGGGAAAAGACCTATTTCGACTGGATGGAAAACATCCAGCCCTGGTGCATTTCGCGCCAGCTCTGGTGGGGTCACCAGATCCCTGCCTGGTACGGGCCGGACGGGCATGTCTTTGTCGAAAAGACTGAGGAAGAGGCACTCGGTGCCGCCGTCGAATATTATCTGGCGCTGGAAGGGCCGTGGAAGGCCTGGGTCGAGGACAAGCTCGAGAATTTCCAGCCTGGCGAGATCCTGACCCGCGACGAGGACGTGCTCGACACATGGTTCTCGTCGGCGCTGTGGCCGTTCTCGACGCTTGGCTGGCCGGACCAGACGCCGGAGCTGAAGACCTATTACCCGACCGACGTGCTGGTGACCGGTTTCGACATCATCTTCTTCTGGGTCGCCCGCATGATGATGATGGGCTTGCATTTCATGGACCAGGAGCCGTTCCATACGGTCTATGTCCACGCGCTGGTTCGCGACAAGAACGGGCAGAAGATGTCGAAGTCGAAAGGCAACGTCATCGATCCGCTCGAGCTCATCGACGAATACGGCGCCGATGCGCTGCGCTTCACCTTGACGGTGATGGCAGCGCAAGGGCGCGACGTTAAGCTCGATCCGGCGCGCATTGCCGGTTATCGCAATTTCGGCACCAAGCTATGGAACGCGACGCGCTTCGCCGAGATGAACGAAGTGGCGCGCGACGACGATTTCTGGCTGCGGGACGCCAAGCTGGCGGTCAACCGCTGGATCCTGACGGAGCTGACGCGAGCCGCGCGCGACATAACGGACGGCATCACCTCATACCGCTTCAACGAGGCGGCGGGTGCCGCCTACCGGTTCGTCTGGAACCAGTTCTGCGACTGGTACCTGGAACTGCTGAAGCCGGTGTTCATGGGCGCCGACGAGGCGGCCAAGGCCGAGAGCAGGGCATGCGTCGCCTTCGTACTCGACGAGATCTACAAGCTGCTGCATCCGATGATGCCGTTCATGACCGAGGAACTGTGGGCCGAAACCGCCGGCGAGGGCAGGCAACGGCAATCGCTGCTTTGTCATGCGGCATGGCCGTCGCCCGACTTCGAGGACGAGGCGGCCGCCGCCGATATCAACTGGCTGATCGACCTTGTCTCCGGCATCCGCTCGGTGCGTTCGGAGATGAACGTGCCGCCGGCGGCTATCGCACCGCTCGTGGTGATCGGCGCCAACGACGCGACACACGAAAGGCTCGAGCGTCAGGGCTCGGCTATCAAGCGTCTGGCGCGGGTCGGCGACATCTCGCTCGCCGAGGCGCCACCCAGGGGATCCGCCCAGATCGTCGTCAACGAGGCGACCATCTGCCTGCCGCTCGGCAGCCTGATCGACCTTGCCGCCGAGGCAGCGCGCCTGCACAAGGAGCTTGCGAAGGTGACCGAGGAAATAGCGCGGCTCTACAAGAAGCTGTCCAACGAGAAATTCGTCGCCAACGCGCCGGAAGAGGTGGTGGAGGCCGAGCGTGAAAAACTCGCCGAATATCGCGAGGCGCAAGAGAAGCTTTCGGTCGCATTGGCGCGGGTGCGCGATGCGGGCTGATCAAACAAACTGGGCCGGCTGGCCGCAATAGATTCGCCGGTCACGAATCTGCTTTCCAGCTAGGCCGCCTGCCACGAAAACAGGCATTCCGCAGCGTAAATCTTGAGGCAAACTGAATGTTTTTGCCCCATTGTTGCCATAATGTAACAATGGCCGGCCGGGCAGGCAAAATTCCCTGTTCCCTGGTGATTTAGGCGGTTTTCCCGAGTTTTCTCGTCGATTTGTATTGAGGCGGCCATTTTCCCGCCTCGGTAAGAAGGCCGACACCTTGTCGGAAATGCGTTCCGCCAAGGTATACGTGTACGCACGGCGAATTCGTTGTTGCGCCGTTAACCTGAATTGGTTCTAGCTTGATGCAAGGACATTTCGGGGAGGAGATTCATGTGTTGTTCGCGTCTGAAAGTGCTGCTGGGCGCGGGGGCTTTTTCGCTGGCTTTTGCCGGGACGGTGCAAGCCGGGGGCTTTGACCGGGGCGGCGTCAACATCGACCAGCTGTTCGACGCGGCGCCATATTCGTTCGATGCGGGCGTCACCTATGTTTCGCCACAGCGCAAACTCAAGAATGTGCAGCGTCTCGATGGCTCGGGTTTGTCGACATCGGCGGTGGATGTTGGTGGCGACTATGCGGTGCCGCATGTCGGCATCAAGGCCAACATCTTTGAGCCCGTAGACTGTCTTGCCACCTATACGAGACCGTATGGTGCGGATGCAAATTTCGGCATGAACAACGCCTATTCGCCGACAGCGGTCAAATACGCCGTCGACACAGATGATTTCGGTCTCACCTGCTCCTATAAGGTGAACGTCGGCAAGGGCGCCATACGATTCATCGGCGGTGTCTCTTACCAGCAGGTAGACGCGTTTCTTTCCCGTCAGACACTGCTCGCCTTCGGCAATACCGGCCTCGGCGTCTTCAAGCTATCCGACGAGGCATGGGGTTGGCGTGCGGGCGCAGCCTATGAGATGCCCGAGATCGCTCTGCGCGCCAGCCTGATGTACTCTTCGAGCTACAAATATGACGGGCTGTCGGGAACCGTCGACACGACCGGCTTCAGGGGCGCCTTTCCAGCGGATCTGATTCCCGGCTCTACCGGCGTGTACCCAGTCTCGGCGTCGGCTGAGATACCTCAAGCTCTGGAATTCAAGCTGCAGAGCGGCATAGCTCCTGGCTGGCTGGCCTTTGGTTCCGTCCGCTGGCAGGAGTGGAGCAAGCTTGGCGTTATTGCCATCAATGGCGTGCGCAGTCCGGTGACCGGTGCTCCCTCGCCCGTTTCATTCGATCTGCTTTATCGCGACGGCTGGACGGTTACCGGTGGTATCGGTCACAAGTTCACCGATCAATTGTCGGGCGTGGTTTCGCTGACCTGGGATCGCGGCACCTCGACGACCTCTGGCTATCAGTCGGATACCTGGGCCGTGGCCAGCGGCGTCTCCTATTCGCCGAACGATCAGGTCGAGGTCAGGCTCGGCGGCTCGATCGGTGTGCTGACGAGCGGGTCATCGACTTTCAGCGGTGTCGGCGACGAGGCAAATGCGGTCACCTATAGCTACGACAACGACCTGCTTCTGGCCGGTTCGGCTTCCGTTAAGATCAAGTTCTAACTACGGATTCTTAAACGACAAAACGGCCGGGCACTGCCCGGTCGGTTCGTTCGGCGCTCGTCCGGCATTCGGCGGCGCAACAATTGCCCCCAAGATGTTCGCTCCTGTAATTGTGACGTTTTGGCAACAGTTTCTGAACAACCCTCGCGCCACCCGGCCGCCCGGGAACATTGCCCATTTCCCGCCATAAACGCGGCGCACCTCGAATTTGTCTCGGGACACGCGCCAAAAGGCTAGGCGAAGAGGCAGGCCGCACCGCCCGCGGCAAGGACGAGTATGGACACCAGAGCGATCTCCAAGGCCAAGCTGCCGAGCCGCCACGTGACCGTTGGTCCCGAGCGGGCGCCGCATCGCTCCTACCTCTATGCTATGGGGCTGTCGGCGGCCGAGATCGCGCAGCCGCTGGTCGGTGTCGCCAGCTGCTGGAACGAAGCCGCACCCTGCAACATCTCGCTGATGCGCCAGGCGCAAGTGGTCAAAAAGGGCGTGGCGGCGGCCAACGGCACGCCACGCGAATTCTGCACCATCACCGTCACCGACGGCATCGCCATGGGCCATCAGGGCATGAAGTCGTCGCTGGTGTCGCGCGAGGTCATCGCCGACTCGGTCGAACTCACCATGCGCGGCCATTGCTACGATGCGCTGGTTGGATTGGCCGGTTGCGACAAGTCGCTGCCCGGCATGATGATGGCCATGGTGCGCCTCAACGTACCGTCGATCTTCATCTATGGCGGCTCGATCCTGCCCGGCAGCTACCGTGGCCGGCAGATCACCGTGCAGGACGTGTTCGAGGCGGTGGGCCAGCACTCGGTCGGCACCATCAGCGACGCCGAGCTGCTCGAGATCGAGCAAGCCGCCTGTCCTTCGGCCGGCTCCTGCGGCGCCCAGTTCACCGCCAACACCATGGCCACCGTCGCTGAGGCCATCGGCCTGGCGCTGCCCTATTCCTGCGGCGCGCCTGCACCCTACGAGATGCGTGACCGCTTCAATTTCGCTTCCGGCGAAAAGATCATGGAGCTGATCGCAAGGAACATCCGCCCGCGCGACATCGTTACCATGGAAGCGTTGGAAAATGCCGCGACCGTGGTCTCGGCCACCGGCGGCTCGACCAACGCGGCGCTGCATCTGCCGGCGATCGCGCACGAGGCCGGGATAAAGTTCGATCTTTTCGACGTGGCCAGGATATTTGAGAAGACACCCTACATCGCCGACCTCAAGCCGGGCGGCAAGTACGTCGCCAAGGACATGTTCGAGGCCGGCGGCATTCCGCTCTTGATGAAGACGCTGCTCGACCATGGCTACCTTCATGGCGATTGCCTGACGGTGACTGGCCGCACTTTGGCCGAAAATATGGAACATGTTTCCTGGAATGACAGCCAGGATGTGGTCCGTCCCGCCAACAGGCCGATTACCCAGACCGGCGGGGTCGTGGGCTTGAAGGGTAACCTTGCCCCCGAAGGCGCGATCGTGAAGGTCGCCGGCATGACGGAGCTGAAATTCTCGGGTCCGGCGCGCTGCTTCGATTCGGAAGAGGAATGTTTCGAAGCGGTTACGCATCGCAACTATAGGGAAGGCGAGGTTCTCGTCATCCGCTACGAGGGTCCGCGCGGCGGCCCGGGCATGCGCGAAATGCTGTCGACGACGGCGGCTCTCTACGGCCAGGGCATGGGCGGCAAGGTGGCGCTCATCACCGACGGGCGTTTTTCGGGCGCAACGCGCGGTTTCTGCATCGGCCATGTCGGGCCGGAAGCGGCAGTGGGCGGCCCGATCGGGCTGCTTAGGGATGGCGACTTGATCTCGATCGATGCGGTGAACGGCACGATCGAGGTTGCATTGTCCAAAGCCGAACTGGCGGCGAGGGCAAAGGCATGGAAGGCGCGCACGACCGACTATCAATCGGGCGCGATCTGGAAATACGCACAGACGGTCGGATCTGCCCGCGACGGCGCGGTCACCCATCCCGGCGGTGCCAAAGAAACACACTGCTATGCGGACATCTGAGTTGTTGAGGTCGTCTGTCCTTTCGGCAATGGTTGCGCTCGCCACGTTTGGCGCGACCTTGGGCGCCGTCGGCCAGGCCATGGCCTTTGACGACAAGGTGTTCGACGACAAGACCGGCGTGAAGCCGCAGTCGAGCCCGTGGGCGGTGTTCCAGTTCGGCTTTTCCGCCTACAAGAACGGCCATAAGGAGCAGGCCGCGGAAGCCTATAAATATGCCGCCGAGAACGGCCAGATCGGCGCCACCTGGAAGCTTGCGCGCATGTATGCCGAAGGCGATGGCGTGGCGCGAGACGACTACGCGGCGTTCAAGTTCTTCTCAGAGATCGTCGACCAGGATGTCGAGCCCGGTTCGCCCGAGGAAAGCTATGTTTCGGACGCATTGGTGGCGCTTGGCGACTATCTGAGGAAGGGCATTCCCGGCAGCCCCGTCGAGGAGAACGAGGTGGCGGCCCAGGAATATTACATGCGTGCCGCCGCCAACTACCGCAATCCGAATGCCCAGTTCGAGATGGGCCAGATGTTCCTCAAGGGTGAGGGCGGCGTCAAGGCCAGCGTCAAGCAGGCAGGACGCTGGTTCCAGCTGGCGGCCGAAAAGGGCCATGCGGGCGCGCAGGCGACGCTCGGCAATCTGCTCTTCCAAAGCGGCAAGATCGTGCGAGGGCTGGCGATGATGACCGCGGCGCTCGAACGGGCCTCACCTGCCGACCAGCCATGGATCCGTGGCATGCAGGAAGAAGCGTTTGCCGCCGCCGGCGAAGCCGACCGCCGCACCGCGATCTCGCTGGCCGACGACATCCTCACCAAGGGTGGCGGCGACCAGTAGGCCGGCAGAAATTCCGTTTTGAGATCAATTCTCGTTCGGTTCCGCCGGCATGCCGCTGGGCGCCGGCGTTGAGATCGGTGTGCCTTGCAAATGCGGGGCCGGCGTGTCCTCCGGGCATCCATCCCGCTGCTTTGTCCAGGACGTGTTGTTGAGCACCATCTCGCAACGGGCGAGGTAACTTTGGCCGGCAGGCGTCAGACAGGCGACCCGGCCGATCTGGAATGATTTGCCGTTGGCAAGGCACTCTGCATCGGCAAAAGCCGGCGTCGCCACCGCCATCGCAAGCGCGCAGCCAATCGGGCAGAGTGCAAATCGAGTAGTCATGGGAACCCCAGCCACCATGATGATTTCGCATCAAGCGCGCGATTTGTGGCGATAAGAGGTCAACTTATCAATGTGCCGCCGGACAGCAGGTCCGGTCAGGCTGGCCGCAGCGCCAGATCGATCGCCACCGGCACGTGGTCGGAGGGTTTTTCCCAGGCGCGCACCTGCTTCTCGATCGAAGCCGAGGAAAACCAGTTGGCGGCTTCGGGCGACAGAAGCAAATGGTCGATGCGGATGCCGTTGTTCTTCTGCCAGGCGCCGGCCTGATAGTCCCAGAACGTAAAGACGTCTGCGGAGTCGGTGACGGCACGCACGGCTTCGGTGAAGCCGAGATTCTTCAGCCGCCGGAACGCCTGCCGCGTCGCGGGCTGGAACAGTGCATCGCTTAGCCAGTTTTCCGGATATTTCGCGTCGATCGGCTCGGGGATGACATTGTAGTCGCCGGCCAGGACCAGCGGCTCTTCCAGAGCAAGCCGCTCCTCAGCCCAGCGCTCAAGTCGCGACATCCAGGAAAGCTTGTAGGAGAACTTCTTCTCGTCGTCGATCGGGTTGCCGTTCGGCAGATAGATCGAGGCAACGCGCAAGGCGCCCTTGTCGGTCGAGAATACGCCCTCGATGAAACGCGCCTGTTCGTCGGCATCGTCGCCCGGCAAGCCGCGATTGACCTCATCGAAACGCAGCTTCGACAGGATGGCGACGCCGTTGAAGCCTTTTTGGCCGTAAGTCTCGACATTGTAACCGAGCGCCTCGATCTCGGCGCGAGGAAACTGGTCGTCGACCGTCTTGATCTCCTGCAGGCAGGCGATGTCGGGCGCGCTTTCCGTCAGCCAGTGGGTCAAATTGCCGATGCGGGCGCGAACGCCGTTGATGTTCCAGGTGACGATTTTCATGGCGGCCTCGATAGGCTGGTGGTCCGGAGACTAGCGATCCGGTGGATGACGTTCGACAAGGCCGATCGTATTGCCTGCCGGGTCCTTTAGGAAGGCCATCCATTCGCTTTCCCCGGCTTGGCCGAACAGGCCTTCGGTGTCGCGATGAACGAGCGCTGGCGGCGCGGTGAAGGGGATGCCGGCGGCCTTTGCCGAAGCGTGGAACTCGTCGAGGCCCGATATATCGAGATAGACGGTGCCGGCCGGCAGGCCGTCGGTGAAAAGCAGGCGCACGTCACCGGCCAGGATGAAGGCGATGCCCGGCGGGTCGAAACGCGCGTGCAGGCTCATGCCGAGCACTTCGCGCCAAAACGCCAGCGTCGCATCGAGGTCGCGCCCGGCGGAAAGCGCGACCTGACGGACCGCGCCGATGTGAGGCATTTCTAGATGGAGAAGCTGGTGCCGCAGCCGCAGGAGGCGACCGCATTGGGGTTTCTGATCTGGAACGACTGGCCCATCAGATCGTCGACGAAATCGATTACCGAGCCGCCCATGTAGACCAGCGACAGGTCGTCGATAAGTACGGTGGCGCCGTCCTTTTCGATGGCGACGTCGTCGTCATTGCGCCTGTCGACCAGATCGAACTTGTAGGAAAAGCCGGAACAGCCGCCGCCCTCGACCGAAACGCGCAGCGCCGTCTTACCGGCTTCGCTCGTCACAATCTTGGCGATCCGCCTGGCGGCGGCGTCGGTCATCTCGACTTTCATGGCAGTCTTGGCATCAGCGCCCATGGGCGTCACCTTGCATTCGGTTTCGTATGATAGGTATGAAGCGCGACGGGGCAAGTCAACTGCGGCATACGCTATGACCAACGAGTTGGGCGACATCGGATTCGGCTATCGGCCGCGCGCGGCCTATGCCAGCGACCCGGCAAAGTCGCGCGGGCGGTTGTTCGACGAGGTGGAAAGCCCGACGCGCACGCCGTTCCAGCGCGACCGCGACCGCATCATCCATTCGACGGCGTTCCGCCGGCTGAAGCACAAGACGCAAGTGTTCGTCGCACACGAAGGCGACCATTACCGCACGAGGCTGACGCATTCGATCGAGGTCGCGCAAATCGCACGCGCTCTGGCGCGGGCACTGCGCGGCGACGAGGACCTGGCCGAGGCGGTGGCTCTGGTGCACGACTTCGGCCACACGCCCTTCGGCCATACCGGCGAGGACGCGCTGAACGACAAGATGGCCGCCTGGGGCGGCTTCGACCATAATGCGCAGTCGCTGCGCGTGGTGACGCGGCTGGAGCGGCGCTATGCCGAGTTCGACGGGCTGAACCTCACCTGGGAAACTCTGGAGGGGCTGGTCAAGCACAATGGCCCGCTGACCGATGCCAAGGGCAAAGGGCTGAAGGGGCCGGTGCCGCAGGCGATCCGCGACTATTCCGAACTGCACGACCTCGAGCTCGACCGCTTCGCCGGTATCGAGGCGCAGTGCGCGGCGATTGCCGACGACATCGCCTACAACACCCACGACATCGATGACGGGCTGAGGGCAGGGCTGTTGACGCTCGATATGCTGGAGGGCGTTTCGCTGCCGGGGTCGATCCTCAAGGGCGTGCGTCAGCGCTATCCGGCGCTCGATGACGTACGCACCGGCCACGAGCTGATGCGCCGGCAGATCACCATCATGGTCGAGGACGTGATCGTCTCGACGACGGCCAATCTGGCGCGCATCAAGCCTGACAGCGCCGAAGCGGTAAGGGCGGCCGGCGAGACGATGGTGAGCTTCTCCGCCGAGACGGCCGTATCGGAAAAGGAGCTGAAGGCCTTTCTTTACAAGCATCTCTACCGGCACGCGGACGTCATGCGGGTGCGCGCCGAGGCCGACCAGATCGTCCGAGACCTGTTCGACGTCTATTTCGCCGATCCGCGCGCCATGCCGGATGGCTGGCGCGAAGGGCTCGACCGGGCAGAGGACCGCGTCAAGGCGCGCAGTGTTGCCGATTTCCTGGCCGGCATGACGGACACTTATGCGCTCAAGGAACACAGGCGTTTGTTTGACCATACGCCGGATTTGAGCTAGGGCGGGCTCGATTTTGCCGGCCAGCGAGCCGGACCCCTGCAAAACCGTCAGAGCCACAGCAATGAACATCTTCGCCGATTTCAACGCGCGAATCATAAAGGCCGTCGAAGCGCTTGATTTGAAAGACAAGGATGGCGCGTCGCCGGACCTGTCGCGCATCGCTGTCGAGCCGCCGCGCGATGCCAGCCATGGCGACCTCGCGACCAACGCTGCCATGGTGTTGGCCAAGCCGACCGGCCAGAATCCGCGCGCGCTGGCAGAAAGGCTGGCCGAGGGGCTGCGCGCCGACGAGGATATCGCGGCCGCCGAGATCGCCGGCCCGGGCTTCGTCAATCTCAGGCTCAAGGACGGCTTCTGGCAGGCGCATCTGACGGCGCTGCTCGGCGAAGGCCGCAATTACGGCCGCTCGACGATCGGCGGCGGCAAGAAAACCAATGTCGAATATGTCTCGGCCAACCCGACCGGGCCGATGCATGTCGGCCATTGCCGGGGTGCCGTGGTCGGCGACGCGCTGGCCAATCTGATGGCCTTCGCCGGTTACGACGTGACCAAGGAATACGTCATCAACGATGCCGGTTCGCAGATCGACGTGCTCGGACGCTCGGTCATCCTGCGCTACCGCGAAGCGCTCGGCGATGAGATCGGCGAGATTCCGGCCGGGCTTTATCCAGGCGACTATCTGATTCCCGTTGGTCAGGCGCTGGCCAGCGAATTCGGCCGCTCCCTGCTGCAGATGCCGGACGAAGAGGCGCTTGCCATCGTCAAGGACAGGACGATCGATGCGATGATGACGATGATCCGCGAGGATCTGGCGCTGCTCAACGTGCATCACGACGTCTTCTTCTCCGAGCGGACGCTGCATGCCAACAATGCGAAGAAGATCCGCTCGGCGATCAGCGACCTGACGCTGAAGGGCCACATCTATAAGGGCAAGCTGCCGCCGCCCAAGGGCGAGAAGCCGGAGGACTGGGAGGACCGCGAGCAGACGCTGTTTCGCTCGACCGCAGTCGGAGACGACATGGATCGGGCGCTGGTCAAGTCGGACGGCACCTTCACCTATTTCGCCGCCGATGTCGCTTACCTCAAGGACAAGGTCGATCGCGGTTTCGTCGATCTGATCTATGTGCTTGGCGCCGATCATGGCGGCTATGTGAAACGGCTGGAAGCGCTTGCCCGGGCGATTGCCGGCGACGAGGTCAAGCTTACCGTGCTGCTTTGCCAACTGGTGAGGCTGTTTCGCGCTGGCGAGCCGGTTCGTATGTCGAAGCGGTCGGGCGAGTTCGTGACCTTGCGCGAAGTGGTCGAGGAGGTCGGCCGCGACCCGATCCGCTTCATGATGCTCTATCGCAAGAACGACGCGCCGCTCGACTTCGACTTCGCCAAGGTGACCGAGCAGTCGAAGGATAATCCCGTATTCTACGTGCAGTATGCCTCGGCGCGCTGCCATTCGGTGTTCCGGCAGGCGAGCGAGCAATTGGGCGAGGCCATGTTCGACCGCAACCAGCTGGCCGCCGAAGTGGCTTTGCTGACCGACGAGGGTGAGATCGGCCTGATCAGGAAGCTCGCCGAATATCCTCGGCTGATCGAAGCCGCGGCCCTCGCGCTCGAGCCCCACCGGCTGGCATTTTACCTCTACGAACTCGCTTCCAGCTTCCACGGACACTGGAACCGCGGCACCGACAATCCCGACTTACGTTTTGTTAAGGTTAACGACCGACAATTGACGCATGCCAGACTAGGGCTGGTGCAGGCTGTTTCGGACGTTTTGACGTCCGGCCTGACGCTGATCGGAGCCAATGCGCCCACCGAAATGCGTTAGGTTTGAGTAAAAAACCTGTCACCTTTTGCCCACATTGCGCTGGTAAGGGCCAACCCTACGCGACGTCCATGGCGTCCGAATGAGTGCGAGTTCGGGAACAATAATGGCAGACAGAACCCAGCTGAGAGCAGCCGACCACAACGACATCGCCAACGATGATCCGTTCGCGGAACTGACCAGGATCATGGGGTTCGACCCGCGCCAGCCGGTCAAACCGCAAACGCCGGCCCAGCCGAAAACCGCTGCCGCCGAACCGTCGGTGGGCGAGGGCGATTTCGAGATCGATCTCGAGAAGGAGTTGATGGGCGAATTCGGCGCCGACGCCAAGGACAATGCTTTCTCTGTCGAGCTTCGCGAGCCGGCACCCGAACCGGCTACCACGGATGAGATGGAGGACGCGCTTGCCGCCTCGTTCGACCAGGATTTCGCGTTCGGCGACAGTGCGGCGGATGATGGTGCTGCTGTTGCGGCCGCTCCTGTTTCCCCCGACGAAATTGCCTCCGGCCCCGAAAGGGCATTCGTTCCCGCTGTCGAGCCGGAGTTCGACGAAGAGTTCGATAATGCCGTCGCCGGCTCGCTCGAAGACGTGTCGCCGTTCGAGGACGACCTTTCGAGTGACGACGACCCTGCCGCCTCGCTCGACCAGGAATTTCGGCTCGACGACGACGTGACGGGCGAGGACGCGGTGACGGGCGATGAACCGAGGACCGCAGCCGAGGCGATCGAGCCGGTCGACCAGCCCGCCTTCGACCCCGCCTTGGACCATGAGTTCGACGACGCCGTGGCAAGTTCACTCGAAGACGAGCTGATGCTCGAAGAGCATGAGCCGATGGAGCAGGCGGTCGCCGTTGAAACGGCGGCGCAAGCGGCCGCGCCTGCGTTCGATGCTGAGTTCGACGACGCGGTTGCAAGCTCGCTCGAAGACGAGCTGATGTTCGACGAGCAGGAGCCGGCTGATAACGCCGCCCCGGTATCGCCGGTTGAGGCGGCCGATGAGAATTTTGCCGGCCATGCCGATGATGATGTCGACATGGACTTCGACGTTCGTGCGAACGAGCCTGCCGAAATCGAAGAACCAGAGTTTATCGAAGAGCTGTCGATCGAAGAGCCAGAGGCCGCCCGGCTTTCCGGCACGGCCGCTGAAGCGGCGCTCGACGACGATTTCGATCTGAGCTTCGACGATGCGCCTGCCGAGCACGCCGAACAGCCCGTAGCGCAGGTCGTTGCAGCCGAACCAGCGGCCCAGGCCGCCGCCGTCGTCCCAACGGCCCCAGTGGCCGAGGAACGCAGCCTGGAGGACGAACTGAACGCGCTGTTGGGTGCGATGAGCACACGGCCGGCACAAGCGGTCAACGAACCTCAGACAAGCCAGCAGGAACGTCAGACAAGCCAGCAGCCTGCCCAGAAGCCCGTGATGGCTGTTCAGCAGCCCATCGCGCCGGTAATTCAGAAGCCAGCAGTGGCTGCTGAACAGCCAATGGCGGCGGTCAAAGACGTCGCCAACGACCCGGTGCATGCTGTCGACGAGCTGGATTGGGAACTCGACGAGCGCGAGCCCGCTGAGCCGCCGCAGTCCAGTGCCGCCGATGACGCCGATCTTGGCAGTGTCCTCCTCGATGAGCTTGAAGGCGAGGATTTCGGTATTGAAGCCGCTGCCGGACCTGCGGGTGATCTAGACAACGATGCGCTCGATGCCGACTTCGCCAGGAACATCGGCCTGGATCACGACTCGGCCGACAAGAGTGCGGCAGCTGCTGCCGACGAAGACCCGCTCGATGCGCTGAACTGGCTGACGACACGCGCCACGCCGCCCGAGCCGGCCCGCTCGTGGAGCCGCGTGACACCGGTTGCACAGCCTCAACCCGCCTTTGCAAGCCAGCCGGTGGCGCGTCCGGCACCACCACCGCAACCGGCTGCAACGCCGTCCTATCGGGCCGCACCGGTCGAAGAGAGGCCGTCCTATGAAGGCCAGGCATCCCGTGAAGATAGGTCATCGTATGAAGGTCGGCCCGCCCGCATGGAAGCTGCGCCAAGCTCGCATCAACAGCCTTCCGCCTATGACGAGATGCCCGATGTCGAGACGGTCGACGTGCCCGAGCGCGTCGTGGCGCTGGCGGACGATCTCGACATTCCGGAGCTCAACTTCGACGATGACGAGCCGGTGGCGCCCGCCTACGACGATCTCGATGCCGATTTTGCCAGCCTTCTCACCGAAATGAATGCCACGGATATAGCGCCGGCCCCGGTGCGCAGTGCTGGCTATGACGATGAATACGATGCCGGCCTCGCGTCTGGCTACAAGCAAGATCGCGGCGAGACGCGCGCCTATGGCACCAAGCCTGCGGAAGCCCCTGTCAGCCCGGCAGCCGCTTCCTATGCGGATGCAGCGGACGGTTTCGATCTGGGCTCGTTGCCCGGCGGCCAGCCGGTTTCGCAAGCCGACGATTTCACCTTCGATGAGCTCGACTACGATCCCGAACTGGACGAGGAGATGTCGGTTCCCGGCCTCGCCGAACGCGAGGCCGAAAGGCAGCCGCGCAGGCGCGGGCTGCTGATAGGTGCGGTGGTCGGCGCCGTTGCGATCGCCGGCGGCCTTGGCGCCTTTGCGTTGACCCTCGGCGGCAAGAGCGGCGGCGATGCGCCGGTCATCGTCAAAGCCGACAACAGGCCGATCAAGATCAAGCCGGAAAATCCAGGCGGCACTGTCGTGCCGAACCAGGACAACAAGGTTTATGACGCTGTGGCCAAGGGCGCCAAGCCCGCCGAGCCGGTTCAGCAGAAGCTGGTCACCAACACCGAAGAGCCTGTCGACCTGAAGGCCAACGAACCGGAGAGCCGCGTCGTCGATCTTTCGCCCAATGACCCCGATGCCGCAGACGATATCGACGCGCTCGGCACCGAGGCGTCTGATAGCAATGCGTCTGGCACCAACGCGCGTGACACCAGCGCGCCTGACACCAATGCGCTTGGCACCGCGGCTGGCGATACCGTAGCCGCCGCACCGGCGCCCAAGTCCGAGGATCGCATCGCGCAGGTTCTGCAGGAGGCCGAGAAGGGTGCCGAGACCGTCGCCGTTGCGCCGCGCAAGGTACGGACCATGGTCGTGAAACCTGACGGCTCGCTGGTGGCGCGCGAAGATCCGGCGCCAGCCGCCCCGCAGATGGCTGCTGCCGAGCCGGCCGATCCGGCGCCGCAGCACGTGGCTCCGGCCGCCCAGGCCGACGCCGCCGCGCAGACCGGCACCGTGCCCCTGATCGACCAAATGACAAGCGATCCGAAGATTGGCGA
This sequence comes from Mesorhizobium sp. M0910, assembly GCF_040319465.1. NCBI lineage: Bacteria > Pseudomonadati > Pseudomonadota > Alphaproteobacteria > Hyphomicrobiales > Phyllobacteriaceae > Mesorhizobium > Mesorhizobium sp. M0910. The sequence continues at coordinate 466,532 of NZ_JAMYNZ010000004.1, forward strand.
CCCGAAGATTGGCGACCAGCCGAGTGGCGATCAGGCGAGCGGCGATCGGGCGAGCGGCGATCAGGCCGAAACCTCCAAGCTGCAGCCGGCGCCCAAGCCCGACACAAAGGCTGAAGCCAAGGCCCAGGCGTCAGCCAGCAAGCAGTCGGCCACCACCCCGGCCACGGTTCCGGTGGCGCCGCAGCGCCCGTCCGACCAGCCGGTCGACGTGGTCGGCGAGGTCAAGCCCGATCAGGTTGCTTCCATCGATCCGGCCGCGGCCGGCGCTGGTTCTTGGTCGATACAGATCGCTTCGCAGCCGACAGTCGAAAGCGCCCAGGCGACTTACCAGGATCTGCAGCGCCGCTACGGCAGCGTGCTTTCCGGCCGCACCGCCAACATCGTCAAGGCCGAGATTGCCGGCAAGGGCACCTTCTACCGCGTCCGCGTTCCGGCGCAGTCTCGCAACGAGGCGATCAAACTGTGCACCAGCTACAAGGCTGCCGGCGGCAATTGCTTCGTGTCCCACTAGCGGCACCAAAGCCCTCGAAAAGCCGGCGCCCGCGCCGGCTTTTTTGCGTGAAAGGAAACCTTTGGAGGCAATCGCGGGCGATTCCCTTTGTCGTCGCGAAGCTCTAAACTGTTCCGCATGACCGAATCAAAATCCATGATCCTCGGCTGCGCCGGGAAATCACTGAGCCGCGACGAGATCCGTTTCTACCGCAACGAATGCCCGTGGGGTTTCATCCTGTTTGCGCGCAATATCGGCGAGACCGAGCAGATCCGCGATCTGGTCGCCGCCATGCGCGACTGCGTCGGGCGTGCGGACGCGCCGGTATTCATCGACCAGGAGGGCGGCCGCGTGCAGCGCCTGCGGCCGCCGCTGGCGCCAAACTATCCGGCTGCCGGTGCACTCGGCGCCTTGTGGCGCGACGACCATGACGCCGGCACCCGTGCCGCATGGCTGATGGCGCGGCTGCATGCCTTCGACCTACTGCGCTACGGCATCACGGCGGATTGCCTGCCGGTGCTCGACGTGCCGATCGAGGGCGCCAGCGACGTCATCGGCGCGCGCGCCTATGGCAAGGAGCCGCGCGCCGTCATCGAATTGGGTCGCGCCGCGGCGGAAGGCCTGATGGCGGGCGGCGTGCTGCCGGTGATGAAGCATATTCCCGGTCATGGAAGGGCCTTCGCCGATACGCATTTCGAACTGCCGACCGTCGACGCCTCGATCGGCGACCTGCAGCGGCATGATTTTGCGCCATTCAGGGAGCTCAACCATTTGCCGATGGCGATGACGGCGCATGTCGTCTATAGCGCGATCGACCCGAAGAACCCGGCCACCACATCCGGCAAGGTCATCGAAAAGATCATCCGCGGCGAAATCGGCTTCGACGGTCTGTTGATGAGCGACGACACTTCGATGAAGGCACTTTCTGGGGATTTCCCGTCAAAGGCGGCCGCTATCCTTGCGGCGGGCTGCGATCTGGTCCTTCACTGCAACGGCGTGTTCGAGGAGATGGCCGGCATTGCATCGCGAACGACCGGGCTTGAAGGCAAGTCGTTTGAGCGCGCGGAGCGGGCGCTGACCTATATCAGGAACCGTGACGTTGCGGACGAGACCGAGATTCGGGCCGAATTTGCCAGTTATTTCGACGCGGTAGCCTAGCATCGAAGGAAGCGAAGTGGCGGAAGCATTGGACCTGAAGGCCGGCAAGGCCGCACCGATGGACCGCTTGTGGGCCGAGAACGACGATTCCCGGCTGACCGGCGATCCGGCGTTGGTCGTCGATGTGGCCGGTTTCGAAGGTCCGCTCGATCTTCTGCTGCATCTTGCCCGCAATCAGAAGGTCGACCTGTCGCGCATCTCGATCCTGGCGCTGGCCGAACAGTATCTGGCGTTCGTCGAGAAGGTGAGGGCGCTGAGGCTGGAGCTTGCCGCCGACTATCTGGTGATGGCAGCGTGGCTGGCGTTTCTCAAGTCGAAGCTCCTGATCCCCAAGCAGCCCGGCGACGAAGGCGAAAGCGGCGAGGAACTGGCGGCGGTACTGCAGTTCCGGCTGAAGCGGCTGGAGGCCATGCGCGACGCGGCGGCACGGCTGGTCAACCGCAACCGGCTCGGACGCGACGTGTTTGCACGCGGCATGCCGGAGATGGTGATCGTCGAGAAGCGCAATGCCTATTCGGCCTCGCTCTATGACCTGTTGACCGCCTATGCCCAGCAGCGCCAGAAGCAGGCGATCACCAATGTGACGATTGCCAGGCGCGGCGTGTGGTCGCTCAAGGATGCGCGCGACGTGCTGACCAGGCTGATCGGGTCGCTGCGCGACTGGACGGCGCTCGACAGTTTCCTGGTCGAATATCTGGCCGGCCCGGAAGACCGGCGCACCGCGGTTGCCAGCTCGTTTGCGGCGACACTGGAACTGGTGCGCGAAGGCAAGATGGAAATGCGGCAGGACCAGGTTTTCGCGCCGCTTTATCTGCGCGGCCGCGCCCAGGCCATCAAGATAGTCGAGGTGACATCATGAGCGAACGCGCCAACGCTTCGGTCATTCCGTTCAAGGTCGACGACGACGCCGAGCAAGGCGCGGTCGCCGAGAACCCGGCACAAAATCAGGGGCAAAATTTGTCGCGGAATCCTGGCGAGCGGCTGCATATGGCGGAGGCCGTACGGATGGCCGAGGCGATCGTATTCGCCAGCGCCGAGCCGGTCAGCGAAAAACAGCTCACTTCGCGGCTGCCCGACGGCATCAACATTGCCGCGGCAATGGCCGAACTGCAGCAGATCTATGCGCGGCGCGGCGTCAATCTGGTGCGCGTCGGCGATGCCTGGGCGTTTCGCACCGCCGGCGACCTCGCCTTCCTGATGAGCCGCGACACGGTGCAGCAGCGCAAACTGTCCCGCGCTGCCCTCGAAGTGCTGGCGATCATCGCCTACCACCAGCCGGTAACGCGCGCCGAGATCGAGGACATCCGCGGCGTCGAAACGTCAAAGGGGACGCTCGACACGCTGATGGAGACCGAATGGGTGAGGATGCGCGGCCGGCGCCGCACGCCCGGCCGTCCCGTCACCTATGGCACGACCGATATTTTCCTCGACCATTTCGCACTGGAGGAGATACGCGATCTCCCCGGCATGGAGGAATTGAAGGGTGCGGGGCTGCTGTCCGGCCGTATGCCGTCGAATTTCTCGGTGCCGCTGCCGCCGGCCGACCCCGATGCGCTCACCGACGACGAGGATCCGCTGACCGATATCGACCTCGAGGAACTCGGCCTTTTGACGCCGCGCGTCACGGAAGATTGAGCCAAGCGCCATCTTAAAGCCACAGGCAGGATGGAACTGCGCCGATTGGTAGCGGGCCGCTGTGCCGAAAGTGCGTGACTTCGGCCACTCATTCATGAACTCTGTCGCAGTTCTGTTTGAATCCGAACCCGAAAGCGCATAGATCAGCGTCTGGGAAACCGTTCGAGAGAGATTTGCTATGGGTTCATTTTCGATTTGGCACTGGATGATCGTTCTGGTGATCGTGCTGCTGGTCTTCGGCCGCGGCAAGATCCCCGAGCTGATGGGCGACATGGCCAAGGGCATCAAGAGCTTCAAGAAGGGCATGGCGGACGACGACGCTGCCGACGACAAGCGTACCGTCGAACACCGTGCCGACGAAACCGTTTCGGTACCGAAGGAAAAGGCCAGCAAAGGCTGAGCCCAAACTTTAGTCGGAACGTATAGCCATGTTCGAAGTCGGCTGGACCGAGATGCTGGTGATCGCGATCGTCATGATCGTGGTCGTCGGGCCCAAGGATTTGCCCAACATGCTGCGCACCTTCGGTCGCACGACGGCGAAGCTGCGCGCCATGGCGTCCGATTTCCAGCGGCAGTTCAACGACGCGTTGAAGGAAGCCGAACTCGACGACGTCAAGAAGTCGGTCGATTCGCTGAGAAGTCTCAATCCGGCAGCCGAGATCAGGAAGCAGCTCAATCCATTCGAACAGGCCGCCGCCGACGTCCGTTCCGGCGTCGACGCCGTGATGAAACCCAAGCCGGCCGTCGATGCCGCCGCTTCGACGGAGCAGGCAGCCGAGCCGCTGAACAACGGCGCAACGACGATGCCGGGCGTCAGCCCGCCGGAGCCGACGCCGGCCACGCCGATCTTTCCGGCGATGACGGACGAGTCCGTCGTGGCGCCGGCCGTGCAGGCGCAAACGGCTGCGGCGGCAGTGCCGCAAAAAGCATCTACGGCAAGGAAGAAGCCGGCGCCCGCGAAAGCCGCGGCCGCCGCGCCGGCCAAGCCGGCAAAGACCGCTGCGCCAAAGGCCGCCGCAAAAGCTGAGCCGAAACCGCAGTCGCCAGCAGCGAAGAAGCCGGCGTCAGCAGCGAAGAAGCCGGCCGCCAGGAAAACGGCGGGAGCCGCCAAGTGAGCGTTTCGGACAAGGAAAAGGACGAGATCGAAAAATCGTCGGCTCCGCTGATGGAGCACCTGATCGAGCTGCGCCGGCGCCTGATCTGGTCGATCGGCGGTTTTTTTGTTGCCTTCCTGGTCTGCTTCTTTTTCGCCAAGCGGCTGTTCAACCTTCTGGTCATTCCGTTCAAATGGGCCACGCAATGGGCTGGGCTCGACCCGCACAAGGTCGAGCTGATCTATACGGCGCCACAGGAATTCTTCTTTACCCAGGTCAAGCTCGCCATGTTCGGCGGCATGGTCATAGCCTTTCCGCTGATCGCCACGCAGATCTACAAATTCATCGCGCCCGGCCTCTACAAGAACGAACGCAATGCCTTCCTGCCGTTCCTGATCGCCTCGCCGATCCTGTTCCTGATGGGCGCGTCGCTGGTCTATTTCTTCTTCACGCCGATGGTGATGTGGTTCTTCCTCGCAATGCAGCAGACCGGCACCAATGACCAGGTGCAGATTTCGCTGCTGCCGAAAGTGTCCGAATATCTCAGTCTGATCATGACGCTGATCTTCTCCTTCGGCCTGGTGTTCCAGTTGCCGGTAGTGACAAGCCTGATGACGCGGGTCGGCATGCTGTCGTCCACGGCCCTTGCCGAGAAGCGCAAATGGGCCATCGTCATCGCCTTCGTCGTGGCGGCGGTGCTGACGCCGCCCGACCCGATGAGCCAGATCGGCCTCGCCATTCCGACGATCCTGCTCTACGAGGTCTCGATCTGGTCGGCCCGGCTGATCGAACGCAGCAAGGAGCGCGACCGTGTGGCTCGCGAAAAACAGGACGCCACGGAAGAGGTGGCCGACAAGCCGGCGGACGCGTCTTCGACGTAGGTTCGGTTGAAGCGGACAGCATCTTTCTTCCGGCCGCTGCAACTTTGTTCTTGCTTTGTGCCGGCAGCTATGCTACTAATTTGGCTATGGTGCCAATTGGCTCCAAAAACCCGCCCACTCAGGGCGGGTTTTTTTGTTTCTTCCTTTTGAAGTTCCGGTGTTGCCGCCTGAGGTCGGCGGGACAGCGCCCCCCTCTGTCCTGCCGGACATCTCCCCCACTTGGGGGGAGATGGCAACTTCGCCGATGGCTTGCTTTTTCAGCGCCGGAGATTGGCGAAAGCCGCAGTGACGGCCGATCTCCCCACCCGTGGGGGAGATGTCCGGCAGGACAGAGGGGGGCGCGAAGGAACTCTGCCTTGACGCCTTGCATCGATGCGGTTTACCCCCTCTGGCCTACTCAAGGACGAACAGACCATGCTTGACATCAAATGGATTCGCGACAACCCGAAGGCCCTTGTCGAAGCGCTCCAGAAGCGCTCGTGGTCGGCTGAGGATGCGCGGTCCACGGTCGACGACTTGATCGCGGCGGATGAGGCGCGGCGCGAGCATCTGACCGAGCTGCAGGCCAGACAAGAACGCCGCAACGCCGCCTCGAAGGAGATCGGCAATGCCATGCGCTCGGGCGACGCCGCTCTTGCCGAAAGGCTGAAGGCCGAGGTCGGCGAGATCAAGGCCTTCATCCAGAATGGCGAGGCGCGCGAGCGCGAGCTCGACAAGGCGCTGAACGATGTGTTGGCTGTGCTGCCAAACGTGCCGTTCGACGACGTGCCGGTCGGCAAGGACGAGCACGACAACGTCGTCAAGCGCGTCGTCGGCGAGGTGCCGACGCGGCCGAACTGGGTGAAGGAGCATTTCGAGATCGGCGAAGCGCTCGGCATGATGGATTTCGAGCGGGCAGCACGGCTTTCCGGCTCGCGCTTCACCGTACTCAAAAGCGGCCTGGCGCGGATGGAACGCGCGCTCGGCCAGTTCATGCTGGATCTGCACACCACCGAGCACGGCTATGTAGAGATCCAGCCGCCGTTGATGGTGCGCGACGAGGTGCTTTTCGGAACCGGGCAACTGCCGAAATTCGAGGAGGATTTATTCTTCGTTCGGCACGGGGACGGCAGGCTTGGCCTGATCCCAACCGCCGAAGTGCCGCTCACCAATCTCGTTCGCGACGAGATCACGCCGCACGAAAAACTGCCGCTGCGCTATACGGCGCTGACGCCGTGCTTCCGCTCCGAGGCGGGCTCGGCCGGGCGCGACACGCGCGGCATGCTGCGCCAGCACCAGTTCTACAAGGTCGAACTGGTGTCGATCACCGACCAGGAGACTTCGGTTGCCGAGCATGAGCGCATGACCGAATGCGCCGAGGAGGTGCTGAAGCGGCTCGGCCTGCCGTTCCGCACCGTGACGCTGTGCACCGGCGACATGGGCTTTGGTGCGCGCAAGACCTACGACATCGAGGTCTGGCTGCCCGGCCAGAATGCCTATCGCGAGATATCGTCGTGCTCGGTATGCGGCGATTTCCAGGCGCGGCGCATGGACGCCCGCTACAAGGACAAGGACGGCAAGGGCAACCGCTTCGTCCACACGCTGAACGGTTCGGGCACCGCCGTCGGCCGCGCTCTCATTGCCGTCATCGAAAATTACCAGAACGAGGACGGCAGCGTAACCATTCCTGAAGCGCTTCGGCCTTACATGGGCGGTCTGGAAAAGATCGAATCGACATAATGCGCATCCTTCTGACCAACGACGACGGCATCCATGCCGAGGGCCTTGCATCACTCGAACGCATCGCGCACACGCTGTCGGACGACGTCTGGGTGGTGGCACCGGAACAGGATCAGTCCGGCTATGCGCATTCGCTGTCGATCTCGGAGCCGCTGCGGCTCAGGAAAATCGGCGAAAAGCACTTTGCGGTGCGCGGCACGCCGACCGACTGCGTCATCATGGGCGTGAAGAAGATCCTGCCCGAAGCGCCTGACCTGATCCTGTCCGGCGTCAATTCCGGGGCCAACATCGCCGACGACGTCACCTATTCGGGCACGGTCGCCGGCGCCATGGAAGGCGCGCTGCTCGGCGTGCGCTCGATCGCCATCAGCCAGGCCTATTCCTATGTCGGCGAGGACCGCGTCGTTCCCTACGAGACCGCCGAAGCGCTGGCGCCGGCGCTGCTCGAAAAGCTCGTCGCCATGCCGTTGCCGGACGGCGTGCTGCTCAACGTCAATTTTCCGAATTGTACGCCGGAAGAGATCGCCGGAACTGTGGTTACTTCGCAGGGCAAGCTGGTCCACAGCCTGTGGGTCGACGAGCGGCGCGACGGGCGCGGCTTGCCTTACTACTGGCTGCGCTTCGGCCGCGAGCCGGTCGAGGGCAAGCAAGGCACCGACCTCCATGCCTTGCGCAATCGGCTGGTGTCGGTGACGCCGCTGCAGCTCGATCTCACCGCGCATGAAATCCGCGATCAACTGGCCAAGGCGCTCGCATGAACTCAAACCACGCTGCAACGGTCGACGAGCGCGAAGGTTTCGCTGCCTTCCTGCTTCGCCTGCGCGGCAGGGGCACGGTGCCGAAGGCGCTGATCGCCGCCTTTGAGGCGACGCCGCGGCGCGGCTTTCTGTCTCCGCATTTTCACTCCATAGCCTGGTCGGACCGTATGCTGCCGATCGAATGCGGCGAGGCCATCGAAGGCGCCGACCTGCAGGCGGCGGTGATCGCGGCACTTGCGATCGAGCCGGGCAACCGCGTGCTCGAGATCGGCACCGGGTCGGGCTACACGGCGGCGGTGATGTCGCGGCTTGCCGCGCGGATCGTCACCATCGACCGTTACAAGACGCTGGCCGAACAGGCCCGGCAGCGCCTTGAGGCACTCGCCATCGGCAATGTCATCGTGCGTCAGGCGGACGGTTCCAACGGACTGGCCAACGAAGCGCCGTTCGACCGCATCGTTGCCTGGGCGGCCTTCGACAGCCTGCCGCGCTTTCTCCTCGATCAATTGTCGAGCGGCGGCATCGTCATCGCGCCGATCGGACCCGACGAGGGCGAGCAGGTGCTGGCCAAGCTTACCAAGGTCGGCAGCCGCTTCGAACGCGAGGATATCGGCCTGGTGCGCCTGCAGCCGATCCTGCACGGTGTCGCCGCAGTGATCTAGGCTGTGTCGATATTCAGGTGAGGTCGGCCTGCAAATGGCGGTTTCCTCCGCTTCCGGTGCTCATGTACCCAAAAGTACGCTCCGCTCCGGTTCTCGGAACCTACCATTTTCGGCTCGGCCTGACCTGAATCTCGGCACACCCGGCGCCCGGATCCTGGAATATTTTAAGAAAATTTGCGCCTGATTCTACAGGTTTAACCGACCGGTAACATTAACGCGCTTTAATCACACTCAGTTGTACCGGGTCTGTGCGGGTTAGTGCGATGCAATTCAGTGTTTTGAAGGCAAACGGACGCAATCTGGCGCGTGGCTGCGCCGTCCTCATGATCGCAGGCGCTGCGACGGGGTGTAGTTCCCAGGTGGCGCGGTTCAACAGCGTCGACGACGTGTTCACCGCCTCGACCAACAACCAGCGCGCCATCATCGACAAGCAGGATGCTGCCCAGCCCTATCCGGGCGATGTTGCGGCCGCGCCGATCGACGGCAGCCACACCCAGTCGGTCAGCCGCTCAAGCCTCGAACCGGTCACGGCGCAGCAATTGCCACCGCCGGCTCCCGCCCTGGCACCTGCCGCCCGGCCGGTGCGTACCGCTGCCGCGCCGGCCCTGGCGCCTGCCGCTCCTCGTGTCGACAGGACGGCAACCGGCACCGTCGCTCCGGCGGCAAGGCCGTTCAAGAACGCCGAGCCCGACGCGCCGCGCATGGCGACGGCCGCCGGCGCGCCGCATGCAACCGAGATCGTCGTCAAGGACGGCGAGACCATTTCCGGCCTGTCACGGCGCTACGGCGTGCCGGCCGATGCCATCATGAAAGTCAACGGGCTGAGCGCGACCAAGGGGCTGAAGACCGGCCAGAAGCTCGTCATCCCGGCCTATGCGTATTCGAGCAACGGCGCCGCGCCGAAAGTCGCCGACGCCAAGCCCGCGAACGGCACCAGGCACGACCAGCCGGCCGAGGCGCCGGCGAAGGTGGCCGTGCTGCCGCAGCAACCGAAGCTCAGGGAAGGCAAGTCTGCCGCGCAGGTGGACGCCTCGGCTGCCGCGAGCCAGCCGAAGGATGGAAAGACTGCGGCGAAGGTGGCTTCGGCGACGGCCAAACCGGCCGGTACCGGCGGCACTTACACGGTTCAGCAAGGCGATACGCTGTCCGCCATTGCCAGAAAGACCGGCGTCGGCGTCGTTGCGCTGAAGCAGGCGAACGGCATGCAGGATGGACTGCTCAAGATCGGCCAGACCCTGAAAGTGCCGGCAGGCGGAACCGCTGTCGTCGCCGGCGTGAAGCCGGCAAAGGTCGATCCGGTGACGACGGCTACCACCCAGCCGCCGGCCAAGGCCACGCCGACGCAGACGCTCGCCTCCTACACGCCGCCGAAGAAGGATGCGAAAGTCATCCAGCAGGCCGAGGACGACGATGCGGTGGCGCCGGACGCGACCGGCATCGGCAAGATGCGTTGGCCGGTGCGCGGCCGCGTGATCTCAAGCTTCGGCGGCGGCAAGGACGGCGTCGACATTGCCGTGCCCGAGGGGACGCCGGTCAAGGCGGCTGAAAACGGTGTCGTCATCTATGCCGGTGACGGCCTCAAGGAATTCGGCAACACGGTGCTGGTGCGGCACGAAAACGGTCTGGTCACTGTCTACGGCCACGCCAGCTCGATCGAGGTGCAGCGCGGCCAGAAGGTCAAGCGCGGCCAGGAAATCGCCCTGTCCGGCATGAGCGGCACCACCGACTCGCCGAAACTGCATTTCGAAGTGCGCAAGAACTCGGCGCCGGTCGATCCTTCGACCTATCTCGAATAGACGACGAAAAGCGATTTGCGGGCCACCTGACCTTCAGCCCGCCGAGGAAGTCCGCTTCGCAAGGTGCGGGCTTCTTCTGCTGTTAGCCCTTGAGCGGCTAATCCTTCAGCGGCTTGCCGAGCCTGCCAGCCAGGTCCTGGGTGAACTGCCAGGCGACGCGGCCCGAACGGCTGCCGCGCGTCGTCGCCCATTCCAGCGCCTCGGCGCGCAGCGTCTCGGGATCGATGGCGAGATCGTGATGGCGGACATAGCCGTCGATCATGTCGAGATATTCGTCCTGCGAACATTTGTGGAAGCCAAGCCACAGGCCGAAGCGGTCCGACAGCGAAACCTTCTCCTCGACCGCTTCGGACGGATTGATCGCCGTCGAGCGCTCATTGTCGATCATGTCGCGCGGCAACAAATGCCGCCGGTTCGAGGTGGCGTAGAAGATGACGTTGGCCGGGCGGCCCTCGACGCCGCCTTCAAGCGCTGCCTTCAGCGATTTATAGGACGTGTCGTCATGGTCGAATGACAGGTCGTCGCAAAACAGGATAAAGCGGAAGGGCGCTGCCTTCAGCAGGCTCATCAGCTTCGGAAGCGTGTCGATGTCTTCGCGATGGATCTCGATGAGCTTGAGCGGCAGGTCGAGCTTGGTCGAAGCGTTGACCGCGGCGTGCACGGCCTTGACCAGCGACGATTTGCCCATGCCGCGCGCGCCCCACAACAGCACGTTGTTGGCGGCATAGCCGGAGGCGAAGCGCTCGGTGTTGTCGACCAATATGTCGCGGACGCGGTCGACCCCGCGGATCAGGCCGATGTCGACGCGGTTGACCTTGAGCACCGGCTCCAGATAGCCGGGATCGGCCTGCCAGACGAAGCAATCGGCGTCGCCGAGGTCGGTTTGCGGCACCGGCGGCGGCGCGAGGCGGGCGATCGCCTCGATCAGACGGTCGAGCTTCTGGCTCAGGATATCGATGGTGCTGTCGGTCATCTCTTGTCTTTTTGTTCGCATTCGGGACGGTGCGGCAGGCCAACCTACCTGATTTCAGCGGTTTCGAAACTCGTCCCAAGCATTTGTTCGGGCATCATCTTTTGCGAAAACCGAGCGTCGCTTTTCGGGATCACCCTCTAACACGGCTCACCAGGCCGGAAAAGCAGCCGATTTGCCCGGCCGCGCAGTTGCATTGGCAACGTTACCGACTATATTCCGGCCAAATTTGGCGGGGCCGTCAAATTCCCAGAACGGTTTGCGGCTGTTTTTAAAATTCAGGAGTACCTCGATGTTCGTGACACCGGCATACGCCCAAGGCATCGGCGGGGACTCGTCCGCAATGTTTATCCAGATCGTGCCGTTTGCTCTGATTTTCGTGATCATGTATTTTCTGATCATCCGGCCGCAGCGCACGCAGCTGAAGAAGCGCGGCGAGATGCTGGCGGCGGTTCGCCGTGGCGACACCGTCGTCACCGGCGGCGGCTTTGTCGGCAAGGTGACCAAGGTCATCGACGACAACGAGCTCGAGATCGATCTCGGCGGTGGCACCAAGGTGACGGCGCTGCGATCGACGATCGCCGACGTGCGCGTCAAGGGCGAGCCGGTGGCGAACCAGAACGCCAAGAAATAACCGAATTGTCGGCGGAACGATCCGCGGGCAGGGCTCTGACGAACGACGGCATATGTTCCACCTTTGGCGCCTGAAGATGATCCTGAAGTGGCTTGCCTTGGCCGGCACGGTTGTCTTCCACGCGACTAATATCTTCGCCGCCGGTTTGCATACCACGCGACCCGAATGGCTTGCCGAAAGCCAGTCAATAGTTGAAGCAAGCCAGCAAGATGGTCCACACATCCTGCTCAGGTTGGATGTGACCGACGTGATCGAGGGCCGGCTGAAAGCGACACGCGACGAGGTCCGGTCGCTGCTACGCGAAGCAAGGATCGGCTATACCGGCCTTGCCAGTTCGGCTCGGACCGTTCAGGTGCACATAACAGATCCGGCTCAGCTTGACCTCGCCAAGGCGGCAATCAAAACGGTGACCGATCCTGTCGCGGACAGCGGCGTCCAGGAAATGACCCTGGACGACAGTGAGCCCGGCCTGCTCAAATTCACCGTAACGGATGCAGGTTTGAAGTATCGAACTTCGGCCGCGCTTGCACAGTCGGTTGAAGTCATCAAAGATCGTATCCGCGACCTGGGCGCCACCCACCCGGTGGTTCGGTCAACGAATGAAGACGGCATATTGGTCCGCACGTCGGGCGTTGCCGATCCGCAAAGGCTAGGACAAATTCTCACCCGGCCCGGTCACCTGAGCTTCCAACTCGTTGATCTGTCGATGCCAGTCGACGAGGCAATCAGCGGCCGCCCGCCCGTCGGCTCGGCGGTTTTTTATTCGATGGACGATCCTCCGGTTCCCTACTTGATCGAAAATCGGGTTATCCTTTCAGGTAAAAATGTGCTGGATGCGCAAGCAACCCGCAATTTGGCGACCGATGAACGCGTCGTCTCATTCCGGCTTGATTCCCGGGGTACGGCGCGTTTCAAATGGGCTACGACGCAATATATCGGCAAGCCGTTTGCGGTTATATTAGACGATAAGGTTATTTCGGCGCCTGTTATCCGAGAGCCCATTGAAGGCGGCACCGGTCAGATATCGGGAAATTTCACCGCTGAAAGCGCCAATGACCTCGCCCTGCTGCTGCGCACCGGCCCCTTGCCAGCAAGATTGACAATCGCCGAGGAAGCACGATAGGGCCGGCCGTGGTCAGAATTAGAAATATGCCCGCAAACCGACCGATGGCGGAATGCTGCCGCTTGTACGCCTGAACGGATAAGAACTGATGCTTTATTTTTCGCGCTTCAAGATGATCCTGATCTGGCTGGCCGTGGCCGCCACAGTGGTCCTCGCTGCGCCCAACCTTTTTTCCGCCAGCACGCTGGCCAAGTTGCCCGACTGGGTGCCGAAGCGGCAGATGACGCTCGGCCTCGACTTGCAGGGCGGCTCGCACATCCTGCTCAGGATGGATCCGAACGATCTGATCAAGGATCGGCTGGAGACGACGCGCGACGAAATCAGGACGCTGCTGCGCGATGCCAAGATCGGCTATACCGGCCTTTCCGGAACGGGCCGCACGGTGCAGGTCCGCATCACCGATCCCGCACAGATCGACGCTGCCAAGACAGCCTTGAAACCATTGACCAATCCGGTGGCCGCAGGCCTGTTCAGCGGCGGCTCCATCCAGGAGATGACGCTGGATGATTCCGAGCCCGGCCTGCTCAAATTCTCCGTCACCGATGCGGGAATCAAATATCGCACCTCGACGGCGCTGACGCAGGCGATCCAGGTTGTCGAGCGTCGTGTCAACGAACTCGGCACCACCGAGCCGATCGTGCAGCGCCAAGGCGACGACCGTATCCTGGTGCAGGTGCCTGGTCTGCAGGATCCGCAACGGCTGAAGGAAATTCTTGGCCAGACTGCCAAGCTGACCTTCCAGATGGTCGACCAGTCGATGCCGGTGCAGGATGCGCTGAACGGCCGCCCGCCGCCGGGATCCTCGGTGCTGTATTCGCAGGACGACCCGCCGGTTCCGTACCTGATCGAGAACCGCGTCATCGTTTCCGGCGAAAACCTGGTCGATGCCCAGGCGACGTTCAATTCCCAGACCAACGAGCCGGTTGTTTCGTTCCGGTTCGATTCGAAAGGGGCGCAGCGGTTCGGCCAGGCGACGGCACAGAATGTTGGCAAGCTGTTTGCCATCATCCTCGACAATCAGGTGATTTCGGCGCCGCAGATCCGTGAACCGATCCCGGGCGGCACCGGACAGATATCGGGGAATTTCACCGCCGAGAGCGCCAACGATCTCGCCGTGCTGCTGCGCGCCGGCGCCTTGCCAGCGACGCTGACGGTAATCGAAGAGCGGACGGTGGGGCCGGGACTTGGCCAGGACTCCATCCATGCCGGCAAGGTCGCCGGCATCATCGGGTCGATCCTGGTGGTGGCATTCATGTTCGTCGCCTACGGTTTCCTCGGCTTCCTCGCCAACATCGCGCTGGCGGTGCATGTGGCGATGATCGTCGGGCTGCTGTCGCTGCTTGGAGCGACACTGACCCTACCCGGTATCGCCGGTATCGTGCTGACCATCGGCATGGCGGTCGATTCGAACGTTCTCATCTATGAACGCATCCGCGAGGAGCGACGTGCCGGCCGCTCGGTCATTCAGGCAATCGATACCGGTTTCAGCAAGGCGCTGGCGACCATCGTCGATTCCAACGTGACCTCACTGATCGCGACCGTGGTGCTGTTCTGGCTCGGAACCGGGCCGGTGAAGGGCTTTGCCGTCACCTATGCCATCGGCATCCTGACCACGGTCTTCACCGCCTTCACCTTCACACGCCTGCTCGTGTCGATCTGGCTTCGCCGCGCCCGTCCGAAGGAGTTGCCGCGGGCGCCTGTGACGTTCATTCCACCAGGCACGAAAATTCCGTTCATGGGTATCCGGCGCTGGACGTTCACACTGTCCAGCGTGCTTTCGGTGCTGTCGGTCATCGGCTTCATGACCATCGACATAAATTACGGCATCGATTTCAAGGGCGGCTCACTGATCGAGGTGCAGTCCAAGGTCGGCAATGCCGATCTGGCCGACATCCGCGGCAGGCTGACGGAACTTAATGTCGGCGAGGTGCAGGTTCAGCAGTTCGGCGAACCGAACGACGTGCTGATCCGCGTCGGCACGCAGGCGGGCGGCGAGAACGCTGAGCAGACCGTCATCGACAAGGTGCGCGGCGAGCTGCAGGATCAGTATGATTTCCGCCGCGTCGAAGTGGTGGGGCCGACGGTCTCGGGCGAGCTTGCCAAGCAAGGCACCATCGCCATGCTTATCGCGCTGCTCGGCATCCTGATCTATGTCTGGTTCCGCTTCGAATGGCAGTTCGCGGTCGGCGCCATCGTTGCGACCGTGCACGACGTGGTCATGACGATCGGCTTCTTCGTTATCACCGGCCTGGAATTCAACCAGTCGTCGCTGGCGGCGATCCTTACCATCATCGGTTATTCGCTCAACGACACCATCGTCGTCTATGACCGCGTTCGCGAGGATCTGCGAAAATACAAGCGAATGCCGCTGCCGCAACTGCTGAACAACGCCATCAACGAGACGCTGTCGAGGACGACGCTGACCTCGGTGACGACGATCCTGGCGTTGCTGGCGCTGGTGCTGTTCGGCGGCGAGGTGATCCGCTCGTTCACCATGGCGATGCTGTTCGGCGTCGTGTTCGGCACCTATTCGTCGATCTTTATCGCCGCGCCACTGCTTATCCTGTTCAAGCTGCGGCCGCAGGCCACAGCGTCCGATGAGGAAAAGCCGGTGGGCGGCGGCAAAGCCATAGCTACCTGACGGCTTGCCTCAAAAGTGGCCAAGGGCATCGTCATCCGCGAGGCGCATTTCCCGGGCCGCGCACCGATCGAGGCTTACGGCAATGGCGGTTTCCGCTTTGCCGACATGTCGCATCGCGGCTCGCTGCTGTGCCTGCCTTCGGGCATCTATGGCTGGGAGCCGGCCGATCCGTTGGCGCTGACGGCAGCGGATTTCGCCAAGCTGTTCAACGAGGCCGCCAAGGTTGAGATCCTGCTGGTTGGCAGCGGCAAGGATCTGAGACCATTGCCTGCCGCGCTGCGTACGGCACTGAAAGAAGCGGGCATTTCCGCCGATCCGATGTCGACGGGGGCGGCGGTGCGGACCTATAATGTGCTGCTGGCGGAAGATCGCGCCGTGGCCGCAGCGCTCATCGCCGTCGACTGACGTGGCCGAAAACACCAAACTCGTCATGGAGACGGTGCGTGCCGCCGACCATGACCGCTATCTCAGCGTGCTCTATGCGCCCGAGAACAAGCGTGACGCGCTGTTTTCGCTCTATGCCTTCAACGCCGAAATCGCCGGCGTACGCGATCGCATCCACGAGGCGCTGCCGGGCGAGGTGCGGCTGCAATGGTGGCGCGACGTCATCGCCGCCGAAGAGGATCGGACTCAGATCGGCCATCCCGTGGCGGACGCGCTGAGGACGGCGATTTCCGCTCACCGCCTGCCTAAGGCCGCTTTCGACAATATGCTCGAAGCGCGCATCTTCGATCTCTATGACGATCCGATGCCGTCACGCACCGACCTCGAAGGCTATTGCGGCGAGACTGCCGCAGCACTCATCCAGCTTGCGGCGATGGTGCTCGATCCGGTCCAAGCGCCGCGCTTTGCCGATCTTGCCGGCAGGGCAGGTTGTGCGCAGGCGATGACCGGTCTCCTGCTTCTGCTGCCGCTGCATCGCAAGCGGGGACAGTGCTTTGTCCCGGCCGATATTTTGGCTGCGGCGGGATCGTCGCCGCAAGAGTTCGTTACAGGTGACGGCGGGCCGGGCGCGGAACGCGCGGTCGCCGCGATGATCGCGCTGGCACGCGAGCATCTTTCCGCTTTCGAGCAGGGGGCGTTCGCTCTGCCGGTTTCACTGCGCCCGGCCTTTCTGCCGCTGGCTCTGACGCGCGCCTATCTCGACCAGATGGACGGCTCCCGCCATTCACCGCTTGATGGCGCGGTACGGCTTTCGGCCTTGCGCCGGCATTGGCTCTTGTTCCGGCGTGCGACGCAAGGCTGGCCGGCTGTGTGAAGGCTGATTGCTAATGAGGAAATCCGGCCTGCGGCGAGCATCGGCCCGGCTGAGTAGTTTCCATCATGATGGATCACTTGATCCGCCATCGCGCATCAGCATTTCATAGTCGCGACCGCCATAGAAGATGTTGACGATGCGGACGACATCATCGTCGACAACATAGGCGGGTGATAGCCGAGTGCTCGAACGGCACCGTTCGCAATCCTGGCGCAATGTCGCCGCGCGGCTGGCCGCCACGCGGTGCATTGCCGATGTTTTGACATCGATCTTCGATGCGCAGGACGATTTCAATGCAACGTCAGGATTTCCACCAGTCTCAACAATATGCCGGAAAATATCGGCCAAATTATTTTGGGCGTCTTCGCGATATTCGACCTCAAGGCGCCGAATCATCGGCGCGGCTCGAATACTGCGCGACGAATTCCCTAAGACGGGCACGAACTTCTTCGCCTGAAAGGTTTGGCCTTGTGTCCTCGATCGAGGCCTTCACGCGCGCCCGGATCGAGGCCATGCGCTCGGCATGTTCTTCCTCTTCGCGCTGGAAGGCGCGAAGAGCCGCGCGGACGACCTCGCTCGCCGATCCGTAGGAGCCGTCCTCGACCTTTTCGCGGATCATTCGCGCCATGGCGGGTGTTACGGTGACGGACAGTTTCTCAGCGGATTCCATGGGATTTGGCTCGCGATACAAAGTAGGATATTATCCTACTTCTCCGCCGCGAAATCCGCAAAAACCGAGATCTATTCCGCAGCTTGCGCTGTTGCAGGCAGCCCCAGCCATTCGCGGCAGTCGGCGAGCGCGCGCGATGTCACCGCGTGCCGCTTGGCGACCGTCTTGTCCTTGCCGCGCAGCCGCTTGCCTTCGATCTTTGGCGCCTCCACGGGCGGGAACAGGCCGAAATTGACATTCATTGGCTGGAAAGAGCGCTTTCCCGGCTCGTCGTCAGAGACAATATGGCCACCAGTGATGTGGTTGAGCAGCGCGCCGAAAGCGGTGGTCAAGGGCGGCAGGGACGGCGCATGGCCAAGCCTTTCGGCGGCGGCGAAACGCCCGGCGAGCAGGCCGATGGCGGCACTCTCGACATAGCCCTCACAGCCGGTGATCTGGCCGGCAAAACGCAAGCCGGGCCGCGACTTCAACTGCAGCGAAGCGTCGAGCAGCGTCGGCGAATTGATGTAGGTGTTTCGGTGCAGGCCGCCGAGGCGGGCGAACTCGGCGTTTTCCAGCCCGGGGATGGTGCGGAATATGCGCACCTGCTCGGCGTGCTTCAGCTTGGTCTGAAAGCCGACCATGTTATAGAGCGTGCCCAGCGCATTGTCCTGGCGAAGCTGAACGACGGCATACGCCTTTACAGACGAATTATGCGCATTGGTCAGTCCCATCGGCTTCATCGGCCCGTAGCGCAATGTCTCGACGCCGCGCTCGGCCATCACTTCGATCGGCAGGCAGCCGTCGAAATAGGGCGTGCCTTCCCATTGCTTGAATTCGGTTTTCTGGCCGTGGACCAGCGCCTGCACGAAGGCAAGGTACTGCTCCTTATCCATCGGGCAGTTGATGTAGTCCTTGCCGGTGCCGCCGGGGCCGACCTTGTCGTAGCGCGACTGGAACCAGCAGATGTCCATGTCAATCGTGTCGAAATGGACGATCGGCGCGATGGCGTCGAAGAAGGCGAGCGCGTCGGCGCCGGTTGCTTCCGCGATCGACTGGGCGAGCGACGGCGCTGTCAACGGTCCGGTGGCAACGATCGCCTGGTCCCACTCCGTCGGCGGCAGGCCGGGCACTTCCTCACGCTGGATGGTGATGAGCGGATGGGTTTCGAGCGTTCTGGTCACCGCGTCAGAAAACCCGTCGCGGTCGACGGCAAGCGCACCGCCGGCCGGCACCTTGTGAGCATCGCCGGCGCTCATGATCAGTGAACCGGCCAGCCGCATTTCGGCGTGCAGCAGGCCGACGGCATTGGTTTGCGCATCGTCGGAGCGGAAGGAATTGGAACAGACGAGCTCGGCCAGTCCGTCGGTCTTGTGCGCGTCGGTACCGCGGACGGGACGCATTTCATGCAGGACAACGGGAACGCCGGCTTCGGCCGCCTGCCAGGCGGCTTCGGAGCCGGCGAGACCGCCGCCGATGACGTGAATGGGATTGTTGCTCATGAGCGCCGAAATAGTCGCTTAGCGCAAGGATTGCAATTGCCACGCGGGAGAATGGCTGACGGGGGAAGCCGCCTCAAAACAACAACACCCGCCGGGGGAGGAGGTCCGGCGGGTGTCGTTTTGTTGGTCGATCCTCGGGAGGAGGTGAAGATCGACCGTATTCGTCATTGCCGGGGAGGAGGTCGGCTTTGACGAAATTCTTTTCGCCATTTGAAGGGCGCGAAACCCTTTTAGAAACAACCTGGAAACAGCGCCCGCCGGGGGAGGAGGTCCGGCGGGCGCCGTTTTTGTGGTCAACCCTCGGGAGGAGGTGAAGGCTGACCGTATCCGTCAGGGTCGGGGAGGAGGTCGACCCTGGCGAAATTCTTGTGGTTAGATCGCCTTGCGAGCGATCATCTTGATTTCGTCGCGGACGATGCCGAGATCGTTGAGCTGGCGGTTCGACAGGCGACCCAGCTCGGTAACCGTCTCGCGGTAGACGCGCCAGTTACGGTAGTTGCGGATCAGGTTCATTGTCGTTCTCTTTTCAAACTGGTTCGGACCATTTGCGGCCCGAAGGATTAGACCGACTTGCGGGCGACGTAGTGAATGTCGCTGCGGCTGATGCCGAGATCGGTCAGTTCACGGGTGCTCAGGCGGCTCAGCTCGGACACGGTGTCCCTATAGCGGCGCCAGTTGCGATAGTTGCGGATCAGGTTCATGGTAGTCTCGTTTCGTCTTTCTTTCGGATCATTCCGTCTTTGTGTGCACCGTGAAAATAGGTGGGGTCATATCGATTTAAAAGCGCTATTGGTGCATGGCAGCAATGCAATTTGTGCAATGCAACATTAACGCGCGTCCGGTTTTCCGCCCAGATCGGAAAAATGCCGTTAGGTCAAACGCTTGGCCGGACAAGCTAAAAGGACCAAGCAAAGGGGGAGGGGCATGGCGAGCTATTCGTCACGGGTCAGGTCGGATATCGCACGATGGCAACAGGCCGGCCTGATCGACGCGCCGACAGCCGATGCGCTGACGCGCGACGTCGAGGCAAACGAACGCAAATCGCTGAGTTTCGGCTCGATCCTGGCGATGATGGCGGCGCTGCTGTTCGGCGCCGCTATCCTGATCTTCATCGCCGCCAACTGGGAAGTTATCCCGCGGTTGGTGCGGGTCGCGGCACTTTTTGCCGTTATCCTTGCCGGCTATGTCGGCGGGGCGGTGCTGAAGATGCGCGACCATGCGGCGATCGGCGAGGCGCTGTGGATCGTCGCGGCAGCAGCGTTCGGCGGATCGATCGCGCTGATCGGCCAGATGTATCATTTGTCGGGCGACGAGGCCTCGGCCTTGATCACCTGGGGCGCCGGCACGGCGCTGGCGGCGGTGGCGCTGCGCTCAAACCCGCTGACCGTCGCTGCCGTCGGCATCGCCGATGCCTGGCTGTTCCTGAGAGGGTTCGACTACTTCCGGCGCACGGAATTTCCGCATCTCTTCGTGGTCATGGCGCTAATTGTGTTCGCCGTTTCGTTCTGGACGCGCAGCCAGGCGGCGCGCCACCTGATCATCCTGTCGGTCCTTTTCTATCTCGTGCTGTTGGCCATGGAATACGACACGCTGCAAGTCGCCATCCCGCTCGTTGCCGCGTCGGTGCTGCTTTTTACCGCTGCGATCTTTGCTGCCGGGCCGGTCGAGAGGGTTTTGCAACTCGGCGGCAGGTTACCCTTGCACGCGCTGATCGGCTTTCTCACCGGCCTGGCGATGATTCAATTCGAACTGGCGGATGAAAGCAGCTACAATGGCGGCTTCGCCATTGCCTCGGCTGTTGCGCTGGCCGGCATCGTCGGGGCGATCGTGCTGGGCGGCCGCGAGAGCCGGGGACTGCGCTGGGTTGCCTATGCGGGCTTCGCCTTCGAACTCGCCATCATTTATGTGGTGATGCTGCAATCAATGCTGGACACGGCAGGCTTCTTGCTTGCGGCGGCGGTGCTTCTCGCCGTTCTTGCTTTCATGATCATCCGCATAGAAAAGCGCATGAACGCCTCGAACATGACAGGAGCGGCGGCATGATGACCGGCAAAAGACTGATCATCTCGGCGCTGGTCCTGGCGCTCGTC
This sequence comes from Mesorhizobium sp. M0910, assembly GCF_040319465.1. Classification (NCBI taxonomy): domain Bacteria; kingdom Pseudomonadati; phylum Pseudomonadota; class Alphaproteobacteria; order Hyphomicrobiales; family Phyllobacteriaceae; genus Mesorhizobium; species Mesorhizobium sp. M0910. The sequence continues at coordinate 487,592 of NZ_JAMYNZ010000004.1, forward strand.
CAGATCGGCTTTCTGAGCTGGATCATCGCCGGACGCGCGGCGATCCTGCGCGATGGCAAGCAGGTCCTGCTCAGGGTCGAGCCGATCGATCCGCGCGATCTCTTGCGCGGTGACTACATTCTGCTCGGCTACGACATTTCGCGCATACCGGTGAAACTGATCGGCAACATTCCGGCCGGCAAGCTTTCCAGCGAGGAAACGTCGATCGTGGTCAGGCTGAAGCAGGGCGCCGATGGCTATTGGGGGCCGACCGCGGCTTGGTTCGGGCAAGCGCCGGCGCCGGCAGCGTCCGGCGAAGCCGATATCGTCGGACACGTTTCCGAGGGCTGGGATATCAGCCAGGGAGCAACGACGATCGCGCCGGAGTACGGCATCGAGCGCTTCTATCTGCCGGAAGGCGAGGGGATAGCGATCCAGAACGACATGCGGGTGCGGCCGTTCGGCATCCGCGTGGCGATCGCGGCCAACGGCACGGCGCAGATCAAGGCGCTGGTGGACGGCGACAAGACACTGTTCGAGGAACCGCTTTATTAGATCGCGCTACTGCCTTGCCAATGACCCTCCTTCGCCAGGGCTTCGGAGGAGCTTCGAGTGGCCTGCCACCCGAAGCTCGAAGAGCGAAGGGATGGTGCGGATGAAGGGACTCGAACCCCCACGCCTTTCGGCACTGGAACCTAAATCCAGGGCGTCTACCAATTCCGCCACATCCGCATTGCCCGGCCAATCCCATGTAGCCATCATTCTGTCAATGTCAGAGCTCACATCGGTATCCTTGGCCGGAATGCAAAGATGGTTGAAAATCAGCGTCGCCTGTGACAAAAGGCGTGTCGAATGTGACGGGACGCGACGATCCGCTTCTGCAGAATGTGATAAGAAGTAGGAAAAACAAAGACTTATTCACATTTTGGAGCGTATTTCTGGAGGATTTGTGCCGCCTTGAGCGGACAGATCGCCAAGTCCCGCACCAAAAGCCATTCCCGGCAAGATCATACCGGCAGGCTGTAAGCGGCAGGGGCCGTTTGACGGCCTCATTGGTGGAAACAAAGGTTTTATGATGCAGGTCACCGAAACGCTCAACTCCGGTCTCAAGCGCGAGATCAAGATCACCGTGCCGGCTGGTGACATGGAAGCCAAGCTGATGGCGCGGCTCTCCGATGCCAGGAACAAGGTCCGCATCAACGGCTTCCGCCCCGGCAAGGTGCCGGTGCAGCATCTGCGCAAAGTCTACGGCAAGTCGTTCATGGCCGAAGTGGTCAACGAGATCCTCAACGATTCGACCCGTTCGATCATCACCGGGCGCGGCGAAAAGGCTGCCATGCAGCCCGAAGTGATCATGACCGAGGACGAGAAGGAAGCCGAGAAGATCCTGGCAGGCGGTGCCGACTTCGAGTTCCGCCTGAACTATGAGGTCATTCCGCCGATCGAGATCAAGGATTTCTCCGAGATCAAGGTGACGCGCCAGGTGTTCGACGTGCCGGATGAAGAGATCGATGAGCAGGTCAAGCGTGTCGCTGAATCCGCCCGCACTTACGAGCCGAAGACCGGCAAGGCCGCCGAGGGCGACCGCGTGACCATCGATTACGTCGGCAAGATCGACGGCGAAGCCTTCAACGGCGGCGCCGGCACCGATCAGCCGCTGGTGCTCGGCTCGAAGGAATTCATCCCCGGCTTCGAGGACCAGCTGGTCGGCAGCAAGGCCGGCGACGAGAAGCAGGTCACGGTTACCTTCCCGGAAAACTACCAGGCGACGCATCTGGCCGGCAAGGAAGCCACTTTCGACGTGACCGTCAAGGAAGTGTCGAAGCCCGGCGAACTTGAGATCAACGACGAGATGGCCAAAAACCTTGGCCTGGAATCTCTGGAGCGCCTGCGCGAGGTGGTGCGCGGTCAGATCGAGAACCAGTTCGGCTCGATAACGCGCCAGAAAGTCAAGCGGCAGTTGCTCGACCAGCTCGACGCTGCCTACTCGTTCGAGGCGCCGTCCAAGCTCGTCGAGGCCGAGTTCAACAACATCTGGAACCAGGTCAATCGCGATCTCGAAGCTGCCGGGCGCACCTTTGCCGACGAAGAGACGACGGAAGAAGAAGCGCGTGCTGAATATATGCGGCTTGCCGAGCGCCGCGTGCGTCTCGGCCTGGTTCTCGCCGAAATCGGCGAGAAGGCCGGCGTCACCGTGACGGACGAGGAACTGCAGCGCGGCCTGTTCGAGCAGGTACGCCGCTATCCGGCCAACCAGCAGCAGGAAGCCTTCGAATTCTATCGCAACAATCCCGAAGCGCTGAACACGTTGCGCGCGCCGATGTTCGAAGAGAAGGTGGTCGACCATCTGCTCGGCCAGATTTCGGTCACCGATGTCAAAGTCAGCAAGGAAGAGCTGCTGGCCGACGACGAGGATACGGAGACAACCAAGGCCAAGCCGGCGAAGAAGGCGGCTGCGAAAAAAGCGGACGCAAAGAAGGCCGACGACGACGCCGAAGAGCCGAAGAAAAAGGCCGCGCCGAAGAAGAAGGCCGCCAAGGACGCTGAATAACGTTCCTGTTGAATTCCGAAAGGCCGCCTTCTCGAGGCGGCCTTTTTCGTTGTGGCGCAGACGCAACGGATTTCACGTATCTGGCGGTCGAGGTAGCGATACGAAGCTTTGATGATTATCTGCGCTGGGTTGCGAAATCGCAGCGGTTGTTGGAGGCATCGTTGAGACAGTTCTTCGGTATCGGAAGCGTGGCGGCGGCGGCGTTCCTGCTTGCGTCGGTCTTCGGCATTGCCCAGGCTGATACGGTTCTCGACAACTGGCGGTTCGACAAGAGCAGCGATGGCCTTGTCACCGCTTCGCTTTACGCGACCAACAAGCTCATCACCGGCGGCGGCGCGTTGAGCTACAGCCCGGTGTTGACGATCGCCTGCCGGACCGCCGGCGAACCGCGTTGGAGCGAATGGCTGCAGCTGAGCGACACCGTTTCCGCCAGCCGAACCATCGCCATGTCGGTGACTGTCGACCAATCCGCCAAGCTCAACGAAAGCTGGTCGGTCGGGCCGCACAGCAGGATGCTGGTCCGCGACGGTGCCGATGGCATCAGGCGACTGATTTCCGCGGACCGGTTGCTGCTGTCCTGGCGGTTCGGGCTGCTGTCGGGGCGCGGCAAAGCCGAGTTTGACCTCGCCGGAGTTGAAGAGGCGGTCGGCCGGATCGCCACCACCTGCAACACCAAATTGCCTTGAGCGGATTGTCCGCATTAATCCATTGCATGATCGAACTCTACCTGCCGGCCGGGTTCCGTGGTATGTAGGTGCCGCAACTCCAAGCAGTGGATATCCGTTCTGCCATTCAAGAGCGCATGCCAGCGGACTAAATGTCGGCCTGCGCAGGTCAGCCAGGGCAAATTGGCGATCAGGGAGGAAATGCCATGCGTGCCATTGTGTTTTTTATCGTCATGTCCGTCGCGACCGTCGTTGCCGGCCCCTCGCGGGCACAGGATGCCGCGGCGGGTGAGAAGGTCTTCGCCAAATGCAAGGTCTGCCACATCGCAGACAAGGACCAGAACAAGGTCGGTCCGTCGTTGAACGGCGTCATCGGCCGAACGGCCGGCACGCATCCGGGGTTCAGCTATTCCAAGGCCATGACCGAGGCCGGCAAGTCGGGCGTCAAATGGGACGAAGCCACGCTGACGACCTACCTTCGCGATCCCAAGGCGATGGTCAAAGGCACGAAGATGGCGTTTCCCGGCCTCAAGAAAGACGAGGATATCGCCAATGTCATTGCCTACCTGAAGCAATTCTCCAAATAGCGCGGCTCTTCCGCCGGATCTTGGTATCGCAAACAGTTCGAGGCATAGCCTCGGCCGCAATCTGCCGGCAGTGTCGGTGGGGAGGGCGGCTCGTTGCAAAAAAGACATTGGCCGGCTAGGCTGCCGTTCCCATCGGTGGTCGTCTGAATGTCGACTGAAGAAAGCCGTCTCAAGGATACCGGCATCCGCCTCTCGGAGGCGACGGCGGGTGATTTCATTGCGCTTTTGAAACCTCGGGTCATGGCGCTTGCCGTGTTTACTGCCTTCGTCGGCCTGATGGTGGCGCCCGGCGTGATGAATCCAGTTATCGCCGTAATCGCCATCGGCGCAATCGCGGTTGGAGCGGGAGCCGCCGGCGCGCTCAATATGTGGTACGACGCAGACATAGACGCCTTGATGTCTCGCACGTCCAAGCGACCAATTCCGTCCGGTCGCGTCACGCCTGGCGAAGCTCTCGGCTTCGGTCTGGTGCTTTCCGCACTGTCGGTCATGACGCTCGGCGTGCTGGTGGGGTGGTTTGCCGCATCGTTGTTGGCGTTCACCATCTTTTTCTATGTCGTTATCTACACAATGTGGCTGAAGCGCTCGACGCCACAGAATATCGTCATAGGCGGCGCGGCAGGCGCCCTTCCTCCGGTGATCGGGTGGGCGGCCGCAACAGGCGCAATCGGCATTGAAAGTCTCATTCTGTTTCTGGTTATTTTCCTCTGGACGCCGCCTCATTTCTGGGCGCTGGCCCTTTTCAAGGTCGGCGACTATGCCGCGGCTGGCATCCCGATGATGCCGAATGTGGCCGGCCAGCACTCGACCAGAAAACAAATCTTCGCCTATTCGTTGCTCTTGGCGCCAATCGGCGTGCTGCCTTGGGGCTTCGGCTTCGCGAGCGGATACTACGGCACTGCTTCAGCCGCGTTGGGTGCAGGTTTCATTTGGCAGGCCTGGAAGGTTCTCGTCGCCGACAAGGAGATGAAGCCGGCAAAGGCGCTGTTTGCGTATTCGATTGTCTATCTTTTCGCAATATTTGCGGCGTTGCTTGCCGACACCATTGTAATGCGAGTGATCGCTTCAGCCGGCTATTAACCCCGGCTCAAAAAATCACGTTGGCGGAGCACAAAATCCCAGCAACAGCAGAATAACGACGCCAAGGCCGAGTATGAGAACTGTCCTTCCGTCCATGACCTTCACCTTCGACTAGAAGAGCATATCGAAGAACCACGTCCGTAGCTAGTCGGGCTACCCGGGACCTCCTACTCCCGGGCCTTCCTACAAAGCGCGACAAGTCCCCCGCATGAGAGTATATTGATCATGGTGCAGGTCGCGGTTTGCGTGGGCCAATCATGCAGAACGGCAGCACCGTAAAACGCGACCTTACCGGACCTGGTCTGGAGGAATGGTCATGGCAAGCTTTCACGTGATAGCAGGCGCCAGCGAGACGCTGGAACATACGAGAATTCGAAAAATCGGCGTCTCCGATCTTTTTGATGCGCTCAGGCGTGGCGTCGATGATTTCATGGTCAAGCCGTCGCACATCGTATTTCTCTGCCTGATCTATCCGATTGCCGGAGTCGTGCTTGCTGTCTGGACATCAGGCAACAACACGCTGCCGTTGCTGTTTCCGCTTGTGTCCGGCTTTGCGCTGATTGGTCCGTTCGCGGCGATCGGCCTTTATGAGATCAGCCGGCGGCGGGAAGCCGGGCTCGACGCCTCATGGAGACACGCCTTTGAGGTCAGGAGTTCTCCAGCGCTGCCGGCTATTGCAGCGGTCGGCGTCATGCTGCTTGCCATCTTCATCGCCTGGCTTTTGACGGCCCAGATATTTTACCAGACCCTGTTCGGCCCGGCGCCGCCGCAATCGCTGTCCAGCTTCATCAGTGAAATATTCGCCACGGGACGCGGCTGGACGCTCATCATCCTGGGTCACGCCATCGGCTTCGTGTTCGCCGCGGTTGTGTTGTGCACCACGGTCGTCGCATTCCCGTTGTTGCTCGACCGCGATGTCGGCGCCTACGAAGCCATCCACACCTCGGTGCGCGTTGTCCTGGCCAACCCGATCGTGATGGCGGTGTGGGGCCTTATTGTCGCCGTCGCCCTGATCATCGGATCGCTGCCAGTGTTCGCCGGGTTGGCAGTCGTGCTGCCGATCCTTGGCCATGCCACCTGGCATGTTTACCGGAAAGTTGTGGAATCGCCGCCGGCGACCAGACCGTGAGCTGAAAAAATGCACTCTGCCCGCACCGGCGAAAGTGCCGGTGCGGGCAGGGTGAGGCAGAGCTTTCAATAGGCGGGGTGGCTGAAACGGGCCTGGCGCGCGTCCTTTGTCAGGTCGCGGAAATCTTTGCCGCTCACATGCACAAGCGTCTTGTGGTCGCCGCCCTCGAAATAGATTTCGGGAGCGTCGCCGAGGCTTTCATCGAGAACCACCGGCACATCATAGGCAGCGCCGATCGGCGGCACAGCGCCGACGTCGCAATCGCCGAATAACGAGACCACCTCGTCTTCGGACGCCAGCCCAAGAGGCTTCTCCATGACATCCTGCAATGTCGCGAGTTCTATCCTGTGCGTGCTTGGAACCACGGCGAGCGCGTAGCCACGGTCGTGGTGAACGACCACCGATTTGGCCATTATGCTGCCGGGCACATGTGCCGCAATGGCGGATTGTCTGCTTGTCGCGGTGCGGTGATGCTCGACGGTGTCGTAGGAAATTCCTTTCCTATCGATGAAGTCCTTCAATCTGTTTGCGATGGTCATCTTGGGCGCCCCTTGCTGGTGTTCGCGACGCATGTGGAAACGCCGGCATCGCCTGTCGTCTCCAGTACCAACAGAAATGGACCAGCCGTGGATTGTTTCAAGGCTCCAGGACCGGACCGCGTGGATCCGGATTGCATGTCAGGGCCCGGCCCCGAAAAACGCCATTCGGGTGAGAAGCGTGTAGTCCGCTTCGAAGACCATCATCGTCACGAACACCAGCACCAGCACCGGCGGCAGGATGATCGCATATGTCAGCGCCAGCCGTTCCCAGGCCATGTGCATGAAGATGGCGACGATCAGTCCGGCCTTGAGCATCATGAAGATCAGGATCAGCGACCATCTGGGATAGCCATGGAGACCGAAATAGTCGACCAGATAGGAGCAGGTGCTGAGGATGAACAGCCACGCCCACACCACCAGATAGAGCTTGATCGGGTGCTCCTGATGAACCTCCGCCGGGGTAACGCCGGTCGTCGTCGCATCATGCCTATGGGCGCTGTCCAGTGCGTGTTGTCCCAGGCCGTTTGCGGTTGCTTCAGCCATGTCCTGCCTCTCACCAAAGATAGAAAAATGCGAAAATGAACACCCAGACCAGGTCGACGAAATGCCAGTAGAGCCCCATAATTTCGACGTTCTCGTAGCGCCCCCTCCGGCTGGTGAAGAAGCCGGGCCGTCCGACATCGAAATCCCCGCGCCAGACCTTTCGCGCCACGATGATCAGGAAGATCACCCCGATCGTCACATGCGTGCCGTGAAAGCCGGTAATCATAAAAAAGGATGCGCCGAACTGTGCAGCGCCCCAGGGATTGCCCCAAGGCCGCACGCCCTCGGTGATCAGCTTGGTCCATTCGAAGGCCTGCATGCCGACGAAGGTCGCGCCGAGTGCTGCGGTCAAGAGCATCAGGACTGCCGTCTTGCGGCGGTCGCGGCGGTAGCCGAAATTGACCGCCATGGCCATCGTTCCGCTGCTAGAGATCAGCACGAAGGTCATGATGGCGATAAGGATCAGTGGAATGTCGGAGCCGCCGATGCGCAGGGCGAAAACCTCGCTCGGATTGGGCCACGGCACGCGTGTTGAGATACGCGCGGTCATGTAGGAGAGCAGGAAGCAGCCGAAGATGAACGTGTCGCTGAGCAGGAAGATCCACATCATGGCCTTGCCCCAGGACACGTTTTTGAACGCCCGCTGATCCGAGGACCAGTCGGCGGCGATGCCTTGCCAGCCTGCGGGTCGCGGCTCTGTTCGGCCGATGTGGGCCAGTGTCGTCTCTGCCATCCGCCCGTTCCTCCTAGGTCAGCAACCCTCGGCAAATGTCGATTAAAGTCGAAGCCCAGCCGGCCAGAAGCGCAAAGATGGCGAGCCAGACGAAAAGCAGGAAATGCCAGTACATCGCGCACAGCTCGACACTGAGGCGAAGCCGCTGCGGCTGCGCTCCGTTCCAGGCGCCGACGCTCGTTCTGCCCAGCCCGACCAGTCCTCCCAGTATATGCAGGCCGTGCATTCCCGTTAGCAGGTAGAAGAAGCTGTTGGCCGGATTGGATGCCAGAAAATAGCCGTCCGCACTCAGTTCCCGCCATGCCACAAGCTGTCCAATCAGGAAGACGAGCGCCGTGAGTCCAGCTGTGGCGAGGCCGAGCCTGACCATGTCCACTTGACCCTTGCGCGCCGCGAGCGAAGCGCACTGTATCGCAATGCTGCTCAAGACCAGTACGCCGGTGTTAAGCCAGAGCAGGGGCGGGATGGGCAGAGGCCGCCAATCCGACAGCGCCATGCGCATGAAGTAAGCACTGGTGAACAGCGCGAACAGGCAGCCGACGACGGCAAGGAAGACGCCGAGACCGATCTTTGCGGTCGGCAGCGCCGATCGGTCCAGAGCGACAAAATCCCCGGCCATGCTTTGCTCGAGCCACGGCTTCGTCATTAGCCGCTGATGGGAAAGCCACCACCCAGCAATACCGGCGATCACGAGCAGGAAGACCAGGATTACGCTCATGCCGGCTCCCTGGAGGGCGCGAAGGAGCCCGGAACGTTTTGTGGTATGAAGTCCTCCTTGGCTCCCGGTACGCTGTAGTCATAGGCCCAGCGATAGACGATCGGCAGATCCTTGCCGAAATTGCCGTGGGCGGGCGGTGTTTGCGGCGTCTGCCACTCGAGCGTCGTTGCCCGCCACGGATTGCCGCCAGCCTCACGGCCATGGCGGATGCTCCAGATGAGATTGAACAGAAACACAATCTGGGCAAAACCGACCATAAAAGCCATGATGCTGATAAACGAGTTCAGGTGGTGGGCCGATTCCGTCATGATCGTCATGTCGGTCAATTCGTTGTAGCGCCGCGGCACGCCCATCAAGCCGAGATAGTGCATGGGAAAGAAAATCAGATAGGCGCCGAGGAAGGTGATCCAGAAGTGGAACCGGCCCAGTGTCTCGTTCAGCATCCGGCCGGTGACCTTTGGGTACCAGTGGTAGATCGCCCCGAAAATCACGAGGATCGGCGCGACCCCCATGACCATATGGAAATGGGCAACGACGAACATGGTGTCCGACAGCGGAACGTCGACAACGACATTGCCGAGAAACAAGCCGGTCAACCCGCCATTGACGAAGGTGACGATGAAGGCGAGGGCGAAAAGCATTGGAATGGTGAGGTGGATATCGCCGCGCCACAGCGTCAGCACCCAATTGTAGACCTTGATGGCGGTCGGAACGGCGATGATCAGTGTCGTGGTGGCGAAGAAGAAGCCGAAATAGGGATGCATGCCGCTGACATACATATGGTGCGCCCAGACTACGAAGCTCAACGCGCCGATGCCGACGATGGCCCAGACCATCATGCGGTAGCCGAATATGTTCTTGCGCGCATGGGTGCTGATCAGGTCGGACACGATGCCGAAGGCCGGAAGCGCAACGATGTAGACCTCCGGGTGGCCGAAGAACCAGAACAGATGCTGGAACAGGATCGGGCTGCCGCCGCCGTGCTGCAACTGTTCGCCCATCTCAACGATCGCCGGCATGAAGAAGCTGGTGCCGAGCGCCCGGTCGAGAAGCATCATCACGCAGGCGACGAACAGCGCCGGGAAGGCGAGCAGCGCCATGACGGTGGCGGTGAAAATACCCCAGACAGTGAGCGGAAGGCGCATCAGCGTCATGCCGCGCGTGCGGCCCTGTAGCACCGTCACGACATAGTTCAGGCCGCCCATGGTAAAGCCGATGATGAACAGGATCAGCGAGACGAGCATCAGGATGATGCCCCAGTCCTGGCCGCCGGGCGTACCGGTCATGATCGCCTGCGGCGGATAGAGCGTCCAGCCGGCACCCGTCGGTCCGCCGGGCGCGAAAAAGCTCGACACCAGAACCAGCACGGCCAGCAGATAGATCCAGTAGCTCAGCATGTTGACATAGGGAAAGACCATGTCGCGAGCGCCAACCATCAGCGGGATCAGATAGTTGCCGAAGCCGCCCAGGAAGAGTGCGGTGAGCAGGTAGATCACCATGATCATGCCGTGCACGGTGATGAACTGGTAGTAGGCTTCCGGGGTGATGAAGTCGAATGTGCCGGGGAAGCCGAGTTGCAGCCGCATCAGCCAGGAAAGCACCAGCGCGACCATGCCGATCGCTGTCGCCGTCGCCGAATACTGGATGGCAATGACCTTGGCGTCCTGCGAGAAAACGTATTTCGTCCACCAGCTGTGCGGATGGTAGAGTTCCATTTCTGCGACTTCGGCCGGCGGTACCGCATCTGCAGGTGTGATATCGACCATAGGAACACCTCCGTGCCCTCTTCGGCCAGCCCGACAGTTCGGGCTTGCCGCACTATTTTCAATCCCGACGGCGCACCGTCGTTTCGGTTTCCTACTCTGCCGAGCCCATCTGTTGGGGCGCGGACAGCTGCGCAAAAGTCTGCTGCTGGCCAAGCCACGCCAGATAGTCTTCCTGCGTATCGACCATGACCACGCCATGCATCATCGGATGTCCCTGGCCGCAGAGTTCGGCACACAGGACCTGGAAGGTTCCGGTCTTGGTCGGAGTGAACCAGAAATAGGTGACCGAGCCCGGGATCATGTCCATCTTGGCGCGGAATTCCGGCACGTAGAAATCGTGCAGCACATCGATCGAGCGGAGCAGCATCTTGACCGGTTTGCCAACCGGGAGGTGCAGGTCGGCCGCTTCCACTACGACATCGTCCTGGCCGTTGGCATCGGTGGCGATGACGCCGAGTGGATTTTCAGCGTTGACGTCGCGAGTGTCGGATGTGCCGAGCTTGCCGTCCTTGCCGGGCAGGCGGAAACTCCATTGCCACTGCTGGCCGACGACTTCGACCTCTGTTGCGTCGCTTGGAACGTTAACGAACCGGCTCCAGACGAACAGGCCAGGAACGAGCAATGCCGTGACGCCAACCGCGGTGACGACCGTCAGCCAGGATTCGAGCCGCCTGTTCTCAGGTTCATATGCCGCCTGATTGCCTTCCCGATGACGGAAGCGGAAGACGCAATAGGCCATGAAAAGAACCACGGCGGCGAAGACGACGCCGGTGATCCAGAAAGTTATGATGATGGTGTTGTCGATATAGTCCCAGTTCGAGGCAATCGGCGTCCACCACCATGGGCTCAGGAAGTGGAACAACACCGAGCCCACGACTATCAGAACGAGTACAAGCGCAACGGCCATGTCCCGGTTCCTCCCGGTATTCCAAGCGGCGCAAGCCGTCCCGGGAAATACCAAGTGCATCATAACTTGATTTGCGATGAAAATTCTAGAGCCGGCTGTGGGAAGGGCAAAAATACCATTTCGCGGCGCTGGCGGTCCTTCGGTCGGCGGTGACAGCGGCAGGCAATGGCGAGCACACCGAATGCGCCTGGCAGAACCACGGAACGGCGATCGTCGGGGATCCCTTCCACCTGCTCGACCGACAGCTCGACGAAGGGAGCGGGCCACTTTATTGGCCGGCAGATGTCATCCGCCAAACTGTGTTGCCGACATCGTCGGCTATGAGCAGGGCCCCGGTTTTGTCGACAGCCAGGCCGACAGGCCGGCCGCGCGCCTTGTTGTCCTTGTCCAGGAAGTCGGTCACCACGTCGGTAGCGACGCCGCTAGGATGGCCGCCGCTGAATGGTACGAACACCACCTTGTAGCCATTGAAGCGCGTGCGGTCCCAGCTGCCGTGTTCGCCAACGAAAGCGCCGCCGCGATATGCCTCGGGGAGGCTGTTTGCCGTATAGAAGGCCAGTCCCAGAGGGGCGACGTGGGAACTCAGCGCATAATCCGGAACGATCGCTTTCGCGACCAGGTCCGGACGCTGGGGCATGACGCGGGGATCGAGATGCTGGCCATAATAGCTGTAGGGCCATCCGTAGAAGCCGCCATCCTTTACCGAGGTCAGATAATCCGGCACGAGATTGGGGCCGAGCTCGTCGCGCTCATTGATCACGGCCCAGAGCGCCCCGGTCTGCGGCTCCCAGCTCAGGCCGTTTGGATTGCGCAAACCGCTGGCGAAAATGCGCGACTGGCCGGTGGCCCTGTCCACCTGCCAGATGGCGGCGCGGTTCTTCTCGGCCTCGATGCCGTTTTCGGCGACGTTGCTGTTCGAGCCGATGCCGACATAGAGCAGCGAGCCGTCGGGGCTTGCCACCAGGCTCTTCGCCCAATGGTGGTCGATCGGGCCGCCGGGCAGGGCGGTTAGCGGCGTTCCGGGCGCGGTGATCTTGGTTTCACCGGTGTTGTAGGGATAGCGGACGATGGAATCGGTATTGGCGACGTAGAGATCGCTTCCCACCAGCGCCACGCCGAAGGGGGAGCTCAGGTGGTCGAGGAAGACGCTGGTCAGCTCCGGCTTGCCATCGCCGTCGGCGTCGCGCAGCAGCGTAACGCGGTTGCTCGGGCCGCTGTCGCCGCCCGAGGTGACCCAGGACTCGATCCAGCCCATCACCAAATCCTTGGGCCGTTTGATCGGTTCGCCGCCCGGCGCCTTGGACTCGACCACCAGGACATCGCCATTGGGCAGCACATAAAGCGACCGCGGATGCTGCAAGCCGTTGGCAAAGGCCTGGATCTGGAGCCCCTGCGCGACGGTCGGCTTTTCGTCGTTCTTCCACCCGACCACGGAAGCGAGATGCATGGGCGGGAAGAAATATTGGATCGGCTCGGGCAGGTTTGGATTCGGCCCTATCTGACTGCTGGGATCCGGGTCGTTGCCACTGCACGCTGCAAGAGCGATCGCCGCAGTGCAAGTAAAGATGGACGCCGCGATGCGCCCGGCTTGTCTGATGGAGCTTTCTACGCGCATCAATCCGCCACTCCGACGTGATGCCGGTAAACCATGGACCAGCCCAGCCAACCGGTGAAGATGAGGATGAGCACGACAACCGCCGAGAGGATCAAGCCGGTAGGAACGATGGAGGTCCATGCATCGCGGGTGTGCACGAGCATGTTGATGATGGACAACGCCAGCGCCAGCAGATTGCCTAGCACGTGCGGCAAGGCGGGGGGCTGTGCTCTTACCAGCGGATTGGCCAGGAAATCGATCAGCCCCGCGATCGCTGCAAGGCAGCCCATGATCACGCCGACGGTAACCAGCCAAGCGGAGAAGTCAGCCCACATCATCTCCGCTGTTCGCCAGTAGGCCAGATCCGTCAGCAGGGTGCCGACGAAGCAGGCGATCGGAAACGGCACCAGCATCGGATGAATAGGATGTCCTGCAATCCTGGCCGTCGAACGCGGATTGTCACCGACCATGATGCGCCATCCTTCTTGGTTCTCGTCCAGACAACCGCCTACCCGGCCTCCGGCGGCTGTTGCCGAGAGGCCGGCAGACGACCGATCGATCTGTCAGGCCCAAAAAGGGCGCTGGCTGGCTGCGCGTGCTAGGCGGCCGACTGGGTCGGCGGGTTCTGATACATCATCCAGAGCTCGATCGCCGCAAGCACGGCGACCAGAATGCCGATCACGACATGCACGGTCATCGCCGTTGTCGCTTGGAATCCAAGCACCCAGGGCGATACGAGAACCCACAGTCCGACGACCAGGTTCACCCACTCTTCCCACACGGCAAATGCTGCGAGGGCGGCAACCGACAGCACGACGATCAAGATTCCGCTGCCGAGGGCGTTCTGCGTCTGCGGGCCTGCCGCAAACGTGAAGATCCAGGGAGAGAAGAACAGAATTGCCCCAAGGATCAGGTTGGCTACGTCACAGAGCCTGGCGTTTGTCCACTGGTTCATGGCATCCTCCATGGGGAGCGTTTATGGCTCCCGAGTTCGGCAAGGTGGTGCCTGAGTTCGGCGAGATGCGCCCGAAGCCGCTCACTCCGTGTCACGGTAGTGCCCTGCCCAGCTGGAATTCCGCATCTGGCGGTACTCCAGCCAAATCCGGCTATCTAACTGAATTCCGGGCTTTATGTTCCATTCGGCACCGGCACGCCTGGATCACTTGGTGGTGATCGAGCGATCCACAGCTGCCTGTCAGGGGGCGGCGGGGCGGCGGCGCGTAGCTCATTCTGTCTTTTTATCGAGCCGGTGAAACATTTCTCATGGATCGCAGTTCTTGGATCCAGAGGAGTTGAATAAGGGCAACCTGATTGCACGGGAGGAGCACGGACGGCACAACTATAAATATGCTCTGCATAGAATACTTCGCAGCGAGAAGCTCTCGCTTGTCTTGGTTGCCGCCGAAGCTTGTTTGAAAGACGGCGGTCGCCGCCGAAAAGATTTTCTAAATGAAAATAGCCCAGATCGCGCCGCTAACCGAATCCGTGCCGCCCCGAACCTACGGTGGAACAGAGCGAATTGTTTCGTATCTGACCGAAGAACTTGTCCGACAGGGCCACGAGGTGACGCTGTTCGCCAGCGCCGATTCTCGTACCTCAGCCAAGCTGGTGCCGTGTTGCGACGTCGCGCTGCGCCTGAACCCCAGGGTCCAGGACGGTGGTGCGCACCACGTTATGATGCTTGAACGGGTGCGCCGGCGAGCCGATGAGTTCGACGTTTTGCATTTCCACGTCGATGTTCTGCACTTCCCCATCATTCGGGATTTTGCCAGACGAACGGTTACCACGCTTCACGGCAGGCTCGACCTGCCCGATCTGGCGCAGCTTTATGCGATGTTCGACGACGTTCCCCTGGTCTCGATCTCCTTCGACCAGCGCCGGCCCATGCCGCCCGTCAATTGGGTTGGAAGCGTGCATCATGGCCTGCCCCGCGATCTTCTGCCATTCCACCCGAACACCTCTGGCTATCTTGCGTTTCTCGGTCGTATCTCGCCGGAAAAGGGGCCGGAAGCGGCCATAGAAATAGCAGTGCGGGCGGGGTTTCCCCTGAAGATCGCCGCCAAGATCGACAAGGTGGACCAGTCGTTCTGGAAGGAAAGGGTCGAGCCGCAAGTGCTGCGGCATTCGAACGTGGAGTTCATTGGCGAAATCGATGAGCGGCAAAAGGCGGATTTTCTGGGCAATGCGAAAGCGCTTTTGTTCCCGATCGACTGGCCGGAACCCTTCGGGCTCGTGACGATCGAAGCAATGGCCTGCGGTACGCCGGTGATTGCGTTCCGGCGTGGCGCCGTCCCGGAGATCATCGATGACGGTGTGTCCGGATGGATCGTGGATACGGTGGAGGAAGCTGTGGGCGCGCTCCGGCGCATCGACAGCCTCGATCGCGCACGAGTGCGGCAGACGTTCGAGAAGCGGTTCACGGTCGAGCGCATGTGCAGCGATTATGTGGCACTCTACCGAGCACTCACGAGCGGCATGGCAGACGCAGTTGACCCCACAAACGAGATCTCCAGAAACATCGCGATGGTGGCCGTGGGGGGCCGAGGAACCGACTAATCCACAGGCAGACCACGAGGATGGCGTCAGGTGCGCCTGCAGGGTCTTATTGCCAAGCGCGGCGACTGCGCCAGAAGCCTTTGATCTGCGGCAAGCGTTCCAGAAGCTATGGTGTCCGCGAACGGTGGCAAACTGCCGCCCGGTCCGGATTGACGCGCGATACTTTCGCTGCAAAGGTAGTTTAACGACTTGTTTACCATGCGTCAGTCAGGGGTGGGGGGAATTTGGAACGGTTTTTGGGTGCGAACCGCCTTAATTGGGATGATCGGGCCGAACTGCACTCGACCGACACAACGGGCAGCTACCACATCGAGAATGTGCTGGCCGGCGGATCCAATCTCTACGAGCTGGAAACGCGCGAGGTCGGCGATATTGCCGGCAAGGATATCGTCCACCTGCAGTGTCACATCGGCCTCGACACAATCAGCCTGAAGAATCTCGGCGCAGGCAGTGTGACGGGGCTCGACTTTTCACCGGCGGCGATCGCGGCGGCGCGGGATTTTGCTGCGAAGGCAGGCACCGACGTGCGCTTCGTGGAAGCGCCACTGTTCGAAGCGGTGGAAGCGCTCGGTCGGACCTTTGACATCGCTTACGTTACATGGGGCTCGGTAAACTGGCTGGACGACGTGTTCCGTTGGGCGCGGGTGGTTGCCGACCTCCTGAGACCCGGCGGCCGTCTCTACATGGCCGAGGGCCATCCATTGATGTTTCAGTGCGATCGAAAGGCCGCGGCCCTGGAATTGAAGCACGACTGGCGAACGCCGATAGCTCGGCCGCTCGCCTGGAACGAGGAGCTGACCTACACCGGCGATGACCGCATCCTGAAGCATCCTCGCTATTATGAATGGATCCACCCGATCAGTGACGTGGTGAATGCGTTGATTTCAGCTGGTCTGACGCTTGATTTTCTCAATGAGCATGACACTGTTTCGTGGCAGCACTTTTCATTTGCCGTGCGGGCCGGCAAGGATATGTACGGCCTGCCAGAGAACTCTCCCAAGATACCGATGGCCTATTCCATTGGCGCGACGAAGCGCAGCATCGGCAAGATACCATACCTTGTGTCTCCCAAGGCGATCGAGGGGCACTAGTCCAGGTCGACGCTCCTGAGTACTCGGGTCGGAGCGTCGAAGTTTGCAATCGCTCGCGCTCCTCGATCTTCCGAAGGATCGCCGGCGCCAGCGCATCTCAACTCAATCAGTGGGACGATGTCAGTGGAAATCGGCAGCTGGCTCCAGCCGCTCGGGCCTGCAGCATCAGCAACGGGTCGGAAAGCGCAAAAGCTCTAAGGGGCGTGAAGGTGACATTAAACATTGAAAGCTAATGTTCCTCATCGGGTCGACCCGGGAACCTGAAATGGCACTTGAGGAATCGCCTATTGGCTTTTTTCCGCGCTAAGTTCGGCGGCATCAAGGAAGTCGTCTTTTCGTCGGCAAATATTCCGGCGGCGATCGCGCTTGTCGTCATACTTATCAGCGCAGCGTTCGCGGAGCACCAGAACAAAGTCGTCTCGGACCAGGCCGTCCGTGCGGACGTGCTGACCAAGGTCAATCTCATCCGCGCCAAGCTCGAAGGCAATATCAACGGAAACCTTCAACTCGTGCGTGGATTGGTCGCCGCGGTCGTGACCGAGCCTTATATGGGACAGCAACGCTTCGCCTCGCTGGCGAGCAATCTGTTTGGCGCCGACTCGCAATTGAACAATATTGCCGGCGCGCCCGATCTGGTCGTTTCCCTGATGTACCCGATGGAGGGTAACGAGCAGGCGATGGGCCTGGACTACCGCAAGAACGAGCGGCAGCGTGCGGCTGCGCTGAGGGCGCGAGACGAACGCAAGCTGGTGCTTGCGGGTCCCGTCGAGCTGAAGCAGGGAGGACAGGGCTTCATCGGCCGCTTTCCGGTTTTCGTGCCCAGCGCGGGCAACACGGAAAGGTTCTGGGGCATTATTTCCGCCGTTGTCGACGTGCAGCGCCTTTACAAAGCGAGCGGCA
Source organism: Mesorhizobium sp. M0910 (assembly GCF_040319465.1). Lineage (NCBI taxonomy): Bacteria > Pseudomonadati > Pseudomonadota > Alphaproteobacteria > Hyphomicrobiales > Phyllobacteriaceae > Mesorhizobium > Mesorhizobium sp. M0910. The sequence goes on from NZ_JAMYNZ010000004.1 coordinate 504,930, forward strand.
TGCTTGACGACGATCTCGGGATCGACATCGCGCTGATCGGCAGGGACGCCCTCGGTCACCGAGGTGGTCAATTCTACGGCAATGAGGAGATCAGCAAAAGCGATCCGGTGACGGCTGACGTTTTGCTTCCTTCCGGCTCGTGGCAGCTCGCTGCCATTCCCAAGAACGGCTGGCCTTCGACGCCAAGTAACGCATGGTTGTTGCGCGCGATCATGGCGACGGCCGGGGCCTTGGTTGTGTTCCCTTTCCTGGTCACTGGTCGTCTGATAGGCGAAAGACAGCGCAATTATGCGGAATTGCGCCGATTGTCACGACGCCTTGAACTCGCTCTGGAAGCTTCGGCTATCGGGGTTTGGGAACACGATCTCGCGACCAACGAGCTTACATGGGATGAACGCGTCAATGAAATATATGGCAAACCAGCGGGGGAGCACCGGGGCTACACAGACTGGGCGGGAGCGATCCATCCAGATGATCTGGCTGGCGCCAACGCAGATTTCGATACGGCGGTGACCAGCGGACGACCATATTTGTCGGAGTACCGGATTGTGCGCCCGAATGGCGAGGTCCGTCATGTCCGGTCCAAGGCGATCCTTTACCGGGCCACAAACGACACCCCAAAAATGATCGGCGCGGAATGGGACGTGACTGCCGACGTCCTGCTGAACAAGGATCTGGTTCGCGCAAAACAGCTGTCGGAGTCGAAAAATGCAGAACTCGAGTCGGCCAAGGCGCGCATAGAGCACATTGCGCTTCATGACTCGCTGACCGGCTTGCCCAACCGGCGTTACCTCGACCAGGTACTGGAAGACTACGCGGCAAACGCCAGGCGCTCAGGCGGGCGTGCGGCACTGCTTCACATCGATCTGGATCGGTTCAAGCACATCAACGATACGCTGGGCCACGCCGCCGGTGACGCGATGCTGGTTCACGCGTCGACAGTCCTCAGATCGAAGGTCGGCGACGAAGGATTCGTCGCCCGCATTGGAGGAGACGAATTCATCGTTCTGTGCGTGGTACGCGACGATACCAAGCAACTGGCGCTGCTTGCCGATCGGGTCATCAGCCAGATGCGCGAGCCCGTCTATTATCAGGGCCACCGGTGCCGTTTTGGCGTCAGCGTGGGTATAGCTGTCGACAACGGAAAAGATGTCGAAGCCAAACACCTGCTGGTGAACGCAGATATCGCGCTTTACCGAGCAAAGAGCCGAGGGCGCAATCGATACGAATTCTTCACTGACGCGATGCAAAGCGAAATCGTCGATACAAAACGGATTGCCGACGAAATTCTCGGCGGCCTCGAGCGCAACGAGTTCATCCCGTTCTACCAGCCCCAATTTGACGCAAAGACGCTCGAAATCGTTGGGGTTGAGGCGCTGGCGAGGTGGCAACATCCAGTAAAGGGTATTTTGGCACCCGACATCTTCCTGAGGATTGCGGAAGAACTGAACGTCGTCTCGATCATCGACCAAGCCATATTGAAGCAATCGCTTTCGGATTTCGAAGAGTGGTCCGCTGCAAAACTTAACATTCCACGGGTGTCGGTCAATGTCTCGGCGAGGCGCCTTCAAGACGAGGAGCTTATCAAGAGCCTGCGAGAACAAGATATCAAGAGAGGAACAGTTTCGTTCGAGCTTGTTGAGTCGATTTTCCTGGACGAGAACGACGATCTTGTCACGTGGAACATCGAGCAAATAAAAGAACTGGGGATTGACATCGAAATAGACGATTTTGGTACCGGCTACGCTTCGATGGTCAGTTTGCTGAAGTTGCAGCCGCGCCGGCTGAAGATAGATCGGCAGCTGGTCACCCCAATCGTCAAATCGCCGCAGAGAAGGCAGGTTGTCTCGTCGATCATCGAAATCGGCAAATCGCTGGGTATCGAGGTCGTGGCGGAAGGCGTCGAGACGATGCAGCACGCACGGCTACTCAAGGGCCTGGGCTGCGACATATTGCAGGGTTATGCCTTCGGCCACCCGTTAGACTCCGAGGGACTTAAGACATTTGTCCGATCGCGGCGCCTGCGCACGGCCAGCTGAGCCTCGGCGCCAGAATTTATCGAGCCGACCGCCTTGAGGTTGCGGTACATAGGCGCACAGCGGACAAAGCTGAAAACAACGCCAAACCTCAGATCAGCAGCAGGCCCTTCATGCTGGAGTGGCCTTTCCTGCCGATGATGATGTGGTCGTGAACGGCAATGCCAAGCGGTTTGGCCGTCTCTATGATCAGCTTGGTCATCTCGATGTCGGCGCGCGACGGCGTCGGGTCTCCCGACGGATGATTATGCGCCAGAATGATCGCCGTGGCAGAGAGCTCCAGGGCGCGCCTGACCACCTCGCGCGGATAGACCGGTGTGTGGTCGACGGTGCCGACCTGCTGCACTTCGTCGGCGATCAGCGCGTTTTTCTTGTCGAGGAACAGGATGCGGAACTGCTCGCGCTCCTCGAAGGCCATCACCGACCGACAGTATTCGAGAACCTGCGTCCAGGTCGACAACAGCTCGCGGCCGGCGATCTCGCCGCGCGCCATGCGTTGCGCCGTTGCCGCAACCACCTTGAGGTCGAGCGCCACCATCGGGCCGATGCCCTTCACTTCCTGCAGGCGCTCGACGGGCGCGCCGAGGACCTCGGCCAATGTACCGAAGCGTGCCAGCAAGGCCTTGGCGACCGGCTTGGTGTCGGCGCGCGGGATCAGCCGGAACAATAGAAGCTCGAGCAGTTCGTAGTCGGGGAGGGTGTTAGGACTGGCGGCGAAGCGCTCGCGCAAGCGGTCGCGATGGCCGAGATAATGCGGCTTGTCGGCGGCCACCGCCTTCGCAGGCGATCGCACCGGCCTTTCGGGAAAGAAGGCCCGCTCGTCGTCGTCACCGTTCATGGCTGCCCACCCAGCATTTGCCGGGCAAGGTAACGCCCGATCTGCCAGACACTAGGCCCGCAGGCCGGGGCGGTCGAGGTTTTTTGGCGACAGCGTGAAGATCTCGCAGCCGGTTTCGGTGACGCCGATCGTGTGTTCGTACTGCGCCGAAAGCGAACGGTCACGCGTCACCGCGGTCCAGCCGTCCGACAGCACTTTCACATGCGGCCGGCCGAGATTGATCATCGGCTCGACGGTGAAGATCATGCCCGGCCGCATCTCGACGCCTTCGCTGGCGCTGCCGTAATGCAGGATGTTCGGCGCGTCGTGAAACAGCCGGCCGACGCCGTGGCCGCAGAAATCGCGCACCACCGAGCAACGCTCGGCTTCGGCGTAGGTCTGGATGGCGGCGCCGATGGCGCCGGTGCGGGCGCCCGGGTTGATTGCCGCGATGCCGCGCATCAGGCACTCATACGTGACTTCGAGCAGCCGCTCCGCGGCACGCTTGATCGTGCCCACCGGATACATGCGTGAGGAGTCGCCATGCCAGCCGTCGAGTATATAGGTGACGTCGATATTGACGATATCGCCATCCTTCAACGGCTTGCTGTCGGGTATGCCGTGACAGACGACGTGGTTGATCGAGGTGCAGGATGATTTCGTGTAGCCGCGGTAGTTGAGTGTCGCCGGAAGCGCGCCATGGTCCATGCCGAACTCGAAGACGAAGCGATCGATCGCTTCGGTGGTGACGCCGGGCGCCACCATCGATACCAGTTCGTCGAGGCAGCGCGCGGTGAGATCGCAAGCCTTGCGCATGCCGATAAAGCCTTCCTCGTCGTAAAGACGGATCTGGCCGGTGTTTCTGAGCGGTGCCGTGGCGGCGTCGAGATAGGTGACCATTTTTGTCCGTCTTGCAGGGATGCGAGGGCTGGATGAGCCCCCGCCAGAGAAATCTCCCCAGATTTGGCACTGGAAGGCGCAAGGTTCAAGGACGAACTGCCGGCGACGACCGAAGACCGGCGATATTCAGGTCTTTGGGGCACTCTCCTTGCCTGTAGCTGCCCATGCTCCCGACCGGTTCATTTGGCTACCGCAGTGACGACACATTTCTAGGCGAGAAGTCGGCCCAAGCATGAAGCCGCCACGGCAACTTTTTATGCCGAACGATGTTGCTGCGGGGGTGTCGGTTCGGGAGAGGTCGAATGGACAGACTGCAATTTGCGGTGCCGGTGCGTATCGCGCCTGTGCCCAGCCAGCCGGTCGAGGAAATCTACAGTGTCGAGCAGGCGCTCGATTTCCTGCAAACGTGGCCGGTTCGCCGGAAGGGGCCAACCTACCAGGCTGCGTTCAATGCCTGTTTTGGCGCCACGGTGGACATCGTCGAGACCGAAGACGCATGGCGGGCCTTCATGGCCTTTTGCCGGGTGAGCGGCCTGCTTGCCAGGGACATGATGGTTCCTCCGCGCAAGCGCGGCGGCGAGGCGAGGGGGCTGCGGGCGTAGGGAGCCCTGGGCACAATCCGCAGTTTGTCTTCGCCCTTTGCTGACACCCCCATCAGAGTGGGTGGGGTCCGGCCAAGTTTGCCAGCGTCACGCTGGCGATAGACATATGCCGAGTTGAAATTGCTGGTACGCCCAAGGGGAATCGAACCCCTGTTACCGCCGTGAAAGGGCGGTGTCCTGACCGCTAGACGATGGGCGCGCTCAGATGTGAGCGCTTATAGTTGCGTCGCGGCAAACCGGCAACCCGTCTGCCGCCGGCTGCGACAACTTTTTTCCTTTGGCTCCAAACCGCGTCTTTCCGACAGCCAAGGTGGTTTTGCAGCATGCTGCAACGTCGCCGAGGGGACTTCGCTGTGGCCGAAGAACCTCTCCCTAGCCGCGCCTGCGGCAACGCCAGTTCCAGTCGCGCTCGGGGCCGACATCGACATGGACGGATTCGGTGTGGCAGTAGGTGCCGACGCCGCCGCGGCCCGGCATGGTGCGGATATAGCTCGCCAGTTCCCATTTCGAGACGCCGGGGACCTGGATGTCGGCGGCGGCGCAGTACATGTGCAGCGAATTCTTGGCGCCGTTGGCGCGGCGGTTGCGGGCCGGGTCGCGATAGCCGGAGGTGACCGTCATCTTGCGGCCGTAATGGCCTTCGATCGTCTTCAGCACGCGAACCAGCGACGGCTTCAAGCAGGCGACATCGACGCTTTCGTTCTGTTTCAGGAGGCCGTTGGGCGCGAGCCTGGCGAGGCCGGCGGCGGAGGCGACCTGGTAGGCACCACCCGAACCTTCGTCTTCGTTGAGATCGACGTCGCTCTCATCGTCGAGGCCGGATTTGCGCTTGATCTCGAACAACGCCGTCTGGCGCACTCCGGGCAGCGCATCGGTCGTGAAATGGCTGGTATCGCCGGTCGACACCAACTGCACCGGCTTTTCAGCCGGATTGGCCGAGGCCAAGGTAACGGTGGGTTTCGCCGCAGGCGTCGCCTTGGCCTGCACGGCCGTTGGCTGCCCGCCCGATCTGCTGTTGGCCGGCGATGCTGCCGAAGCGGGGGTGGCGCTGAACAGCGAGGCTAGGAAGTTTTTCTTCGGTGCGTAGGCCTGTGGCTGCGGCATCTCGCCGGCGGTTACATAGACCGGGTTGTTCATCGCCGGCGCGGCGGCCTTGGCGTCGGGCTTCGATGCATCAGCACTGTTTTGTGCCACGGCCTGTTCGGCCGTCTGGGCGTTTGGTTGCAGCGGCTGCGGCGTGTGTCCCGCGATCGTCTCGGCTGCCGTTGGAACGGCGATCGGGAAGCCGGCATCGGGCTTGGCCCCTGGCTTGGCTATTGGCACATAGGCGACCTGCTCGGGAAGGTTGGCGTCGCCGTTGGCATTCATCGTCATTTGTGCGGTTGTCATCTGCGACGATAATGCGGCCGTGCTGGCCTGGGGCGCACCGGCGGCCGTGCTGATTTCGGTAGCCGAGGTATTGTAGCCTGGCATGCCGACCGACATGGTCGGGTCGCCGGCCGAGGTGCAGGACGCCAGGAGCACCGAGAAAAGCGCCGCCACAATGGCGCGGCTTTCTCCCTTCGCGAGGCGCGATCCTGCTGATCTCAAAACAAAATTCCCCCTCGATATCCGACCGGTTCGTCATTGGCGCGGCGCCGAAACGTCTCGTCGAAATGACCCTTGTTCCCCGAACCGGAAACGAGACCTGTGTCAAATCTGCAAGCCTCAAAGTAATTTGGCGGCTAGAGGATGAATCAAGGCTGCTCAGGGTTGACGGCACCATTTCGCCCGCTTTTGGCCGCGCGTCAACTCACCACACATTACAGATGGTTACACGCGCACCTTGACATAGGTGCCGGGGGCTTCGCCTAGAACTTGCATATGCTCGCCCGGTTTGCGGGCCGGTACGCGGGTATTCTCCTTGGCTTCGATCCAGCGTTGCCAGTGCGGCCACCAGGAACCGGGGTGGGCTGTGGCCCCGGCGAGCCATTGGTCGAAGTCGCCGGCCGGCTTGCCGCCGGTCCAGTATTGATATTTCTCCGCCGCCGGCGGATTGACGACCCCGGCGATGTGGCCGGAGCCGGCCATGACGTAGTCGACCTCGCCGCCGAAATATTTCGAGCCGAGGAATACCGATAGCGCCGGCGCGATGTGGTCCTCCTTAGAGGCGAGGTTGTAGACCGGAATGGTAACGTCCTTCAGCGAAACCGTGCGGCCCGCCAGTTCCATCATGCCTTGCGAGAGCCTGTTCTCGAGATAGCAATTGCGCAAATAGAAGGAATGGTTGGCAGCGCCCATGCGGGTCGAATCGGCATTCCAGTACAGCAGGTCGAAGGGCAGGGGATCCTTGCCGCGCATGTAGTTGTTGACGACATAGGGCCAGATCAGGTCGCCCGAGCGCAGCATGTTGAAGGCAGTCGCCATCTTGGTGCCGTCGAGATAGCCTTTCTCGTTCATCGCCTTTTCGACGGCCGCGACCTGCTCCTCGTCGACGAACACTTTTAGATCGCCGGCATGGGTGAAATCGACCTGGGTGGTGAAGAAGGTGGCGGATTTGATGCGGTGGTCGCCTTCCTGCGCCATCAGCGCCAGGGCCGCCGCCAGAAGCGTGCCGCCGACGCAATAGCCGATGGCGTTGACTTGCCTTTCGCCGGTCGCCTTCTCGATCGTGTCGAGGCCGTATTGCAGGCCCTCCCTGATATAGGCCTCCCAACTCTTGGCGCCGTGCCGCTCGTCCGGGTTGATCCAGGAGATTACGAATACGGTGTGGCCTTGCTCGACGGCCCAGCGAATGAAGGATTTTTGCGGGTTGAGGTCGAGGATGTAGTATTTGTTGATCCATGGCGGGCAGATCAGCAGCGGCCGCTTGAGCACGGCGTCGGTAGTCGGCTCGTACTGCAGGATTTCGGCGACGTCGCTGCGGCCGACCACCTTACCCGGCGTGGCGGCGAGATTCTTGCCGATCTCGAAGGGCGAATAATCTGCCTGCCGCAGCTTCAGGTCACCCTTGCCCGCGGCGATGTCCTCGGCGAGCATCTTCATGCCGCGCACCAGGTTTTCGCCGTTTGAGGCGACAGTCTCGCGAAACAATTCCGGATTGGTCAGGATGAAATTCGACGGCGAGATGGCATTGGACACCTGCTTGACATAAAAGCCGGCCTTGTGGCGGGTATGCTCGTCCAGGCCGTCGGCGTGCTCGACCAGTTCGGCCGCCCAGCGCGAGGTGACCAGATACGCCTGTTTGAGGAAATCGAAGAAGGCGTTGCGGCCCCATTCCGGGTCCTGGAAACGCTTGTCGCCGCGCTCGGGCTTGACCGCATCCTCGGCGTCCTCGGCGCCGGCGCCGACGCGCTGGACAGCATTGGCCCAGACGGTCATGTAGCCGGAAAACAGCCGCGTTTGCGCCTCCAGCGCGCGCTGCGGGTCGGAGAGCCAGTACTCGGTGAGCTTGGAGAACGTCTTCACCATGTCGACGACCGGTTCGGCGACGTGATCGCGTACCTCGCCCTTTTCCCGCGGCTCGGCCCATGCCGAGGCGGCTTTGCCGGCCTGCTCGATCATGCGGGCCATGTTCAGAGCGAAGCGTTCCGGGTCCTTCACCAGATATTGCTCGACGGTCGAAGGTTGGTCATCTTCCGCTTTGCCCGAATCGGGTGTTTTGGCCATGGTTCGCGGGGTTCCTCCCGAAGCGTTTTGTTGACATATTACCATGGGATATCGAACAGGGTCCAATGTGCTCTAACCCGGCCGCCAGGAAAACAATATGACGATTAATATTGGCAAGAACGTTTTTTCCGGCACTGGTCGTTTTTGCCGCATGGCGCTCGTCATGTTGGCGATGGCCGGTTGCACGAGCAGCAACATGGAAGGTGCGGTGCCCGCCACCGGCCTTGTCGGCGCGAAGGACACCGGTTCCTATCCGAACCTGAACATCCGGCCGCAGGTGGCGGCCGAGCAATTCACCGACGAGGAAAAGAACGCCAAGCTCGCCCAACTGAAGGCCGAGAAGCAGAGCCAGGCCGCCAAGGGCGGCGGCGTAAAGGTTGCGGACCAGGCAGCGCTGGACCAGCTGGCAAAAAAACACGGCGCCGAGGCGCTGAAGCAGATCGAAGGCAAATGCGACCCCGCTCTCGACCCTAGTTGCAAATAAGCTTATACGCGCGACCGCAACCTCACTGTCTGGAACTGCCATGGAAGAATTTCACAAGGTCCGCCGGCTTCCGCCCTATGTCTTCGAACAGGTCAACCGGCTGAAGGCCAGCGCCCGTTCGCGCGGCGCCGACATCATCGACCTTGGCATGGGCAATCCGGACCTGCCGACGCCCAAGGCCATCGTGGACAAATTATGCGAGGTGGTGCGCGATCCGCGCACGCACCGATATTCGTCGTCGCGCGGCATTCCGGGTCTGCGCCGTGCCCAGGCCAACTACTATGCCCGCCGCTTCGGCGTGAAGCTCGACCCGGACAGCCAGGTGGTGGCGACGCTCGGCTCGAAGGAGGGCTTCGCCAATATGGCGCAGGCGATCACCGCCCCCGGCGACGTGATCCTGTGCCCCAATCCGACCTATCCGATCCACGCCTTCGGCTTCATTATGTCGGGCGGCGTCATCCGCTCGCTGCAGGTCGAGCCGGACGACGGCTTTATCCCGGCCCTGGAGCGCGGCATCCGCCATTCGATCCCGAAGCCGCTGGCTCTGATCCTCAATTATCCGTCCAACCCGACGGCACTGGTCGCTTCGCTCGATTTCTACAAGGAGGTGGTGGCCTTCGCCAGGAAGAACGACATCATCATCCTGTCGGACCTTGCCTATTCCGAGATTTATTTCGACGGCAATCCGCCGCCTTCGGTGCTGCAGGTGCCGGGCGCCATAGACATCGCGGTCGAATTCACCTCGATGTCGAAGACCTTTTCGATGCCGGGCTGGCGCATGGGTTTTGCGGTGGGCAATGAACGGCTGATCTCGGCGCTGACGCGGGTGAAATCCTATCTCGACTACGGCGCCTTCACGCCGATCCAGGTGGCGGCGGCGCATGCACTTAACGGCGACGGCGCCGACATCGCCGAAGTGCGCGACGTCTACCGCAAACGCCGCGATGTCATGGTCGACTCGTTCAGCCGTGCCGGCTGGACCATTCCCGCACCGGCGGCATCGATGTTCGCCTGGGCGCCGATCCCGGAGCCGTTCAAGCACCTTGGCTCGCTTGAGTTCTCCAAGCTCCTGATCGAGCACGCCGACGTCGCGGTGGCGCCGGGCGTCGGCTTCGGCGAGCATGGCGACGATCACGTGCGCATCGCGCTGGTCGAAAACGAGCATCGGATCCGGCAAGCGGCGCGCAACATTAAGCGCTTCCTCGCATCCAGCGCCAAGCAGCCGAATAATGTCGTACCGCTCGCCGCGCATCGCTGATCTTATACACATCGACCGAATTGTTGAGGGGCGTCGCCGGACATGGCTGAAGCGTTGCGTGTTGGAATTGCCGGCCTCGGCACCGTCGGTGCGTCTGTGGCCCGTGTGCTGCGCGACAAGGCGGCCGAACTGACGCGGCAGTGCGGACGCGACATCGTGGTGTCGGCGGTTTCGGCCCGCGATCCCAAACGCGACCGCGGCGTCGATCTTGGTACGGCACAGTGGTTCGACGATGCCGTCAAGATGGCGCAGATCGCCGAGATAGATGTCTTCGTCGAGTTGATCGGCGGCGACGAAGGCCCGTCGCGCTCGTCCGTCAAAGCGGCGCTCGAGGCCGGCCGACATGTCGTTACCGCAAACAAGGCATTGCTTGCCAAGCACGGCGTCTCACTGGCCGAGATCGCAGAAAAGAGGGGTGTGCTGCTCAACTACGAAGCGGCGGTGGCAGGCGGCATTCCGGTCATCAAGACGATGCGCGAGGCGATGGCCGGCAATTCGGTGACCCGCGTTTTCGGCATTCTCAACGGTACCTGCAATTATATTTTGACGCGCATGGAAGCCGAGGGCCTGTCCTTTGATGCCTGCCTGAAGGATGCGCAACGGTTGGGCTATGCCGAAGCCGACCCGACCTTCGACATCGAGGGCCACGACACCGCACACAAGCTGTCGATCCTGACCAGCCTTGCCTTCGGCACGAAGATCGCCGCCAACGATATCTACATGGAAGGCATCTCCAACATCAGCCAGGCCGACATCCGCGCGGCCGGCGATCTCGGCTACCGGATCAAGCTGCTTGGCGTCGCCCAACGCACCGAAAGCGGCATCGAGCAGCGCGTGCATCCGACCATGGTGCCGACGGCCTCGGTCATCGCGCAGGTGCACGGCGTCACCAATGCGGTGGCCATCGAGACCGACATCCTCGGCGAATTGCTGCTCTCCGGCCCCGGTGCCGGCGGCAACGCCACCGCATCGGCGGTGATCGGCGACATTGCCGACATCGCTAAGAGCCGGCCTGGGTTCCAGCATGGTCCGGTCTTCGGCCGGCCGGCGAAGGAGCTCAAGCCCTACAAGAAGGCGCAGATGCGCAGCCATGCCGGGGGTTATTTCATCCGGCTGACCGTGCACGACCGCCTCGGCGTCTTCGCGGCAATAGCCAAGCGCATGGCTGACAACGACATTTCGCTGGAATCGATCGTCCAGCATGCCGCCGGTCCGGAAACCGAGGCACAGAAGACCGTCATCCTGGTGACCCACGAGACGACCGAGGCGGCGGTGCGTAAGGCCGTCGACGGCATCACCAGGGACAGCCTTCTGACCGACAAGCCGCAAGTCATCCGCATCGAGCGGGCCGGATAGCAGTCTCACTTTTTGCGTTTAATCGATTGATATTGCTGCGCTTTCAAAAAGGTCCAGCGCAGGTCTTGCTGTTGTCACGGGGCTTTGACACAAGGAGCGCGTCTCTGGCGGGAGGCTAATGCATGTCGCCCAAACGTGTGCGGCGGTTTTTGGGACGACGACATGCATAAAAACAAAGTGCCAACGAGGATTGTCCATCGATGAATGTGGCCCAGAACATTGTCGCCGGCCTCGACCGGATACTGACCATGGAATTGGTGCGCGTCACCGAACGCGCCGCGGTCGCGGCCGCCAGATTGCGCGGACGCGGCGACGAGAAAGCCGCCGACCAGGTTGCGGTCGATGCCATGCGGCAGGAACTCAACCGTCTTGCCATCAACGGCACGGTAGTGATCGGCGAGGGCGAGCGCGACGAGGCGCCGATGCTTTATATCGGCGAGGAAGTCGGTACCGGCAAAGGCCCGGCTGTCGACATCGCGCTCGATCCGCTCGAAGGCACGACGATCTGCGCCAAGAACCTGCCCAACGCATTGGCCGTTATCGCCATTGCCGAAAAAGGCAGCCTTTTGTTCGCGCCGGATGTCTATATGGACAAGATCGCGATCGGCCCGGGCTATGCCGACGGCATCATCGACATCGATGCCTCGCCGGCCGAAAACATCGCCAGCCTCGCCAGGGCCAAGGGCGTGCCGGTGGCGGAGATCACCGCCTGTATTCTCGACCGGCCACGCCATGGCGCGTTGATCGAAGCCGTGCGGGCGACCGGCGCCGCGATCCGTCTGATCGGCGACGGTGATGTCGCCGGGGTCATCCACACCACCGATCCGGACGAGACCGGTATCGACATTTATCTCGGCACCGGAGGCGCGCCGGAAGGCGTGCTTGCAGCTGCCGCCTTGCGCTGCACCGGTGGCCAGATGCAGGGCAGGTTGATCCTCGATACGCCGGAAAAGCTGGCGCGCGCCGCCAAGATGGGCATCTCCGACCCCAAACGGATCTACCACACGCAAGACATGGCACGCGGCGACGTGCTGTTTGCCGCGACCGGCGTCACCGACGGCAATATGCTGGCCGGCGTCAAGTTCGGCCACAATTTCATCACCACGCACACGATCGTGCTGCGCTCGTCATCGCGGACCGTGCGCGAGATCAAGGCCAGGCACCAGGATCTGGAAAAGTTTTGATTTCGACTCAGTTAGCCGTTGCATATTGTGCGCAATGACAAATTGCAGACGGCGCATCACGTGACGGGGGAAAGACGCTTTTTCCTCGATGTCAGGCAATCGGCCACCGGCGTTTCCTGGGAACACCGGCTGACCGAGCGCCAGGACATGGCCGCGCTCGCCATCGCGCAAGGTTATGGCGTGCCCGACATCGTGGCGCGCGTGCTGGCCGGGCGCGGCGTCACCGCCGAGCAGACCGAGCGGTTTCTCGATCCGACCATCCGCAACCTGCTGCCCGACCCGGCATCGCTGACCGACATGGACAAGGCCGCCTCTCGTATCGCCCAGGCGGTGACGGCCAGGGAAAAGGTAGCGATCTTTGGCGATTACGATGTCGACGGCGCCGCCTCGTCGGCGCTGCTCAAGCGCTTTCTCGCGCATTTCTCGGTGCCGTCGGAGATCTACATACCGGACCGCATCTTCGAGGGTTACGGCCCCAATCCGGAAGCGATGCGCGAACTCGTCTCGCGCGGCGCGACGCTGATCGTCACCGTCGATTGCGGCACCAATAGTGCTGCTTCCATCGATGCGGCGAAGGCCGCCGGCGCCGACGTCGTGGTGCTCGATCACCATCAGGTCGGCGGGCCGTTGCCGGCGGCGGCTGCGGTCGTTAACCCAAATCGCGAGGACGACCTTTCCGGCCAAGGTCATCTTTGTGCCGCCGGCGTCGTCTTCCTTTGCCTGGTGCAGACCGCGAAGATCCTGCGCGGCCGCTTGCCGGATGCCGCACCGCCGGACCTGCTTGCCCTGCTCGACCTGGTGGCGCTGGGCACAGTCTGCGACGTGGTGCCGCTCACCGGCGTCAACCGCGCCTTCGTGATCAAGGGGCTGCAGGTGGCGCGGCAGCAGAGAAACGAAGGGCTGGCGGCGTTGGCGCGGGTCTCGCGTATAGGCGAGCCGATCAGCACGTTCCATCTGGCCTTTCTGATCGGTCCGCGCATCAACGCCGGCGGGCGCATCGGCGACGCAGCACTTGGCAGCCGCCTGCTTGCAACCGACGACCCGGTCGAAGCCCGCACCATCGCCGAGACGCTGGATCGGCTCAACCAGGAGCGGCAGTCGATGGAGCAGGAGATGCTGGCCGCGGCGCGCTCAGAGGCCGACGCCGAGCTTGCCGGCGGCAATGGTCCGGCCATCGTGGTCACAGCCAGCGGCAACTGGCACCCGGGCATTGTCGGCCTGCTTGCCTCGCGGCTCAAGGACCATGCGCGCCGGCCCGCATTTGCCATTGCCTTCAACGCCAACGGTGTCGGTACGGGTTCAGGCCGTTCAGTGTCTGGCTTCGACCTCGGCCGGCTGGTGCGCGAGGCTGCCGATGCCGGACTTATCGTCAAGGGCGGCGGCCACGGAATGGCGGCCGGCATCACTGTCGAGCGGGCGAAGCTCGGCGAACTCAGGGCTTTCTTCGAAGAGCGCGCGGCGGTGGACGTGTTCCGCCTGCAAGGGCAGGAGAGCCTGGCGATCGACGGTGCGCTTGCCGCCGAGGGCGCGACGCTCGCGCTGCTCGATGCACTTGAGAGGGCAGGGCCGTTCGGCGCAGGGCATGTCGCGCCGGTGTTCGCGCTGCCGCGCCACCGGCTTGTCGATGCGCGGGCGGTCGGCACCAACCACATCCGCGCCGACCTGCAGTCGGAAAGCGGCGGCCGCATCCAGGCGATCGCCTTTCGCGCCGTCGATACCGCGCTCGGCGAATTCCTGTTCAAGAACAGGGGTAAGCCGGTGCATGTAGCCGGCTCGCTGTCGGGCAACCACTGGAACGGCAACCGCACGGTGCAATTTCGTATCGTCGACGCGGCGCTTGCCTGAGAAGCTCGCCGTCCGCTCTGCCTAAGCGAGGACGGTCTGCAGCCGGGTCAGGTCGCCGATCTGCGCCATCGTTGCCTGGTAGCCGATACGGATTGCTTCGTCGGCGCGGTGGAATTCGGTCAGGCCGATATGGCTGAGCTTCGGCTGCAGCGATATGTCCGGCGGGTCGCCGGCCAGCCTGGCGCGCGAAATGCGATCCTGAATGATGTTGAAGGCCTCGACCATGACGCCGGTAATGCCGAGCCGCGTCTCGCGCGACTGGCGTTCGGGATCGGCGTGGCCGGCCCGCGGCGCGTCTTTCTCGATGACCAACTCGCCGGCATTGTGCTTGATCACCGCGGCGCGGCCGAACAGATCGTAGTGAAGGTTCACCGCGACCACGAGCGGCTGCTCGTAGGCACGGCAAACCGAGACCGGCACCGGATTGACCAGGGCGCCGTCAACCAGCACACGCCCATTGCAGGCGACCGGCTCGAACACGCCGGGCAGCGCGTAGGAGGCGCGCATTGCGGTGCTCAACGAGCCGCTCGACAGCCAGATCTCATGGCCGGTGCGGATTTCCGAAGCGACGCAGACGAATGGTTTTGGCAGGTCCTCGAAGCGGATGCCGGCTATGTGCTCGCGTAGCCGCGCATCGAGCTTCATGCCACCGAACAGGCCGCTGCCGCGTAGATTGAGGTCGAGAAGGCCAAAAATGCGCCGCCTGGTCAGGCTGCGCGCGAATTCTTCCAGCTCGTCGAGCTTGCCGGCAACATAGCAGCCGCCGACCAGCGCGCCGATCGAGGTGCCGGCGATCATCGACACTTCGATGCCGGCTTCGTCAAGCGCGCGCAGCACGCCGATATGCGCCCAGCCGCGCGCACAGCCGCCACCCAATGCCAGCGAAATCCCTGTTTTGCCCGGAGATATGGTTTCGGATGCGCCCGCGGCCGAGGAGAGGCCATTCGCCTCCCGAACGTCAGGTCTGTTGCGCAATGACGCCCAGTCGAGCATCACAATCTCCCTTGTCCCACGGTCATCCTACAGGCGGGCCGTATCGAAATCATGAATACACGTGGCTGAAGTGCTGCGAATGGTTCATATTGATGGTGTATTGGGCTTTCGATAGGTTTTTTCCGCGTCGAACAGCGGCTTGCTGCCGTCGCTGGCAAGCGTCCCTTTGCCATCGCTCAGCCCCACCGTCCGATAAAAGCATGAACGTCGGCCGGTGTGACAAGTTGCTTCATGACCCAGCACTTTGACGCGCAACCATATCGCGTCCTGGTCACAATCCGTGAGCATCTCGACGACCTGCTGGACATTGCCCGAGGTTTCGCCCTTCTTCCACAGCGCGTTGCGCGAACGCGACCAGTAGTGCGCGATGCCGGTCTCGAGCGTTAGCGCCAGCGCCTCGGCATTCATATGCGCGACCATCAGCAGCATGCCGTCTTCGGCATCGGTGACGACGGCGGTGACGAGGCCGCCGGCATCGAAGCGCGGCGAAAGGACCGTGCCTTCCTCAAGCGCCTTCTTGTCTGAGGGAGCTTTCGGGAATTCCAATGCCGACATTCGCCGGTCCTTATTTAACGAAGGTGGGGCGGGTCTGATCAGTTCCGCCGCCGCGCACCATGGTGACGAAGCGGACCTGCTCTTCGGGTGTATCCTTGAAGGCGCCGGTGAAGGTCGAGGTCAGCGTGGTGGAGCCCTGTTTGCGGATACCGCGCATGGCCATGCACATATGCTCGGCCTCGAGCATGACGGCGACGCCGCGCGGATTGAGGACGTCCTGGATGACGCCGGCAATCTGCGCCGTCATCGCTTCCTGGGTCTGCAGGCGATGGGCGAAGATGTCGACGACGCGGGCGATCTTGGACAGCCCGACAACCTTGCCGTCAGGCAGATAGCCGACATGCGCCTTGCCGATGATCGGCACCATGTGATGCTCGCAATGCGAGTGGAAGGATATGTCCTTGACGAGGACGAGGTCGTCATAGCCGGCGACTTCCTCGAAGGTGCGGCCAAGTTCCTCGGCTGGGCACATATCATAACCGTTGAACATTTCGCGGAATGCCTTGGTGACGCGCTTCGGCGTGTCGATCAGGCCCTCGCGGTCAGGGTTGTCGCCGGTCCAGCGCAGCAAGATGCGCACAGCGGCTTCGACTTCGGCCTCGCTCGGCCGGTCGGTGACCGGCTTTTCCATATAGGCAGACCGCGGCATGAGTTTCTTGATAACGGCGTCCATAAAGGCGTCTCCCGTAGTTCCTCTCTCAGGAGGAACGAGTTGAACGGACCACGACCTTTCGGGTGTCAGAAACTCGCCCGGTTTCCAGCCCGTAAGTGGCGTGAACAGAATTGGGCACGACGAGGTTTGTGGTCGCCTTGTCGATACCCGACTACCGCCATTATATATGTTCGTGCCGAGCGAAAGGAAGACGCCAGAGCGGCAATGACTGTTCGCTGGGCGGCGACGGATTGGAAAAATATGATCGACGATGTCTACAATGCGAAAATTCTGGGTTTTGCTGGAAACATCGCACGGATCGGCCGGCTCGACCGCCCCGACGCAACCGCACGAGCACATTCCAAGCTGTGCGGCTCGACGGTGACCGTCGATCTGAAGATGGATGATGGGGTCGTCAGCGATTTCGCGCATGACGTGAAGGCCTGTGCGCTTGGCCAGGCGTCCTCTTCGATCATGGCGCAGCATGTCGTCGGCGCCAGCGCCGAAGAATTGCGCTGCGTGCGCGAGACGATGCTGAAGATGCTGAAGGAAAATGGCCCGCCGCCCGAAGGCCGCTTCGCCGACCTGAAATACCTGGAACCGGTGCGCGACTATAAGGCGCGCCACGCCTCGACCATGCTGACGTTCGACGCAGTGGTCGACGCCATCGGCCAGATCGAAAAGAAGCGGGCGGAACAGGCGGCTTAAGCCTTGGCAAGGAAACGCCGGCTTTCGGCGAATTCCGCCCGGACCCAGTCGGCAAAAGCTCTGGCCGGCTCTGAAAGGTCATTCAGCCTTCTGGCCACCAGCCAATAGGCGCCGGACGCGACGTCGATGTCGAAAGGCTTGATCAGCGCGCCGGACGCAAGTTCTTCGCCGATCTGCAGAAGATCGCCCAGCGCGACACCATGTCCAAGCAAGGCTGCCTGCTTCGAAAGCGAAGCATCCGCCAGCATCGGGCCGCGCGCAGGCACGGCCTCAGCCGTCACGCCGGCCGCTTCGAACCAGCGCGCCCAAGCCTGACGGTTTTCTTCGTGCAGCAATGTGTAGCGACCAAGGTCGATCGGTTTTTCCAGAGCTGGGCCGGATGCAAGAAGCGCCGGCGACAGGACTGGTGAATCGACGACCGCGGCAAGCTGTTCGGCTTCGCTGCGTGGCCATGAGGTGGCGTGCGCACTGAAGCGCAGGGCAAGTTCGGGCTGATCGCTGCGAAACTCTATCAACCTCGGGTCGACCTCAAGGGAAACGTCGATATCGGGTCGCAACTCGCGAAAGCGGTTGAGCCGCGGCACCAGCCATTCGGATGCAAGCGATGGTTCGACGCTGACACGGACCACGGACTGCGTCTGGGCCGCCGTCAATTCCGAAAGCAGCCTGTCGATGCCCTCGAAACTTCTGACCAACTGGTCGAGCAGCCGCCGGCCGGTGTCGGTCAACTCGACGCGGCGATGATGGCGGAAGAACAAAGGTTGGCGCAGGAAGGCTTCGAGCTCGCGGATCTGGCGGCTGATCGCTGCCTGCGAGACATAAAGCTCCTCGGCCGCACGGCTGAAGCTCAGGTGACGACCGGCTGCTTCGAGGCTTCTGAGTGCCGTCAGGGGGAGGTGTCCGCGCTTCATTCGCATAACTCAGAGTTATCTGACGTGGACGTTATACTCGTTTGAAGAGCAAGGCCAGCGGCGCTCTAATCGGTGCTCAAGGAGTGCTGCCATGATCCAGTTTCTCAACATTCTAGGGGATGTCGTGCGGATCGCGACGTTTCAATGATACGACGAGAAACCGCATAGGGATGGGTGCGAGGAGAGGCCGCCGACCAGCGTCGCCGTATGCCGGAAGCCGACGCCCGACCGCTACCCGGCTCGCCGCGCCAGGCCATGACGGGGTTGCCGGAACGGCATTGCGTTCCTGGCCCGATGCGCACATCTATCGTGTTGGAAAACGTGATGTGGAGACTGCGGTGGTTGGCCAACATCGGCATGCGCACGGTGCCAGGCCGATTCGACAAGGACGCAACTGGCCCGGCCCGTGGCGCAAGACGCCGGGCCGCCTCTTCGGTACGGCGCTCGTCCGCTTCTACCAACTGACGCTGTCTGGCTTCGTCGGCAATTCCTGCCGGCATCTGCCGACCTGTTCCGAATACGCGCACGAAGCGATCGCCCGGCATGGACTATGGGCCGGCGGCTGGATGGGGTTTTTCCGGGTGCTGCGCTGCGGACCGTTCGGAACACACGGCATCGACCGCGTACCGGAAATCCTGGCTGATCGTTACCGTTGGTTCACGCCATGGCGGTACTGGCGGATCGCGAAAAAACGTGGCGACCTGGACAGTTGACCGCAAGTCTTCGGTGAAC
The DNA here is from genome assembly GCF_040319465.1 of Mesorhizobium sp. M0910. NCBI lineage: Bacteria > Pseudomonadati > Pseudomonadota > Alphaproteobacteria > Hyphomicrobiales > Phyllobacteriaceae > Mesorhizobium > Mesorhizobium sp. M0910. The sequence goes on from NZ_JAMYNZ010000004.1 coordinate 523,611, forward strand.
AACCGGACCGCTTTTACGATCTGGTAGGGTTAACCGCAGCTTGCGCGGACATAGCGCATTTAAGACAAAATCGAGACAAGACGCCTAGCTAAGCCGCTCCTGACACCCTTCAGGAGAGATTGCCAAATGCGCCGGATAGATCGTCTTCCCTTCGTTTTCGCCGTGGTTCTCTATGTCCTGGCGTGGCTGTTGGGTTTTCCGATCCGTGCGCAATCGGCGCCGCTCGGGGAGGTCGAATGCACGCTGATCGTCGACGCCGCAAGCGGCGAGACGCTGTATCGCGAAGGAACCTGCGATCAGCGCGTTAGCCCCGCCTCCACGTTCAAGGTTCCGCTGGCGCTGATCGGCTACGATGCTGGAATCCTGAGCGACGAGCACACGCCAAGCTGGGAGTACAAGGCAGAGTTCAATGCGCCGAAACGGGACCGCAAGACCGTCGACCCGACGATCTGGGAAAGGGATTCGGTCATATGGTTCTCACGCGAGATTACGCGCCGGCTCGGCAGCAAACAATTTGCCGGCTATGTGTCGAAATTCGAGTATGGCAACACGGACGTTTCCGGAACTCCCGGCAAGAATGATGGACTCACCCATTCCTGGGTGAATTCTTCGCTCGAGATATCGCCCGTCGAGCAGGTCGATTTCCTGCGCAGGCTGCTGGCGCGAAAACTGCCGGTTTCGAACAAGGCCCACGCCATGACCGGTGCGATCATACCGACGTTTCGAGCGGGCGATTGGACGGTGCAGGGCAAGACTGGAACGACCAGGCTCGGCGACAGCGCCGACAAGCGCTCGCTTGGCTGGTTTGTCGGCTGGGCGCAGACCGATGCTCGCAAGATCGTCTTTGCCCGCCTGGTAATCGATACGGAACGTTCCGACACGCCCAAGGGACCCAAGACGCGGGCGATGTTCCTGAAAGAGCTGCCGAATCTCGTCAGATGACCATATCCGGCTTTACGGCGCCGAAAACTGTCCATAAAAGACCGCTCGTTGCCGGACGCATCCGGCTCTTACTTGATGTATGTCGTAACCCCAAAACAGCTAGTTTGGGCGACGTGCATTTTTACCACCCGCGCTCGTTTGCGGGACTGGATAGGAGAATCTCATGCTGAATTCCGTTTCCCTGACATTTCCCGATGGCTCCGTCCGCGACTACGACGCGGCGATAACCGGCGCCGGCCTGGCGGAATCGATCTCGAAGTCGCTGGCCAAGAAGGCCGTTGCCTATTCGATCGACGGCACGCTGCGCGATCTTTCCGACCCGATCGGCAAGCCGGGCAAGGTCGAGATCATCACTCGCGAGGACCCGCGCGCGCTGGAGCTCATCCGTCACGATGCAGCCCATGTGCTGGCCGAGGCCGTGCAGGAACTTTGGCCGGGTACGCAGGTGACTATCGGGCCGGTGATCGAAAACGGATTCTACTACGATTTTGCCCGCAACGAGCCGTTCACGCCCGACGATTTCCCGGTGATCGAGAAGAAAATGCGCGAGATCATTGCGCGCAACAAGCCGTTCACCAAAGAGGTATGGTCGCGGGAAAAGGCGAAAAGGATCTTTGCCGACAAGGGCGAGCGCTACAAACTGGAGCTGATCGACGCCATTCCCGAGGATCAGGATCTCAAGATCTATGCGCAGGGCGACTGGTTCGACCTTTGCCGCGGCCCGCATATGGCCTCGACCGGCCAGATCGGCAGCGCCTTCAAGCTGATGAAGGTCGCCGGCGCCTATTGGCGCGGCGATTCGAACAACCCGATGCTGACGCGCATCTACGGCACGGCCTGGGCCGACCAGGCGCAGCTCGAAGCCTACCAGACGATGCTGGAGGAGGCCGAGAAGCGCGACCACAGGAAACTCGGCCGTGAGATGGACCTGTTCCATTTCCAGGAGGAGGGGCCGGGCGTCGTGTTCTGGCACGCCAAAGGCTGGAGGATGTTCCAGAACCTGGTCAATTACATGCGTCGCCGCCTCGACGAGCAGGGCTATCAGGAAGTCAACGCGCCGCAGGTGCTCGACAAGAGCCTGTGGGAGACATCAGGCCACTGGGGCTGGTACCGGGACAACATGTTCAAGGTGACGGTTGCTGGCGACGACACCGACGACGACCGGGTGTTTGCGCTGAAGCCGATGAACTGCCCCGGCCACGTCCAAATCTTCAAGCACGGGCTGAAGTCCTACCGCGATCTGCCGGTAAAACTTGCGGAATTCGGCAATGTGCATCGCTATGAGCCGTCCGGCGCGCTGCACGGGTTGATGCGCGTGCGCGGCTTTACTCAGGACGATGCCCACATCTTCTGCACCGAGGAACAGCTCGCCGACGAGTGCATCAAGATCAACGACCTGATCCTGTCGACCTATGCCGATTTCGGCTTCGACGAAATCACCGTCAAGCTGGCGACCCGCCCCGAAAAACGGGTCGGCACCGACGCGATGTGGGATCATGCTGAGGGCGTGCTGCAGGACGTGCTCGACAAGATCGCGGCGCGGTCGGGCAACCGGATCAAGACGGGCGTCAATCCGGGTGAGGGCACGTTTTACGGGCCGAAGTTCGAATATGTGCTGAAGGACGCCATCGGCCGCGAATGGCAGTGCGGCACCACACAGGTCGACTTCAACCTGCCGGAGCGTTTTGGCGCCTTCTACATCGGCTCCGATTCGGAAAAGAAGCAGCCGGTGATGGTGCATCGCGCAATCTGCGGCTCGATGGAGCGGTTTCTGGGCATCCTGATCGAGAATTATTCCGGCCATTTCCCGCTCTGGTTCGCACCGCTGCAGGTGGTGGTGGCGACGATCACTTCCGACGCCGACGACTACGCGCGAAAGGTCGTCGCGCAGCTGAAGGCGGCCGGGCTGATTGCCGAAGCCGACCTGCGCAACGAGAAGATCAACTACAAGGTCCGGGAGCATTCGCTGGCCAAGGTCCCGGTCATCCTCGTCTGTGGCAAGCGCGAAGCCGAGGAAGAAACGGTCAATATCCGCCGTCTCGGTTCGCGCGACCAGGAATCGCTTGGTCTCGCAACTGCCGTGAAGCTGCTTGCCGACGAGGCGGTGACACCCGACCGCAAGCGCCGCGCGGCCTGAACCAGCCGACCTGCAATGAATGGCGGTGGAGCGATCCACCGCCATTTTCATATGACTGTTGCGCCGCGCCTATCCGGCAAATCGATCGACGTGCGCTTCGGTCAGGTGCTGAATGAGACGAATTGCTCGAGCGGCTTTACCGGGCTGTCGTCGATCCGGCTCTGGTCGTATGGCGTGGCCACGCGCAGTTGCTGGCGCGACGCATGCGCAAGGCAGCTTAGAGGGGCGCGGCTTAGTCGGCGCCTTCCTCGGAATCGATGGCCGAAGCCTCTGTGGCCAGAACCTCGATATCCTGGTTGTGCCCCGCCACCACCGTAAAGTCCTTCTGGTAGATGCGGTCGCGGTTCTTGGCGATGATGGTGTAGTCGCCCTCGGCCAGCACCATCGAGGCAAAGGCACCGACGGTTTCCTTGATCGGATCGCCGGATTCGTTCAGCAGCGACCAGGAGGTGTCGGCGATCGCCTCGCCGCCCGGTTCGCGCACCAGCTTCATGGTCATCTCGGCGGCACGGTGCTCGACGGTCGCTTCAGTCAGCTTGCCGGCCTCCACTCGGATGTCGGAGCGGATGACCGCGTTCACAGCGCCATAGGTCGAAACAACGTGGTAGGTGCCGGCATTGAGCCGCACGACGCTATTCGGCTCGACATCGGGTATGATCAGGGCGCGATCGCCGTCGGCCGCGGCGTGGCTCTCATAGATCGAGAAGCGCAGCTTCTTCGGCGGTATGCGCACCCCACCGGACAGCACGGCATCGAGCTTGAGGCCGCCTGCATCGAGCACGAGGCTCTCGCGCTTGGCTTCCTTGCCGACGGTGATGCGCTTGGTGGCGCCGGCCCTCCCGTAGGAGGCGTGGACCAGATAGGAACCCGGCTCGAGCTGGAATACGGCGGTACCGCCATGAGCGGAGGCGACCATCGGCAACTTGCCGTCGCTGGCCGATTCGGGCTTGAAGACGCGCCAGACGATGCCGCGCGTGATGTCGGCGCCCTTGTCTGTCAATTGCGCCGACAGCGTGATTGCCCCGCTGCTCCCCAACACCAGCGATGTCTCGCTTTTCGGAGGCGCATAGCCCGAAATTCCGGGAAGTTTCAGTTCGCCGAGGCCGTCCACATCCTGGGCGACGGCGAGCGAAACCGGCACCATCAACAGTGCGGCAGCGAGCCATATCAGGAAAAGACGCAATGTCCCCTCAAACATGCCTTGCGTTGAAGCCCAAGGCGGTGGCAATTTCAAGGCTTAAGAGTCCGGTCGGCTTCTGCTACACGGCTCTTTGTCCGGCGCGCCGCGCCAATGCCCAAGCCGCCCGATGTCCCGATGGTGCGCTTCAGCTCAAATTCCAGGAGACTTGCGCCCATGGCGTCGCCGATCATCGATTTCCTGCTGACCCGAAATTCCGCGCCGATCCCGGATTTGAAAGAACCGGCACCCGGCGATGCGGAGATCGCGACGATGATCGCCGCAGCCTCGCGGGTGCCGGACCATGGCCGGTTGGAGCCCTGGCGTTTCATCTTGTATCGCGGCGAAGCTCGCATCGAGATCGGCAAGAAGCTGGCGGCACTTGCCGAACAGCGTGAAGGGCCGCTGCCGGAAGGCCGCCGCAACCAGGAATTGGCGCGCTTTTCGCGGGCGCCGCTGGTTATCGGCGTGATCTCGATCCCCAGGGAAAATCCAAAGATCCCGCAATGGGAGATGTTCCTGTCCGGCGGCATGGCCGCGATGAACCTGATGCTCGCCGCCAATGCGCTGGGCTACGGCACCAACATGATCAGCAACTGGTATTCCGACGTGCCCGAGGGCAGGGCGATCCTCGGCCTGGCGCCACATGAGCGGGTCGTAGGCTTCGTCCATATCGGCTCCTACCAGGGGCCGGCACCGGAGCGGCCACGGCCCGATCCCGCAAAGCTCTATGCCGATTATTCAGGGCCGTGGGTGGGATAATTTCGGCGCGGAACAGACCTAAACGCCAAGCCCAGCTACCCCGGCCCGCGCCAGGAGCCGCTCGGCCAGTTTTAGATGCGGACGGTCGTACATCTTGCCGTCGATTCCGACGACGCCGGGGTTTCCCGCCGCCTTAAAGGCCTCGACGATCGCCAGGGCGCTTGTCACCGCTTGCGCCGAAGGCGTGAAGGCGGCGTTGATGACCGGCACCTGCGCCGGATGGATCGCCATCTTGCCGGTGAAACCGTCGCGCTCGGCCTCGGCGCATTCGGCCTCGAAGCCCGCCATGTCGCGAAAGTCCGGAAAGACGGTGTCGATTGCCGCGACTTCCGCGGCACTTGCGGCAAGCATGGTCATGGTGCGGGCGAGGCGGAACACATCCGTGTAGCGGCCATTCGCGTCGCGTGTCGCGCGCGCGCCGATCGCCGCCGACAAATCTTCGGCCCCCCAGGTGACGCCGACAAGCCGCGCGCTTGCACGGGCGTAGGTCGCTGCGGCCAAGACGCCTGCGGCCGTTTCTGTGATGATCGGCAGGATCTTTATAGCTCCATCCGGCCGGCCGCTTTCAGCTTCGTGCACCCTGAGCTTGGCCGAGAGATGCTGGACATCCAGTCCGCTGTTCGACTTAGGCAGCATGATGCCGTCTGGTTTTGCCGGCACGAGCGCTGCCAGATCGTCGTCGGTCAGTCCGGTCGAAAGATCGTTGACGCGCACATAGATCGCGGAGCTGGTTTGGTGCCTGTGCCCGGCGATGAAACGCGCCGCTGTGTCGCGAGCCAGCCCCTTGTTCTGCGGGGCAATCGAATCCTCGAGGTCGACGATGACCACGTCGGCGCCCACGCCAAAGCCCTTCTCCAGCTTCTTTTCTGAATCGCCGGGAACGAAGAGCAGTGAACGCATCTTCACACCGCCTTTTTCATCATCATCGCCTGCCTCGTGCATTTGGCAACCAGCACGTCGTTCTGGTTATAGGCGCGATGCTCGAACTCGACGATACCGCGGTCCGGTTTGGACCTGGAATCGCGCACCGAAACCACCGTGGTCTCGACGCGAATGGTGTCGCCGTGGAAGACGGGGTGCGGAAACACCGTCTCCTTCATGCCGAGATTGGCGATGGTGGTGCCGACGGTGATGTCGTTGACCGAGATGCCGATCATCAGGCCCAGCGTGAACAGCGAATTGACCAGCGGCTTGCCCCATTCGCTCTTGGCGGCGAAATCGAAATCGATGTGCAGCGGCTGCGGGTTCAGCGTCATCACCGAAAACAGCATATTGTCGCTTTCGGTCACGGTCTTGCGCAGCGCGTGCTTGAACACATGGCCGACAGCGAACTCCTCAAGATAAAGCCCGGCCATGGTCGATCTCCTCTGCTGCTTAAGGGGTGATAGGCGTTGCATACCGGGCTCGCAAGCCAGTTAACGAACATGGTGAACCGTTCGTAAACCATTTGTGCCTACGGTCGCGACAGGGGCCAGAAGCGTTCTGGCAAAGGGCGTAAGCAGGCGACATGGTCGTTTCGCATTTCCTGAAATGGATCCACACGGCGAAGGTGTCGGAGCGCGTTGCAGCGGCAAGCGCACTTGCTCGCGCATATGTCGATTCGGACCTGCCTTTCGAGGACCGCTGCGCTGCGGAGGCGGCACTGACATTGCTGCTCGATGACGCATCGTCGAAGGTGCGACTGGCGATCGCCGACGCGCTTTCCATGAGCCATCATGCGCCGCCGCAGATCGTCAGCGCGCTGGCCTCGGACCAGCCGGAAGTCGCAGCCCTGGTGCTGGCGCGGTCGCCACTGCTTACTGATGCCGACCTGATTGATCGGGTTGCCGGCGGCCAGAAAGCGACGCAGAAGGTGATCGCCGACCGGCCGCGGGTGTCGATGTCGGTTGCGGCGGCGATCGCCGAGATCGGCGAGCCGGAGGCCTGCACCACGCTGCTCGCCAACAGCGGCGCCGACATCGCATCGATCAGCTTTCGGCGCATGGCCGAGCGGCACGGCCATCTGCCTCTGGTACGCGAGGCGCTGATTGCCGATGCGCGCCTGCCCGCCGATTGTCGGCATTTGCTGCTGGTCAAAGTGGGCGAGACGCTCAAGGGCTCGCCGCTGGTGCTGGCGCTGATGGGCGCCGCAAGAGCCGAGCGGGTCACTCGCGATGCCTGCGTCAAAGCTTCCGTGACATTGATCGAAGGCACGCGTGCCGAGGAACATACAGCGCTTGTCGAACATCTGCGTCTGCGCGGTGACCTGACCGCAAGCTTCGTCATCCGCACCATCGCGCACGGCAAGGTCGACTTCTTTGGTTCGGCCCTGGTCGCGCTCAGCCAGCAATCCGAACAACGGGTGAGAGCACTGCTGGCCGGCGGCCATGACGTGGCGCTGCAGGCACTGTTCCGCAGCGCCGGGCTTGCCGCCGCCACCCACGCAATCATCCTGCGCGCGCTGAAGGTCTGGCGCGAGGTCGCCAATGGCAAACGCCTCGCCGGCGTGCAGGAAGTCAGCTGGCTGATGCTGAAGGAATTGGGCGGGCAGTCCGCCGAGGGCGATCTTGCCGGGCTGGTCAAGTCGATCCATCTCGACGCGTTGCGCGAGAACGCGCGCGAGCACGCGCTGGCGATCGCGGCTGCCTAAAGCAATTCCAGGAAAACTGTGAAACGGTTTTCCGTCCGGAATTGCTTTAAAACAAAGGAAAGAGCGGTTCGGCGTTTCCGTGAACGCTGAACCGTTCCAGGCCTCGTCCTTCGCGAAAATATCCGGATCGCAACAACCGCCGTCTGTGGCTCACCTGGCAGAAGACGCTCAGATATCCAGCACTTCCGTCTCGGCGAATTCCGCGCGTTCCTGGATGAAGCGGAAACGGGCCTCGGGCTTGGTCCCCATCAATGCGTCGACCGCATCCTTGGTCGCCGCCTCGGCATCGATAACGTCGACCCGCAGCAGCGTGCGCTTTTTCGGGTCCATGGTGGTTTCCTTGAGCTGGGCGGCCATCATTTCGCCCAGCCCCTTGAAGCGGCCGATTTCGACCTTGCCGCGCCCGGTGAATTCGGTGCGCAGGAGTTCGTCCTTGTGCGCGTCGTCGCGGGCATAGGCGACCTTGCCGCCTTGCCGGATCGAATAAAGCGGCGGCACCGCCAGATAGAGATGGCCGCCGCGGACCAGGCTTGGCATCTCCTGGTAGAAAAAGGTGATCAGCAGCGAGGCGATATGGGCGCCGTCGACGTCGGCATCGGTCATGATGATGACCCGGTCGTAACGCAGGTCCTCGTCGCGATATCTCGAGCGCGTGCCGCAGCCAAGCGCCTGGATGAGGTCGGATATCTGCTGGTTGGCGGCAAGCTTGTCGTTGCCGGCGCTGGCGACGTTGAGGATCTTGCCGCGCAGAGGCAGCACCGCCTGGCTGGCGCGGTCGCGCGCCTGCTTTGCCGAACCGCCGGCCGAATCGCCCTCGACGATGAACAACTCGGCACCGGCGGCGGCATTCTGCGTGCAGTCGGCGAGCTTGCCGGGCAGGCGCAGCTTGCGCACCGCACTCTTGCGCGACACTTCCTTTTCCTGGCGGCGGCGCACCCGCTCGTCGGCGCGCGCGATCACCCATTCGAGCAGTTTCGAAGCTTCCTGCGGATTGTCGGCCAGCCAATGGTCGAACGGGTCGCGGATAGCGCTTTCGACGATGCGGATCGCCTCGATCGTCGCCAACCTGTCCTTGGTCTGGCCGACGAATTCCGGTTCGCGGATGAACACCGACAGCATGCCTGCCGCCGAGATCATCACATCCTCGGAAGTGACGATCGAGGCGCGCTTGTTGCCGACCAGGTCGGCATAAGCGCGCAAGCCGCGCGTCAGGACGTTGCGGAAGCCGGCCTCATGCGTGCCGCCCTCGGCGGTCGGGATGGTGTTGCAATAGGAATTGATAAAACCGTCGCCGCCGAACCAGGTCACCGCCCATTCGAGCGAACCGTGACCGCCCTGCTTCTCGCTCTTGCCGGCAAACATTTCACGGGTCACCTGGAATTCATCGCCGAGCGAGGCTTTCAGATAATCCTTGAGGCCGCCCGGAAAATGGAATTCTGCCTTGGCCGGCGTCGTGTCCTTTTCCTTGATCAGCGACGGATCGCAGGTCCAGCGGATTTCGACACCGCCGAACAGATAGGCCTTTGACCGCGCCATGCGGTAGAGCCGCGCCGGCTCGAAAGCAGCACCCTTGCCGAAAATCTGCTCGTCTGGATGGAAGCGGATCTTCGTGCCGCGGCGGTTGTGCACCTCGCCGAGCTGCTCCAGGCCGGTCACCGGAACGCCTCGCGAGAAACGCTGGCGATAGAGCTTGCGCCCAATCGCGACCTCGACCTCGAGATGGTCGGACAGCGCGTTGACCACGGAAACGCCGACACCGTGCAGGCCGCCGGACGTCTCGTAAACCTTGCTGTCGAACTTGCCGCCTGAATGCAGCGTCGTCATGATGAGTTCGAGCGCCGGCTTCTTGAATTTCGGGTGCGGATCGACCGGAATGCCGCGGCCGTTGTCGGTTACGGACAGGTATCCGTCGGCGGAAAGCTCGACATCGATGAAGGTCGCATGGCCGGCGACCGCCTCGTCCATCGAATTGTCGATGACCTCGGCGAACAGATGGTGCATCGCCTTGTCGTCGGTGCCGCCAATGTACATGCCCGGGCGGCGGCGCACCGGCTCCAGCCCCTCCAGCACTTCGATATCGGCGGCACTGTAGCTCTCGCTGGCGTCGCGGGGCGCCGGCCGCTTCGCCGCCTGCACCAGCGGGTCGGCCGGGCGCGCGGCGGCGCGAGCCGGTTGCGGCTGCTTGTCCAATTTGGCGAAAAGATCGTTATTGTCGTCCATGCCGGTCCTGGATTCCGATGCTGCGAATCACCACCCGATACTGCCACGCTTTTTGTGGGCAGGCGACGGAGGTTCCTGTTACGTTCGAGGATAGGGCCTCTTACTGCAAAACCATTCGACAGCCAAGCGGCGGAAATGGGGTCGAAGCTTGGAGCATCGACGCTTTGTAAACCTTGTCCGAAGGTTACGCCGCAAGGTTGGCTGAAAAACGATATCCGCGAACTGTCGCTGACCTAGAATGCAGTGGAACCTTCAAGAGGCTGTCGCTTAAGCATGTTGGATTACAGTTCGCTCCTGCTCGCGGCGGCGCTGTCGGGCACGTGCCTTAGCATCACCATGTTTGCGATCTGGTTCACCGCGCCAAAGGCACGCTTTGTGCTGACGGTGGCCTGCGGCATTCTCGTGCTGGTCGCACATGTCGTGTTGTTCTGGCATTACACCAGGGATCCAAGCGCCTGGCTTTGCCAGATCGTGCTTGTGCTTCTCAGCCTCGGCTTCCTGATCATCTGCCTGTCGGCTATGCAATATCTCGGCACAGGCGACTACAGGCGCGCCATCTTGCCGACCTTGGTTGCGATGGCTGTTTGCGCGGGCGCGACGTATCTCGGGTTTGATGGTGTCGGCTTTATTGTCACCTACGCGACGGTAACGGCGCTGCTCTCGCTCATCGGGGCGATGTTCTGGATTGAGGGTGGTCACGATCGCCGGATATTGCTGGTCGTCTCGTTCCTGAGCGGCGTCTGTGCGCTGTCGTTCGGACTTTGCGGCGCGGTCCTGCTGGTCACGGGCCAATGGGTGCTCGGTGTAGCACCGGACAATTGGGCCGAGCGGGTGAATTCCGTCGTGGCCGTCGCCTGCATGACCGGGCTCGGCGCATTGACGCTCTCCCTGCATCATTTGCAGGCGCAGATCGAATTGAAGGCCGAGACGATGACCGATCCATTGACCGGGCTGATGAATCGGCGGGCGTTGACGGCACTCTACGGCGAGCGGGTCTTCGGTCCGTTCATGTCCGTTGCCATGTTCGACCTCGACCATTTCAAGAGGACGAACGACGTATTTGGTCACCCGGTCGGCGACCAGGTTCTGTGCCGCTTTGCCGCCATCATCAGGAAATACGCCCGGACCGGCGTCGACGCCTTCCGGTTGGGCGGCGAGGAATTCGTGCTCGTCATGTCGCGGATGACGGAAGAGAAGGCCTATGACATTGCGAGCAAGATCAGCGTCGCCTTCGGCACGGAAGTCGTGGCCACCCAACTCGGTCCGTTGCGAAGCACAGTCAGCGGCGGCATCGGCTTTGGCGGAACAAACGGCACCGGTCTCGACGATGTGCTGGCCGAAGCCGACGCAGCACTCTATGCGGCAAAGCGCGCCGGGCGAAATCGCGTCGTCGTCCGGGACCGGGCGAGCAAGGCCGACGGGCCGGCCTTGCGTTCTGCCTGATTGAGGTTTCTATCTTCTTGTTAGACCCATGATCTTGTCCGAAAACCGGATTCCACTTTTCGGGATCATGATCTATTCCGCCGCACCCAGATATTCCGACAGCGGCGGGCAGGAGCAGACAAGGTTGCGGTCGCCGGCGACATTGTCGATGCGCGACACCGGCGGCCAGTATTTTGCCGCCGTGTCGGCATCGCCGGCGGGGTAGGCCGCCTCCAGGCGCGAATAGGGATGGGTCCACTGGCCGGCCAACGCCTCGGCGGCGGTGTGCGGCGCATTGACTAGAGGATTGTCGGCCAACGGCCATTCGCCCTTCGCCACCTTGGCTGCCTCGCCGGCTATGGCGATCATCGCCTCGCAGAAGCGATCCAGCTCGCGCTTGGGCTCGGACTCGGTCGGCTCGACCATCAGTGTGCCGGCCACCGGGAACGACATGGTCGGTGCATGGAAACCATAGTCGATCAGCCGCTTGGCGATATCGTCGACGCTGATGCCGGCGCTGTCTTTGAGCGCGCGGGTGTCGAGGATGCATTCATGCGCAACGCGTCCGTTGCGCCCTTTGTAAAGCAGGGGGAAATGCTCGCCGAGCCGCGTCGCCACATAGTTGGCGGAGATGATCGCCGTCTCGGTCGCCTGCTTCAGGCCGGAAGCGCCCATCATACGAATATACATCCAGGTGATCGGCAGGATGGAGGCACTGCCGAACGGTGCCGCCGCCACGGCATGGGCCGAGCCTTCGGTGACGTGGCCGGGCAGATATGGCTTCAGATGCGCCTTGACGCCGATCGGGCCGACGCCGGGGCCGCCGCCGCCATGCGGGATGCAGAAGGTCTTGTGCAGGTTCATGTGGCAGACATCGGCGCCGATATCGCCGGGACGGGCGAGGCCGACCAGCGCGTTGAGATTGGCGCCGTCGAAATAGACCTGGCCGCCATGGCTGTGGACGAGGGCACAAAGGTCGCGCGCGCCTTCCTCGAAGACGCCATGCGTCGAAGGGTAGGTGAACATCAGCGCCGCGAGGTTGTGCGCATGCTCGGCCGCCTTGGCCTGCAGGTCGGCCGTATCGATATTGCCGTCCTCGGTGCAGCGCACGACGACGACGCTCATGCCGGCCATGGCCGCACTTGCCGGATTGGTGCCATGCGCCGAGGACGGGATCAGGCAGATGGTGCGATGGCCTTCGCCGCGCGACAGATGATAGCCGCGAATGGCGAGCAGCCCGGCATATTCGCCCTGGCTGCCGGCATTGGGCTGCAGGGTCACCGCGTCGAAGCCGGTGATCTCGGCCAGCCAGCCTTCCAGCTCGTCGATCATGGCGCGATAGCCTGTCGAATGGTTGGCCGGGGCGAAGGGATGCAGGTTGGCGACATCAGGCCAGCTCACCGGCATCATTTCGGCGGCGGCGTTGAGCTTCATGGTGCAGGAGCCGAGCGGGATCATGGCGCGGTCGAGCGCCAGGTCCTTGTCGGCCAGCCGGCGCAGGAAGCGCATCATGTCGGTTTCCGAGTGGTTTTCGCGGAAGACGGGCTGGGTGAGAAACTCCTTGCCGCGCGGTCTTCCTGGCATGGAACTGCCGGCGGCAACGCCGGCCTTGGCGCCGAAAAGTGCTGCGATCGCCTCCAGATCGGCCTCGGTGGAGGTCTCGTCGAAGCTGATGCCGACATGGTCGGCGTCGATGACGCGCAGCAGCCGGCCGGTCTTTTCTGCGGCGGCGGCAATCGCGCCGGCTCTGCCCTTCACTTTCACGGTCACCGTGTCGAAATGGCTGTCGCCGACCACCGAAACGCCCGCTGCCTTGAGGCCGGCAGCCAGGCGGTTGGCCAGCGTGTGGACGCGGCCGGCAATCGCCTGCAGCCCGGCAGGGCCATGCCAGATCGCGTAGGCCGTCGCCATATTGGCGAGCAGCGCCTGTGCGGTGCAGATGTTGGACGTCGCCTTGTCGCGGCGGATATGCTGTTCGCGTGTCTGCAAAGCGAGGCGATAACCAGGACGGCCCTTGCTATCCGTCGACTGGCCAACGAGCCGGCCGGGCATCAGCCGCGTCAGCCTGTCGGAGACGGCGCAATAGGCGGCGTGCGGCCCGCCAAAGCCCATCGGCACGCCAAAACGCTGCATCGGGCCGACGGCGATGTCGGCGCCAAGCCTGGCCGGCGCATCGGTCAGCGTCAGGCCAAGCGGGTCGGCGATGAAGACGACCAGCGCGCCGGCAGCACGGCCCCTGTCGATCGCTGCCTTGTGGTCGCCGTAGACGCCGAATGTATCGGGCCAGGAGACCAGCAGGGCGGCGGTGTTGTCGTCGATCACCTCGCCGTCGACCTCGATGCCGAGCGGCTCGGCGCGGGTGCGCACGACGTCCAGCGTCTGCGGGTGCGGCGTGCCGGCCAGTGCCACCTTGGTGCGCTTGTCGCGATGATGGCGCAGCGCGATCCCAACCGCTTCGGCCACCGCCGTCGCCTCGTCGAGCAGCGAGGCCGATGCCACCGGCAGGCCGGTCAGTTCCGTCACCAGTGTCTGGAAGTTGAACAGCATCTCCAGCCGGCCCTGACTGATCTCGGCTTGGTAAGGCGTGTAAGCCGTATACCAGGCCGGGTTCTCGAACAGGTTGCGCTGGATCACCGGCGGCACGTGGACGCCATGATACCCGGCACCGATGAAGCTCTTCTGCACCGTGTTCTTTGCCATCGTCGCCGCGAGCTCGGCCAGCGCTTCCGCTTCGGTTGCGGGCGCGGGCAGGGCCAGCGGCCGGTCGAGCCGGATCGACTTCGGCACTGCCTGGCTGATCAGGGTCTCGACCGAAGGAACGCCGATCGTCGCCAGCATGGCTCTGACGTCATGGAGGCCCGGGCCGATATGGCGAGCCGAGAAGGGGTAGGGTGCTGCGGTCATCTTCCTGGTCCTGCTATCAACCAATATGGGCTTTGTAAGCGGCTTCATCGAGGAGTCCGTCGAGTTGGCGCTCATTGGCCAGCTTCATCTTCCACAACCAGCCGTTGCCGGTTGCCGCCGAATTGACGAGTGAAGGATCCGATGACAGCGAGGTGTTGGCCTCGGTGATCTCGCCGTCGACCGGCGCGTAGACGTCCGATGCGGCCTTGACCGATTCGACCACCACGGCGGTGTCGCCCTTGGCCAGCTTCTTCCCCGGCTCCGGCAGTTCGACGAAGACGAGATCGCCGAGCTGCTGCTGCGCGTAATCGGTGATGCCGACCGTGGCGATGCCGCCCTCGACGCGCAGCCATTCGTGATCTTCGGTGAAATAGGTCTTTGCCATTGAAATCATCCTTTGCGGTAGCGATGGGGCGTGAAGGGCAAGGGGTGGATGTCGACCGGGATTTTCGTCCCGCGGACATCGGCGAACAGTTTTGCGCCGGATTTGGCAAGCGGCGTCTGGACGTAGCCCATGGCGACCGGATGACCGGCCGAGGGGCCGAAGCCGCCTGAGGTGACATGGCCGGCAGGGTTGCCGTCAGCATCGAAAAGGGCAGCACCGGCGCGCACCGGCTGGCGGCCTTCCGGCTTCAGGCCGACGCGTTTTTGCGCCGGACCACGCTCCAGGATGGCGCGCAGCGCATCGGCGCCGATGAAGGCGCCAGAGGCGCGAACCTCCTTGGGGATGGCCCACATCAGCCCGGCGCTGGCCGGATCGATCTCCGGCGTGATGTCCAGCCCGTGCAGGCACAGTCCGGCTTCGAGCCGCAGGCTGTCGCGGGCGGCAAGGCCGACCCACATCACCCGCTCGTCCTCGAGCAGCCTGGCGACGAGGTTTCTTGCATCCGCTTCCGGCAGGCCGATCTCGAAGCCGTCTTCGCCGGTATAGCCGGACCGGCTCATGAACCATTTTTCGCGCGGCTCGATGCCGTGCATGAACACCAGCGAACCGGTCTCGATGCCGGCGCGGGAAAGGGCAGCCCACGCCTCGGGGCCCTGTATGGCCAGGAAGACGCGGTCGAGCGCATCCACTTTTACATCGAAATCGCCCTCTGCATCGAAATTTTTGGCCAGTGCGCGCAGATGCTTTTCGTCGGCGGCGGCGTTGCCGGCATTGGCGACCATCATGAAGCGCTCGGCGCCGAGCCTGGTGACGATCAGATCGTCCAGAATGCCGGCCGCCTCATTGAGGAAGAACGTGTATTTGGACTGGGAAACCTCAAGTGCGCCGGCATCGAACGGGCAGGCGCGGTTCAGAAGCGCTGCTGCCCCCGTACCGCTGATTTCGAACAGCTTCATGTGCGAGATGTCGAACAGGCCGGCATGCTCACGGCTGTGCAGGTGCTCCTTCATCACGCCGGCCGGATGGGTCAGCGGCATCGACCAGCCGGCGAAGGCGCCAAAGCGCGCACCAGCTGCCATGTGCAGATCTTCGAGGGGAAGGTGTTTGGTATCGTCGCCCGTCATGTCATCTCCAGAGTCGCACGCAAGCGGCCGCGAATGGCGACCAGTCCGTGCCCCTCTGTCTGAAGCCTGAGAGACTCGCGCCCCGTAACTCTGTCGGCAGCGCTTACACCTTCGGCGCGGGGGCAAGCCCCGACTTTCCAGAGTGTCTTTCCCGTCTACGGTTCTTTTGCCTGAGAGATTTCGGGCGATTTCCCCTTCGGCGGCAGCTCTCGCTGCTCTCTCCCGCAAACAGGTAGGACTCGGTCAGGAGCCCTCGACTCGTCATCCATAGCCCGTGGACGACACCTTGTCACCTGCCAGCGACATTTTTACTGGCAAGTCTTCGCTGCCTCGTTCAAACAGGTCGCGACCCTATTGTTTTGCGGGCTCGGGCTTGGCTGTCTCGAAGCGCGACATCCATTTGAAGCTGCCGAACCAGTAGCGGCGAACGCCGCCTATGGTGCCGTCGGCGGTGCGCGCGCCGATCCAGTTGTTGAGTATTGGATGAGGCGGACATCGTCCGGCCGCATGGCAAACGCTTCCGGCGTCCGCAACAGCGGGCCGCCCACCAGCTTGAGCTTGGCGTCATAAAGCCTGGCGGCCATTTGCGGCGTCGGCGATGTCGCCACCATCGCCTGTGCTTGCCCGCTGATGACGGCGGCGAAAACATCGGCCGCATTGTCGAATGACACGATGGCCGCTTTCGGGAATGCTTCCCTCGCGGCGGCTTCGTCCGTCGAGTTGGAGAGCACGGCGATCTTGTAGCCCGGCGCCGCCAGTGCCTTGCCCGGCCTTTTCCCAAGACTGGCGATCGTCGCCACCATTCGGATATCGGCGGTACCGGTCTGGTCGGAGAACACCACCTCGCGTGCGCGTTCCGGCGTGCTGGCGTAGCCCGCCGCGATCATGTCGAAATCACCCTTGAGCAATCGCGTCTTGAGGTCGTTCCATGGCACCTCGACCAGCTTCAGGTCGACGCCGAGATCGGACGCCAGCGCACTGGTCAGGTCGACATCATAGCCGGCGAACTTCCCGTCGGCCTTCTTGAGGATCCATGGCGGGTTGAGCGCGACGCCGACTGTCAGTGTCTTCTGATCGATGATGCGCTTGAGGCTGTCGTCCGCCCGGGCTGGCAGCAGCGACAAAGCCAACCATGCAGAAAGGGCAAGTATAATAGTGGCGATAATCTTAGCGCGCATTAATATAACCTCACTGAGCCCGTCCGGTTGTCAGACTTACACAGAGGTGCCATTCTGTCGATAGCGGACCCTGATGGAGAGTTGCAATGTCGGCACGGATGGCGGTTACCGGTTCGATGATGTTCCTGGGTTGCATCCTGGGCAACCCGGCGAAGCTTTCGTTGCTGCCGGCGGCAGCGCAGGCTGCGGGGGCAAAACGCGTGGTCTGCTCCAGCGCCGATTACCGTTATTCCTATTGCGGGGTCGATACGCGACGTGGCGTGCAGTTGACCTCCCGTCTATCGAAGGCACGTTGCGTATACGGTAGAAGCTGGGGCTATGACGGCGGCGGCATCTGGGTCGACAATGGTTGCTCGGCCGAATTCGCAGTCGCCGGCCCCGACCGTAACCCCTCTGCTGGCGACCTCGCCGCAGCCATTATCGTCGGCGGCGTGGTAGGCGCCATTCTCGACAACAGCAATTCGCATCGCCATCATTCCGATAATTACTATCCGAAGCCGCGCCCGCGCCGTTACGACCAATCGATCGATCCGACGCCGCAATTCGACAATCAGGGCAATCCCAGCTTCGATACCCACGGCAACTACCAAGGACCGCACGGGCTTGGGAAGCTCGTCACCCCGGACGATAATCCCGACCTGAATCCGGCCCTGCGGAGCGACGGCGACGACGGCGACGACGACAGTTAATGCATGTCGCGCAAAAGTGCGCAGCGGTTTTGCGACAACGACATGCATGAAAAGAAGAGCCTACAGCGCGTCGCATGAGGCCGATCGAACGCGGCGCGCTTTAGGTGAAACTGAGATCAGGTTTCAGTCAGATGCCGCCGTACCAGTCGTAGCCATTGTCCTCCCAATAGCCGCCTCTGCCGCCGCCGATATTGGCGAAGCCGTCGACCAGCTCGATCTTGTAGAGGTATTTCGGCATCTTGTAGCCGAGCTGGCGCTCGACGCGGACGCGCAGCGGCGCGCCGTTCTCGACCGGCAACGGCTTGCCGTTGAGGCCATAGGCAAGGATCGTCTGCGGATGACGGGCATCGATCAGGTCAATCGAGCCGTAATATTTGATATCGCCGGCAAGGCTGCGGTCGATCGTATCGAGGCAGTGGAACATGACATAGCGCGCCTGCGGCTTGACCACGGCCTGGTCGAGCACCAGCGACAGCGGCGTGCCGGTCCATTTGGCAATGCAACTCCAGCCTTCGACGCAGTCGTGGCGGGTGATCTGGGTGCGGCTCGGCATGTTCATCAGCTGCTCGCGGGTCAGCGACAGCGGCTTTTCGACAAGGCCGGAAACCTCCAGCCGCCAGTCGGCGAAATCGCTGGCGAGCAGGCCCTTGTAGAAATCGTCGTCGGGTGCGGTGACGCCGTTCGGCCGCTGCGGCTGGCGAATGTCGGCCTCGGTGAATTCCCGCGCCAGCGCATCAGCGCCGGCAAGCAGTCGCTGCGCCCGCCAGGTCAGGCCATTGGCGCTTTCGAGGAAGCTGCGCAGGCTGTCGCCGACGCCAAGCTGGCTGTCGAAGGCGTCGCAGCCCGACAGCATGATGCCGGAAAGGCCGAGGCTGGCCGAGGTCAGGAACTTTCTTCGGCTTATCTGTAGCTTGGGGCTGATCTCGAATTTCGACATGTCAGGGACTCCTCTCTGGCGCATTGTCGGCATGCGCCGGCGGGTCGGTTCGATACCAGCCGGTGATGATTGAGCGCAGCTCGTTGATCGGACCGGCGGCCAGGATCATCAGGATGTGGATAATGAAGAAGGCGACGAGCAGCAGCATCACCGTGAAATGAATGGTGCGCGCCGTCTGTCGGCCGCCGAGCAAATCGTTCAGGAACGGCAGGACCGAATCCATGCTCGGCGACATGGCAAGGCCGGTGATGATCATCAGCGGCAGCAGCACGAACAGCACGCCGCCATAAGCCATCTTCTGCAAGGTGTTGTATTCGCGCCTGTGGTGAAACCTGAACCTGGCGTGGTCGACAATGTCTTGCGGCAGCCGCCTGATGTCATCGAGGCGCGGGGCAAGATCGCGGCGCAAATGGCCGTTGATGAGGCTGGCGACCAGCCAGACCAGCAGCGTGGTGGTCAGCACCCAGGCAAAGAAGAAATGAACGACGCGCGCGGTGCCGAGATCGTAGTAGGAAGGAATCGTAGCCCAGGACGGGAAGGCCCGGGAAGTCTCCTGGCCGGCCGGACCCGACCAGCCGAGCACACCAGTGGTATCGAAGCGCTTGCCGAAGATTTCGGTGTAGCCGCGCGGGCCAGCCGCGGTATTCTCGGCGCCGATGGCGAAGATGGTGTTGTTGTAGCCAAAGCCCGACTCCTTGCCGATGTAGAGCTGCGGGCGGGCGTTGAAGATCTGCAGGCCGGAAAGCAGCATGAAGAACAGCGCGATCGCCCATAGCCAATGCGTCAGCCGCGTCCAGCGCGACTGGCGATAGATCAGCGTCACATCGCTCGGCGCGGCGGTATCTGCTCCGGCGGCTTGGTTTCTGGCAAGCGATTCCATCTGTTGTTTCCTCCGGCCGCGCGTTCGCCACAGCCTCGTCAGATCTCTTCTCTCCCAAATACGTCCCCAGCCTAAGCGATGTTTCACCCGATCACGGATTTATTACAGACTGCCGAGGCTGACGGCGAGGTTGACCGCGGCTGCCACAATGACAGTGTTGAAGAAGAACGACAGGATCGAATGCACAAGCACGACACGGCGCATTTGCGAGGTCGTGACGTTGGTGTCGGCGGTTTGCGCCGTCATGCCGATCACTGTCGAAAAATAGAGGAAATCCGAGCCCTCCGGCCGCTTGCCGCCCGGGAAGTCGAGGCCGCCGACTGGAATCCTCTTTTTGGTGTCGCCATCCATCGCATCGCCGTCCAACCAATAGAGATGCGCGTAGTGAAGTGCCGCCATGGCATGGATGGTCAACCAGCCAAGCGGGATGGACAGCAGCGCCACCGTAAGCTCGACGGCGTCCGCGCTCTTCTCCCTGTTGATCAATTGAAACAACGAAATGATGGCAATGGCGACCACAACCAGAGTGACCGCGAAGATCGCCAATACCGGCAGGTCAGTGTCGCCTGCATTCTTGCGCAGATAGCTGCCGGTAAGCCGCGGCATGTGGGCGATGACAAGAACCAGATAGGCGGCAAAGAACACATTGGCGCCGATCGAATAGGCAAGCGGCGCACGCCAGATCAGCGCTGCGCCAAAGGCTGCCACGCCGATGCAGGCCGACACCGCGAACAGCGTGTGGCGTCGCATGGGCATCTTGGTCGTGGTACCGGTCGCCATGGTTTTCAGTCCGCTGGCGCGGATTTCAGCGCTCGCCGTAGGATGCGGTCAAGCTCGCCTAGGAACCGCGAGCGATCCTGCGGCGCGAAGCTCGAATTGTAGCCCTTGCTCTCGCCGGTTTCGCGCAGGTGCTGCTTGAGATCGCGCATTGCCACCGCCATGCCGATCGTTTCGGGCGTAAACGGGCGTCCGGTCGGACCAAGTACGTGGGCGCCAAGCGCCACCGCGCGCGCGGCAAGCGGGATATCGGCGGTCACCACAATGTCGTTGGACCGGGCATTTTCGACGATCCAGTCGTCGGCGGCGTCCGCGCCCTTGGAGACGACGACATTGCGGATCATCGGATCGCGCGACGGACGCAAGCCGCCATTGGAGACGAAGGTGACGACGATGCCGTGCCGCTCGGCGACTTTTTCGACCTCGGCCTTCACCGGGCAAGCGTCGGCGTCGACGAGAATAGCAGGTGCGGGCATCGTGATTCCAAATGTGAAAGAGCCGGGCGGCTTCGCCCGGCTCGATCGATGATAGTCGAGCGGCTACTAGGCCGGCAACGCGCCGGATCTCTTGGCCGTCCAGGTGGCGATATAGTCCATCAGGCCAGGATTGAGGCAATCATAAGGTTCGAGCCCGATCGACTTCAGCTGTGACCTTATACCGTCCATGCGGCTCGGATCGACACCGGACTCGATGATCGACGAGACAAAGGCGGTGAAGCCCGGAGGCGACCAGCCATCCTCCTGGAAGCGTTCCGGATGGATGAAGGACAGCCCCTTGAAAGCGTGGTCGCGCTCGACCGGGCCGTGCATGTGGACGCCGCAGCCGGTGCAGGCATGGCGCAGGATCAGCGCGC